>DGRX01000017.1:13701-69810 GCA_002391235.1 Treponema sp. UBA4377
GCGGAACGCTTTCCAGTCCGCGACTTTGCCGACGTTCAAGAAGAGATTCTAAAAAAGCATCCCGACTGGGCGCCGCTTTCGTTCAACCAAAAAGTCGATTGGTTTTACAGCGAAAAGTCGTCAAACCTTTCGCGCGAGGCCCTTTTGGAAAAGGCAAAGGCCTGGCATGAGTCGCGCCGCTCAAAGCAGGAGGCAGCCTTGGAGCGCCTGCAAAAGAAAAAGGAAAGCTTTGAGAATTCCGGCCAAAAAAAGCATTGGGGCGACTTGATTTTGTCAAACGCGCATTTGCTCGGCGCAAGCGCGGGCAAGGACGGCTCAAACTTTTTAGAATGCGTGGACTACCAAAGCGGCGCGACCGTTCAAATCAAAATCGACCCAAAAAAATCCGCGCAAGCCAACGCCGCCCATTACTACGACCTTTACAAAAAGGAAGTCAGCGGAGCGGAAGAGCTTGCGACAGAAATCGAATTGGCAAAGAGAAAGCTCGCGGCCTTGGACAAGGCCTACCAAGAAATTTTGAACGAAAAAAATCCGGTGCGCATCGAGCAGCTTTTAAGAAAAGACTCCGCTCCCAAGCAAAAGCAAAAAAAGACGCATCCGGGCTTGGACTATACGGTCAACGGTTGGTACATTCTGGTCGGCCGCGACGCGAACGAAAACGACGAGCTTTTGCGCCATCATGTAAAAGGAAACGACATGTGGCTGCACACGCGAGACTGCCCGGGCGGCTACGTATTCATCAAATACCGCGCCGGAAAAACGATTCCCTTGGAAATCCTTCTGGACGCGGGAAACTTGGCCGTCTACTTTTCAAAAGCCAGAAGCAACGGAAAAGCCGACCTTTATTATACTGAAGTAAAGCACTTGCGCCGCGCCAAGAACGGCCCAAAGGGCTTGGTCCTTCCCTCCCACGAAAAGAACCTTTGCGTCACTTTGGACAGCGCAAGGCTAAAGCGGCTGGAGATGGACCGCCAGGGCGACGAACTCTAGCGGATATCGCAAAATCATTGAAAAAAACATAAAACCGCGCTAAAATATTCTATAATAGATATTCCTGAAATATTCCTGAAAAGTTCGGAGGAAAAAAATGTTAAAGTGGATTTCCGGCCTTTTTAAGGCTTTGAACGCCAACCAAAATCCGGCCGAGATGGCTCACGGTTTTGCGCTGGGGCTTATGTTGGGCCTTATGCCAAAGAACAACGCGCTTTGGTATTTGATTTTAGTTTTCTTTATGTTTGTCCGCATCAACAAGCCCACTTATCTTTTGACTATGCTCATCGTCTCTTACTTCGCTTGGATTCTTGACCCGCTTTTTGACTTGATTGGCTACAACGTTTTGACCTACAAGCCGCTTGAAAATCTTTTTGGCTTTTTGGTTGACGTTCCTTTTGTGGGCTTCACTAAGTTCAACAATACGATTGTCATGGGAAGCTTTTTGTTTTGCCTTGTCCTTTACGTTCCGTTTTTCCTTGCGGGAATCGCGTTCGTCAAATTTTGGCGGGCAAAGGTCGCGCCTGCTTTCATCAGGTCTCCGCTTTACAAGGCCGCCGCAAACTTGCCGGTCATTGGAAAGATTTTTGAAGCCTTTGAGGAGAAGTTCTAATTATGGCAAAGATTACAGATAAAGACAAAAAGACCGCCGTTGAAAAACCAAAGAAAGAGCCAAAGAAAGTTTCGGCGAAAAAGCTTCCGGGCCTTCTAAAAAAAGTTTACAAGACCGACAAGATTGAAAAAATCCTTTACAAAAAAATTTACATTTCCAGCGACAAGGCTTTGGTAAAGTCTTTGTTTGAGGACAATCCGGCAAAGGAGGGAACGGTCCGCATCCCGCTCGACAAGATGATTCCAGCCTCGGACTTTAAGCGCCTTAAAGCCATCGCCAAGGACGTAAAGAAAAACAAGGGTTCCTTTAAGCTGCTTCCCTTTGTCGCGACTGTCGCTTTTTTTGCCGCCGTCGTCATTCTTTTCATTGCCTTTAAGAATCCCCTTGCCAAAAAGGGAATGATTATGGGAATGCAAAAAGTCTTTGGCGCCCGCGCCGACATCGCAAGCGTCAACGTCGAGCTTTTAAAGGCCACGATAACAGTCCGCGACTTGCAGCAGGCCAACGCCTCAAGCCCGATGAAAAATTTGTTCCAAATCGAAAAGACCGAAATCAAGTTCAACTTGACCGAAGCCTTGCGCGGAAAATTCGACGCGCAGAACATCGAAGTCACAGGCCTCCAAATCGGAACCGACAGAAGCTACTCAGGCGAGCTTAGCGAAATCGAAAAGCCCGTCAACCCTTACGTCGAAAAATTTTCGGCCAACGTCAGCAAAAAGAAGGACGCCGCCGTCGCCGCCGCCAAGGAATCGATCGAGGCGGCCTTTGCCGAATACAATCCAGAGAACATGATCAAGAACGTCCAGGACAACTTAAAGTCTCCGGCGCTGGCCAAGGACGTTCAGTCCAAGGTTGAGGCTTCGGTCAATAAGTGGAAGGACATGCCGGCAAAAATGGAAAAGGAAGTCAATGACTTTTCTTCAAGCGTCAACAGTTTGGTCAACAAGGATTGGTCAAATGTACAGAACCCGATAGAAATCAAGAACGCCATCACGGAAGTGTCAAGCGCGATAGAAAAAAGCAAGTCTGTGACCAACACCGTAAAGGGAGCCTTGAACGATGTAAAGGCCGACAGCGCTGAAATAAAAAACATTTCAAGCCAAGTCCAAGCCGCGATTAAGGCCGACACCGAATTGGTCAACAGCCAGCTAACGAAAATCACTTCGTTCAACATGGACGCGGGAACGAAAATTTTAAGCAACGCCTTTTACAGCGCCTTGTACGCGGTTTGCGGCGACTACTATCCTTACGTTTCGCAAGCGATCGACGCGGCGATGAAGGCCAAGCAGTCTTCGTCGGCCAACGCCAAGGACACGATGAAAAAGGCCGCCAAGACGCAAAAGCGCCACACGCGCCTTCCCGGCATTGACGTTTGGTACAGGAACGACAACGTGCCGCGCTTTTTGATAGAAAAAATTTCTTTCAGCGGTTTGGGTGTTTCCGCCCAGGGCTTGGAAATCTCCAACGACATGGACAAGCGCGGCTCTCCGGCCACAATCACAGGAAGCTACAACGAAAGCGGCCGCAGGACCCATCGCGCGCAGGTTGTCGTTGACGCCCGCAGCAAGACAAGCAATCCCCTTGTCGAAGCGGAATACATGGGCACCAATTATCCCTTTGCCTTTAAGAGCCCTTACTTGGACTTGGATTCCAACACAACGCTTTTGGCGGGCGCTTTGATGACCGCCGAAGGAGCGGTTGAAATCGCGGCCAAGTTCGACATGAGGGGGCTAAAAATGACCGCCGACGAATTTGATCCGCCGATCGCGCACAGGTTCTATTCCAGCGCGCTTGACGCGATAAAGAATCTGATTCTTACGGCCAAAATCGGAATCGATCCCGACCGCAACCTTTCGCTTTCGATTGACTCCGACTTGGACAAGCAGTTCAACACAATATTGAAGAGCGTTGTCAACAAAGAACTGTCTGGACTCATCAACGACGCCAAAAAGGAAATCACCGCGCGCCTTAACGAGCAAACCGGCGGCGTCACAGAAAAGATTTCGCAGTTTGTCAATTTGGAGAATGGAATCAACGCGCAAAGCCTTAACATGGACAAGCTTAACAAAGAGCTTAACGCCAAAAAGGCCGAGCTTCAAAAAATGCTTGAAGACCAAGCCAAGTCCGCCGCCGGCGACGCGATGGGCGACGCTCTTGACAAGAGCCCGATTGGCGACGCGTTTAAGAAGTTGTTCTAAAAAATACGGCCCCGGCTTTCCGGGGCCTTTTAATAATTTTTAAGGAGAACGAAATGTTCATTAAACTTGCTTTGATTGTCGTGTTTTTCGCGGTCTTTGTTTTTGTCGGAATCAAATGCCGCGGCGCCGCCAGCGACGTTACCGGCTACGTTTTGGGAGGCCGCAGGGTTGGCCCTTGGCTTACGGCTTTTGCCTACGGAACGTCTTATTTTTCAGCGGTAATCTTTGTAGGCTACGCGGGCCAGTTTGGCTGGAACTTTGGCGTCGCCTCCACATGGATTGGCCTTGGAAACGCCTTTATCGGCTCGCTTTTGGCCTGGGCGGTTTTGGGAAGGCGAACGAGAATAATGACGCGCTTTTTGGACTCAAAGACGATGCCGGACTTTTTTGGCCGCCGCTTCGCCTCGGACAAAATAAAGATCGCTTCAAGCGCGATAACGTTTTTCTTTTTGATTCCTTACACGGCCTCTTTGTTCAACGGCCTTTCGCGCCTTTTTAAGATGGCCTTTAACGTTGACTACGCCGTTTGCGTTGTCGTCATCGCTCTCCTTACGGCGGTTTACGTAATCGTCGGCGGCTACATGGCCACCGCTGTCAACGACTTTATCCAAGGCCTTGTGATGCTTGTCGGAATCGTCGCGGTTGTCCTTGCGGTGCTGGCTCAAAACGGCGGCTTTATGAAAAGCCTTGCGCTTATGAGCGAGATCGAGTCTCCGGTGATGAAGGGCGCCTACGTTTCCTTCTTTGGGCCGGATCCGCTTTACTTGCTTGTGGTCGTTATTTTGACTTCGCTTGGAACGTGGGGCCTTCCGCAAATGGTTGGAAAATTCTACGCGATCAAGAACGAAGAGTCGATTAAAATCGGAACGGTAATCTCAACGGCCTTTGCCGTTGTTGTCGCCGGCGGCTGCTACTTTTTGGGAGGCTTTGGCCGCTTGTTCGCCACGGCGGAATCTGTAAAGGCGCAGGGCTTTGACTCAATCGTTCCAAACATGCTTTCAAATCTTGGAGACGTTTTGATAGGCGTCGTCTTGATTTTGGTTTTGTCGGCCTCGATGTCGACGCTCTCTTCGCTTGTCCTCACTTCAAGCTCCACGCTTACGCTGGACTTTATCGGAACTCTAAAAAACAAGCGCAACTCGGAAAAAGGCAACATGCTTATGATGCGCGTTTTTGTGGCTTTTTTCATTATCCTTTCCGCTGTCATAGCGATTGTGCAGGCAAAGAGCCGCGTCACCTTTATCGCGCAGTTGATGGGCGTAAGCTGGGGAGCGCTGAGCGGCGCCTTTTTGGCTCCGTTCTTGTACGGCCTTTACTGGAAAAAGACAAGCCGCGCCGCAGTTTGCGTTTCCTTTTGCTTTGCGACTGTCGTTGAGATTGTCCAGCTTTTCAAGTCGCTTGGAATGATTAAGGTGAGCGGCGCTTTCCTTGACTTTATATTTAGGAACTCGCTTTACTCCGGCGCCTTCTGCATGTTGGCCGGCCTTGTAATCGTTCCGCTTGTAAGCGCCTTGACGCAGGGCACAAAGCCCGAAAACGCGGACAATATGTTCATTTGCTACGACAAAAAGGTCATGGTTCCCGCAAGGGAAATCCTTACAGAAGAAGACAAATAGCGCTAAAGTCGCCTTCCAAAAAACCGATAATCTTAATTGATGTATTATCTGTTTTACGGGAGGCGATAAATTTATGGTTTACAATCAGGCTTACAACGCTTACAAAAGGGCCAGCGTCAACACCGCAAGCCAAGCCGAACTCGTTGTTCTTCTCTATGAGGGAGCGGTAAAAAAGCTCACTTCCGCCTCCTCAAAATT
This sequence comes from Treponema sp. UBA4377, assembly GCA_002391235.1. Classification (GTDB taxonomy): domain Bacteria; phylum Spirochaetota; class Spirochaetia; order Treponematales; family Treponemataceae; genus Treponema_D. Next base: position 19,317 of record DGRX01000017.1, read on the forward strand.
CAACCCTGACGGAAAACTGCCAGTCGCAAATATAGAGTCTTTTAGCGCCGACGTTTTGCGCGCGCAGGAAATAATCACCGAGCTTCAAGTCTCGCTCGACATGGAAAAGGGCGGCGAGATTGCCCGCAATTTGATGGCCCTTTATATTTTCTTCAACGACCAGCTTAGAAGCGCCAACATTTCAAAGAGCAAGGATAAAATCGATTCAGTTTTGAATATGATGAAGCAATTGACGGAATCTTGGCGCGTTGCGGCCGAAAGCGCCAATAGCGCGGTTCCTAGCCAAACGCAGCCGGCGTTGAACATTAAGGGGTAAACTATGGAAGAGATTTCTGAGCAAGAACTTGAAGAGCGCGTGGCTCTGTTGAAAAAATTCCGCGGCTTGCTCCAGCAGCAGCGCGACAAATTCCGCGAGTACCTTACGGTTTTGGAAAAGCAGGAAAATTCAATCGCCAGCGAAAACGCCGACGCGCTTTTGGCCCATACAGAGCTTGAGCAGCAGGTTGTCTCAAACATCATGAATTTGCAAAAGGTTATCGTTCCGATGTCGGACTTGTACAAGGCCCGCGGCGGAGACCAAAGGGAAGAGTCGATCGCCTCGCTCCAAAACGATTTGTCAAATTTGCAGAATCAAGTCTTGGCGCAGAACAAGAAAAACCGCGACCTTTTGCGAAGCCACATCGACAGCATCAGGACTCAAATCGCCTCTTTCCGCAATCCTTACAAAAACCGCCGCTCAATCTACGCCGAAAAAAGCGCGACGGCCTCCTTGGTTATGGTGGAAGCCTAAAGAGCGAAAAAAAAAGTCCCGCAAACCGCGGGACTTTTTTTTGTTTTTGTTAGCGGTTACTTTGTCGCTTCAAACACAATGTCAGCTAAGAAAATAACGGCCAAAATCCAAGTTACAACAGGGATTTCTTTGGCTTTCTTTCCGGCGAGCTTGGCGATGATGTAAGAAATGATTCCGAACATGATTCCCTTTGAAATTGAGTAAGAGAAGGGCATTGACATAATTGTGATGAAAGCCGGAATTCCTTCTGTGGGATCGGCAAAGTCGATTGAAGTCACAGCCTTCATCATCAAGTAGCCTACGAAAATCAAGGCAGGCGCTGTGGCGGCGGCAGGCACAAGGAAGAAGAGCGGGCTCAAGAAGAGCGAAAGCAAGAAGAACACGGCTGTTGTTACCGAAGTGAGTCCTGTGCGTCCTCCGGCGGCGACGCCAGATGAAGACTCTACGAATGAAGTTACAGTTGAAGTTCCCAAGCAGGCGCCGGCGACAGTTCCGATAGCGTCAGAAAGCAAGGCTCCCTTGACGTTCTTGATGTCTCCGTTTTCGTCCTTGAGGTTTCCTTGCTCCGCGACTCCGAGCAAAGTTCCGATTGTGTCGAACATGTCTGTGAAGAGGAATGTCACAAGGACAACCACGAATTTCACAGAAAGAACGTGAGTCCATTCAAACTTGAAGAAATAGGGGGTTGACGGAGCGGAGAAGGGCTTGAAGTTTTGAGGGATTGTCGTTACGCCAAAAGGAATGCCGATGATTGTAGTGGCGATGATGGCGATGAGAATGGCGCCGGGAACCTTAAGGGTGTAGAGCGCGATTGTGATGATGAGGCCGATTACCGCTACAATCGCCACTGAATTATCCATTGTGAAGTTTACAAAGCCGATGAAAGTTCCTGTCTTAGTGGAGCAGATTCCGGCGTTGACCAATCCGATGATTGTGATGAAAAGTCCGATTCCGACAGAAACAGCTTTTTTTAGGTTTTCCGGGATTGATTTGATGATCGCCTCGCGAACTCCGCAAAGGCTAAGGAGCACGAAAATAATTCCTTCAACAAAAACGGCTGTAAGGGCGAACTGCCATGAGCAGCCCATGCCAAACACTACCGAATACGTGAAGAAGGCGTTAAGGCCAAGTCCGGGCGCCAAGGCGACAGGAAGGTTTGCGCAAAAGGCCATTACCAAAGTGGCGATTGCGGCTGAGATGGCTGTGGCTGTGAAAACAGGGCCCCATGCCATGCCTGTGCCGTCCGCGGCAAGAATGCTTGGGTTTACGATAAGAATGTAGGCCATCGCAAGGAATGTCGTGATTCCAGCAACGATTTCACGGCTTACAGTCGTTCCTCTTTCTTTCAGTTGAAAGAACTTTTCCATAATGTTTCTCCTTTTGGATAAAAGATGAAAACATTATACTATAATTTAAAAGCTTTGTCGATATTCCGGCGCCTTGGGCGAAGCGCGCCTTGTCCAATCTTACTTTCCAGAATAAAAATCCACCACGTCGTCGGGAACGGCGTCGCGCCATTTGGTCTTTAGGACAAGCGCCTTGCAAACTTGTCGGCTTATGAACCACGCGACGATAATGCCGGCAAGAATGACGATTGGCGAAACTGTTTTCATTACTGATTCGTCGGCCTTTACGATTCGGCCCAAGACAAAAGCCGCGCCGATTTCCAGCGCGATTACCAAAATAAATCCCGAAACCAACAAAACAAGCGCGCCAAGCATTTGAATCCAAAAGGCGTTGCGGCGCTTTTGCGTTTCTGTCAGCGGCGCCTTTTTGTCTTCTTGCGGGGCTTGGATGTTTTTAAGCTCTTCTTCAGTCATTGTTTTCTCCTTGCGACGCGCCGCCCTTTACGGTAATGACAAAGGAGGCGATCAATAAAATTCCGCACACGACAATCGCCGCGTCGGCGACGTTAAAGGTTGGCCAGCGGTCAAGGCCGAATATTCCAAAGAATTTTACGTCAATAAAGTCAACGACGCCTTGCGGCCTAAAGATTCTGTCGATGATGTTTCCGATTCCGCCTCCAACGATGCCGCAAACGCACCAACGCTGGAGCGAATTGAACTCTTGGTTCCTAAAATAAATCCATACGACAAGCCCGATTACGACAAGCGGCGCGAAGGAAAAAAGAAGGCCCCTAAAGCTTTGCGAAAGCCCCGCTCCAAGGCTAAAGGCAACGCCCTTGTTGGCCACGTGAACTATTCTGATTAAGTCATTCGCGAATGTCCAGCCAATCGTGTACGGCGGAATTGCCTTTACAATCAAGGCCTTTGTGATTTGGTCGGCCAAAATTACGGCCAGCGCCAGCGAAAAAGGAATCAGTTTGTTTTTTAATGTTTTTTCCATGGCGATTAGTATAGTGGAACGGCGGACTTTTTTCAACCTGGAAGAACTGGCAGGCTAGAAGAAAACGCCGCGGACAAAAATTTCGATTCCGATAAAAATCAAAATGCAGCCGCCAAAAATTTGCGCCCTGTCCGACAAGCGGTTTCCGGCCGCGCGGCCTATGAGCAAGCCCGCCATGCAAATCGCGAACGTTACCGCGGCGATTATCAGCGAAGAGGCAAGCGCCATCGCAAGTCCGTATTCCGCGGTGGCGAAGCCTACGCTAAGCGCGTCAATCGAAGTCGCGATTCCTTGCAGGAGCAAAAGCCCTAGCGCAAGGCGGCTTGTTTTTCTTGACGCGCAATTTTCGCAAGTCGTTTTTTTGCAAGCCTTGCATTCTTTGTTGTCGGAATGTAGGGATTCCCAAATCATTTTTATTCCGATGTAAAGCAAGAGGACAAGCGCGATCCATGGGATGAATTTTTGGAAAGCGGTGAATTTTTGCGCGATTGTGTGAACGCAAATCCAGCCAATCATAGGCATCGCGAATTGAAAGAGCGCGTAAACTCCGGCCGTCAAAAAGCGTTTGCCGCATTTCATGTCGGGTTCTGAAAGCGCGTTGACGATCGAAACGGAAAAAGCGTCCATCGCCAGTCCCGCTCCCAAGAGAACTGAGTTTGCAAAAAACAAAAGGCTCCAATTCATCGCTTTTGGCTATCTTTGGACGCTTCCGGCCTTTATTTTGGCGGCGCTTTCCGCTCCGCAAAGGAATTCGACAAGCGCCATCGAAAATTGTTCGGCGGCGCCGGGACCGCGGCCTGTGATTAAGTTTTGGTCAACGACAAAGGGCTGGTCGGGAACAAGAACCGCGCCGGCGGTCAACTGGGCGGCTTTTTCCTCTCCGCCGCAATAGTCGGCGAATTGTTTCATTCCGGGGTAGCAAGTGTATTTTTTGTTTCTTAAAACGCCGGTTTTGCCAAGAACGACCACCGGCGCCGCGCAAATGGCCGCGACCAATTTGTTTTGCTTGAACATATTCTTGATAAAGTCGACGGCCAGCTCGCAAGAACCGATATTGGCCGCGCCGGGCATTCCGCCGGGAACCACAACCGCGTCGGGAAGCTCGTCGCCGCTTCGCATGGCAAGCTCGTCAAAGGTCAAGTCCGCCTTTACAGGAATTTTATGGGAGCCTGTAACCAGCGCGTCCGCCTTTCCGCCAACGGGAATGGCCACTGTCTCCACCTGGACGCCGGCGCGCCTTAAATAATCTATTGGGGTGATCGCCTCGATTTCTTCAAAACCTTCGGCCAAAAAAACTACCGCTTTTGCCATGAATCTTCCTCCATACTTGAAATTATAGCATTTTAGGAGTAAAATATCTATATGGACGCAAATGCCAGAAAAAAACAAGTTCTAATTATAAACGCGGCTCCAATGTTCCGCGAATTTGTCAAGGAAAAGCTCTCTTCGGAGAACGTCAGCGCTGAAATCGCCGACGGACGCTTGGACGCGTTTTCAAAAATGGTGCGCTCCATTCCTGATTTGATAATCATCGACATAGAAGAGTCCTTTGAAGAAGTGATGGACTTGTTGGAACGAAAGATGTCCGACCCCAACGCAAAAAAAATTCCGGTAATAATCGCTGGCCCGGAAATGGAGCGCGCCCAGATTTCTTCGTTGGTTCAATACGGCGTTGTAAAATATTTTTCAAAGCCTATTAAGTTTGACGTCTTTTTTGAGGCGATCGGAAAAATCATCCGCGCCAACCTTTCGATGGACACGACTCCCTGCGTTCTTGAGATTCACCACAACGGAAACGTCATTTTTGTTGAAGTCGCGCAAGGCCTTAACCGCGAAAAAATTTCTTTGCTCAAATACAAGATCAGCGAGATGATCGACAACTACAAAATAAAGGATCCAAAAGTCATCGTCATGATGACAAACTTGCAGCTTTCTTTTGTGGACGGAATCAACCTTGAGCTTTTGCTGGACACTGTTTTGGCCGACAACCGCATTCAAAGCCGCAACGTAAAGATTCTTTCGCTTGACGATTACATGAACGATTTTATCGACGGCCATGTTGAGTATATCGGCGTAAAGGTGCTTAAGGACTTGACCAGCGCCTTGGGTTCAATCGTTGGAAAGGGCCAGGCCGCCGGAGACGCGACGGAAATTATCGCAGACAGCATTTTGGCCGGCCAGGACGACGACACAACCGGCTCGGTGGACATTCGCTTTGGAATGGAAAGCGGAGAGGACGGTTCTTTAGACTCAGACGGAAGCCTTTTGAACATTGCGATTGTCGATGACGACGAGGTTGTAAGAAAAATTTTGGCGCAGTCATTCCAGTCTGTTGGCGTCACGACCGAAGTCTTTGAAAGCGGAGCTAAATTCGCGCAGGCGATTCAAACAAAGTCTTTTGACCTTGCGGTGCTTGACATTTACATGCAGGGTGTAAACGGCTTTGACATCCTTAACCAGCTGAGGGCGCGCGAAAAGCCGATTCCCGCAATCGTTTACTCTCAGGCCGTTCAGCGCGAATATGTAATTCAAGCCCTAAGCCTTGGCGCCAAAGGCTATCTTGCAAAGCCGCAAAAGCCCGAAGTGATTCTCAAAAAGGCTATGGAAATTTTGCATGACCGAATCTGACGCGCCTCTTGAAGCGATTGCGACTGGAAGCCGTTTTCTTTCCAGCACCGTTCACGAAATGAGAACGCCGATTCAAACTATAATCGGCTCTCTCGAACTCCTAAAAATGACAAATCTTGACAAGGAGCAATTGGAGTACGCGCACCAAATGCAAGTCGGCGCCGAAACTTTGCTGGCCTTGGCGAACGACATCCTGGATTTTTCAAAACTGCGCTCGCAAAATTTCAAGCTTGAAAACATTCAGTTTAATTTGCTCGAAGTCGTTGAGCGCGTCATGGACTCGGTCAGCGCCGAAGCCTTTGGCAAGGGCCTTGAATTGGTGAGCGACATTTATCCTTCCGCTCCAAAATTTGTAATGGGAGACCCGACGCGCTTGCAGCAAATATTGTTGAACATCGTAAAGAACGCGGTCAAGTTCACCGAAAAGGGCTACATACACGTAATCGTAGAAAAGTCCGGCGACGACTTCATTCTTTTTAAGGTTGAGGACACCGGAATAGGAATTTCGGAAGAGGCGCGAAAAAAGCTTTTCACCGACTTTTACCAAGCGGACACTTCAACGACAAGAAAGTACGGCGGAACCGGCCTGGGGCTTTCAATTTGCAAGGCTCTGGTCGCCGCGATGGGCGGAAAGATTGGGGTTGAGCCGAACATAAGCGGCGGCTCCGTCTTTTGGTTCACCATGCCCTGCGTCAAAGCCGAAAAGTCTCAAAGCGCTTTGGATAAATTCAAGCGCCTAAAGTACCCGGACGACGCGAGAATACTTTTGGTTGACGACAATTACTTGGCGCGGAAGTCTTTGGAAAACAAGCTAAAGGATTTTGGCTTGCCGTCCGTCGCGCTTGCCCAAAGCGGAAAAGACGCATTGGAGATGATGAGAGTCGCCGCAAGGCAAAACAATCCGTTCACTTTGGTTCTTATCGACATGGTGATGCCAAGAATGGACGGCTGGCGGCTTGCGAGCGAAATCAACTCCGACAAGACGATTAACGACGCAAAGCTTTTTTTGATCGTTCCCGAAGGCCAGTTAAGGCAAGACGCAAAGATGCGCATGCTAAATTGGTTCAACGGCTACATCCACAAGCCGGTAAAGACGGAAAACCTTTTTAAGCTTTTGTCCAACGCCTTTTCCGATCCGATAGAGTTAAAGAGCGAGGAGCCGGTCATTGACGAGGCCGCCGTCAAGGTGAGCGGCGAGCAAATTGCGAAGGGCGTTTTGGTCCTTGTGGCCGAAGACCATCCTGTGAACAGAAAGCTTATCGTGGCATTCCTAAAAAAAATGGGCGCCAAAATTTTGGAGGCCGACGACGGACTCAAAGCCGTTCAATTGGCTAAAGAGAATCCAAAGACCGACATCGTCTTTATGGACTTGCAGATGCCCGAGATGAACGGCTTGGACGCGACAAAAGCCTTGCGCAAAAACGGCTACAACGGCGTGATCGTCGCGTGCACGGCAAACCACACCGACGAAGACTTTAAGACATACAGCGCCGCCGGAATGAACGACATTTTAGGAAAGCCTTACAAGAGCGACGACTTAAAGAAAGTCATCCTTAGGTGGAAGAGTTCCTTTGCCGCAAACTTAAAGCCCGCGTCGGCCGCCGCAAAAAAAACGGCAGGCAAAAAAAATCTTGTTTGGGATTCGGCGGACTTTGAGGACACGATTTCCGGCGACTATGAGCTGGGAATGCAATTGGTCGACGACTTTGCCGCGCAAAGCGAAAAATTGATCAAAGAAATTCCCGCCTACATAAAGGGCAGGGATTACGAAACCTTGCGCCGAATCGGCCATACGATAAAAGGAAGCGCGGCTACGATTTCCGCCTTTTCTCTTTCTGGCCTAGGCGGAGATTTTAACAAGGCCGCCCACGAGCGGAGCGTGAAAAAATTAAGGGAGATGCATAAAGCCTTGCGCGAAGGATTGAAGAAATTCAACGCGGCGGCGGATCTTTGGAAAAAGGAGCGGGGCAATGAAAACGAACTATCATACACACACGACTTTTTGTGACGGAAAAAACACTCCAAAAGAAAACGCGGAGGAAGCGCTAAAAAAAGGCTTTTCAATTTTGGGCTTTTCTTCCCACAGCCTTTATCCGCATTCGTCGGATTGGCATATGGCCGCGAAAGACCATAAAAATTATTTTGATTCCATCCGTTCCCTGGCAAAAGAATATCAAGGCAAGATGAAAATTTACGCGGGCCTTGAGGCCGACTACATTCCTGAATTTGCCTGCGACTTTGAATGGGCGTACAAAGATTTTTCTCCCGACTACCTCATTGGCTCCGTTCACTATTTGAACAACAAAAACGGTTTTTTTACGGTTGACGGCCCGCTGTCGGAAGTGTCGGAGGGCTTGGCGCGCCTTTACAAGAACGACGGAAAGAAAGCCGTATGCGAGTATTTTGACCGCCAGCGGCAAATGCTGGCCACGCAAAAAATGCAAATTCTTGGCCACGCCGACCTTGTGAGAATCAACAACGGCCAGCTGAAATTTTTTGACCAAGGAGAGTCTTGGTATAAAAAGGAATTAAAGGCCACCGCAAAGGCTGCCGCAAAGGCCGGCGTAATTGTGGAAATAAACACAGGCGGCCTTGCCCGCGGAAGAATTGACGACGTTTATCCCAGCGTTGAATTTTTGGAATTATTGCGCCAAGCCGGAGCGCCGATAACTTTTTCTAGCGACGCGCACAGCGTTCAATGCCTGGACTTTGCTTTTGACCGCGCGGAACTCGCGGCGATTAGGGCGGGATATCAAGAGGCCGCCTATATTGAAGACGGCCAGATTAAATTCTACCAACTTAGCGGAAGCCTAAAAGGCTAGCGGCGCTTTTCGGCCTTGGAAGCGCAGTCGATGCACATAAAGGCGTAGGGCAAAGCCTCTAGGCGCGCTTCGGGAATGGCTTTTCCGCACTGAAGGCAAAGGCCGTATTTTCCTTGCTGGATGCGAAGAAGCGCGTTGTTTATAAGCGTAAGGCGGTTGGCGTCCTGCGCGTTGAGAGAATCCAACATATTGCGGTCAACCGCTCCGGACGCGACGTCGATTTCGTCGCCTGATTCAACTTTAGAAACCAAGTCCTTGAATTCGTTGTTCTGGGCGGCGAGAGCCTCCAGAATAAGATTTCTCTGTTCTGTCAATTTTTCCTTCATTTTTTTGATAAAAGACTGTCTCAAAATTTTCCCCTTGTTGACAAACATGTTTATTTTAAGATACTATAATAGCGCATCTTGGAAAAAAATCAAGTGTTTTTTTGAGGAGGAATCGTGGCAAAAGAAGAAGCGATTGAAGTTGAAGGTTTGGTAAAAGAAGCTTTGCCCAATACAATGTTCCGCGTTGAATTAAAGAACGGACACATCATCATGGCGCACCTTTCGGGAAAAATGAGAAAGCATTACATCAGAATCGTTCCCGGCGACAACGTTAAGGTTGAGCTTTCTCCCTATGATTTGGACAAGGGAAGAATCATTTTCAGACAAAGATAGATTCAAGGCGCCTCCGTATTCCTGGAGCGCCGGTTATTTTTTATTTGGGCGGAACAAGGCCTTCAGCGCTTTGGAGGCTCCGCTAAAGCCGTTTACGACCGCGGCGACGCTTAAAATTGGTCCAATCGGAAAGAGATAAATCGAGAAGTTGATTGACCAAAGGCCGATAACAATCTGCAATACTTTCCATATCAATTGGCTAAAGGCCTCGCCGCGCGACATAGGCGCGTCATTTTGCGCGTTGGAATAATTTGAGTGATTTGAATAATAGTAGCGTCGGCTAGAGTTGGCGAAATTTTCCCATTCTCGGAAGGGGTCGTAGCTTTCGTATGAGTTTGAGCCAAACGGGTTGCGGCCTTCCCAGGCGCCGGAATTATAGTTTTGCTGGTAGTTAAAGGAGCCGGCGTTGTACCGCGCCCTTTTGTTTGCGTCGCCCAAAACGGAATACGCTTCATTGATTTTCTTGAATTTTTCTTCGGCGGCCTTGTCGCCTGGGTTCCTGTCAGGGTGGTATTCAAACGCGAGCTTTCTATATGCTTTTTTTATTTCGTCTTCGCTGGCGTTTTTGGAAACGCCAAGGAGAGCGTAATAATCTTCCATATTTATAATATAATAAATTTAGCCGCGAACGGCAACCCAAGTCGCGCCGCTTCCGCCGTGACGTTTGTCGGCTTTTCCGTAGCTGCCCAAGCGTTGGTCGCCTTCAATGAATTTTTTCACCAGGCTTCCCAAAACGCCTTCGCTGTCGGCGGAATGAATGCCTTTTCCGTGGATGATCAATATTTTTTGAAGGCCGCGCCGCCTTGCGTTGGCGACAAAATCGTTAAGGGCTTTCCAAGCCTCTTCCTGCGTTTTTCCGTGAAGGTCAAGCGTGTCTTGCGGCGCCAAACTTTGAATGTAGGAAGAGCGGCGCGTTTTTTCTTGAGCCGCTAATTTTTCGGCCGCCGCGTCCTTGTCAACGACTTGGCCTTTTTGCGTCGCTTCCCATTTGTCCAATATGTCGCCAAAATTCATTTGATTATCGCAATGTTTTCTTTTTTTATCCAGCCGCCGTTTTCGTTGTAGACGATGTAGTACCAGCCTTGGACTTCTTCCTTGATTTGGACGCGGCTTCCGCCGTTGACCGCGGATTTAGTGATTGCCGAATCTTCCGGGATGGGGCTGATTTCTCCGCCGACCAAAACTCCGTAGCGCTTTAGAACCACGTTTGCCGCGAGCGCCGAAAAGAAAACCATTCCAAGCGCCGCGACCGCGATGACGGCGGCCTCAAAGCGTTTTTTGCAAAGCGCAAAGACAAGCGCCAAAAGAAGCAGCAAGCCGTTTGCTCCGATGATGATAAAGAACAAGCAGTAGTTCGCTTCGTTTTCGGAAGATTGTATTCCAACGGCGCGCTCGGCGGCGATTCGTTCCGCCCTGACTTTTCTAAGGTTAAAGAAGGAGCGGCGCTCAAGCGATCTAAGCTGGGCGATTTCGGCGCAGTCAAAGGGCGTCGAGCCGCTCGCTTTTTTTGCCTTCGCGCCGTCGGCCGCTTCCGACCATGCGTAGGCGTAAGCCGATTCCTCTTGGCTGGGCGCTCCGGCTTTTGCGTCTTTTTTTTGCGGAACGATTGTAACGACGCATTCTGGCGTTGAAAGGTAAACCGAGCGGCCTGAGTAGGCGGTTGCCATCATTTTGATTTCCGGAAGCGTTGTGACTCCATCGGCAAAGGGAGTCCATTCAAAGCTGGCCACTGGAATTTTCTCTGTGGAAAAATCCGACGAGCGGCGGCTTTTGTTCATTTCGGCGTAGCGCTTGACTTCCACAAAGAGAGAGTCTTTTGGTATGTTCCACGCGAATTGCTGGGCTTGAAGCGCGTACTGCAAGTAAACCGTAAATCGGGCCGCCTTGTCGCTTTCCAAAGTTATGGTTGGCGTTTTCTTCGCGTCCGCGCTGATTGTCTCGCCGTCATCGAACGCGACAATCATTCGGGGAAGAATAGTGCGAGGGTTTTCGTATACCTCAACCGGCTTGAACTTGACCGGCTGCCGGCGGCCCTTTACGTAAACCGCCAATGGCGGGAACGCGTAGCTTCCGGTTTGCCTAAAGGTGAACCATAAGTCAACTTCCGTTCCCGCGATTCCGTCGTTGTCGATATAGTCGCTTTTTTTGGAGGAGTTGAAGATCGCTCCGTCCGGAAAATTTGGAAGTTCCGTTTGGACATCGCTTGGACTTACCTTTGGAATTTTTAAGATGAATTGCGCGTCGGTGTTTGTAAAAAAAATATCGTCTTTAGGAAACGCTTCCAATTGTTCCGCAAAGGCTTGAGAAAATAATTGTTGGCCGCAAAGAAGGGCCGCCGTTAGTAATCCAAGGGCGAAGCGTCTTTTTGCTCTTGCTGAATGTTTTTCCATTGTTGTTGGTCTTTCTCCCGTATTCTATTAAATACAGATTTTTGCAAATCGGATTCTTCCTGCGATATTTCGTTGGCTCCGTTCAATTGGCGCTCGCTTTCTTTCGCGCGCTGCGCTTGCTGGTTGTAAGACAGCTCCAAGTTTATTTTTGCCCTGACGTTTGAGGGGTCGACTAAAAGCGCGTTCTTAAAAAGCTCGGCGGCCTTTTGGTAGTCGCCTTCGCGCTGCGCGATTATTCCAGAATTGTAAAAAGCCGCGAATTTTATTTTGTTCGGAGCGGAGCCGGAAAGCTCGTTTATTTTTTCAAGCGCGGCGGCGTTTTCGTTCTGCATCAAGTAAGTGGTCGAAAGTCCGTAAAGCGCGTACTGCTTGATCGTTTCGTCGCCGTTTTCTTTGGCCTCGTCAAGGCTTTGGCTGAACTTTGCGACGGCTTCCGTGTATTGCTTTTGGTTCCAATTCCAAACCGCGCCCAAAATCTTTTTTGACTCCTCAAATTCGCTGGAGCATGAGCAAAGGCAAAGCGCCACTAAAGAAAGCGCCAATTTTTCGTGAAAGCCGCGCAAAGAAAATTCGCTGGCAAAGAAGCTCAGGACAAAGAAAATGATTCCCAAAACGATAAAGAACAAGTGGCGGTCAACGGGCTGCATCTCGTACGACATCGCGATCTTTTCGCCGTCGTTTTTGATTGTAGACAAAACTTTTCTTGCAGAGCCAAGTTCCGTCGCGTCGATGAATTGGGCCGACGCTCCCTTGATAAAGCTAAAGCCCTGGCCTCCAAGGTTTTTTTTGTTGGCTTCGCTTACGCATTGCTTGATTTTTTCGGAGCGCAGGGCTGTCTTGACAGGCGTCTTACCGTCGCCGGCGAAGATTTCGGTTTCGCGCTCCTCGCCAAAGCCGACAATAATCACGCTGACGCCTTTTTTAAGCGCCGCTCCCAAGGCGTTTTCCAAAGTCGGGTCGCTTTCCTCTCCGTCAGTGAAAAGCCAAATTACTGGAGCGTTTGAAACGTTCTTTGGGAACGCTTTGAGCGCCGCGTTTACGCCCTCGCCCAGGTTGCTTCCGGCGGAACTCATCAATTTAGGAGACAGCATTGAAAGCAGGGAGCGAATCGCTTCCGTGTCCTCGGTCAGCGGAACGGCTATGATGCCGTTTCCTTTTGCAAGGACGGCGCTTGCCGGGACGCCTTGCATTTTGTCCAATAAATCGTAGGCGTAAGAAGAGACGGCCTGAAGGCGGGTCAAATTGTTGGGGCAGTCGCGCGCGGTCATGCTGTAGGAAATGTCAAAGACCATCGCGACTGCGTTTCCGTTTTTTTGCGCGGGCGTCGACACCGTTCCCCAGGAAATGCCGGCCATTGCGAAAATCATCATGCACCAGGCTGCCGCTCTCAAAATGACTCTGGCAAAAACTCTTTTTCGGATGTTTTTGTATTCTTTTGTCTTTTTGTTTTTGGCCGACTTCATCAAAAGCGAAAAAGTTTTTTTGTAAGTAAAGGCGCTGTAAATCAATGGCGGAACGATGAGCAAGAGTCCGTACAAGGCCCATGGCCGTTCAATGCTAAAGTTCATACAAACTCCTTGAGCAAAAATCTTCTGATAAGCCAAGACAAGGCGAAAATCAAGATCGCCGCAAAAAGAAATTTGTCGTAGTATTGCTTGTTGACGTTTCTTAAGTAATAGTTTTGCGCGACGCTTTCCCTGCGGGTGATCGCAGACAAGGCCGTTGAAAGCGCCGGCAAGTTTTCCACGCCGTAATAGTGGCCGCCGGAACTAAGCGCGATTTTTTCCAAAGGGCCCGAATCAAAGGCCGAGTCAAGGTAGCCGGTGTATTCTTTTCCGGTGTAGGGGTCCTTGTAGTCAAGCGGAACGGAGCCGCGGGTTCCGATTCCGACGGTGTACAAGGTGATTTTGTTTTCCACCGCAAGTTTCGCGGCAGTGTCGGGGTGGATTTCGCCGGCGTTGTTTTCGCCGTCGGTAATCAATACAATCGCCTTTCGCGGCGCGTTTGAGGTTGACAAGTGGTATACGGCGGAGCTGATGCCCGTGCCAAGCGCGGTTCCTTCGCCCATTTCGCCAAGGGTCAGCGAAGAAAGGCGGCTTTCAAAGTAGTCCAAGTCGCTTGTAGGCGGAACCACAATCGCCGCCTCTTTTCCCATCGCGACGAGGCCGTAAGAGGCGCCGGAATTTTTTTGAGCCAAATCGTGGGCCGCTTGCTTGGCCGCGTCGATTCTGGTTCCGCCGCCGATGTCCCGCGCCGCCATCGAAGGGCTTGTGTCCAAGACAAAAATTATGTCGGCGCCGCGCGTCGTGTAAACGCGTTCCTGCTCGCTGACGACTGGATCGGCAAAGGCAAATACAATCATCACAAAGGCGGCGAAAACCAAACTGCTTGAAAGCGCCGAAGTGAAATTCAAAAGCTTGTTGTCCCAAGAAAAGACGTAGCCGCCCCAATCTGCGAATGTCAGCGGAAAGCTGATTTGCTGCAAGAGCCCCGTTTTTCTAAAAACCAAAAAAAGCGGAATCAAGAGCAAAAGAAAAAAGGCCGCTGGGTTCATAAAACTAAAGGACATCCACACCCTCCTCGGAAGCGCCGTCGCTTTCAAAAAGAGCGATGGCCTTTAACACCATGTCGCTTAAAGACTTGCGCTCGTAGTTGGCCAGCTTCGCTTGGTGCTCGGCGGGCGGATACAACTGCGAGTCGATTGAGTCGTGGGCGTAGCGAATGTAGTCCGTTCGTATGAACATTGAGGTCAAGTCCTCGACGCTGTACGCGATTGAGTCTGGAATGTCGCCAAGGCAAATTTTTGAAAAGCCTTCGCGAATCGCGCGCGCCGACGCGGACTTAAAGGGGTAGTCAAACCTAAAGTCAAGGTAGGCCCTGGTGATGTTTTGCAAGCCGGCGCAAAAGTCAATGTCGCTGATTTTTTTGTTGCGGAAAAGCCGCTTTATTTTCTTTATCGCGATTGCCGAATTTTTTCTGTAGGCCCTTCTTATCGACATGTGCTTGAACCACCTGCGGATGTCGCCGAATTTTATCAAGGCGCGCAAAAGCAAGGCGAACACAATCAAGGCCGCTAGCAAAAGCGCGAAGAGAACGTATGTCGTTCCCGGAATGATAAATGGCGGCGCCGGCGGCTGCATGTCGCGGAGGTTTGTCTTTTCGACAATCGACTTTATTTCAATCGGCTCGAACAATATCGAATAGGAAATGTTTTTGTTTTTGTCCTTGTCGCTAAGGCTTAGGACCGAGAACAAGTCAAAGGGCGGAAACTCTATTATGCCGGGCCGCCATGGAACGATTTGAAGGCTGATGACGTATTCCATGTCGTTGCGGCTAAAGTAGGCGCTCTTTATCGTAAGAGAATTGTAAAGGTTTCTAAAAGGAAATTTGCTTATGTCGATTTTTTCTTCCATTACCAAGTCGGCGTTTGGAAAAAAGTCCACCGCGCTTCTAAATGAGTAGCGCAACTCCGCTTGGTCGCCGACAAAGACTTCCATCGGAAGAAGGGATTGGGAGACTTCGGACGCGTTCTCGGAAACGTTGTCGTAAAAATTTTGCGCCGGCAAAAGAGGCAAGGAGATTGCAAAAAGCGCGGCAAGGGCGGCCGTTCTGAGTTTTTTCATACGGCCTCCCGCTGCGTAAAGAAATTCAAAAGCGCGCTTAATGGGTCTTCGCTGGTTGAGATTGAAAGCGGAATTCCGCCGCGCCTTAGAACTGTGTCAGTCCATCTTTTTGTTCTCATCGCGGCGTCTTCGCGCCATTGGCCTCTAAAAGTTTTTGACAAGGTTGGAAAAAGCTTTCTTAAGCCCGTTTCTGAATCGCGAACGGTAATCGAGCCGATTTCCGGAAGCGATGAGTCCATGCTGTCGGTTATCCTAACCGCGACCGCGTCGTGGCGAGCCGAAATGCGCGCGAAGGCGTCTTCCCAGCCGCCGGCCCTAAAGTCCGATATCGCGAAAACCAGCGAGCGCTTCTTTAAAAGCTTTCCGGCGCCTTGCAGGGCGGCCGCAAGCGCGGTTCCCCGGCGGCGCTCCGGCGCTTCGTCGAGGCGCGAAAGCAAAAGCATTGTTTGGTTTGAGGAATTTTTTGGCTTTACCGCAAACTCAATGTCGCCGGAAAACAATACCGCGCCGACAGGGTTTGCGTTGCGTTCGGCGCTAAGGGTAAGGAGCGCGGCGATTTCGGTCGCGCTTTCAAGCCTGGTCTTGTTTTTGGTTCCTTCTTGCATGGAGAGGGAACGGTCGACAATCAAGAATATTTGCAGCTCGCGCTCTTCGTCAAAAAGCTTTACGAAAGGCTTTCCGCTGCGCGCGGTGACGTTCCAGTCGATTGTACGGACATCGTCGCCGCGAAGATATTCGCGCACGCCGGCGAATTCAATTCCCTGACCGTGGTACAAGGAGCGGAAAGTTCCGTTTTGCATCGCCGAGGCGAGAGAAGTTGTGGTGATCCTAAGAACCGCCGCGCGCTTTATTAAAGACTCGCGGTCCGAAATTAAATTTTCCGCCATTTTTTAAATCCAGCTTTTATTACGGAAGCGGAGTCAATTCCAAAATCTTTTCTATAATGTCGTCGGCGCTGACGTTTGACGCGGCCGCTTCGTAAGACAAAACCAAGCGGTGGCGCAAAACGTTCTTTGCCACGGCCTTGATGTCGTCCGGCAAGACAAAAGAGCGGCCGCTGAACAAGGCCTGGACTTTCGCGCACTGCAGCAAGGCGATTCCCGCGCGCGGAGAGGCGCCGTAGTCTATGTACTTTGAAATGTCGTCTTTGCCGGCCGACATGGAATTAGCCGGGCGGGTTACGTTCACGATGGAAACGATGTACTCAACGATTTTTTCGTCGCAAACGATGCGTTCCAAAAGCGTCCTGCACTTGCGCAAAATTTGCTGGCTAAAGACTTGGTTTACGGGAACTGTCACGGCGTTTCCGCAAGTTTTTACGATTTCCACCTCTTCGGAAGCCGTGGGGTAGGGAACGACAATCTTCATCAAAAAGCGGTCCAATTCCGCCTCCGGCAAATTGTAGGTTCCTTCCTGCTCAATCGGGTTTTGCGTGGCCAAGACAAAGAAGGGGTCGGGCAGCTTGTAAGTCGTTTCGCCGATTGTCACTTGGCGCTCGGCCATCGATTCAAGCAAGGCGCTCTGGACCTTGGCCGGGGCGCGGTTGATTTCGTCGGCGAAAACGACGTTTGTGAATACCGGGCCCTTGTGGACGCTGAAGCGGCCTGAGTTTTGCTCGTACATCAAAGTGCCCGTAAGGTCGGCGGGAAGCAAGTCCGGAGTGAACTGGATGCGCTTAAAGTCCAGGCCGCTAAGCTCGGCGAAGGTTCGCACGGCCAAAGTCTTGGCTAGCCCAGGAACGCCTTCCAGCAATACGTGGCCGCCGGCGACCATCGCGGTCAAAATTCCGTCGATCACTTGGCTTTGGCCCACCAAGCGCTTGCCGGCCTCGGCGCGGCATTTTTCCGCGATTTCGCGGCATTCCTTCAAGTCGTCTTCGTTGATTTCAGCTTTTTCCATAAATTAACTCCAATTTTTGTATTCGCTCGTTCCGCAAAAATGAATATTTATACATACTTTTTGCATAGTTATTCTTGACATTCAAGCCTTGTTTAGCGTATTATATCATATCATGTTGAATCCATTAGCGCAAGAATTAAACGACGTTTTAAAGGGCAGTTCTGCCGATTTTTTGTTCTCGGACTTTGGCCGTAGAATCTATTTTCCCAACGGAATCATAGCCCAAAGCGGCGAGGCCAAGAAATTCGGCTACGCCGCCAACGGAACGATTGGCACGACGATTATCGACGGAAAGCCCGCGATGCTGAACGCGATTCACAGGCACGTTCCCGAATTTTCCAGCGCCGCGTTGGTAGGCTACGCTCCCACTGCCGGAAACCCCGACTTGCGCGAAGCCTGGAGGCAGGACATGATACGAAAAAATCCTTCGCTAGAAATGAAGGATTTTTCGCAGCCGGTTTTGGTTCCTGGCTTGACGGCGGGCATTTCTTACGTCGCCGACCTCTTTTTTGACGACACAAAGCCCCTTTTGGCGGCGGATCCCAGCTGGGACAATTACGCCTTGATTTCGGAGGCGCGCCGCAACGCTCCCTTCCACCAGTTCAAGATGTTCTCTGACGGAAAGTTTGACTTTGCCTCGCTCGAAAGCGCGCTTAGAAAGGAATGCCAGGACACGGGCAGCGCCCGCCTTTTGCTGAACTTTCCGCAAAATCCGTCAGGCTACTCTCCGACCCGGGAAGAAGCCAAAAAAATCGTCGCGCTCCTAAAGGAGCTTGCCGAGGCCGGAAACAAAATCCTTGCCATAAGCGACGACGCCTACTTTGGACTGAACTACGAGGACTCCATCGAGCCCCAATCGCTCTTTGCCTACACTTGCGACTTGCACCCGAACATTCTTGCCGTAAAGATCGACGGCCCGACAAAGGAAGACTTTGTCTGGGGCTTTAGGGCCGGCTTTGTCACCTTTGGCTGCAAGGGCTTTTCCAAAGAGCAGTACCAGGCTTTGGTGACAAAATTGATGGGAACGATCCGTTCCTCGGTAAGCTGCTCGTCAACGCCGCCGCAGTCATTCCTGCTTAGGGCTATGACCGACGAGTCGGAGGAATTTGAGGCCGAAAAACTGGAGTACCGCGCCGTTCTCGAAGAGCGCTACGCCAAAGTCCGCGCCTTTGTGGACAGCCATTCGTCAACCGCGCTTGAGCCGCTCCCCTTTAACTCCGGCTACTTTATGAGCTTTGCAGTAAAGGGAAAGGACGCGGAGGAATTGCGCAAAAAGCTTTTGCATGAATACGGAATCGGAGCCATCTCTATCGACAGCCGCACCTTGCGCGTTGCCTTTAGCTCTTTGGAAGCGGAACAAATCGACGAAGTTTATGCGACAATCTACAAAGCGGCAGATGAAATGTAAAATAGCCCTTGCCGCGGCTTTAAGCGTTCTTCTTTTTTCTTGCTCAAAAAAACAAGACCGCTTGGTCTTGTGGACAAACAACGTTGACTTTGTTTCTTACGTTGAGCTTTTTAACGCAAGCCAAGACAAGATAAGGATTGTCCCCTACTATTACGACGCTCCGGTAAACAAGCTGGCCGCCGCAGGCAAGGACTCAAGGCCGGACATTTTGGCCGGAAGCTACTTGCGGGCCGGAATGGAAAAAAAGCTTTTCACAAATCTGAATTCCTTGTTCAAAAATAGCCTAAAAAAGGACGACTTTTACGAGCCTCTTTTAACCGCCTGCAGTTTGGCCGAAAAGCAGTATTTGATTCCCGTAAGCTACAACTTGCCGGCTCTTGTTTTTTATTCGGGCAATTACGAAAGCCTTTCG
The DNA here is from genome assembly GCA_002391235.1 of Treponema sp. UBA4377. GTDB lineage: Bacteria > Spirochaetota > Spirochaetia > Treponematales > Treponemataceae > Treponema_D. The sequence continues at coordinate 38,294 of DGRX01000017.1, forward strand.
GGCGCGTCGATGCTTTCGTTTGATTCAATCAAGGAAATTTCAAAAAAATACAACGCAAAGAACCGCGCGGGCGTCTATACCTCGATGGGCTTTGGCCCCTTGTGGTCCAACGACTTTTTGTACTTGATTTTTAAGGACAAGGGCGTTTTCTTTAAGACCGAGCCGCAGACAATCACTTACACGGAAAACATGTTCGACAAGAGCGTTGAGTACGTTCAGGAATGGGTGGGCGATGTCAACGAAGGCGTAAAAAACGAAGAGGACTTTGCCTTTAAGTACTTGTACATGCCTTTTTACAACCAAGTCCAAAACGGCCGCTGCCTCTTTTCTTTCGCCTCCAGCCGGGACATTTTGTCGCTTCCAAACGACAAAATCCGCGACTTGGACTTTAGGTGGATATGCAACGAAGGAAAGATTCAAATCGAGGACGATTTTTCTAGCGTTGGAATCTATTCAAAAAGCAAAAGAAAGTCCGACGCCAAAAAGTTTTTGCTGTGGCTGTTGAACGAAAAGTCGCAAAGAAAGATTCTTGAAAGAAAGTTCAAGATGAATTTGGAAAACGATTCGTTTGGAATCGCCGGCGGATTTTCGTCGCTCAAAAGCTCGACCGAAAGAATTTTTCCCTTGTACTATCGCGTCATGATTTCCAACACGCCTGTCGCCGAGCGCTTGGCCGCTCCCCAAATTTTTCCTGCCAATTGGGACCGAATCAAAAAGCAAGTCGTGGAGCCATACATTTTGGCTTCCTGTTCCGGCGACGATTCCAAAAAGAAAAGCATAAACGAACGCTACGCGGATTTCTTGGCTTCGGAAGCTAAGTAGCGGCGGACGGCGGTGTCGGTTAGGCGTTGACCGAAAAGAGAGCGCCGGCTTGGGGCATCGCTCCGCTCAGCGTAAACTGGGCTTGGCTGGACTGCGCGCTTTGGGCGATTTGCTTTTGGTAGTTTTTAATCAAAGCGTCGGCCTGGGCTTCTGTGATGTGAACGCTCTTTTTGGGCGAGTTTTGGACGCCCTTTATTCTGCTTAGGTTTTCAATCAAAGAATTGAGAATTTGAATTTTTGAAATGGAAACGCCGCTTTGTCCCTTGGGGGCCGCGATTCCAGAGATGTGGTTGAATTGGGCGTAAATAACAGCCGAGGGGCTTACGGGAACAAATAGTTTTCCGCTGGCTCCGCTTGAAGAGACATGGTAGCTGTATGGGTTCAAATTTGTAATATTTGAAATCATTTTTGCGCTCCAATTAAATTATCGGAGCCGGCAAAAAAAACTTTATAGCGGCTAAAAGCGCGCGGGCAAAAAAAAAGGCTCGAGCTTGTCGAGCCTTATATGTTCTTCTATTGCCGACGCTGTCAAAACAGCGGAAGAACTTATTAGTTTCTGCGAGAAGCCGCAGACGCTTTTGTCTACTGATTTATAGCCCCAGCAAGGCTAGCTCTCTTTGTCGGAAATTGCATAACGCCTCCTGTCGCGCGGGTGGTTAAAGTCCTCATCTCTTTCCTGCCCACGATTTAATGATAGCGCGCATTTGAAATAATGCAAGTTTTTTTTGCAAAAAAATCGCTTTTTTTCGCGCCTTTTTTACGATAGTTGAAAATTTCAAGCAAGCCCTGGCGCGGGCGGTCAAAAGGTCGCGCGGCAAGCGATTGGAAGGTGGTCCGACCAACCGTTCAGCGAGTGAAGCCTAAAGCTTTTTGGCCTGCCGTCTTCGTAGGACCATTCGCCGGTTTGCGGGGCAAAGTCTTCCAGCCTTAAATTGCCGCTCGCGAAAAAATGGTCGATCCTTTCCCATTTGTCCCTAAAATTATAGCTTCCGATTTGCCCCGCAAAGTCAAGCCAGGGCGAATAGACCAAGGCCTTTTGTCCGGAGAAGGGGCAAGAAAGCGACACGTTGGCCGCTCCGCCGTCAACGATTCTGAACTCGCTTATGTCTTGGTTAAAGTCGCCCGCGCAAATTATCGGAACTCCGCCGTCTTCTTCGTTTGCCTCGATTATTTTTTGCGCCAAAAGGCTTTCCTGCCAGCGCCGCCAAATGGCCGAATCTTGGCCGCCTGCTTTTCCGCCGCCCTTGGACTTCCAGTGGTTTACAAAAAGCTTTATGCGCTTTGGCGCAAAAAGGTCCACTTCTATAAGCGGCCTCATTGACGGCGCCTGGCTTTGTTCGGCCTGGATGTCCAGCGAGTGGACTTTTAGGCCTTGCAGGGGCAGGCGGGAAAGAACCGCGCAGCCGATAGAGGAATTCTCTTTTTTGGCGAAGCAGGCGTAGCGGTAGACTTTTTGCGGGTTCCAATTGTTTCCTGCGAGGGCGTTTGAAATGTCGTAGACGATTCCAATGTTTTCGATTTCTTCCAAAACCACAAGGTCGCCGTCAAGCTGGCCTATCGCCTTGCAGAGTTTTTGCAAGCGCTCTTTGTAGGCGTCTTGGCTCCATTTTTTTGACGTGATGAAGCTTGAGTACTCGACGCCGTCGTTGTTTCCGTCAAAGAAAGTTTGCGCGTTCCAATTGACGATTTTTAGAGAATGCCTTTCCGTTTTCATGGCCGAGCAAGAAAAAAGGATTGGCGCCGACAAAAGAGCCGCCGCGGCAAGCGCGAGGCCGGCATACAGCGGGCTGACCGACTTTTTTTTGTAAAAATTCATTTTTTCACCTCATATATAAGATATGAATTTTTATCAAAAAATTCGCGCAAATTTCAAAAAAAAGCAAAAAAATTTGGATAATTGACCGCGGCGGCGATTTGCGGTAAACTGACTCCTATGAAAGAACTTGAACTAAAATATGGATGCAATCCAAACCAAAAGCCCGCGCGGGTTTACGTTGAGTCAGGCGACTTGCCTATAACTGTCGTGAACGGCCGCCCCGGCTACATCAATTTGCTTGACGCGTTGAACGGCTGGCAGCTTGTAAAAGAACTAAAGGAAGCCACAGGCCTTCCTGCAGCCGCCTCTTTTAAGCACGTTTCGCCGGCGGGCGCCGCGGTTGGCGTTCCTTTAAGCGACACCCTAAAAAAGATTTACTTTACTGACGACGTTGAGCTCACTCCGCTCGCCTCGGCCTACGCTCGAGCGCGCGGCGCGGACCGCATGTCAAGCTTCGGCGACTTTATTTCGCTTAGCGACAAGTGCGACAAGGCGACCGCTCTTTTGGTAAAAAAAGAGGTTTCGGACGGAATCATCGCTCCCGGCTATGACGACGACGCTTTGGAAATCCTTAAGGCAAAGAAAAACGGCGGCTATTGCGTGATCCAAATCGACCCCAACTACGTTCCGCCTGAGCTTGAGCGTAAGCAAGTTTTTGGCGTGACATTTGAGCAGGGCCACAACTTCATCAAGCTTGACGAAGCCTGCTTGCAGAATGTCGTCACAAAGAAAAAAGACTTTAGCGCGGAAGAAAAGCGCGACTTGATAATTTCCCTGATTGTCCTAAAGTACACGCAGTCCAACAGCGTTTGCTACGTAAAGGACGGACAGGCGATTGGAATCGGAGCCGGCCAGCAAAGCCGCGTCCACTGCACCCGTCTTGCCGGCGACAAGGCCGACAAGTGGTGGCTCCGACAAAGCCCAAAAGTTTTGGGCCTTAAGTTCGTTCCCGGCATCAAGAGAGCCGACCGCGACAACGCGATTGACGTTTACACTGGCAACGAATACATGGACGTTCTTGCCGACGGAAAGTGGGAAAAGATTTTCGCCGAAAAGCCTTCGGTTTTCACCGATGCCGAAAAGGCCGAATGGATTTCAAAAAACAAGGACGTCGCTGTTGGCAGCGACGCCTTCTTCCCCTTTAGCGACAACGTCGAGCGCGCCTACAAGAGCGGCGTCAGCGTGATTGCCCAGCCGGGAGGCTCGGTTCGCGACGACGCGGTCATCGAATCCTGCGACCAGCACGGAATCGCGATGGCCTTTACCGGCATCCGCTTGTTCCACCACTAAAAAATACGGCCCGCCGTGTTCGGCGGGCCGTATTTTTTTTCGCTAGTTTAGCGTTGTTTCATTTTTTTTCTTCATTTTTGTCGCCGCCAAAGAATTTGTTGATTTTGTCTAAAAATCCTTCGGTTCCTTTCTGGATTTTTTCAGAAGCCTTTTCGGCCGCGCCTGTGACGGTTTCGTCGACTGCGTCTTTGGCTCCCTTTACGGTGTCGTCAACCTTTTTCTTGGCGCTGTCCTTTACGCCGGAAACCGCATCTTCGACAGACTCCTTTGTCTTCTTTACCGCGTCGGAGGCTTTTTCCTTTACGGCTCCGCCAACTTTTTCGGCGGCGTCGCCAACGGCCTCTCCAACCTTGTGGACGGATTCGGAAGCGCTGTCCTTTTGTGAAACGGCTTTAAGTTTTGCGCAAGCCGTGTCGTAGCGTTTTGTCAGGCGCCAATCGCTAAAGCGCTGGATTGTCGTTAGCGTCACGGTTTTTCTAAGCGCGTCGATTTCTGTTTTTTGCGACGTGATTTCAGAAAGCTTTGAGGCTTCGTTGTTTTTGGCGCAGCTTTCGGCCACAGTCACAAGGTTTGTGAATTTGGAAAGGTAGCTTTCAGCCGCCGCGTCGGCAAAGGCAAAAGTTCCGGCCGCCAAAACAGCGAGGGCGATTGCAAAGATTTTTAGGTTTTTCATTGTCTTCTCCTTATGTCGTATATTAGCGCTTTTCGCGCTTTTTTGCTACAGCAATTTTAGTTTGTTATTTCCTCAGCGGCGGCCTCGTCCGGTTTGGCGCTTTCGTCCGCTTTGGGCTCTTCCGGCTCCTTTTCCTTTAAGTCGTCAAGGCTAAAGGTCCAGTCGCGGCGAAGGTTTCCCTGCGCAAGGTAAATCTCTTTCTTCGCGCCTAGCTTAACGTAGGCCTGCGAGCCGCTTACGCTTTCTTTTCCGACCAAGATTTTTTGAAAGTCCTTCGCTCCCATTTTCGCTTGGATTGAAATCGCTTGGTCCAGTCCGTAGCGCTCAAGCGTGGCGGCGCTGTCGGAGCGGCTTGCGACGTTCAAGGTTTTTACGATCGAAAGGCTTTTTACAAGCGAATCCATTTTTGCCTTGTCCAGCTTTTGCGCGCCGCAAAACCAATCGCTTCCGTTCCGCTGAAGGACAAGCGTGTTGCCGGAATTTTCAACGCTGATGTAGTCCGGCTCTCCCTTGACCCTAAAGGTTTTTTGCGGGCTCTTTAGGCCGATGAAAAATTGCGCCGCGCAAATCACAAAAAGGGCCGCCGCGACTGCAGCCAAGATTTTCGTTCGTTTTGAAAAATTAACTTTATCGCTCATTTTGTCTCTTCCTCTTTTTTGCCCTTGGATGGAGCGGCAATCTCGCGCTCGTCGTTGGGGTTGTATTTGATTCTAATTTCGTTCCTGCGGACGGCCCTTAGGCGCCATACCAAAAGGCCCGCAAGCGCGACCAAGGCCGCCAGGCCGAATTGGTTAAAGAGCTTGAAGAGCGTGGCAAGCGCTGGATTCTTTACGCTAAGCAAGTTGAGCGCCGCGCCCTTTGTCCGCATTTGGCAAAAGTCTTCCTGGCCGTTCAAAACGTCAACCGCGTTTCGCATGAAAAGCGACATCGGCTCGGAGGCGTTGTCGTCGATCAATTGTTGCGTGGTGACTTGCGATGAGTTTATCAAAAGAATCTTGGCGTTTTGGATTCCCTTGTCCAAGGCTTGCGCGGCGGAAAGGTCGTCGCGCTTGGCGCCTTCTTCAAGGCCTTCTGTCTTTTCCTCGCCGTCGATTGACGGAGCGATTCCGGCGTAGGCGGACTTGAACTTTCCTTCGACCAAAACGGCCAAGTTGTTCTTTCCAAGCTTTTCGGCTTCTTGCGGCGGGAAAATGTATCCCGGATACAAGATGATGTTTTCGCTTACAGTCCAAGACTTGTCGGACGAGCGGGCCAAAACAGTCGTTTTTAGTTCAGCGTTTTCTTGGGCCTTGCTAATGTCGATCGAGCCGTTTTGCAAGAAAATCATTCCCGCGATGTATTTTGTTATGGGGCTCTTTTGGTCCAACTGGCTCTTTTCCAAAAGCGGCGCCCAGTTCAATTTTGCCGAGTCGGGGCGGCCTTGGTTTTGCGTAAAGCAGTTTTCGTCCATTACGTAATTGGCGCCTGGAACGATTCCGTAAGCGTCAAGCAAAGTTTCCAAGCCAGTGTCGGGCTTGGTGTAAGCGGGCATTTGTCCGCCTTGCGCCGACTCGGAAAGCGGCTCTAGGCAGAGCAAGAGGTTTCCGCCAGCCATCACAAATTGGTCAAGCTTTCTGAGCTCCTTTTCGCTGAACTTTGTCTTGGGGCCGTTTACGATCGCGCACTTTATGTTGAGCGGAATGTCTTCCTCGCTAAGGTTGATTTCCTTGAACGAGTAAATGTCGTTAAGCGCGTTCCTAAAGTTTTCGGCGGACAAGTCGTTTTGCTTGTAGCGGTCGCCGTAAAGCGAAAGCTCGTCGTGGCCTGTGATGTAAGCCACTTGCACGCTTTTGGAAAGAAGGCTTTCGATGGATGACGAAACGCTTTCTTGCAGGTTTTCAGCTCCGGCCAAGCGCCAGCCAAAAAAGTTTTGCAATTTCAACGGAACGCTTCTAAAGTTGTCGCCCAGCTTCAACACAAGGCCGAGCGCGGTTGTCTTTTGCTCCTTTGTGTCGGGGTCGTCATAGTTGACCGCTTGGATTCCGTACTTTTCGGCAAGGTCCGCCGCTTCTTGTCCCGAAACGTTCTGGACCTTAAAGTTGATTTGGCCGTCGTATTTTTTGTTAAGCTCGGCGGCTGTTTGTCTGGCAAGGCCTTCAAGCTTTGAAAGGCCCGCGATGCCGTAGCCCTTAAGCTCTTCGGCGGGGAACAAGATTAGGTCAAGCCCGCCCTTTAGCTGGGCCAAGGCGTCGCTTGTGGAAATCATTTTTGACATCGCCGTCGTAAGCTTGTATTCCAAGCCGGCCGAATTGTTGAGGTTGTCAAAGGTCTTTATGTTGTCGCCGTAAACTATCGCGACGCTCATCCAAACGGCCTTGGCGCTCACTTCGGTGGTCTCAACCTTTTGGACTTGCGTTTGGTTCAGGCCGTAAGAGCGGGCCGCGTCTTCGCTTTCTTCCTTGTTCATGTCAAAGAATTTATAGTTGAAGTTTTTGTTGGCCTGGCTCTTGTATTCCTGCAAGAGGTCGCGCAAGTATTGGTCGACGCTGTTGTAGGGAGCGGGAAGGTCGCTGGAAAAGAATACGTTGACGTTCAGCGGCTCTTGGAGCGAGCCTACCAATTCCTTGCTGGCCTTTGAAAGCGAATACATTTTTTGGCCGGTAAGGTCGGCGCGGACAAAGGCTCCGCTTGCCGCGACATTGGCCAAGATTAAAATCGCGACGGCCAAGGCAAAGTCGATTGAATGTTCCTTTGTCCAGTTGATGACAAACCTTTTTATTGTCAAAAGCAAAAAGAGCGCCGTCAGCGCGGCAAAGTAAATTATGTCGCGGCTGTCAACGATTCCGCGGGCGATTGACTGAAAGTGGGTCGTAGCGCTTGCCCAGGCGAAAAACTTTACAAGCGGAGCGGGCAAGAATACCAATATCGTTCCGACCAAAGTCAAGGCAAAGCTTATCGCAAGCGCGGTGAAGAAAGCGATGATTTGGTTCTTTGTCATTCCGCTGGAAAATATTCCGATCGCCGAATAAAGAGCGCACAAAAGAAGCGAGCCCAAAAAGCCGCAGAAAATAGGACCTAAGTCAACTTGTCCAAAGACTCGCGCGGTGACCGCGTAAAATAGCGTCGGACAAAGCATCGCGGCGCTTGTGATGAAGGCCGCCAAAAATTTTCCGATGACTATTTGCGCCTCGGTTACCGGCAGCGTCAAAAGCGTTTCAAAGCTTCCCGAGCGCAGCTCTTCGCTAAAAAGCCGCATCGTCAAGGCCGGCACGAAAAGGCTTAGCAAAAGCGGAAGGATGCTAAAGTAGTTTCTAAGCTCGGCCCTCCCGTTTAAAAAGAAAGTTGAAAAGAAAAGGATTCCCGAAAGAATCAAGAAGAGTCCTGTCACGATGTAGGCCGCCGGGTTTGTGAAGTAGGCGGAAAGCTCGCGGCGCATTATGGTGAATGTTGAGTTGCGTTTTTTCATCTTAGTTTTCTTCCTTGCCTTGGGTCAACGCGTGGAAGACGTCTTCAAGGCTGTTTTTCTGAACGCCCATTTCGTAAATGGTCCACTTGTTCTTTACGGCGGCGTCGAAAATTTCTTTTCGGACTTCGGCGTTCTCTTTTACAGAAAGGCGCAAAGAGCAAAGCTTTCGCTCGCCCTTGATTTTTTCCGTCGTCTCGACTTTTGCCGCGCCGCAAACGCCGTCAATCTTGGCAATAGCTTTTTGCGCGTCTGTAAAGCTCGCGCCGCCAAGCGTAAGGTTTAGCGACAGGGCGTTTCCAACGCGCTCCCTAAGCTCGTTGGTCGGGCTGTCGGCCACCAGCTTTCCTTTTGAAATGATGATTACGCGCGGGCACAAGGTTTCCACCTCGCCCAAAATGTGGGTTGAGATTATTACCGTGCGCGTCTTTCCAATTTCCTTTATAAGAGCGCGGACGTCTTCGATTTGGTTTGGGTCAAGGCCGCTGGTCGGCTCGTCCAAGACCAAAATCTCAGGGTCGTTCATAAGCGCGTGGGCAAGGCCGACGCGCTGTCTGTAGCCGCGCGAAAGCTCGGAGATGTTTTTGTGCATGACTTCCTTAAGGCCGCAAGTTTGGCAAAGGGCCGGAACCTTTTGCGCGGCGTCAACGTTCTGCATTTGCGCGATGTAGTTTAGGTAGTCCTCGACAATCATGTCGGAGTAGAGGGGCGCGCTTTCTGGCATGTAGCCGATTTTGCTTTTTGCCTGGACGGGGTCTTGCGTGATGTCTTGTCCGTCGATTTTTACGCTGCCGCTTGTCGCTCCCAAAAAGCCGCAAATCATTCTCATTGTTGTGGTCTTTCCGGCGCCGTTTGGCCCCAAAAGGGCTACGATTTGTCCGGTGGGAATTGAAAAGCTTACGTCGTCAACCGCTCGGAAAGTCCCGAACTGGCGCGAAAGGTGAGACACTTCAATCATTTTTAGCTCCATAAACTCGCGGGCGCGAAAGCGCCCTGTTATGGCTCTATTTTAATGCTTTTGCCGAGGGAACGCAATATCCTTTGAACCGCGAACTTTCCGCTGGTCATCGCCATCGGAAGGCCGCCGGGCATCGAAAGCCACTGGCCGGCAAGGAAAAGGTTGGGGATTTCAGGAATCGTTCCCTTGACGTTGAAAAGGTTTGAGCTTTTCTTTGTCGTGATGAAGGTCATGAAATTTCCGTAGTAGGAATTGCAGTACCTTGTGTAGGTGAACGGAGTCCACGCGTCCAAGTAAGAAAGCTTTCCCTTTAGGCTGGGAACGCGCTCTTCAAGGCGCTCCAAAATGTCGGCTCCGGCCTTTTGCTTCGCCGCGTCGTAGGCCGCCTTGTCGGTCTCGCGCAGGTTTTTCCAGTAAAGGAACTGCGGCTCTTTTTCCAAGACCTTGACTTCTATCAAGGCCTTTCCCGCCGGAGCGTTGATTGGATCCTTGTTGTAGTTTTTCATGTTAAGTCGGCTTATCGTCACGCCGGCCAATTCAAAGGGGCGGCACTCAAAGTAAGTTCGCCTTCCGATTTCGGGAGCGGGAGTCGAACACGCGTAAACGATGTGGAACGTCGAGCCGTTTTTGTGCGCCTCTGGATGCTCGTAGGCGAACTTTAGGCGCGGCGGCATGTAGCGCTCGTCAAGCAAGTTGTGGAAAAGGTAATGGGTGTCGCAAGATGGAATCACAAAGTCGCCCAAAACTTCCTCGCCGCTTTCCAAAAGAATTCCCTTGGCGCGCTTTTTGCCTTTTTTGCCCGGCAAGTCTTCCAATAAAATTTCTTTTACTGGAGATGAGGCGTGGCAAACGCCGCCAAGCTTTTCGTAAATCGCCTTCATTCTTTGGGCGACTTTAAAAGAGCCGCCGTCAGGAACGCCGCCGCCGCCGTTTGATATCGAAGCGTAAGCGTTCATCATAATGGAAGCCAAATAGTCGCCCGGCAAATAGTCCTTGAAGGCCTTTCGCAAAAGCGGATGCTTAAAGCGCTCGGCCAAGTCGTTTAGGTCGCAGTTTTTGTATTTAGACATGGCAAGGCCGACCGGAAGCATTGAAAGGCCCAGCTTTGTCAAGTCCCAAAGGTTCATCATGTCCAGGGGAGCGGTGTAGGGAACCAGCAAATGCTCGCACTGGCGGACGGCCTTGAAAAAGCTTTTTATTTCCTTTTTGTCATCCGGCGAAAGCTCTAGCATTTCCCTTTCGGCGCGGTCTAGGTCGGCCCAAAAAGTGTATGATTGGCCGTCCAACTCGCTGGTCCAAAAGGCGTCGTGCTGGCGGGCCATAATCGGGTTTCCGTTTTCGTCGCCCAAAAAGCCGACTTCCTTCCACATTTTGTAGACAGGAAATTTAGGGTCTCCGTTTGTAAGCCAAGTGATGCAGTTGTCGATGTAAAAGCCTTGCCGCTTCCAGCCTGTGCACTGGCCGCCAAGGACGGGATTCTTTTCGTAGACAACCGACTCAAAGCCGGCCTTTTGCGCGTAGATTCCAGCTGTAAGGCCAGCGACTCCGCCGCCAACAATAATTATTTTTTGTGCCATTTGCGCGCCTTGACAATTCCTATTTGCGCTTGCCAAAGAGGCGGAGCATTTTGAGGAAGATGTTGATGAAGTCAAGGTAAAGCTCCAAGGCGCCGATTACGGCCATCTTTTGGAACTTTTCGCTTCCGTCGTTCTTTACGCCGATTCTCATAAGGCGCTGGGTGTCGTAAGCCGTCAAGCCGATGAAGATTCCCACGCCGATGATGTTTATAAAAAAGTATAAACCTTTTATATTAAGCAGAAGATTGACAAGGCTCGCAATGATAAGGCCAATCAAGGCCATCATAAGATAGCGTCCGGCGCTTGTAAGGTCGCTCTTTGTAAACATTCCATAAATGCTCATCGCTCCGAACATCAAGGCGCTTGTCAAAAAGATATGAAATACAGAACCAAGATCGAATACTGTGAATATTACGCTAAAAGTTAAACCATTGACCGCGCTATACAATATAAAGAAAAGAAGCGCGACAAACGAACTCATTTTATGAATGAAAGCCGAAAGCGCTATTACAAGAACCAGTTCCACGATTATCAACGAGTAATAGAATGCTCCTTTGTATTTGTAGAGGTATCCCATGATTTGATCCGAGCCGGAAGCGTACCACGCCACCGCGGCAGTGATCAAAAGGGCAAAGGTCATGCGTAGGTATACGCCCGCCATAAATTTTCTTTGAACTTCAGGCTGAGCCTGTTCCAATGTCATCAAGTCTTTCATATTCATTCATTATAGCAGAGAACGCTGGAATTTTCAAGTTTTTGTTACCGAATTTACCGCCGATTTTATCGCAGCGACAAAAGGTATCTGTAGGGGGAGGGGGAAGGACTCTTGCGCCGGCGGCCGCCTTCGTCAAGTTCGGGAACGCTGAAAAGCTTGTCCAAAACTTTGGCTCCGGCGCCGTAGCTTACCGAGCGCTGGGAAACCGAGGCCGTTGAGACGACCGTCGTCTTGTTCCAGCCGTAGGGCCAAAGGTAGACGATTTGCTCGCGGATGTATTTTACGATTTCTTCGGCGTATTTTTTTTCGATTCCGCCGACATAGACCACGTCCAAAGAAAGCGTGTTGACCAAAAAGGCTATGTTTTTTGCCAGCTCGCGGAAGGTTTGGACGGCCGTTTGGTCGTCAAGGCTTTTCACGATTTCGCAGGCCGGCGAGAACTGGCTCTTTGACGGGCTGTTCCAAAAGACGCTGCGGAACTCGCCGGCGGTGGAATAGGCGCCGTGGTAAATCTTTCCGTTTAGGATAAGGCCAAGGCCCACGCTAAGGTTTTTGGGCGAATCCTTTATCGGCTGCAGGGGCCTGTGTTCCGCCAAAACGTACATCATGTTCTGGGTCTTTGGACCGCGCGAAAGCATTTGTTCGGTGTAGCAGCAGCAGCGCGCGTCGTTTTCGACAAAAACCGGCATTTTGCACAAGGGCTGGATGTCCTTGGCCACGTCAAGGCCGTCTTCTATTAAAAGGGGGATTGACTGGATGATTCGGCCGCCGTCGGAGTCAACCATGCCCGGAATGCCAAGCCCTATTCCGGCAAGCTTTATTCTCAGCCTGTCCGCCGCGGCCTGCAAAAGCTCGATGCCTTCCTTTAAGAAGCCCAAAAAGCCTTTTTGCGCGTAGGAGTCGGGAGCGATTTCCTGCATTTTTTCGTAGAGAATCGTTCCGCAAAAATCCTCAAGGCAAACGTACATTCTTTGCGGGTTGATTTCGATTCCTCCGGCGCAGGCGTATGAGGCGTTGATTTCCAAAAAGACCGGCTTTCTTCCGCCTTGGGGGCCGGAGGCGCCGGCCTCGGCTTCGCGCGCCAAATTGTTTTGTGACAAGTCCGCGATGATTTTTGTCACCGTGGACTTGTCCATTTTGAGCATTGAGGCAAGCTCCACCCGGCTGATTTTTTTTGCCTGCCAAACCAAGCGGAGAATTCTCATTGTGTTCAAGTCGGTAAGCGAATTTAAGACGCGCATTCAGCCCTTTGGCGGCCTAGAGGTTGGCCATCTCCGAAAGCTCGGCGAGCATTTTGGGAAGGTCTGTTTCCATGTTCTCGTTTGTGAACTGGCAAGTGCCTACCTTTTCGTGTCCGCCGCCGCCGTACTTAAGCATAAGGCTTCCTACGTTGACTTTGCTGGTCTTGTTGAGAATGCTGTAGCCAACGGCCGCCGAGCAGCCCTGGCCGCCTTTTCCGCTTACGATCCAAGCGGAAATGTTTTGCTGTGGGTACATGCTGTAAATCATAAAGCGGTTTCCGGTGTAGATCGGGTCAACGCCGCGAAGGTCTGTTATGATCAAGTTGCCGTCAGTCTTTGTGTGGGCCTTTACCATTTCCTTGAATTTTTCAGTCTGCTCGTTGTAAACCTCGATGCGTTCCTTTACGTCGGGCATGGCCAAAATTTCTTCCGTGCTCTTGTCGCGGACGGCGACCATCAATTTTTCCATCAACTGGTAGTTGGGAACGGTAAAGTCGCGCCAGCGGCCAAGGCCCGTGCGGGGGTCCATCAAAAAGCCGATTAAAATCCAGCCCGTCGGATGCTGGATTTCCGAGGCCGTCAAAGTGCCTGAGTCCACGCGGTCAACGGCTTCCATAATTTCGCCAAAGTTGGGGAATTTTTTGGAGCCGCCGTAGTATTCGTAAATGATGCGCGCGCAAGAAGGGGTCACGCGGCTTTCGCCCTTGTACTTTCCCTTAAGTTGGTTGCGCTCAAATTCGCTGGAATGGTGGTCAAACCAAAGTCCGCAGCCTTCCACATAGGGAACGTTGGCCAAGCAGTCGTTTGAGTCGATTGGAATCTTTCCGTCCTGCAAGTCCTTTGGATGCGCGAATGTCCAGTGGTCGATGACGCCCGCTTCCAAAAGCAAGGCTCCGCAAGCAAGTCCGTCAAAGTCAGATCTTGTAACTAATCTCATTGCCATTTTTCTCACCTCTTGTTTTATCTATAAAACAAATACTATTTTAACAGAGAATTTGGGAATTGGCAAGAATTTTCCGCTTGCGCTGGCGCTTGCGTCGTTCAGCCTTGCGCAAATCCTAAAAGTAGCGCTATAATAGAAGAATGGACGCAAAAGAAAAACTTTTAATTTGGAAAACTGTAATCGCGTTGCAGGCGGTTGACGCTCTCAAAACTTCGTCAAAGGCGATTGAGATTGCCAAGCGGAACATCGAAGGCTCGCTTTCTGACGAGGCCCTTCTTGAAGAGTGCGAAAGCCTCAAAAATCCGGCCGACATCGTGGCCGTAAGAATGTTCGTCAACATCATTCAAAACCAGTTCAGCCTTTCGCAGTTTGAGTTGGTTCAAATCCGCAAGGCGCTTTTTTCCGGCCTTGAAGAAAGCCCGGAGCTTTTGCGAACTGAAAATCTTGCCAAAAAAGAGTGGGCCCTTGACGGCCTTAGCCTTGTTTATCCCAAGGCCAACAAAATCAAAAACCAGTTGACAAAGCTTTTTGAGGCCGAGACTTTGTTTGACTTTGAAGGCTTGGAAGCCAAGCAGGCGGTAAAGCATATCGCCTCGTTCATCAGCGAGCTTTGGACAATCCATCCATTTGAAAAATTCAACACAAGAACTGTCGCGGTTTTCTTCATCAAGTACTTAAGCTACAGGGGCCTCGCCTTGAACAACGACGTTTTGTCGCAAAGCCCTGTCTACTTTAGGAACGCGCTGGCCCGCTCGGCCTTTTGCGACGGCAAGAAAGGCTTTCACAAGACCAACAGGTTTTTGGAGCGCTTGGTCAAGAAAATCATTTTGGGCGGAAGAACGGTTCTTGATCCAAAAGAAACGCACCTTTACTACGACCCCAACGGCGTAGTTCTTAAGGTGGAAGGCGATGCGCAAAAAGAGCAGTCGGCCTCGGACCATTTGGACGAAAAGCTTTTGTCAGCGAAAAAAGAGCCTGCCAAAAAATCCGCCGCTCCAAAGGCTCCTGCCAAGAAAGCTCCCGCGAAGAAGGCCGCCGACAAAAAAGCCCCGGCCAAAAAGTCCGCCGCTAAAAAGCGCGGAGCTAAATAGAGCCGCTGGACATACGGCAGGTTTTATGAAAAAAGTTTTTTTGCTTTGCTGCGTTTTTTCGATTTTTTTTGCGGGGCTTTTGGCCGCGCAAACGGACTCTAGCAAGGACGCGGCGCAAGAAAACTCAAGCCAAGAAAAGTCAAGCCCAAAAAAGCGCCTTCCCACGATAAAAGAGAAAGTCAAGGAAGTGACCGAAGGCGTAAAAGAATACAGGGACAAAATGTCGGAGGAACAAAAAGACCGGCCCGTTCAGTCCCTGCAATTCTTGGGAGATTTTTTTACCGACAAATTGCCGCTGACCTTGGACTTTGGCGCCGAGCCAGGCGACAAGGAAAGCACGATTTTCGCAAGCCTGCAATACGATTGGACCGAGCGCTTTTCTTCAAGGCTAAGGTTTGAATACAACAGCCTTACCGAAATTGAAAATATTTCCGGCGGCGGCTACACAAAAAATTCCAAAAAAAACTACGGCTTCATCCTCTTGCCCGGCGTTTGGTATTTTGGAGACGCTGACGTTGACGCAAAGACGCCCTTGTTTTCTTTGGGAGCGGGAGTCTGTTACTCATTCGCCAAGGCCAACATATATTCCTGCGCGCCATATGGCTCGTCGTTGGCTACCTCCGATACGGACACTTTTTACCACACGCTTTCTCCGGTTTTTATCGCAACGGTTCAAGTTCCATTTAAGAATTATTTTGTCTTTGGCTCGGAAACTGCGTTGATGCCAATCGCCTACTTGCATATTGACTGGGACATGAAAGTGGCTTACTCCGGTTCATCGAAAAGCGGAACATTCGCCGCCGACATGTTTTCTAGTCCGGCTGTGGAACAAATCCTTTACCTTGACATTTTTAAGTTTGTAAGAATAAAAACGTCCTTTAAGTATTCGCGCATGGCATTAAGCCAAAACCATTACTATTCTTCCACCGGCGCGGCTTTGACAGGGAAGTATGTCTCGCACAACTTTGTCTTGCGCTACGGCGCGGAATTTGTTTTGCCTTCCTCCAACCGAACGCGAAAAAAGAACGCGCACTTGTGGGCTGGCGTTTACTACCAGCACACTTGGCAATTTGAGGACTCGGCCGGAAAATATTCCAGCGACTACAAGGGCCGCTGGGTTCTTTGCTTTGGAAAGTAATCCTTTGTCAATGCCATTGCGGCGCGATAATTTTGCTCGTACCATTCGCGAGTTTGCGCTTGTCGCAAACTCGACAGCATAAAGGCCGCCAAATGGCGGCCTTTAATGCTAAAATTCTTTTGCCTTTTTGCTCTTAAAGTATGACGAGCTTGAGCCGCTGCGCTCTGTGGCGGTGTGGGGGCGGGCGCGGCCCTTTGTTTTCTTAAAGCCGTCGCTTTCGCCTTTCTTAAAGCTGTCGCGCTTTCTTCCGTATCCGCGTCCTTCGCCAAAGTCCGAGCTTTTGGAGCTTCGCCTTCCGCCGCGTCCGCCGCGCGAGCCTCCTGCCTTTGTGTCCACGTGGATGTGAGGAATCGAATTGTCGCGGCTTGCCATTTCAAGCAGGCGCGCCGCGTCTTCCTTTGGAAGGCTTACCAAGCTAAAGCTTGTCGTCACGTCTATGCGGTCGACTTTCTTTCCGGGAATGTGGAGCGTGTCGCTGAACCAGTCGGCGATTTCGCGCGCGTTGTAGCCGTCGCGACGGCCAAGCTGGATGTACAATCTTGTTTGGTCTTCGCGCGGAGCGTCGTCATAGCGGTCGCGGCCTCTTCCTCTTCCTTCGCGTCCGCCCTTTTCGGCGGCGACTTTCTTTATTTCGTCGTAGCGGTCCCTGTCAAGCTTTTCGCCGTAAAAGGCTTGGAGAACGCCGGCCAAAACTTCCTTGGCGTCCTTGTCCTGGCAAAGGTCATCGGCCATTTGGACAAAGCCTTCGTCGGCCGTTGCGCCTTCCTTTTGCAAGGAATCTTTCAAAGCCTCAAAAAGGGCCGCGCGCTTGATTTCCAAAACAGAATCGATAGAAGGAACCTCGCCTTCGTCCAAGTCGCCCTTGCTGGCCTTTGCGACTCGGGCTTTCATAAAGTTAAGCTTTCTCCTCTCGTTGGGGCTTACAAAAGTAACCGCGACTCCGCTAGTGCCCGCGCGGCCCGTTCTTCCAATGCGGTGAATGTATGTCGACGAGTCAAAGGGAAGCGAGTAGTTGACTACATGGCTTAGGCCTGTGATGTCGATTCCGCGGGCGGCGACGTCTGTTGCCACAAGGATGCGGGTTTTCTTTGAGCGGAAGCGGGCCAAGATTTTTTCGCGTTGGCCCTGCGGAATGTCTCCGTGCAAGGCCGCGGCTTCGTAGCCCTTTTCGTCAAGACGGCGGCTTACGGTGTCGGCGTCGTTTTTGGTCTGCGTAAAGACAAGGCCGTAAAAGTCAGGGTTTGAGTCGATCAAGCGGACGAGCGCCTCAACCTTGTCGCCTTCGCGCAAGACCCAATACTTTTGGTCTATCAAAAGCGGCTCTTCAACGATTCCTTCCTCTTCCACGATTTCGTATTCGCCCATGAACTTTTGCGCGATTTTCAAAATCGGAGCGGGCATCGTCGCGCTGAAAAGCAAAATGCGCGAGTCCGGGTTTGCGTTGGCAAAGATATTTTCGATGTCGTCGATAAAGCCCATGTCGAGCATTTCGTCGCCTTCGTCAAGGATGAAGTATTCGATTTTGGAAAGGTCAAGCTTTTTGCGCTCGATCAAGTCCTGCACGCGGCCCGGCGTTCCTGTTACGATGTCCGCTCCTTTTTTGAGCTGGCGGATTTGCTCCATGATGCTCGCTCCGCCGTAAACGACGCAGTTTGTCGGCTTTCCGTTGTCGCTGAAGGAATCCATTTCGCGGCAAGTCTGAACGGCAAGCTCGCGCGTCGGCTCGAGAATCAAGGCGCGAACATGGTCGCTTTCTCCGCGCAAACGCTGAATCAAGGGCAAGCCGAAAGCGGCCGTCTTTCCCGTGCCGGTTCGGGCGCGGGCGATTACGTTGGCCTCGCCGTTCAACAGGCGAGGGATTGCCAAAACTTGGATTGGTGAAGGTGTTTCAAAACCCTTGCGCGCGACTGCGGCAAGAATTTGCTCGTCAAGACCGAGGTCTTCAAAAGTGATAGAGTCTTCCATAATGTCCCCATAGCGCGTTTTGCCACCACTATAGGGAAAAGATGCCTTGCTACTCTTTACACACTCAAATGGCCTTGCGCGCAACTCAAAATAAAATAGAGCCGTAGTGTATAGGATTCGCGTGATTGTGTCAATAGCTGTCGATGAGCTTGTAAAGCCAGCTTTCCAAGTCGTAGAATTTAAAGCCTAAGCCTTGCGCTTTTTGCGTGTTGATGCTGCGGTTGGCCGGAAGGCCGTTGTAGGGGGCGGCTTCTCCTGACGCTTCAAGGACGGCTTTTTTTCCAAGCTTTTCTTCCATAAAGTTTACGATTTTTGAAATTTTCACAGTTCCGTTGGAGCAGCCGTTGAAAGGGCCCGGGGCGAAATTTTCCGCAAGATGCGCGATGAAGTCTCCTGCCTCGGTTTCGTGAATGAAGGGGCTGTCCATTTCCATGTCGTCGATGAACATGGGCTTTTGCTCTTTGATATGTTCAAGGTAAAATCGCAGGCGGCCCGTGTAGTCGTTGGGGCCAAGCACCACCGGGTAGCGGACAAAGGCGCAGTCGCTTGCGGGCAAAAATTCCAGCGCGGCGCGCTCGGCCAAGCGCTTTGTTTCCGCGTAGTCGTCCAGCCTGTCCGTCCATTTTAACGGATGGGAGGCGGCGTCAAATTCCTCTTCCTTTGTGTCTGTGTGAATTTTTTTGTAAACGGCGCAAGTGGACATTTGGATGTATTTTTTGCAGGGCGCGTTTTGAAGGAGCGAGCGGACGTCGTTTGAGCTGTAGGCGATTTTGTCAATCGTTACGTCAAAGTTTTTTTTGCCAAGCGCGGCCGCGACGCTTTTAGGGTCGTTCTTGTCAAAGATGATTTGCTCGACAGTTCCGTCAAAAGAGAACTTTGTGTTTCCCCTTGTGGCGACTGTGACTTTGTGGCCTTTTTTTAAAAGCGCGTTGACCATAGGAATTCCAAAAAATTTTGTTCCGCCGATTACCAAAATGTTCATTTTATTTTTCTCCGTTCCTCTCTGACTTTATCGCAAATCCCCTCGCAAAAAAATACGAAAAGCGGCCTTCGCCATCGGATGCGTTTGCGCAAGCGTAAGTCAGCGCAATCGTGTATCCGTCGCCGGCGTCAATGTAAATTGGTTCGCTTTCAGTAATTTTGTCAACGTCCTTTTCCTTAAGCCTTAACAGCGGCCTGATGTCTTTTGACAAATCATAGGTTTTGTCAGAAAATTTCACAAGGCATTTTTCGGGGCTTTCGTCGCTTTTTTCCCTCTCTAGGACGTAAAATTCAGAGGCCTGTGGAACGGAAATTTTTTTCGAGCTTGGAACGTCAAGCTCAAAATAGTACGAAAGCTTTTTTTCTTCGTTTGTCCTAAAGCCGAAGGTTTTTTCAAAGTCTTTTTCGCGCCTCAATTCGTCTTTGTCTTGAACGCTTTCAAACCATTTTGGGCGCTTGTTAAAGACCCGGATTTTTTCATAGGCGCGGCTTAAAACCTCGCGCTCCTCGTTGGTCAAAATTTCCGCGGCCTTTTTGGCGTCGACTTTTCCGTCGGCAAGCAAGGCGCGCTCGTTTAGAATTTTTTCCATGATTCGCGTTTGGCTCCAAAGCGGAACGTTTTGAATGTTCAGCGGAGACGCTCCGGCAAAAACAAGAAGGCCCGCGAGAATTGGGCAAAGGAGGAAGATGCGCTTTCCATTTTTGTAAAAGGAAAGCGCGATCGCCGCGCAGGTGAACAAGGTGTACATTACGACCGCGTAGCGGTTTGGCGAGATTCCGTGCGCGCGGATTCTGTCGATTGAAATTAAAATTTGAACAGCCACAAGCGGCAGCAAGACAAAGGGGCAGACTTTCTTAAAAAGCCTTGTCGCCTTGCAATCGTAATACGAAAGGCAAAAATAGAATAAAATGTATAGAGCCGTGGCGACGCTTATGAATGTGTTGGCGTCGCGCATCGGGATTGAAAGCGTTATGGCGCTCTTTGCAAGGTAGCAGTAAAGGACAAGGAGCAAAAGCGCGTACAAGGGTAGAAGCGTGTAAAGGAAAACGATTTTGCACAGTTTTGGAATTTTGATTTCCTCGTGTTTTTTTGAGCTGTACGCCACGAACGTGTTTAGCGCGACGGCGTAAAAAGAAAAGCTCCATATCGCCGTGTAAAAATCAAATTCGCTTTTATCAAAAAAGAGCGTGGACAAGGCCCAGTAAATTATAGACAAGGCGCAGCCGACGCACATCATTATTATAAAGGCCGCAAAAAGCGCGGTGAAAATGTTTGGAAGGATTTCGTTTTCTTCTTGGCTAAATCGTAAAAGAAAGGGGCAGATCGCCAACAGCGCGAAGAATATGGAAGCGACTGCGATGCGGGCGTCTTCAAAGTTCTTGTAAAAAATAAAAAGCGGGATCACAAAAAGGGCGCAAGCCGCTTGGAGCGCAAGCCTCGCTTTAATTCGTTTTTCCAAGAGCTTTTCCGCAAGCAGCTGGACCGCGAACGCAAGAGCCGCTCCAAAGACAAGGCAAAAGGCGAGCGACATGAAAAAATCGATTCGCTCAAAGGGCTTGAACGCTGCCGTCATTAAAACTGCAGCCGCTCCCAGCGTAAGCAAATGCAAGGCCGTAAACCTTAAAAACGATGGAAGCATGGTCTTAAAAAAAGAGGAAAAATGTTTCATATTGTCTTAATTCTAAAGATTTGCCGGCTTGTTGTCAAAGCCGCGAATAATGAAAAAAAAGACACGCTTGTCGCCGAAATATTTGACCGCGCAAAGCGGCAGGATGTTGTGTCTAGCGCAGGTCTTTTTCCATCAAATAAAAAAGGCCTTTGCGCCAATTGGCTTCGCCGGTTTTGCGGTAGCCCGCGCGTTCGTACAATCTTTGCGAAAAAGGGTTTTGGCTAAAGACGTCAAGACGGATGGAAGCGGCTCCAAGGTCGCGCGCTTTTTGCTCTATATGCGCGAGCGTCATTTTTGCGATGCCTTGGTTTTGAAAGTCCGGGTGAACGCAAATGCGGTGCAATACGCGCCAGTCGCCTTGGATTGTCCACGCGGCCGTTTTGTATTCTTCGTCACATTCTTTGTTGAGAACGTAAATTACGGCTATGCGCTTTGTGTTTTGAAATTCTGTTTGGCCTATAAAAAGCGAGCGCGATTTTATGTCATTCAAAAAATCCTCGCGGGCAGGATAAATTTCATCCCACTGAAAAATTCCCCGCCTTTCCATTTCGGCGACCGCCGCTTGTACAAGCGCGCAAATTTCGTCTAGGTCGCCTTCTTCCGCGAGCCTGTAAGTTATTCGCAATCCGTCATTCATTTTCTTATTCCTTCACGAACGAGCCGATTTCAACAAGGTTCCCTTCCGGGTCGGCGATGTAGCAGGTGCGCTGGCCCCAAGGTTCTGTCGTGGGCGGCATGACAGGCGCAGCGCCTTTTGCAGTCACATCCGCAAAGGTTTTGTCAACAGCGGCGTAGTTTTCCACACCCAGGGCAATTTCAAAGTGTCCGTTGACTTTGTCGGCGTAGTTGAATTTTGAATTGGTCATCTTTTCAATGTCATTTCTGCCGTACAGCAAAAACAAGGTGCCGTCTTTTTCAAGAAAAACGTTTGTCGTGTTCTCGTCTTCCTTGATTCCAAAGCCAAGAACGTCGCGGTAAAAGCGCGCCATCGTCGGCATGTCCTTTACAAAAATTCCGAATCCTTCAAGTTTCATATTGCCTCCAATCTTTTTTTTCAATTATAAGATAGATTCCGATTTATGTATTGTAAAAATCCGACAGTTTATTTTGCGCTGAATGCAATTTTGCGGGCTTCCGTAAGATTCATTCCGTGGAATTTTTTGAAGTCGTTCAAAAGGTGAGCTTGGTCAAAATAGCCAAATTCGGCGACTGCGTCCTGAATGTCAAAAATCTTTGAAAAGCATACGCTCTGCCACAGGCTTTGATAGCGGATGAGCGACGAAACTTTTTTGGGCGAGAGGGAAAGAGCTTGCGCGAAAAATCGTTCCAGTTGGCGTTCGCTTGCGTGAATGTCTTTTAGCAGGGAAGAGAGGTTCTGCGAGCCGCGGGTACGAATCATCTGAGTTATTGCGTCCATGACAAGCGAATTTTGTTCAGGCCGTTTTGAAGCGGGGCGGACGAGAAGCTTAAGAAGCGTTTCTTCGGCAATCTGCTTGAATTCCTCAAGATCCATAGCCGGCGAGAATTTTGAGCGAAGCGATTTTTCGATTGTTAGGAAATGCGCGCGCAATTCAAAGAATCCGTTCGCGGTTTTAAAAAGCGGCTCGTCTGAAAAAGCGGAAGCCTGCCATGCGTAAAACCTGATTCCAAAAAGCCGTCTGCACTGGCCTTGCGAATGAACTGACTCAAACATTTTGTCGCTCACACCGCAAAAAAAGAATTCCATTTCCGTTCCGTCTGTTGCAATTATGATATCCGCGCATAAATCTGGAATGATGGGGACTGGCGAAACTTCATTCCATGAAGTCCAAAAGCAGCGGACGTAAGGAGCAAGCTCCTTTGAAGGATGAAGTTCGCGATAGCCGAAGCGAGAAAACGGAGTTGATGTCAGCGGAAAAAACATTTCATTCATCTCTCATTTGGCTTTCTTCGCTTTCTTTTCGGGCAGTTCCGCATGCATGCCTTCCAATAATTCCGCAATTAAATCCGCATCCTCAAAATTGTCGAACACATGCATCAGCGTTTTTGATTCCTCGTAAGGATAGCGCAGCTCTGAGTCCGCAAGAAGCCTGTCCGATGTCGGCGTCCTCTTTAAAAACAGTTCATCGCCGCAAATGTCGCCTATCAGCTTGCCGTTAAAGTACACAAGGTAACCGCCCATCATGGCCCTTATGGCAACGTCGCCGGCCGCGGAAAAAGTCTCGCGCGCATATTCGTTAAATTCATTCATTATGATTGCCCCCAATGCTCCGATTTATCTTTCCAACATAATAATATATTCGGGCGTGCCTTCCTCAAGTTGTCTTTTTCCGTTCGCTGCGAATCCATGCGCCTCATAAAACTTTATCGCGTCAACATTCTTTTCCAAAACCCACAGGAAACGAGCGTCATGCGTTTCCTTGGCAAACTCTATGAGCTTGGCGCCAATGCCCTGGCTCCAGAAAAAATAATCCACATACAATTCAACAATTTCTTTTCCATCTATGTGAATCATTCCCTTAACAATCCCGTCATCGTAAACCCAGATGTTATCGAGAATTTTGGGCTTGCCATATGCTTCTACAAGCTTAACTACCTGCAATTCATTGAATGAATAGTCGTCGTTATTGAAAATCGATCTATACTTAACTCTCTTCGCAAACACCAGGATTTCAGCAATTCTTGATAGGTCTTTTGCTTCCGCCTTTCTTATGTTACCCACTTATGTTCTCCATTTTTTTTCTTTCTTTTATCTTTCAACAACAAACTGCAATTAACGTTTTATAATCATATTGCAACGGTCCCAAGACTCATCCTTGTAATTAAAGGCGCCGTTTGCGACATTCCTCTCGACAAATCCGACTTTTTCGTAGCATTTTATTGCCCGCGCGTTTGCAGAAAAAACATTTAAATGAACCGCTTCTGTCGTTTCGTCATTAAACGCCGCCGCCACAGCGCGCTTGAGCATTTCTCTTGCGATGCCTTTGCCGCGCCTTTCAGGATCCACAACCACGAATTTCAACATCCCTTCTTTTGTATTCTCATTAACCGAGTATGTATAGAACCCGACTTGGTTCCCGTCATCTTCTGTCGCCACATACGGAACGTCGCCGCATTGAGACGCAACGCCTTCCAAAAACTCTTTAAATGCGCTCTTTGTCATCGGAAATTGAATTCGATTCGCGCACCACAGCATATGCGTTCTTTCATCTGAAATCCAAGTTTTAATCACATCAAAATCATCGTCCATATTAAACAATCTTATTTTCATACCGTTCTATCCCTGATATCAGTACATTCATCGAGCGTGGATTCCTTTACGATTCCGACTTCCAGCTCTTCGAAGATTCGTTTTGCGACAATCTCGCGGTCTGATTTTTCGGGAACAAAAATTTCTATGCCGGCATCAAGCAAATCCTTTTTCATGTAGTCCTGTTCCATCGTGAAAATTGTGCCCAAGAGGCCGACTTTCTTGTATCCTTTTTTCTGGATTTCTTCGCAAACTGATTTTGGAATGCTTACAAGAGGAATGTTTGTCTTTTGGACGATTTGCTCATACACAATATGCATTGTCGCGGCTGTCAGCGCGATAACCTCCGAGCCGCCCGCTTTAAGCTTTTCACCTTTTTCGGCCAAAAAGGTTGATTCCGGGCCGGTTCCGCCTACAAGTCCAATTTTTTTCATACTTCTTTCCTTAAATGTTGGATTATATTGCAAATCAAGCAATAAGGCAACGCGCTTGAAAAAAATTTGCCTTGGATATATAGTTTGCATACAAACTAATTGGACGGAGCGAAAAATTGAACATTAAGGACGTCGTTAAGGTAATACAAGCCTCGGAATGCGCGCAAATCGCGACTTTTGGAAAAGACGAGACGGAAGGCTTTCCTGAAATCCGCGCGCTATTGAACTTGGCCAATCCCAAAAAATATCCAAAGCTTAAGGATAAGGCGATCAGCGTTGACGGCGAGACTGTCACGATTTATTTTACGACAAACACTTCCTCGCGAAAAATCAAGCAAATCCGCGCCAACAACAAGGTCTGCCTTTACTTTGTTCTTCCCCAAAAATTCAAGGGCGTCAGTGCGATCGGAACGATGGAAGAAGTTTTGGACATGGACGTCAAGAAAGATTTTTGGCATAAAACCTGGCTTATGTATTACCACAAGGGCCCGGCCGACCCGGACTACACGCTTATGAAGTTCACTTCAAAATACATGCATTGCTGGGGCAATTTGGGAATCCACAATTTTGGCCAGCCGGTAAATCCTTGCGATAAATAAGCGGGGGTGGCGGGACTTATGAAAAACGGCCGGACGGAAGGCGGAAGCCTTATCTCGCAAATACACCAAGTTTGCCAGCGCGTGTGGCATGCCGTGTTGAGCCGCAACGGATTGGAAGACCTTGCCGGCGCGCGGGGCAGGGTAATCTTTGCCCTGTGGAATGAGGACAAGATTCCCATAAAAAAACTGGTTGAAAAAACAAGCCTGGACAAGGCGACCCTTACCGGTATCATCGACCGCTTGGACCGCGACGGCTATGTTTTTCGGGAGCCAAGCCCGGACGACAAGCGCGCGACGCTTATTTCCAGAACCGGAAAAGATGAAATTTTCAAGAAAAAAGTTCCCAAAGCCTCCGACGAGCAAAACGCGCTTTTTTACAAGGGCTTTTCCAAAAAAGAAATCCAAGACTTTGAAAACTATCTTAAGCGCGTTTTGCAAAACTGCAAGGACGCGGAAGAAAGCCTTTAGTCCACGCAGGGCTATCTTGTTTTTTCTTCTTGCGCTCGCTATCATAGTTGGCGGGGAAATCATAATGAATGAATTTAACGAATATGTGCGCGAGACTTTTTCCGCGGCCGGCGACGTTGCCGTAAGAGCCATGATGGGCGGTTACCTTGTGTACTTTAACGGCAAGCTGATAGGCGACATTTGCGGCGACGAACTGTTTTTAAAAAGAACGCCGACATCGGACAGATTGCTTGCGGACTCAGAGCTGCGCTATCCTTACGAGGAATCAAAAACGCTGATGCATGTGTTCGACAATTTTGAGGACGTGGATTTGATTGCGGAATTATTGGAAGGCATGCACGCGGAACTGTCCGAAAAGAAAGCGAAGAAAGCAAAAAAAGCAAAATGAGAGAGGAGCGAGGCGATATGAAACTGGAGGGATTCGGAATTTTTGTAAAGGACATGCCGACGATGGTCCGCTTTTATCGCGACGTTCTTGGCTTTGGAATCAAGGAAGACGAAAACACGACGAACGTTTTTCTTGAAAAGGACGGCACGCTATTTTTGCTGTACGGCAGAAACGACATTGAAAAAATGACCAATTCAAAATTCAACTATGCCCAAAAAATCAGCGGACACTTTGAAATCGCGCTTGGCGTGGAAAACTACGCGGCGGTTGACAAAACTTTTGCGGAAGTGACTGCAAAAGGCGCGGAGCCTGTCATGCCGCCCACGACAGAACCTTGGGGCCAGCGCACATGCTACATCGCCGACCCGGAAGGGAACCTTGTTGAAATCGGCTCGTTCGTAAAGGAATAAGGCGCCAATAGAGGCGCTTCCGCCCAATCCATTGACTGCAGATACGCCATGCTTAGGTTGTTATCAGACAGTAAAGAAAGTTTCACCGCGTGGAAATGTTTTTTTGACAAGATGCGCTTTTTGCGGGATAAGATGCGCCTTAAAATTCTTGTACATTCAATAATCTTTTTGTATTATGAAACAAAACAAAAGCGAACAAACAAACAGGAGAAAATAATGAATCAAAAGGAAAGGATGATCGCAAACCTTCCGTACAAGGCTTGGCTTGACGGGCTTGAAGAAGAACGGTTTGAAAACAAAAAGAAAATTTACCGCTACAACAATCTTCCGCCGGAAGAAAAAGAGGAGAAAGACCGCCTTATAAAAGAAATCCTCGGAAAGACAGGCGACTGGATTAACATCGAGGCGCCCTTTCATTGCGACTACGGCTATAACATCGAAGTCGGCCAGAGGTTCTTCGCCAACTACAACTTCATCGTTCTTGACGTTGGCAAGGTTAAAATCGGCGACCGCGTTCAAATCGCGCCGAACGTCGCCATCTACACGGCGGGGCATCCGATTCATCCGGATTCGCGGAACTCCGGCTACGAGTACGGAATTGACGTGACAATCGGAAACAATGTTTGGATTGGCGGAAACTCGTGCGTCATGCCGGGCGTCACAATCGGAGACAATGTCGTGATCGGAGGAGGCAGCGTGGTCACAAAGGACATTCCGCCAAACGTGATTGCTGTTGGAAATCCTTGCCGGGTTTTGCGCGAAATCACCGAGGCCGACCGCGACTATTACTTCCGCGACAGAAAATTCGACGTGGACGACTATAAATGAAAACAAAATGGATACGTCGCGTCAATGTCTTTAAATAAAAAATGCGAGAAGCGCATTTTGTGGGCGCTTCCTCGCTTTTGCATGCGGCGTCAAACACTCCATTTTTTAGGCTTGACAATTTCAATAACGGACTTCAATGCTTTAAGATTGCCGTGAATGTCTGTAAATACTGCAATTTTCATTTTTTACCCTTCACGCAAATTCACTTCACAATTTCATACCTAAGCCTTAAATATGAATCCTTCAAAACCTTGCATTCGACAAGCTTCATCACTCCAAGTTTTGAAAGTTCGTTTTCGCTCATCAAAGACTTTCCGTCGATTAAAGTGGCAGTGTCTTTTCCGCCGACCAAAACAGGAGCCACTACAAGGTCCACAAAGTCAAAGAGTTTTTCGCGCAAGAAAAGGCCGTTCACCGTTCCGCCAGACTGAATTGTAAGACGTTCGCAGGCGAAATTTTTGTAAAGCCATTCAAGCCCTTCCTTTAAGTCAAGCTTTTTCTGGTAAAAAATATGAAGATTCTTTTCCTTTACGCCGTAAGCCGGATGATTTTTGTTCGAGGTGAAAAGAACAAATTCCTTTGAGCGGGCGCAAAAATACCGCGCGCCATGCTCGGTCAAATGCGTGTTGTCCAAAAGGACAAAGGACACTGGCGTTTTTTGCGGAAAGGGCTTTTCGTTTGCGCCCATTTTTTCCTGCACGCGGCCTGTGTTAAAGCTCCACAAGTCCGTCGTCTGCTCTATTTCGTAGTATTGTCCTACGCCTTCCTTGAGTCCTGGGATTTTTGGAAAGTCCTTGTCCACGTCAAGCGCGTCGCTGGCTCCTGTGCTGATTTTTCCGTCAACGCTCATCAGCATAAAAAGAGTTGTAGTTGGTCGCATCATTTTTTCTCCTCTGATTTTTATATTTCAAAATCCGCGTGAACTTCAAGGATGTTGCCGCTCGTCTTTAGAATTTCTTTGATCAGGTCAAAGACATGACATAAATCTGGCAGGGGTTCTCTTCGCCCCAAATTTCTTTTATGACTTCCAATTCCTTAAAGCCGCAGGACTGGTAAAAACGGTTGGTGATGTCATAATCTGGATACACGCCCATCTGAACGGTTTTTACCTGCATAAAAGAATAGCCTTCTTCCATTGCGATTTTCTTCGCTGATTCAAAAAGCTTACGGCCAAGGCCTTTGCGATGGAAATCTTTTTTCACTCCCATTACCGCAAGCTCAACGGTGTCTTTTCCTGTTTCTTTTAGGCAGAGAAAGCCTGAATATTCATCTTTTTCTTTTGCGGCAAGAAAAGTCCAGTCCGCGCAACCTGAAATGTATTTTTCCCTGCTTTCGTCCACTTCAAACCAGTCGCGCAAGCCTTCAAGAATTTTTCTTGCTATTGCCTGTTTTGTCGCGGGGTACTTTATCTGTTCAATCTTTTGGCAAAATGTCGCCATTGTTTTCCTCACTTAAAAAGATTCGCGCCTTTCTCATAAGCCGTTTTTAGGTTCTTGCCCCAGCCTTCTTCACGCGAGGCAAGCTCCCTTGACATTCCTGGAAAGATGACAAAGTCGGATTTTTCCGCGCGGTCAAAAATTCTGTCGCCTATCATGACTTTTTTCATGCTGTCTAGAAGTCCGAATTTTTCAAGGCGTTCCATCGTGTTGCCTGCCGTCACAAGGAAGAGGGCTTGGTCCAGAACTTTCATAGTTCTGTTTTCGCCGTAAGCAAATCCGTGAGACCAAACTCTGTCAAACCATCCAACAAGTTTCGCCGGAGCTTCCGTCCAAAAAACTGGATAGATAAAGACAATCGCATCGGAAGAATTGATTTTTGCCTGCTCGGCAAGAACGTCTTTGGCCACGTCCGGCGTTTTCCTGTAATTCGCGTCGCGCAAATATTCTTGCTCGCTCATATCTGTTTTAAAATTCATCTTGTACAAATCGGAAAGAACATAGTCGTTTCCAGACTCTTCAATTCCCTTTATGAAAGAATCCCTTACATGACGCGTAAAAGAATCTTCCGATGGATGGCAGTAAACAATAAACGCTTTCATTTTCATAATCTACTCCAAATTCATTGTGTTGCCGCTTTTTTCGTCTTCAATTAGCTGTTTGTTTAACAGAGCCACTTCTTCAACGTCCGAAAGCGAGCATTTTTTTATCAACATTTACTTAGTTCTCCATTTCAAAATCCGCGCGGACTTCAAGTATGTTGCCGCTCGCTTTCAAAATTTCTTTCAGGCGAACGTCCAAATCGCTGTGATTGTCGCGGTAATCTTTTTCGCCAAATTCTGGGCGGGTAGGGAAGGCGAGGATTTCTTTTTCCAGACTGAACTGAGCGTCTACTCCAGGCTTGTTTCCGCGCGCGTCAAGGCGAATCCATTTTTTTAGCGAGTCGATGTAGACAGTGTTCAGCGCGTGGGTGATGTAACCGTCGCTCGCGTCGTCGGCGCGAGTCAAATACTGATAGTTGATTCCTGCCGGGATTTTATTCGCGCGAAGCAAGGCGGCAAGCAGGCATGATTTTGTCCAGCAGATGCCGGTTTTGTTTTTGAGAACGTCGCTGGCGCTCTTTGAAACCACAGTAAGTTTTGCGTCCCAAGTGTGCGGAATCTCGTCGCGTACAAATTTGTAGGCTCTTTCTATGTAGTCAAGAGTGTCAGAAGAGGCGGCTTTCAGTTCGGCCGCTTTTTTTGCAACCAGAGAATTTGTGTAATCAATGCTGTCGGTTTCTTTTAAGTAGTCAGATAAATTTTTCATAATTTCAATCGCCTCATCGACGCTGACCGCTTTTGCGTAACGCTTTGGCCACATGAACTCGTTGAAATATTTGTAAGCGGTCTCTTTGTCAAAATACGGATTGTCGTAGGTAGAATTTGCGTATGCCGGAATTATGATGTTAAAGCCTTGCTCAAAGCCGCATTTTACGGTTGCGTCCATGCAATAGTCGGTGGAAACGCCTATCGTAATAATGTCCTTTTCGTTCTTTGACTTTAGGTATTCGGAAAGTCCGGTCATCGGGTGGAACGCGCTATTCACGTTTTTTTCAAACCGTTTTTCATCAGGAAGGGGAGCGAACTCGTCGAAGATTTCATAGTTCGGAGTTTCTTTATCAAGGTCTGTGCCAGGCCCGTCGTCATGCTGGACATAGCAAACCTCAACGCAGTTTTTGCGAGCCTCTGCAATCAGGCGCTTGATGTTTTCTTTTACAGTTTCAAAGGCAAAGAGCTTTTCGTTAAAGCAACCTCTCTGCGTGTCCACTACCAATAAAATCATTTTACTCTTCCTCACTTAAAAAAAATTCTGATTCTTTTTGGAATTCCCTTAGGAATCCTTCCATGTACAGATGACGGCTTTCGGCAATTCTTTTGGCTTCTTGCGTGTTCATTTTATCTTTAAGAAGCAAAAGCTTGTCATTAAAATGCTGCAAGGAAGATTCTATTGTTCTTCCTGCTTTGCCGCCGTAAGCAAAAGTTCTTGCAATCCCTACAGCTCCGATAGCATCTATTCTGTCCGCATCCTGCACGATTTTTCCTTCTAAAGTTTCGGAGTGTTTTTCTTTTTTTTTACTGAAAGAAACTCCGTTGATAATCTGACAGATTAATTCTATGTCATCATTCCCGATGTCGTGACTTTTAAGAAATTGCCTTGCGTTCATGTTATCCTTTGTGTCAAACAGTTTGTGGTCATCAACATCATGCAGCAAAGAAGATAAAGCGACAGCCATCATGTTGCATTCTGGATACGCTTTGGCGATTTGAAGAGCATTCTTGTAAACTCTCAGCGAATGGTTTGCGTCATGTCCGTCAGAATTATCCTTGAATATTTCTTGTATGTACAGTTTTGCCTCTTCGATTAATTTTTCATTCATTTTCTTTGCCTCCCCATTTAAGTAGGCGATTTGGTCAATGCCTTTTTTAGCCTGCTGGCACAGCTTGTTTTTAATTCGCCGCATCGCTTCCACGTGCATAATCCAGTGGCGGGAAAATGGCATCTGTATCAAGCCTTTTACATTTTTACCGCACCAGAAATCAATCAGCCAAGAAGCTGATTCTTCCGCGCTGACGCATTCGCTTGCGGCAAGGCGCTCTTTGTCATCTTCCGAAAACTTTCGCTTTAAGTAGGAAAATTGCAAGCCCTTCAAAAACTCGTTTGTGGAATCCATCACAGCCTTGCAATAGTCATAAAGGGCTTTGACGCTCAGCTTTTTTGAAAACTCAAGCATCGCCTCGCCGTCAAGCTCGTTTCCTGTCGTGATAATCGGACTTTTCGTTTTTTGCTTCCAACCGCCTTTAAATAAAACTTGCTTGTCATTAAGAATCAGCGTATGGCAAACAATGTCTTCTATACGGAAAAGATGCCAGAGCGACCATGCGAGAGTTGAATTATGGTTCCCTTCGCCATGACCAAATGGAAGCTGATAAAAAGCCACTGGAGGAAAAGTATTTACGATAGAAGTAATCTGAGCGAACAAAGAATTCCGCAATTCAAGAAGAACTTTTATGCCCTCAGAAAATGTCGATTCCTTAGAAATGAGCGTTTGCATTTCCCTGTTTTTTTCTGACCAATCTTTATTCATGTTACAGCGTCTCCCCTATTCCAAAGCAAGTTTTACGGCGTCCTTCGTATGGATAATCGTCGTGTCGCGCGCAGGAAGAGCGCTGTCTTTTTGGTTGATGAGCATGCCGATTTCAGCGCAGCCCAAATCCTTCATATAAAGAACTTCGTCCTCAACGACTTTTCCCATCACAGTCTTGGTGAAGGCTTTTACAAATTTCATGCCGTTGCGCTCGGCCACATGGCGGCTGGGAAGGTTGTCGGACTTCATGTATGAAATGATTTTTTTCATGCCGCG
>DGRX01000017.1:69935-73184 GCA_002391235.1 Treponema sp. UBA4377
GCAAGTGGTAGCCGATTTCCGGGAACAAATCATTTTCAACCTGCTGCATCGTGATTCCGCAGTCGCCAATCATTTCTCCGCTTTCTTTAAGGCAGACGGCCCAAAGGCCAAAGCCGTATTTTTGGTAATTGTCAATGTTCCACTTTATCCAGTTTTCAACTTCTTCCCTTGAAAAAGGGTGCGGATAAAATTTCATCGATTCTGGGTCGCTCATGACAAGCGCGAGCGTGTCCGTGTCTTCGAGCGTCATCTCGCGAAAAAAAAGCCGTTCGGTTTCAAAAAGCATGTTTTTCCTCAAATTTTTTTTCATTGCTTCGCTAAGCGCGAGCGGTTTTTTTGGCGGCTCGTTTGAACTTCCGATTTCTTTTACGTACCAAAGGATTCCGCGCCATTTGCCCATTTTAAAGCCGGCGCTCTCAAAATGCCCGGCTTCCTTAAAGCCAAGCTTTTTGTGCAGGGCGACGCTCGCTTGGTTTGTGTCGACCAAAACGCCGTAAATGTAGCGGTAGCCTTGCAAGGCAAGCAGCCGGGCGAATTCTTTGTAAAGCGCCGTCGCGATTCCTTGCCGTCTTGGCGCGTCGGAAGCCAGCATTATCGTCCACTCAACGTTCCATTGGTAGGCGTCATGCGGCCTTAGCGGCGAGCCGCAAGCGTAGCCAAGAATTTTTTTGTCCGCGCCTTCCGCGACAAGGAAGGGGTATTTTTCTAGCGTTTCGGCGATTTTCTTTCGGTAGTGATCGACGCTGGGATTTTCGACGGTAAAGGTCACGTAGTCAAGCGGAACGTAGGAGCCGTAAATGTCGTGAACCGCTTGCGCGTCGCCTTCTGTCGCAAGCCTTATTTTAAATTCCGCTTTTGCCGTTCCCCGCAAATTGTCAAGCGCGTCCTGGTTGTGCATCGTTATCATTTTGAGCGTTCCGCAAGTGTTGAGTTTGTCGCAGTCCGCGCAAGTGTCAAACTTTTTCGCCTTGGCGCATTTTCTAATCGAGCAAAGGTACTGGCAGTAGTCGGTCTTTATTCCGTTTGTCCGGCAGCCTTCGCAATTTATCATTTGCGGCGTGATTTTAACCTTGTTAAAGTCCGACCATTTTTTCGCGACGCTTTCGCGAAGCGCGTCGTCGTTGTTGATTGTCGCGATCCGCGCCTCGCAAGTCTCGCAGTCCAGGCC
Organism: Treponema sp. UBA4377; assembly: GCA_002391235.1. Lineage (GTDB taxonomy): Bacteria > Spirochaetota > Spirochaetia > Treponematales > Treponemataceae > Treponema_D. The sequence continues at coordinate 71,104 of DGRX01000017.1, forward strand.
GCAGCAAGCGATAAACTCTTTCATTCTTCCTCCTAGTCGCCAAAGACCGGCGACTTTTTGTAAATCCTCACAAACTTTCCAAAGTTAATCGCGGCGCGGACGGCTTCGTCTACTATTACCGCAAGGAAAACTCCGACGATTCCAAGCTCCAGCGTGTAGACAAAAAAGCAGGCGCTGGCGATTACAAAGACCGTTCCAAAAATCTGCGTGAAGAACATCCATCTTGTGTCGCCGCTTCCGCGAATCGCGCTTCCGATGACTATGTTGGCCGACTTTGAAATCAGGTTCATCGAAATCAAAAGCAAGTAAATGCCGCTTGTCGCGATGATCCCCCTGTCCTTTGTAAAGACCGAGATGATCCATCGCGGGCACAAAATCGACGCCAAAATCATCGCGAGCGTCACCGCAAGGCTAAGGGCGTAGGCCGCCGCGCAGACTCCCTTAAACTGCTTCCTGTCGCTCTGACCCACCGCCTCCGATGCCAGCGTCAGCGTTCCGTTTCCCAAGGCGCCGATGATGACGACCGCCAAAACTTCAACGCCAAAGATGATTGAATAGATGCCGGCCGCAAGCTCGTTAATCGAATTGAGAATGCGGATAATCGCGAGGTTTCCAAAGTTCCAGCAAAAGTCCTCCAAGGCGGTGTTGATGCCGAGTCGCGCGGAGTGTAAGTAGCTTTTAAGCTTGGCGCCTTTTACCGCGCTCATGCTGGGGCGAGTGTTCAACTTTCCGCTCCTAAAGTAGGCGAACATAAGGTACATGCCGCCCAAGTATTCTGCGATCGTAGTTCCAAGCGCGGCGCCCTTTATTCCCATCGATGGAAATCCTAGATTTCCAAAAATCAATACCCAGTCCAAAAAGATGTTCATGCAAGAGCGAAGGACGCTCCAAATCGCCAAGTGCTTTGTGTGGTTGGACGTTTGGAAAATCACGGTCCACGAGCAGCCCATTCCCAGAACCAAAAATACCGGCGAAGAATAGCGCGTGTAGTCGGCGCACATTCCAATCAAGCTGTCGGACACGCCCATCAGCCTAAAGATCGGCTTTGAGCCAAAGAACCAAAGCAAAAAGAGCGCGAACGGAAGAATGTGGCAGTACTTTAAAAGCGCGCCTGAATACTCCTCCTTCTTGGCGTCGTTCTTGGCGCCGACGCTTTGGCTTATCAAAATCGAGGCGCCTGTCGCGATTGAAAAGCAAACCGACATCGTCGTCCAAAGCGGCGACATCGTGTTTCCCAAAACCGCCATGTACAAAGTGTTGGCCTGTCCCAAGAAAATGCGGTCGATCAGCATTTGGACTTGGTTTATGATGTTGCTCAAAATCAGCGGAACCGCAAGGGCGAGCAAGCGGGCAAAGTAAGTTCTGTAATTTTGAATCTTCTCTTTCATTTTTTTTCTCCTCCAGGGGGTGACAAAAAGCATTGTATGAAATGCTATGAACAATGAAAAGCGCTTTTATACAAGATGCAAGTTTTAGGCGGTAAGATGCGCGCTCACGCTCGCTGGACAATCACTTGCGCGATTGTCATGTTTTCTATTATATAAACCGGCAAACAAGGAAGCATGCAAAGCGCGCCCATCGCCAGCGGGACAAAAAAATGCGCGTAGGAAATCGCCTGCTCCCTCGCGAAAACCGTTCCGACGATCGCGAACGAAAGGACGCATTCCGTCTGTACAAAAAAGAGATCCCTAAAAAATGCCGAAATGTTGACGTTTTTCTTCATTAATAAGTCGTTCGGACAATATATCGCGCCGCAAATTGCCTGTCAATCGCGCTTGGCATTTGGAGCTCAGTTCCCCGGCGCCTTCCCGGCATCGTCCTTCAGCTGGTTTTGATTCCGCTGATAGTTTTCCGCGTCGAAAATTCGGAAAAAATGTGCGAAAAAAAATCAAAAAAAAATTGAAAAATTTTTAAAAAAATCGCGCGATTCTCTTGACAGTTTTTTGAAAAAGCGCTAGATTCTCTTTTACCGCTCTGAACAAGGGCGGAGTTCTTTGGAAACAGCAGGGAAGGGAAGAAAACGGTAAGGAGCGGAAGTCGGACTAAGTCCGAAACATACGAAATCCTATCAATTTTCAATA
>DGRX01000008.1:0-556 GCA_002391235.1 Treponema sp. UBA4377
CCGCCCCTTCGGGAGCGGTGATATCGGCCGTCGTCATCACGTAGAAGTTCACGTTCCCTTTCCGATCCAGGGCGACCTTGGCCTCCACGATGTCGTTGCGGCCGGCGGATGTTTGAGAGGGTCTGCCCTTAGTACGAGAGGACCGGGGTGGACCTGCCTCTGGCGTGCCAGTTGTCCTGCCAAGGGCAAGCGCTGGGTAGCCAAGCAGGGAAGGGATAACCGCTGAAAGCATCTAAGCGGGAAGCCCGCCTCAAGACGAGACATCCCACGGGGCTCGACCCCGCCGAAGGCCCCCGGGACAATACCGGGTCGATAGGTCGCAGGCGCAGGCGCGGCGACGCGCACAACCGAGCGATACTAATAGGCCGCGAGGCTTGGCCATATTGTTCCTTCCGCGCGGTTCGTCTTCCCGATTTTCCCCAGTTGTTGGACGAATTTAATCTGTTAATTTTGTCCGGCGGCCATGGCGGAGAGGCAATACCCGTTCCCATCCCGAACACGGAAGTCAAGCTCTCCTGCGCCGATGATAGTGCCTTCGCGGCGCGAAAGTAGGTGG
>DGRX01000008.1:602-89662 GCA_002391235.1 Treponema sp. UBA4377
TAGGTGGCTGCCGGGCTTTTTTTTTTAAACAATCCCCTGCCGGGGGCGGAGCGCGGCGGGGAAGTCCATGCCGAACCGTTTTTGCTTTCCCTTCAAGCTTTCGCGCCGCGTTGCGGGCTTGCGAAGCCTTTTGGCTATAAACCGTTCGTTAGTTGTCTTTCCGATGCTTGGCGCGAAGTAGGCAGGGAGCGGCCTTTGCCGTTCGCGCCGATTGGTTCGGAACGGTATGGCAGGAAAAATTCTTTCGCCGTGATCGAGTTTGCGAAGCCGGAGGCTGCCGGGCTTTTTTTTGTTTAAATCGTTTCGTTTGGGTTGGGGCCGTCGCTTTTTTGCCGGGGACTTTGTCTTGCGCTCGCCAGGTTCGGAACTATATGGAGTCCTTTCGGTCTGTGCCGGCCATGCTGGTTCCGACCCCGGCAGCCACCTGCGGCGACGCTTGCCGGCAAGCGTCGAGCCCGGTTTTATGGACGGGCCTAAAAAACGCTGGCGCGTTTTTCTTCACGGCCCCTCCATTTTGGGCAGGCCGCCGGGCTTTTTTTGCCCTTGCCATTCGTTCCTTCCGCAAAAAAACTTGCGCTTGGCGTCAAAGCGGTGTATAATATTCTATTATGGTAGATTACACAGAAGGTTCAGGAAAACAGTATCATACAGGAGTGGGGCCGGGGGATGTCGGCGAGTATGTCATTATGCCGGGGGATCCCAAACGATGCGCCAAGATTGCGGAGCATTTTGAGAACGCCAAGCTTGTGGCCGACGTGCGCGAGTACACTACTTATACCGGAACGCTTGACGGCGTTAAGGTGAGCGTAACTTCCACCGGTATCGGCGGACCTAGCGCCGCGATCGCGATTGACGAGTTGGCCAAGGTCGGCGCCAAGACTTTTGTGCGCGTTGGAACTTGCGGCGGAATGCAGGAAGACGTTTTGGGCGGAGACATCGTAATTGCCACCGGCGCCGTCCGCATGGAAGGAACCAGCCGCGAATTCGCGCCGATTGAGTACCCAGCTGTTCCGGATTTTGGCGTGACCACCGCGCTTGTCGACGCGGCGCGCTCGTTGGGAATACGCCACCATGTGGGCGTCGTCCAGTGCAAGGACTCTTTTTTTGGCCAGCATGAGCCTGAGATTATGCCTGTAAATTACGAGCTTGAAAACAAGTGGCAGGCTTGGCTTAAGATGGGCTGCCTGGCGTCGGAAATGGAAAGCGCCGCGCTCTTTGTGGCCGGGCAATTCCTAAAGGTTCGATGCGGCTCCTGCTTTTTGGTTGTGGCAAACCAAGAGCGCGCCAAAAAGGGCTTGGAAAACAAGCAGGCGCATGACACCGAGCTTGCGATTAAAACGGCTGTTGAAGCTTTGCGCCTTTTGATAAAGCGAGACGCGCAAAAGTAGACGCGGCTTTCGTTATGACACTATTAAGCTCGCGCTTGCTAGAGGGTTTTAGGGGCTATGCCCCTAGGAGAGGGGGTAGGCGCAAATGCGAGCGCGGACGGATTTTTGAGCGGGAGCATTGGAGCCGAGGGGGAGGCTTCCCCCTTAAAATACCTATTTTTTCACTAGGAATACTTGCACTAATTTTTTTTTCGCGCTATAATTGCACTCAAGATGAAAATTTCCACCAGAGGGCGATACGCCTTAAGATTTATGATTTATTTAGCCCAGCGTTCCAACGGAAACTTTATCGCGCTGAAGGACGTTTCGGAAAACGAGGGAATCTCCATAAAATACTTGGAGCAAATCACGGGCTTTTTGTCAAAGAGCGGCTTGCTTTTGAGCGTTCGTGGGCCGGCCGGAGGATACAAGCTGAGCAAGGCGCCCGAACAATACACTGCCGGAGAAATTTTGCGCGTGACCGAAGGCGACCTTAGCCCCGTGGCTGCCGACGAGACTGAGTCTGCCGGCGAGGGGAACGGAAGGGCCAACACGCAAAAGTTTTGGGAAGGCCTTCAAAAGGCGATTGACGACTACTTGGACAGCGTGACCTTGCAGGACTTGGTTGAGCAAAGCGCGTGCCAAGACAGTTATATGTACATGATATAAGGTTGGTCAAGGCGCGCTTCGCTTAAAGCCTTGACTCAACCTTTTTGCGGCGCGAGCAAAATTGTCGCGCCGCAATAATTACTCGTTTTAGGAAAAAAATAAGTATGGAATTTAAAGCATTGGAATTGCCGCCGGCGGGCTCGACCGTTTTGGTCGGAATGTCTGGAGGCGTGGACTCAACGTTGACCGCTCTTCTCTTAAAGCAAAGGGGCTGCCGCGTCATCGGCGTGACTATGTCGCTTTGGGACGGCCACATTCCGGCCAAGGGGGAGTCAAAGTCCAAGCACGCGCGCGAGTCCTGCTACGGCCCCGGCGAGGAAGAGAACATCGAGGAATGCCAAAAATTCTGCGCCGAGCAGGGAATCGAATACCATGTTGTCGACGTTCACGAAGAATACAACAAAAAAGTTTTGGAATACTTTAAGAGCGAGTACCGCGCTGGCCGCACGCCAAACCCTTGCATAATGTGCAACAGGAACATTAAGTTTGGCGCGATGCTGGAACAAATCGACAAGCTTGGAATAAAATACGATTATTTTTGCACGGGCCACTACGCCAAAATCGTCCGGCCTTCCAGCGGCCTTTTTGGAACGGACGCGCGCCCGGCGATGATTTCAACGGCAGCCGACTTAAGCAAAGACCAAACTTACTTTTTGTACCGAGTTCCTTCGACGACTTTGGAAAAGGTTCGCTTCCCCTTGGCGGCCGTAAAAAAGTCCGAGGTCTTTGAGCTTGCGCGCGCGGCGGGGCTTGAAGCCGCCAACCGCGAGGAAAGCCAGGATTTTATCGGGCAGGAATACTTTGACGACTTGTTTTCGGACAGGCCTGGAATTCCAGGCGACATAATCGATTTGGACGGCCATGTTTTGGGAAGGCACAAGGGCGTCGAGCATTACACGGTGGGCCAGCGGCGCGGCCTTGGAGTCGCGGTAAGCTATCCGGTTTACGTCCATTCGATTGACGCGAAGAACAATTTGGTCGTTTTGGCAAAGGAGGAGGACTTGTATTCCGACTCTTTGGTCGCCGACGACTTTGTTTGGCCGGGCGGAGTTGAGCCGGACGCGCCTTTTGAGGCCTTGGTCAAAATCAGGCTTGCATCCAAGCCGGTTGCCTGTACGGTGGAACGCTATGCCGCGGCTGAGAACGGCGCGCAAGGCAAAAATTCTTCGCAAGACAAAGAAGCGCCGGCCTTTGTCGGAACGCCCTGGCTGATAAAATTCAAGGAGCCTCAGCGCGCCGTCGCCCCCGGCCAGTCTGCCGTCGTATATATAGACAATATTATCCGCGGTGGAGGCCTAATATCGATGGCAAATAGGCTGCGCGTTTCTAATTAGCGACGGCATTACGGCAAGGAAATTATCCACAGGTCCGCTCGCGCGGACTGTCGTTCTGCCGTCTTGTATCGCGACAACGTAATAGTCGGCGGCGGGATAATTTCGGCGCGATAATTGCAATCGAAAAAAAGTGACAAAAAGCGGCTCCTTAGTTGTCTAATATATGACAGCGAAAAATAAGGAGCGTATGAAATGAAAAAAATCACTGTTTTATTTGCCGGAATCTTTTTATGCTTGGCCGCCTTGGGCGCGGAAAACATAAAGTTCAAGGTTGGCGGAAGCGCAAGGCGCTACAACCAAATCAGAGTCATTAACAATACAAAGGCGTCGGACTTTGACTGCGAGGCCTTTGTTCTGGAAAACCGCGACGGAAAGCTTGTGGCCCAGGAGTCGATGGGCAGCGTTCGCTTGCGCAATCCAGGCGAAGACGACACGATTACCACAATCAAGTTGATAAAGCGCGGAACGAATCTTGGCCTTGCGGTGCCAGAAAAAGCAGGCGAATTTTCTTACGTTGTTGAATACAAGAACTATCCTTTGTTTGACATAATTGAAATTAATTTGCTTAGTTCCGACAGCCCGCTTGGAAAAGAATTCTAGACTTTTTCCATAATTCGCGCTATAATGTGAGAATTATGGAAGAAAATCTAGACCCTAGCATCGCGGCGCTTTTGGCAAGCGTGACTCCTTCTGATCCCGACGCGGGCGCTTCCGCTTCTGGCGAAGGCGGAGACTCCCCTGACGTTTTTGGGGGAATGGGAGCCAAAGAAAGCAACTTTGAGCAAATGTTTATGGAACAGTCGGCCCCTCAAAAAAAGAGCGGCCCCGTTCCCGAAGTTGATTTGTCCATAAAAGAATTTAAGCCGATAGAAAAAGTTTTTGAAGAAGAAAGCCAGCATTACTTTGACGACCCAACTTATTACAAGACGGCCATTGCCGGCGAAGGCCAGGCTTCAAACCGCTTGCACATGGTTCTTTCAAAATACCTTTCTTGCAAAGACGTAAAGGACAAGATGGTTTACCGCCAGCAAGTCACGATGGCTTACTGGGAATTGGTCCACACGATGGCGCCAAAAACCGCCGGCAAAAATTTCCCGCTTCCCAAGCGAATGATGCTGCGCTTTTCGGTTTTGCTTCCGTCATTGTTCCGTCCCGAGCACAGGGAATTTTTTGAAAAGTCGATACTGGAAAACAACACAAACGAGCCAGTCTTTTATATGGACGAATGGTTCAAATACATTTCGCAGGGAAAAATCAAGCCCTCCACGACAGACGAAGTCCGCCAGCCCAGAAAGACCGGCGACGACGGCGGCCAGGCGGAACAGTTGCGCTTGCAGCAATTGCAAAGCAAGAACTCGGGCAAGCTTCAGCAAACAGAAAACTCCCTTAGCATGGCGGAGAACCAGCGCGGAATGTTGGAGGCCGAGCTTAAGAGCAAGATTGACCAAATTTGCGAGCACGAAAGTTTGATTGGAATGGAGCCGCACAAGCAGCCCTACAACGACTTGCAAAAAAAATTGTTCGGCGAAGTCACTTCCACGCTGCGATTGCTGAGCAAGAACGACCGCGACCTTTCGATCGCTTTGCGCGAATACCAAGACGCCAAGGCCGCCTACGATTCAGTCGAAGAAAAGCTTGAGGCCGGCCCCGAAGTGACCAGCGCCTCAAGCGCCGACATCGACCAGGAATTTGAGACCGTGCGCCAAATGGCCAAGATGACTTGCGGCCGCCAGGGAAACCAGTTTCCGATTTTCACGCGAGACTTTTTCCACTGCATGCCGCAGGGAACGGGCTTCCGCGAGAATGTGATAAAAGTTTTGGCTTGGATAGAGTCTTTGGATCCCGGCGCTTTCTGCCGCATCCACAAGAACGTTCCAAACCGCATCGTTCCATTTGTAATTCTTCTTCCGACATACGGCGACAGGGGTTTTTGTTGGGAACCCTTTGACCGCTACAACCGCGTGACAAGCCGCGGCCGCATCGTAGTTCCGATGTATCCGCGCGACCTTAAGGTTGCCGTTCTTACCGCCGTGGCCGACTTGCGCTGGCAGGTTGCCAAAGAAAAGGCCTCCTACTATTGGATGGAGGAAGGCTTGACCGGCCAGTACTACGAATGGATTGACAAGCAAAAGCTAAAGGGCGACCTTAAGCAGTACTTTATCCAGGACTACATTCTTTGGATGACAAAGGAAAGCGAAGGCGTCCAGCGCTTGGACAAGGAAGTGCGCGGAATTTTCTGGCGCAACATGCCCTTCCCGCAGGAACTCAAGGAAGACCTTCGCAAGCGCAGCCTAGTCTACGACGAGCTTTGCAAGAAAGACATGAACCGCGCGATGAGCGACGGATATTAATACCAATAATTAAAGCAAAGAAAAAACGCTCCCAGTCGCGGCTGCGTCTGCTCGGCGCCGCTCGATATCGTCGCTACTCGCATTTTGCGCTTGAAACTATCAAACTCCGCCGCTTGCGCGGCGGCGCAAAATGAGAGTCGCCGCCAGCCGCCCCGCTCCTTCGCGCGTTTTTAATTGTTTCTTATTACCGTTAGTTTCCGCCGCTCTGGCGCTTGTTCAAAAAATTTCGTCGCGATGCCGCCTGCCTAGGGCGGCGATTTTTTTTGCCAGCGCGCCTTCGTCAAAACCGCCGTCCGGACAAAGGCCGCCTTCCTTGGCGCAAAAGTCGCGCAGGTCAATCAAAAATCTGTTCATCGAAAAATGCTGAAAGACAAAAAGCGAGTCCCAAACGGTGGCGGCTTCTTGGTCTGTTTGCGATTTTTGGGCGGCGGCGTTTTTTGGCTTGCAAGCGGTTGCCGCTTCCTTTAACTTGTCGCGGTAGGGGGCAAAGATTCCCTTGTCCTTTAGTTCCGCGTAGCCGACAAGCCAGATTTGCGCTCCGACGCCGGCTGCAAGTTCCGCGGTTTTTTGGGCGAGCCAAAGCTGGCTTTGCAAAATCAAGTCTCGCGCGGCGGCGCTTTGGGAAGCGATGAATTTTAGGTGCTTGGTCTTTGCCGAGTGAACCGGCGTCTTGTTCAAGATTATCGCGTTTTTCCTAAAGTCCACGCCGAGCGAAGGATGGCGGGCAAAAAATCCTTGCGCGATTTTTCCGGCCTGGCCCACCAAGTACTTTTGGTTTTTGGCGCGTTGCTCGTCTTTTCCTGGATTGTCGCCGATGACGATTATTTTTATGTCGTCGTCCTGCGTTATCTCGTCAAGCGCGGTGTTGTAAACGACGGGCGTTTCTATCGGGTAGTCGGGCGTGTCGCCTTTTGCGGCCGCCTTTTGCAAGGGAACTAATTGCGTGGCCAGCGCGCTCCACTCATCGCATTTTTTTTTGTATTCGTCGCGGAACGTTTTTAGCGCCGCGAATTGTTCTTTGTCCATCGATTTAATTATATAGAAAAAAATCGCGCGGTCAAGCGCGACCCATGGGGAAATGCATTAATAAAAATAAAAAAAACGCGGCTCCCAGTTGCGAACGTCATTGCGAAACCGCTAGATATCGTCGCTACTCGCTGTCTGTGCCTTGAAACTATTAACGCTGCCGCTACCGCGGCAGGCACAGACAGAGAGTTTCCGCAATGCCGTTCGCGCCTTCGCGCCGCTTTTATTTTTTTTTATTGCGTTTGCCCAGGGCAAATAAGTGGAAAGGAATTAAAACGCGCAGGGAAAATGCGGACGGCCGGTCGCTTTGCGCGTTAATCTTGCTGTTACACCCCAAAAGACGCAACCGCGAGAAAGGCCGTTCGATTTTCCCGAGAGCGTTTTGGATTTCTATGGTATGTTTGCCCATGGGCTGGGCGTGGCTTGACATTAAGATAAGTCTGCGTATAAAATCCTTTCGTTGTTTTAGGAGGAAATTATGAACTTGAAGAAAATTTTTCTTGCCGCCATTTGCGGCGGCGCGCTTGTAACGGGAGCCATTGCCGACAACCATCCGTACGGAATGGACATCGCTGCGGGCATCGTTGGCTTTGAATCGATAAAATACAAGGTCGATTCCGTTGAAAAATCCGCAAAGGTTGTAAACATTTTTCCATTAAAAGTGAACACCTACTGTTGTCCCTGGCTTAACAATCACTTGGGAATTTACGGTTCTGTCGGACTTCACACAGGAATTCTTTTTGACCAGAAGGCAAAGAGCGGCGGAACGGAAATTAAAAACGACGACGCTTTTTTGAACTTGGGCTTTGAGTTTATGCTTGGCCCCGCCTTTGGCGTTGACCTTGGCGACAGCGGCATCCGCTTTCAAGTCGGAGCGCCCTTGCACTTAATGGGAGGCTTTTACTATTGGGAGAACACAAAGGGCACTCTAAAAACCACGATTACATACGGTTTTATCGGCATGGCCTTGACGCCCCAGTTCCGCTTTATGGCCAACCGCCGCTGCTCCCTTGTAGTCGGCGCTGACTTTGTCTTTGACTTTGCGCTTAACTACACTGCCACGAACGAAGCTGAAAAAGTCAAAACAACAAGCGCCGAACATTCCAAAGACGGCTTGCGCTTTGCCTGCACTCCCTACATTGGCTTGGGAATCAACTTCGGTGACTAAGCGCTTCGCTGAGTGCTTGACCTGACATTTCAATTTCAATAGAATAATCCCACTTATCAAAAATAGGTGGGGTTATTTTTTTATGGAATTCACACAAGAATCGATCGACGCTCTTAGCGTAAACGAAGTTGACATCATGAAGCGCGTGGCTGAGGAGCTTAACATAAAGGTTCAGCAAGTCAGCGCCGTCATTTCTTTGGTCGCCGAAGGCTGCACTATTCCCTTCATCGCGCGCTACCGCAAAGAGCGACACGGCTCGCTTGACGAGCTTCAAGTGCGCGAAAGCGACCATCTTTACACCAGCTACAAAAATTTGGAAGAGCGCCGCTTGGAAATCGTAAAGGGAATTTTCGCGCAAAACAAATTGACCGAAAGCCTTTACAACGCCGCGATGGGAGCCAAGACTTTGAGCGAGCTTGAAGACCTTTGGGCTCCGTTCAAAAAGAAAAAGAAGACTCGCGGAATGGTCGCGATTGAAAAAGGCTTGGACGCTCTTGCCGACGCTATGCTTGAATTGGACGACGCCGCTCTCGAAGAAAAAGCCAAGGAATTTGTAAAGACCGACGCGGAAGACCCCGCCTTGAACGTTCCGACAGTCCAGGACGCTTTGGACGGAGCCAAGGACATCATCGCAGAGCGCGTTTCGCAAGACACAGACAACCGCGCCGCCGTTCACGACTTGTACATTCAGGGCGGAACGATTGTCACAAAGGGAATCGTCGCAGAAGGACAAAAAGCGGAGGACGTTGAAAAAACTTCCACCTACAAAATGTACTGGGATTACAGCGAGCCCTTGTCGGAACTTAAGCCCCACCGCATTCTTGCCATCAACCGCGGCGAGCGCGAAGGAGCGCTTGACGTTACGATTGACGTTCCCGTTGACGACGCGGTGGCCATGCTTCAAAAGCGTGCCAAGATTCACAACGACTACCACAAGGCCGCGATTGAGGACGGATTGGTCCGCCTTCTAAGCCCCGCCGTCGTTCGCGAAATACGCAGCGACGAAGCCGACGAGGCCGACGTTCACGGAATCAGCGTCTTTAGCGAAAACCTAAAGAACCTTTTGATGCAGCAGCCGATCAAGGGCAGCCGCGTTTTGGGAATCGACCCCGGCATCCGCACTGGAACAAAGTGCGCGGCGCTTGACGAAACCGGAAAGTATTTGGGCTACTTTAAAATTTTCCAAGTGCAAAGCCCCGAAGACTCTTACAAGCAAATTTGCGACGCGATTGACAAGTACGACATTCAGGTTGTGGCCGTAGGAAACGGAACTGGCAGCCAGGAAGTCCAGGCGATTGTAAGCAAAGTAATCAGCGAAAACTACAAGGACGTTCAGTACACGGTCGTCGACGAAAGCGGCGCGTCGGTATACTCCGCCAGCGACATCGCGCGCGAAGAGTTCCCCGACCTTGACCTTACGATTCGCGGTGCCATCAGCATGGGAAGGCGCTTGCAGGACCCGCTGGCCGAGCTTGTTAAGATTGACCCAAAGGCGATCGGTGTAGGCCTTTACCAGCACGACGTAAACCAAAAAAAGCTTGGCGACGCGCTTGACGAAGTCGTCGGCTCGGTGGTCAACCAAGTAGGCGTAAACTTGAACACGGCCAGCTACTCTTTGCTAAAATACGTTTCTGGCATTACAAGCGGAACGGCAAAAAAAATCGTTGCCTATCGCGACGCCAACGGAAAAATTACAAGCCGCGAGGACCTAAAGAAAGTTCCGGGCCTTGGACCAAAAGCCTTTGAGCAGTGCGCGGGATTCCTAAAAATCGCCGAAAGCTCCGACCCGCTCGACAACACTTGGGTTCACCCCGAAAACTATCCGCTCGCGCGCGAACTTTTGCCGCTTGTCCAGAACAAAGAAAAAATATCCGCCGACTTGAAGAAAAAGTTGGAAGAAAAATATTCTGTCGGCGAGACTACGCTCAACGACATCGTTGACGAGCTCCAAAAACCCAACCGCGACCCGCGCGCCGATTACCCGGCTCCGATTATGCAAAAGGGCGTCGTCGCTTTTGAAGACCTCAAGCCCGGCATGAAGGTGACAGGAAAAATCCGCAACGTCGTTGACTTTGGCGCCTTTGTTGACATCGGCCTCCACGAGACCGGCTTGATTCACGTAAGCGAGCTTAGCGACAACTTTGTAAAAGACCCGATGGAAGTGGTAAAGGTAGGCGACGTTCACGAGTTTACGATTTTAAACTTGGATATGGACAGGCGCCGCATCAGCCTTTCGCTTAAGAGCGATGCCGCAAGCCGCGCTGGAACCGACGAAAAATCAAAGGTTCGCGGAACGGCTTCTGGCGCTGGCGGAAAGCGCGTCGTGGTCGTAAAGAAGGGCGGCGCCGGAGCTTCCGGGGCGGGCGCTCGCAACGGCGGCGACTTTAAGCGCGACAACGGACAGCGCCGCGAAAAGCGCGAGTATCAGGGCAGCGACGACGGCATGATGTACAGCCCTTTTGCTGCACTGTTGAAAAAATGAGCTGCTTCTGGTTATAAAAAAAACGGCGGACTGCCAAAAGGCTGCCCGCCATTTTTTTTTGTCGCGGCTACTGAACTGTAATGCCGCCGGTTACGACATTTATGATATACGTTTTGCCATATTGGAAAGTATAATCAACCCAAGAGTGCGTCACGGTTTGATTGTGGTAACTGTCTTTATATCCAACTGTAATGTTAATATCTTGTCGTGGGCCTGTTATTTTTTCAGCCGGCGAATAAGTTGAATTCTTTGTATTGTAGCTCCATGTGTGATCGACGCTTGAAGAGGTTGAAACGAGGTCATAGCCCATTCCAATAAGTGTAGCGCCGCTTGCCGGGTAATACAATTGGATATAGTAGCAGTTTTCTGTCCAAATAGCGGTAAAGGTTGAGTCTCCGTATATGCTTACAGTTTGTCCAGCTGCGAATGTGTTGTCTCCGCATTTCCAGCATTTAAAGGTGTAGCCGCTCTTTGTTCCTGCCGAAGGTAGCGTTGTGGTTCCGCCGTATCCTGTGATTTCTCTTGAAGGATTGGATGTCGTAGCATTGCTGAATGAAACCGTATATTTTGGCAAGTACCAAACGGCGTAAAGCGTAATGTCCTCGGTAAGATCTATGTTTTGTCCGCTTACATACGCTCTTTCGCCTGAGGCGGTTCTTGCCCAACCTTTTAATAGATATCGGCTAGGACCGCCTTGATATAATCTTACCAAGCCCAATTCGTTTGCGGACTTTATTTCTCCATGAACGCCAGTCAATTCTGTTCCAAGAATTGACTGCGTTTCAGTTTCAATGGTTGCGCCACTTGCGTTCTTTACGTATGTAATCGTATACGTAACTTCTTTATCCCAAAGAGCGTAAAGCGTCATGTCTTCCGAAACTGTTAATGAAGCTCCGTCTTGATACAAGACGTCTTCCGCGTCGTTTTGCAAAGCCCAGCCTCTGAATCTGTAGCCAGAACGAGAAAGATTAAGGTCAGAAGCTGTTTTTAGCGAGATGTTTACAGGAGGAATGTTTGGGTCAAATTCAAGACAATCCGCCGTGGCTAATTGAGAATCTTTGGATAAACTGCCCCCATTTGCGTTGAAAGTGATTTTGTGGGATTTGGGACATTTCCATACGGCGTATAAGTTTGTGTCGCTGTCAAGCGTAATTTTGTCAGGGTCTTTATATTCAATTACTGCTGAAGTGGGGTTTTTTGCCCATCCGACATGTGTAAATCCTGCCCTTTCGCAAAAATAAATTCCCAAATCGTATAGTGTTTTGAACGGGTATGTAAAGATGCCGTTGATTCCGTTTCCTGAAAGAGTTTGCGTCACTGTTTCTTTTTTTGTGCCATGGTCGCTAAATTGTGTTCCATTGCCATAAAAAGTGATGGTGTATGTTGCGGGATATGACCAAACCGCATAGAAATTTGTGTCTTCATTTACAGATTTTAAGGGACTTCCAATTCGTGAAATCTCTACAGTTTCTGCGGCTGATGCTTTGTCCCATCCTTCGAAAGTGTAGCCGTCAGGTGTCGCAACTCCAAAGTCTATTGCATAAGGATAGTCAAATTTCATTCCAGGCGGTAATAAATATGTTTCGGTGATGCCATTGTCCGCGCCATTCGCATACCAGTTGATTGTGTTCACATGGTCGGTAAGTTTGTATATCGTTCCGCCATGGAAAGAAGAATTCCAATGGATATTTCCGCATGACGATATGTCGATGTTTTCGCTGTTTTCTTCATTGTCATACGTGCCGTCGTCTATCCAGTCGCCGTTTTGCAGGGCTATGAATTCTCCAAGTTGGCGCGCGCGGAAAAGGGGGCAGCGCCAAGTTCCGTCATTTTGACATGTGCTTGAATTATAAGAACGGAACGGCGTTCCTTGAGCTGTGCGCTCATCGTATGACTGGTATCCGGACCTGATTGTAAATCTTTTGTCAGAGATGCGATATATTTTGAATTCGCCGCCAGTTATATAATAATAGTATTCAAACCAAGACGCTTCGGTCATCGTTGTTCGACCGTTCGAGTCAACTTGGTCATAAGGCGCTAAGTATTTTCCTTCAAGGTCTGACAGAAGAATTTCAGCGCCATAGTTCATTCCGCTGCCACCACCGCCGCCGCCGGCTGCGTTTGCGCATGAAAAAAGCATTATGGAAATTAAAGAGACGAACGCAATCCAAATCGTAAACTTCCGCATAAAATCCTCCGAGACGTAAAACCGCCAAAAAAATAAAAACGAGCCGCTTTGACTAAGAAAAAAACGGCTTAAATTTACAAATTGAACGATTTTTGTTGAACTTTAACGATTAGTCTTTTTTGATAGGATAAATTTATTATCTCATATTTTGGCGATTTGTCAAGGAAAAAAGGAAATTTTACCGGCGGTAAAAATCTCCATTTTCTCCAAAGATTTTCTTGCTTTTTTACGGCGCTTGCGCTACAATGTTCTACTATGAACAAATACGCGCGGGCGCCGATTTTTTGCGCCGCCACAATCATTAGCTTGCTCTTTTTTTCTTGCGGGAACTTTTCGGGGCTTTCCATTCCAGAAAAAGTTTCAATAAAGACCAGCGCCGAATATTCAGGCGCCTTGGGCCAAAAATATTTTGACCTTACCGAAAAGCTTGGAACGCAAATGCTTGACGAGGTAAGCCAAAAAGCCAAGGCCGACGTTTACAAATACGTTCCCGATCCAAGCGACGCTTCGCTAAAATACTTGCTTCACAAAAAGCTTTACGACGTTCCGCTCAATGTGGGCGAGTACGTTGACTCGATGAACTTTGACAGCTCGCTCAACGCCGACATGGACTTTGAGGCGACGATTACGCTTCCGACTGTTTCAATGTCGCAGTCGCTTCCGATACCGGGCGACCCTGGCTCCGTTCCAATCACATTGCCGAACCTCTTGGCCAACGTGACCCTTGACCAGGCGATAAAGTCTGCCAAAATAAAAAAAGGCTCGGTAATCGTCCGCGCGACAGGAAGCGGAGCGTCTTTTGACATTAGCGCCTTTAGCTTGACCGGCGTGGCGAAAGACGCGGCGGGAACGCAAGCCTACGCCGCAAGCGATTTTGCCGCGGGCGGCGGAACGGGAACTTATCTAATCGACAAAAAGTTGGATTTGGCCAACGCATACATAACGATTCCGGCAAGCCAGGTTGCCGTTGGCGGAACGCTTGCAAAAAACGACCCAAGCGAGACAATCTCCGGAACTGGAACTTTGACTTTTTCGATCGTGGTGGAAGAGCTTTCGGAGGTCGTGATTGACATGACCCAATACGGCGGCTTTGAGATGAACTCGACAAGCGCCAACAAGACAAAAGTTTCCGCCGACATGGTAAAGTATGTAAAGACGATGGACTTTGGCCAGCAAACGGCGACTCCCGACGGCTACTACTACAAGAGCGACGCGGGCGGAAACATCACGGCCGCAAAAGGCAAAGGAAAGGGCGTAAAGTTCAACGTTGTAAACTCATTCCCGGCAGGAAACGACATCGCGGTTGAGATTAAGTCCAGCACTTTTGGAATCGACTCGACCGACGGAATGTATGTCAACGGCGAGAGCGCCTCCGCGTCCGACGTCAAAATTCCGGCAAAAGGAAACCAGTCCAAAAACGCGATTTCGTTCGCGGAGTTTAGTCCGATAGATGTTGAGGGAACCTTGTCCGCCGGCGATTACATAAACTTTTCCGTAAAGCTTTCGAACAGCCAAACTTTTTCAAACCTTGTGATGGGAGCGACATACAAAATCGCGATAAGCGATTCCGAAGTCCTTATGGATTGGGACAAGGTTGTATTAAAGTTGGACAGCTTGGCCCCTGTCAGCGACGTGAGCGATATGTCAGACTTTTCGATTAACGAAATGCTAAAAGAAATCGACAATCCCGAAATGAAAAGATTGATAGACAACAGCGAGCTTGTTTCGCTACCTGTTTATTTCTTGGTCCAAAAGCCGGTCGGCGCTTTGGCGGACTTGGTTAGCGGCATTACTTTTGACGGAAAAATTTACTTGACTTACACGGAGTCTTCAGCCTCAAAAACTGAATACGTCGTTGGTTCTAGCGGCGCGGCTGAAACACTTTCGCTTTGCGAGCCGATGCTGTGGCCTTCGTTGGACAAAGTTGTTACAAAGAAGTTTGAGACAATAGGAACTGACTATAGTTTTTACAAAGACATAGCCGATGTCTTAAACAAGCGCGCCGCGAATTTAAAAGTAAACTACAACATTTCTGTTTCGGGCGGATCGGTTGTCGATTTGTACAAGGCCAGGCTTGACAGCATGTCTTCTTCCGACACTTGCGACATCGCGGTTGAGATGGCGGCCGTCTTGCCCCTGCATTTTACGACTAAAGCTTCCACGACGATGGACGTTTACGAGCTTGCCAAAATGGACGTTAGCGACAAGGACGATTTGCTTGACCGCAGCGACGTTTCAAAAACGGAAGAATACGAAAAAATCGCAAAGTCAATTTCATACTTTAGAATAAACTACAACTTGATAAACTCCGCGCTTGGCAATGTGGCCGCGACAATAGAGATTGACGACAGCCATTCCGGCGAGGCTGGCGCGGCGCAGTATTCTGGCATCAAGAAAACCGTTCAAGTTACAGTCGGCAACGCTTCTGACGATGTGGTTGATTTTTCGCCGGAAGAAATCAAATCCGTTTTGACGCATTTCTTTAAGCCCAAGATGACGATGACGGTTGCCGGCGGACAGGAACTTAAGGTTTGGCGCCACGCGGTGGAATCGCCCACGGCGCTTGGAATCAGTCCCGTCATTACGCTAAAGCTTGACGAGAACAGTCCGATTGACATCAAGGACATAATCAAAAAGTAGGAGGGCGGATATGAAAAAATTATTGTTCGTAGTTTTAACGCTTTGCCTCTCTTCGCTTTTTGCGGAACTGTATCCGGCCCGCCGCTACGTTGAGCTTGGCGTGGGCGTAGACGTGTTGGCCGCGCAAAACGCAATGCCGCTTGCCGACATCTTTAAAAAGAATCTTGTCCTTGATTTAAAAGGCATTTCTTCAAGCCTTCCCAAGTCTGGCTTTAGGGCTTACCTTTGGGAGGCGGACGACGTTCACTTGGACTTTAACTTTAAAAAGTTTGGCTTTGGCTTCCACATGAATACGGAATATTCGGCCAACTTTAATATTTCAAAAGAATTGTTTGACATTTTGGGCAAAGGAATCAGTCCCGGAAAAGAATACACGGCCGAAGGAAACGTTTGGGCGGAGTCATTCGTTTCGTTCAGCGTTCCGGTAAGGTTTAACGTAGGCAAGTGGCGAGTCAAGGTCGCGCCGGCTTGCTTCGCTCCGATTTTTTACGCGCCTTCAACAACCGTAAAGGCCCGCGCCGTTAACGGCAACGACGGCTCGGTTACGATTAGCGCTTCAGCCCCCATTGAATTTTACACAGTCGGAAAATACAAGGACATTGTAAAAAACGGAACGATTTCCACGGACTTCTTTAAAGACTTTGACGGAAAAGACATCGGCCAGGATCTGGCGCGGGCCATGGGCTTTGACATAAGCGCCTTGGTTGAATACCCCTTGTTTGACAGCTTGGATATCGGCGGCTACGCCAACATTCCAATCGTTCCCGCCCGCCTAAAAGGAAAGGTCAGCGCCACCGCGACGCTTTCGGCGCAGTGCGATTCAATCATGCGCGTGATCACCGATGACAGCAAGTTTGAAAAGAACGCCGAAATTACCGACGCGGTTTATTCCGACGCCAACTATGCGGTAAACCGCCCGATGCGCTTGGGCGCCGAATGCGCTTGGCGGCCGGTGGGCAAATGGCTTACCTTGCGAGGTTCGGCCGGCTTGGCTTTGCGAAACCCCTTTGGCGCGGACTTTAGCGCGAAGAGCGTCTATCCTGAATACAAGCTTGGCCTGGAAATTGTCGGAATCGGAATGTTCGGCTTGGGCCTTTCAACCGAATACACAAAAAAAGTTTTCGCGCACGCTGTCGGCATTATGCTTAACTTTAGGGCGATTGAATTTGACATTTCGGCCGCGGTTTGCAGCCCGACCTTTGTCCAGTCCTTCAAGGGCGAAGGCGTGGCCGCCGCCCTTGGCGTAAAGCTGGGCTGGTAGCCGTGCCGAGCGCGGCAGCGCGAGTGCGATACCTTGAGAGGCCTCATTCCCGCAAGGGAATGAGCGCGGCCGCTCGTTGACTTTGAGCCTTCTTTTCAGTATAATTAATAAAATTTAGATTCGCTGAACGCCAAACGGCGCTCAAGGAAGAGCTATGAACAAAATTATCGAGAAGAGACAGCTTTCTGAAGTCGTTTACTACATGAAATTTGAGGCGCCGGACATTGCCAAAAACCGCAAGGCCGGCCAGTTCCTTATCGTTCAAGTTGACCAAGACTTGACCGAGCGCATTCCGCTTACAATCGCAGACGCCAACGCCGAGGAGGGCTGGGTAGCCATCGCCTTCCAGCCGGTTGGCGCGTCCACATACAAGCTTTCGCAGTTGAAAGAGGGCGACTACCTTGGAGGCGTTCTTGGTCCCTTGGGAACTCCCAGTGAAATCAAGAAGTACGACGGACCGGTCGTTTGCGTTGGCGGCGGCTTTGGAACCGCTCCCCTTTATCCAATCGTTCAGGCTTTGAAGGAAGCGGGCAACAAGGTAATTTTGATCGAAGGCGCGCGCACAAAGGATTTGTTGATTTTTGTCGACGAGATGAAGGCCGTTTGCGACGAAGTGATTATCACGACCGACGACGGAAGCGCGGGCGAAAAGGGCGTCACGACAATTCCGCTTGAGCGCCTTTGCCAGAGCGACGTTCCGCCTGCCTTGATGATAGCGATTGGACCTCCGATAATGATGAAGTTTGCCTGCATGACGGCAAAAAAATACAACGTTCCGGCCGTCGTTTCGCTGAACACGATTATGATTGACGGAACCGGAATGTGCGGCGGCTGCCGCGTAAGCGTCGGCGGCGAGACAAAGTTTGTCTGCGTTGACGGCCCCGACTTTGACGGCCACCAGGTTGACTGGGACAACATGATGATGAGAATGAAGTCGTTCAAGCCGCAGGAAACGGAAGCGTTCCACAAGTGCAAAATAGGACTCAACTAAAAGCGTCGCGCAAAGATAGGAGAATTTTCAAATGGCAGAACATATTTCAAAAGAGGCTTTGGCGCAGGCCGGCCTTGACGAATGGAACAAAATAAAGGACAAGTTGGACTCGCTCGGAAACAAAGACCGCATGGCGATTCCCTTGCAGATAATGCCGACGGGCGAGCCCAAGGTTCGCGCCCGCCAGATGAGCGAAGTCGCGTTGGGCTACACAAAAGAGCAGGCGATGGTCGAAGCCAACCGCTGCCTTCAGTGCAAGAACCAGCCTTGCGTAAAGGGCTGCCCGGTCAACGTTCAGATTCCGCGCTTTGTGGCCAGCGTGGCCAAGGGAGACTTTAAGGCCGCCGTTGACGCCATCAAAGAAACAAACTTGCTTCCGGCGATTTGCGGCCGCGTTTGCCCGCAGGAAAAGCAGTGCCAGGGCGAATGCACGGTAGGAAAAGTTTACAAGTCAGCCGAAAAGGCCGTAAGCATCGGCCGCTTGGAGCGCTTTGTCGCCGACTGGGAAAGAAACAACAATATGGTTTCTGTTCCGCAAGTCGCGGCCGAGACAGGAAAGAAAGTCGCGGTAATCGGTTCCGGTCCCGCGGGCCTTACAGTCGCCGCCGACTGCCGAAGGGCCGGCCACGACGTTACCGTTTTTGAAGCCTTCCACAAGGCTGGCGGCGTCATGGTTTACGGAATCCCTGAGTTCCGCCTTCCCAAAGACATCGTAGCCAAAGAAGTCGAAAACCTTAAGAAGATGGGCGTAAAATTCGAGATGAACTTTTTGGTCGGACGCACTTCTTCGATTCAGCAGATATTGACCGAAAAAGGCTTTGACGCCGCCTTTGTAGGAACCGGAGCCGGACTTCCAAAGTTCTTCAACATTCCCGGAGAAAACTACATCGGAGTCTTTAGCGCCAACGAATATCTTACCCGCGCCAATCTTATGAAGGCCTACGAAAAAGGAAAGGCCGACACGCCTTACTACGAAGCCAAGACGGTCGTTGTTTGCGGCGGCGGAAACGTCGCGATGGACGCGGCCCGCATGGCCTTGAGATTGGGAGCCGAAAAAGTTTACGTGGTTTACCGCCGCACCCGCGCCGAGATGCCCGCCCGCGCCGAAGAAGTCGAGCACGCCGAGGAAGAAGGCGTCGAGTTCCGCTTCTTGGAAAACCCGATTGAGATTTTGGGCAGCGCGGAAGACGGCCGCGTTACAGGCCTTAAGGCTTTGAGCTACGAGCTTGGCGAGCCCGACGAATCAGGCCGCCGCTCTCCGGTAGCCATCAAGGGAAGCGAGCACGACATTCCTTGCGACGCGGTGATCGTGGCGCTTGGAAACAACTCCAACCCGCTCATCGCAAAGACCACGCCGGAAATCAACGTTGACAAGCGCGGCCACATTTTGGTTGACGAAAAGCAGGCGACAAGCATGACAAAAGTTTGGGCCGGAGGCGACATCGTTTTGGGCGCCGCGACTGTAATCCTTGCCATGGGCGAGGGCCGCAAAGCCGCCGCCAGCATCAACGAATATTTGGCTAAGTAACTATGCTTTGGTACTTGGGCCGATACTTGCAGGACGCGTTTAACTTTGGTCCGGCGCGCCTCTTGCAGTCATACGCGGTTTTAATCAGCGTTTCGCTTTACTTGGGATTTTTTTGCGCGCTAAAGCTCTTGCCTAAATTCTACAACTTGCTGCCGCACGACAGGGGCCGCGAGTTCGCGCTTGCGTCGACCAGCGAGGCGGCCAAGGGAAAGCCTACCGGCGCCGGCGTTGTCTTCATAAGCTTTTTTGTTTTGGTTTGCCTTTTGTGCGTTCCGATGACAGGCCTGGAATTGGCCGCCGTCGCGTTCACTTGGCTTACGATGCTTAGCGGCTTTTTGGACGACCGAAGCGTCACCTCGTGGGGCGAATATTTAAAGGGAGCGCTTGACTTGATTTTGAGCGCGGCCTTTACCGCCATCATGTATTATTTTCTTTCTAAGTTTTCGGAAGACGGCGCGGTGCGCTTTTGGTTCCCCTTTGTGACAAATCCAGTCGCGATTCCCTTTTGGCTTTACATGATTGTCGGAACGGTTTTGCTTTGGACTTCGATCAACACGACCAACTGCACCGACGGCGTTGACGGCCTTTCTTCGACGCTGATTCTTGTGGCGCTGATGGCGCTTGGAATTATTTTCTACGTCGTTCTTGGCCACGTTGACATTGCAAAGTATTTGCTGGTTCCGCACTTAAAGACGGGAGCGGCCTGGGGCATCATGACTTTCGCGATGGCCGGAACGCTGATGGGCTACTTGTGGCACAACGCCTTTCCCAGCTCCGTTTTGATGGGAGACGCCGGAAGCCGCGCGCTGGGCTTTTTTATCGGAGCCTGCGTTTTGGTTACGGGGAATCCCTTTATCCTTATCGCGACAAGCCTTGTGATTTTGCTGAACGGCGGAACGGGCCTCATAAAAGTTGCGCTCTTGCGCTTCTTTAAGATTAAGATTTTTTCGAACGTGCGCTTTCCCTTGCACGACCATGTGCGAAAAAATCTTGGCTGGTCTCCAACCCAGGTCTTGCTGAAATTTTTAATCATCCAGCTTTTGGTCACAATCTTTACGCTGGGAATCTTCTTTAAGATTAGATAGTTTGTAAGCCTAAGACTGCGGCGACAAAAACGGCTAGAAAGCCTAAAAGTGTCGCCGCCGTTGTCATTCAATTCCAAACATAAGCGCGAGCGTCTTTGCGTCTCGCGTCATGTTGCTTATCACGCAGTATTCGTTGGGCATGTGCGCCGTCTCGTCCAGGCTGCTCCACACGACGCAATCGTAGCCAAGGTTTCTAAGCTCCGCGGCCACCGTTCCTCCGCCGATTCCGATTGTCTTTGCTTCAATTCCGTGCGCCTCTTTTATGGCGGAACTGAGCGCTTTTACAACCGGAGCGTTTTTGTCCGTGGCCTTTGACTGCGCGTTTTGCAAAAGCTCGATCGAAACTTTGGCGCCCGAAACTTCTTCCTCTTTCGCGACAATCTTTTTTATCTCTTCCAAAATTTCTTCATTTTTATAGCGCGGAAGAACGCGGCAATCAAAGCAAAAAACGTCGCTCCCCGGAATTATGTTCACGCCCGCAACGTTCGCGTCGCGCTTAGTCGGCTCAAAGGTGCAAGTGGCAGGCTCAAACAAATCGTCCCTTGCGTCAAACTTTTTATGCAGGCCCTCGTAAAGCGCGACGCTCAAACGGTTGGCGGCAAGGCAGGCGTTTAGGCCTTCGTCGGGCCTGGAGCCGTGGCACTGCTTTCCGCTTACGGTGAACTGAACCCACAAGACGTTTTTTTCGGCGACTTCGATTGTTTGGCCCAAAGGATCGCCGCCGTCGGGGATTACAAAAAAGTCGTTCTTGTTAAAAAGCTCCGGGTGCTTTTTTAAGAGCCAAATCATTCCGTACTTGCTTCCGACTTCCTCGTCGGCCGCGAACAAAAGTTTTATCGTCCGTTCCGGCTGGACCTTGTTGGCCACAAAGGCCCAGGCGGCGGCGAAGGCCGAGCACAAGCCTTGCTGGTTGTCCTCAACGCCGCGGCCAAAAAGCTTTCCGTCCTTTTGGACAACGGTCCACGGATCGGTCTTCCAGTCCGCCAGGTTCCCGACCGGAACCACGTCCATGTGCGCGATGACCCAAATCGCGCCGGAACTTTGATTGTTCGCAAGACTAGAACTGGCGGCGCCGGAAGCCCCAGAACTGTCGCAAGCCAAAGAAGCGGCGGAATCGTTCGCAAGCCCAAGACTGCTGGCGGCGACGGGCTGCTTCTTTCCTGGAATCGTCGCGATTAAATTGGGCCGCCTTCCGTGCAAGGCGCGGCTGTCGGGCGCGTCAAAGCGCTCCAAGTTTGTTATTCCGTGGGCGCGCAAAAATTCTTCCAATGCCGCGCACTTTTCCCATTCGCCGTCGCCGCCGTTTTCCGGGGCCAGCGCTTTATGCGATGTCAAAAGCTTTTGGAGCGCGACGCATTCGTCCGCGCTGTTTTCTATGAATTGAAGAAGGTCTGATTTGTTCATAGGGCTATACTAGCGCTAAAGGCGGATTTTTGCTATAGGAGGCTGGCAGTCGCTTACAAAAACATCGCCATAAAATGCGGAAGGGAGATTTTCTTTTCGTTGATTCCAATGTTGCCGTCGATAAGTTTTATGGCGTATTCGGATTCAAAGCGTTCCATAAAATTGTTGAGGGACGGCGTTGACGTGTTTCCAGCCTTCACTTCCACTGGAATCACGCCGCCGTCTTTTTCTATTATGAATTCAATTTCCATTTGGGAATTTTCGGTTTTATAATAGTGAAGGGAATGTCCGTTCTTTATTAGAATTTCGGAGACCAGGTTTTCGTAAATTCCGCCTTTGGCGTTGCCCAAAATTTTGTTTGTCATTACCGCAAGCTTTGTTTCCGCGCCGTATCTTGCCATCAAAAGCCCGGTGTCGTTGTAGTAAATTTTAAACTCGTTTTCTTTTTCGTTGGCTTTTAAGGGCAGCCGCGGCTCGTAAACGTTTCGGCAAACATTCACCATGTTTGAATCTTCAAGCCACATTACGCTGTCGGAATATTTGCGGGCGGTTGATTTTTTTTCCACTTCGGAATATTTGAATTTTTTGTTTTCTTTTGCAAGCTGTCGCGGAACGCTGTCGTAGCACTTTCGGACTTTTACTTTTTTCACGCCAGTCGCGTGGTTCGCGATGTCGTCGTCATAAGACGAAAGTATTTTTTCCTGAATTTTCTGGACTCGTCCAAAATCTTTTCGCGCCGCAAAGTCTGCGACAACTTCCGGCATTCCGCCTACTATGATATATTCCTTTAAAATGTTCCTAAACTTTTCATTTATGTCGTCGGGAATTTTTTCTTGCTTGTCGTAAAAGGATTTTAAATATTCAATGTCGCTGTCTTTGTATCCGTAAGCCCAAAGAAATTCTTTAAAGTCAAGAGAATGCATGACAAGCTGCCGCTCATATCCAACAGGAATTGACTCAACTTCCTCAACTTCGGTGTCCGCGTCCTGCCCGTAATGAAGACCCAAAAGCGAGCCGGAAGCGATTACGTCATAGCGATTGTCTTCCGCCAAAAATTTTAGCGAGGTTCGGGCTTTTGCGCATTTTTGTATTTCGTCAAGAAAAATGAGCGAGTTTCCTTTTAATAAGTTTTCTTTTGGAAAATGAATGGAAATCCTTTTGTAGATTTCTTCCGCGGAAAGTTCGCCTTCAAAAATCGATTTGAGGCTTGGTTTTTGCATAAAATTGATTTCTATGAAAGTTTTGTACTCTTTTTTGCCAAACTCGCGAACGATATAAGTTTTTCCAATCTGGCGAGCGCCTTTTATTAAGAGACACTCTTTGCTTTTTGTCCGCTTCCACTTTAGAAGGTCGTCATATGCTTTTCTTCGCAGCATGTATATATATTACAAGGAATTGCGGATTTTTTCAAGCCAAAATGCATATTTTTGGACTATCAAATGCGTTAAAAATGCATATTTTTGGACTATTGAATGGCGAAAAAATGCATATTTTTGGACTATTAAATGCACTGAAAATGCATATTTTTGGACAATTCAGCGCCTTCACATCAAGTCACAAACTTCTTTTATGGCGGAATTGACTCGGCTGGTTAGAGCGTCTTTTAAAGTTGTTGAATAAGTTTTTAGGAAAGATGATTTTATTGCGCTTGGGGAGCCTTTTTCGCTGAACAAGGCTGACGCGGGGACGTTGAGCGCGCTGGCTATTTTGTCGATTGTTTCGGCGGAAGGAAATCGTTCCCTTGCTTCCATGTCGCCTATGTAAGAGGCGCTCATTCCTATTGTTTCCGCAAGTTTTTCTTGCGTCAATCCGGCCTGCTTTCTATAGTATTTCATATTCTGAATGAAGGTGTGTCTAATGCCCATGCTTATATTTTGAAACTAAATTCCATTTATTGTTATTCACTAAAACACAGAAAAATAGCAAGACTTGACTGAAAATGAGTATAGGAATATAATTTAATGAGTTCTAAGATGATTTTTTGCGGAATTTTCGCAAAAAATGTGTATAAGGAGTGGTTTGTGAAAAAAGTTTTTTCTTTATTGGTTTTGTGTTTGATCGTTGCGGGAAAAGTCTTTGCGGTGGAACCGCTTGACTGCCAAAAAGAAACGCCAAAAAAGACATCGGGCAATGTCGTTTTTTCTTTGCAAAACGCAGACAAAATAAAGTTTGTCTATCTTCTTGAGGGAGATTTAAAAAAGCTGTTGAACGCGGATTTTGCGATAAAGCCAAAAAAATACAATAAAGAGAATGGCATTTTGACGATTTCTTCCGCGAGCGAAAAAATAGTCAGCAAAAAAACTTTTGACAAGCCGGCAATCCAAGCGACAGTAGAAATCGAAGAAAATGGAATTTATACAATTTGCGCCGAGAGTCCCAAAGGAGATCTTTTTGTCAGGGTTGTGGATGTTGGCGACATTGACAGGACTCCTCCTTCTGAGATTGAAAATTTTGAGTATTGCCTTTTGAACGACGGCAGCGCCATTTTTTCTTGGGGCAATCCAAAAGACAGTGATTATACCGAAGCTGTGTTAAGAATTGATTCAAAAGAGTTTAGGGTAAAGAAGGACGCAACTTTGGTTGTGGTAAATGATGTAAGCGCCGACTCAAAAATTGAAATTTATGCCGCTGATGATGTAGGCAATTTGTCAAAAGCCGCCGAATCCTCAAATCGGCTCGTTGTTGTTGAGACGGTGGAGTGCGGACATAAAGCTGATTATGAAAACTATAGCGAGCCTGAAAGCGTTGGCGTGGATGTTTTTGGTTATAACCTTGACAAATTGACGGTTGAGGATTTTGACTTGTCGTCAGAAACGCTAAAGTTCAAAAATGTCGAGCTTAAGCCGATAGACGCCAACAATTCCAAGCTGCAATTTGACATTCCGGACGAAGCGGGAAAATATGATTTTTTGGTAAAAGTCAATCCTGTCGCCAACAGCGACGCAAAAAACAAAAAGATGACAATAACATCCGCGGGAACAAAACCAATGATTTGTGATTGCAGCATTTCAAATGACACGATTAGTTCTGTCGATGACAAAAATGGCGTCGTTGCAATCAAGGGCTTTAACTTGGACAAATTGGATCAAAAAAGCCTTATGGTCTGTTGGCTTGAAGGAAAGGATGACATTGTCACCGGCAAAAAAGAATTGCTCGACAAGAATTCTTTGAAATTAAATTTTTCGTTTGGCGGAATTTCAAACTATCCCGCCTGGAACAAGGCGAACGCTCCTTGGCAAAAACAATCCGACAAGGCTTTTAGAGTTCTTGCGTTAAAGGAAAATGGAAATACAGTCAAAGAATTTGATGTGTATTCCAAAATAGAAGCTCCTCTCGCGCCGCTTGTCGCGGACGGAAAAAGGTTGCCTGATTGGATAGGACAGTGTAATTTTTACGGAAAGTCTTTGATAAAGCTTTTGAATAGCCCAGAACTAGGAGTGACCCATACATTAAAATTAGTTGGAAATGAATTGTTTGTTAATGCAAAAAGAGTTGTGGAAGGAGTTCCTATTGGCAGAATGGAATTGCGCATTGGTTTGGATAAAAGCGAGCAAAGTTCTGAGATTCATTATGTCAGTGTGAAGAACTTGCAAACTGGCGAAGAAGATTCTCGCGCCGCTAGAGATATTTATTCTTATGCCGAGGCGCTTGGTTTTTTGTCGCAGACTCTGCCAGTGTTTTATGATTGCAGCGGAACTAATTTTAGGCCATTCTAAAATAATTTGTTTTTGGAGAAGGGCATGAAAAAGATTTTTTTGATTCTTGTTGCAATGTTTGGATTGGCGTCTTTGTTCGCTGAGGACGAAACAGAACAAAAAAGATATATCGGAAAGAACGACGCTGTCTCGTTAGTATTGACAACTCCATCTTCTATTGTGGAATTTGAGGGCGATACGAAAAGTATATCTATGGATGGGGCGGACATTGGAAAATACATAGGAAGGGACGGCGCTGCCTCTATAACGTTGCTTCCTCCTCCGCCTCCTGAGATGGAAGAAGCCGCGACAGGCGAGAAAGATGGCTTGGATGAAATTCAAAAAATGGCCCAAAAAGTTTTAGCGCTCGCGCAAAAAAAAGCGGGGACTAATTTTAAGGAATATATGGGAAAGTATGAATCTGAGAAGGTAAGGGCCATGCTTCCTACAATAGAGTTGAAAAATGGATACGTCTTTACTTATATGCACGGAGATCCATGTTTGGATAAACACGATTTTCCCTGTTTTGGTTTTGCGGTTGGGCAGGGGGAACACTATCTTTATGACAAAAATATGATAAAAAATGTAAGATCGATTGGAAGGTCTTATGGTTGGAAAACAATAACGCATAAAGGAACTGCTACATGGTATCATGCTGAAGAAATAGAAAAAATCTTTCCGAATGAAGACGAAGTTAAAGAGTATCTTTCAGACTATGAAAAAGTCTCTGACGAATTTGCTGAAATTCTAAAATGCTTTAAATAGGGTTCTGCCGCTCGTGTTGATGTTGGTAAGGCTTAATCGTTGTTTCGAGCGTTTTCACCGCGTCCTGCGGACGCTATAGCGCTAAAACGCGGACGGTGCAAGATTATTTTTTGTTGAACCAATGCATAAGAAAATGCGCGAACTTTAAGTTTGCAATCATAAGGACAAAGGCTAAAGGAATGCAAGCTATGGTCACGGCGTTGAACGTAATGAGCTTCGCGCACTTGTAAATTATGGCAGCGCTTATGGGCAGGCAAAGCGCGCTTGTGGCGACGCAGGGAATGTATTTTCTTATGTAAAGCGCGTGGCCGATGTGAACCAAAAGATGCGCGGCGAGCGAAAGGAAAATTCCAAACCACAATCCGTAAAGAATGTCGTTCGGAAAATAATAGGCTAAAAGGCTCACTCCAAAAAACGGAATGAATTCTTCGTAGACCGCAAGCGCGAATCCCGCCGTGTTAAAGTCCCGGTAAGGGGCCGTGACTTTTGGAAAGCGTTCAAACAAGTCGGGGTTCTTTTTAAAGAAGCGGCCAAAGCCGATTATCTCTTCCATGTCGTGAAAAATAAAAATGATTGGCAATAGCAGAATGTAGTCTTTCATTGTTCCTTAAAGCAAATTTTTAAAAACTTTCGTGATCTTTGATTCTCCGTTCCTCTTCCATATAAACTGAACGTCGCTTCCGACTGCGGGCGCTTTTTCCAAGCCGTCGGTCTTTGCAGGAATCAAAAGCTCCCAGTAGCGGACATAAAAAACGCCGTCCTTGATTGACTCAACTACGCCCAAGTGCTGCTCAAAGATTTGCATAAAGCCTTCCTGGACCTTTACCTTGCGGTAGGAAGGAAATTCTTTGTTGATTTCTTGCAGGCGATTTTGGTCTTCCAGCTTTTTAAAGTCTGGGCTTTCGATGATTCTTCCTTTGATTTTTGAAAAGTCGTCATTTAAAGGAAGGCACATTATCGCGTCAAAGGAATTTCCTTCGCCGTCGGTGATGCCAAAGTCCGAAGCGCGCTTAAAGCCAAAGCGCGGATAATAGTTTGGCTCGCCGATTACAACAATGCCCGCGACGCCCGCTTTTTTCGCCGCCTCTATCGACTCTCGCATAAGAGCTCCGCCGATGTCGTTTCCTTCAAGCGTTGGCTCCACCGCAAGCGGGCCAAATGTCACGACCTCATGCCGCGCGCTTCCGTCGTCAATCCAAGCGCGCGTGTAGTAAACCGCTCCGACAATTTTGCCGTCAAACTCTGCCACGCGGCTCAATTGCGGAAGATAGTCGTTGGACTCGCGAATGATTCTGACAAGGAAATGCTCGCTGCAGCCCGGCCAATACTTGTTCCAAAAGCTTCGCATTGTCATAAGCTCCGCGCTTTTATAGTCTGCGGGCGTCTCTTGTCGAATGATTAGGTTTTTTAGCATGATGCAGTTCCGTTCAATTTATTTTATTATAGCGCAAATGGCGTTTTTTTGCTAGAATGTGTTCATGCCCAAAAGCAAAACTGACCAAGACATATTCGCCCGCCTCAACCCGGAACAGTTGGACGCGGTTCAAAGCACGGAAGGCCACATTCGCGTTTTGGCCGGAGCGGGGAGCGGAAAGACGCGCGCCTTGGTAAGCCGCTACGTTTACCTTGTCCGAGAGTTGGGAATCTCGCCCAAAAACATTTTGTGCGTAACCTTCACAAACCGCTCCGCCGAAGAAATGAAGGCCCGCGTCCGTTCGGAATTGGGCGACATGGATTTGGGCTACATTTGCACTTTCCACGCCTTTTGCACCTTGCTGCTTCACGAAGACATCAACAAAATAAATTTTCCAAAAGACTTTGTGATTTTGGACAAGGAAGACTGGCGCTCAATCTTGCTGCGCGTTTTTGCCGACATGGGCTTGACCTTAAAGGAAGCGACGATCCAGCAGAA
Source organism: Treponema sp. UBA4377 (assembly GCA_002391235.1). Taxonomy (GTDB): domain Bacteria; phylum Spirochaetota; class Spirochaetia; order Treponematales; family Treponemataceae; genus Treponema_D. The sequence goes on from DGRX01000008.1 coordinate 28,469, forward strand.
AATCGACGAGGTGTTGGAAGCAAAAAAAATGCAGGCCGACAGTTACATCGACTATTTTTACAAGCTGAACAACGAAGAGCTTAAAGAAAAATTTTTGGCCAAGGGAATCGAGCGAAACCAAGAAATATTCTTGCGTTTTTTGTACGAGCAAAAAAAATGCTTTGGCGTTGACTTTAACGACTTGATAAATTTCGCCGTCTACATTTTGGAAAAGTTTCCCGACGTTGCCGAAAAATGGCAGGACAGAATTCAATACATAATGGTTGACGAGTTCCAAGATGTGAGCGCAAAGCAATATTCCATAGCGCAAATCTTAAGCCGCAAGCACAAAAACCTTTTTATCGTCGGAGACTCAGACCAAACGATTTACTCTTGGCGGGGAAGCCACGTCAAGTTGATTTTGGACTTTGAAAAAGTTTACAAGGACGCGCGGACGATTTTGCTTTTAAAGAACTACCGCTCAACTCCGCAAATACTCGCGGCGGCCAATTCCTTGATTGCCCATAACACTGTCCGCTATCCCAAGGAACTTTCGCCCACAAAAAAGGCCGGCCCCAAGCCTCTCTACTACCACGCTCCCAGCGAGGAGGACGAGGCCAAGTGGATTTGCAAAAAGGTTAAGGAACTATGCGGCCTTGCCAAAAAGTCAAGGCGTTCGCAAGCCCAAGAAGCGGCCGCCGCCGCGCCTCTTGGGCTTGCAAACGATAATGGCTTGAAAGACCAAAAATCCGCCTCCAACGCGCGCGGGGCTTCTTCCGATTTCGCGCCAAACAACCTGCGCGACATCGCGATCCTTTACCGCGCCCACTACCTTTCGCGCTCGCTTGAAGAAGCCTTCATCAAAAACGACATTCCTTACCGCATTCTTGCCGGAACGGAATTTTACGGCCGGCGCGAAATCAAGGACATGATTTCTTATTTGCGGATGTTGACCGTCGCCGACGACGTTTCCTTTTACCGCACGGTGAACCTTCCAAGCCGCAAAATCGGAAAGAACAAAATCGCCGCCATAAAAGAGCGCGCCGACAAATTCGACTGTTCCGCCTACACCGCGCTAAAGGGCCTCTTGGCGCAAGACGACCCAATCTTAAAAGGAACAAAGGCGCAGGCCTACGTTGACGCGATAGAAGAAAGCCGCGCGCTTTTAAACGACAAAAACTCTTTTGTCTACACGGTCGGCTCGGGCACAAGCAAGCTGGGGAGCGTCTTGCAGTCGATTTTGGACAAGAGCGGTTACGAAGCTTTTTTGCGCCTGGAGGCCGACCAAGACCGCTTGGACAACGCCGCAGAATTCAAGCGCGCGGTGAACCAGGCCGGCTTTGACGATGACGCTACCTTGGAAGACTTTTTGCAGCGCGCGGCGCTCTTCACCGACCTTGACCGCGAGGACAAGCGCGACGCCGTCAAAATGCTCACGATTCACGCGGCAAAGGGAATGGAGTTTAATAACGTTTTCCTGTGCGGCATGAACGAAGGAATCTTCCCCAGCCGCAAGGTTCAAACGCCCGAGGACATGGAGGAGGAGCGACGGATTGCCTACGTCGCGATGACGCGCGCCAAGGACAGGCTTTATATTACGGACGCGGAAGGAAAAGCCAACGACGGAATCTTTAAATACCCCAGCCGCTTTGTCTTTGAAGCCGCGGGCGAGGGCATGAAAAATTTTGACATTGAAAAGCCGCTTGACAAGGGCCTTGTGGAACAGTCGCAAAAAATAATCAAGTACGACGAAAGCCGCCTAAAGGCCGCGGCCACGCAATTAAAAAAAGGAGACCGCGTCCGCCACAAAGTTTTTGGCGCGGGAACAATCGTTCTTGTAAACGACAAGGCTTTTTGCTACACGATAAAGTTTGACGATTTGGCCACCGAGCGAAGCGTTCAGTTTTCGGCGCCGCTGGAATTGATTGCAGAGAAGTAGCGTCCAATAGACGCGGTGATGCCTCTACCAGACTTCCACCGCGCAAGCCAGCGCTCCGGCTTCTCCGTCCGTTCCCGCCGCGTAAATGGCCACGACGCTTTTTCCGTCGACGGCGGCGTATTTTGCAACCGCATTGTCGCCTTCCTTTAGCGCGGTCTTGTAGCTTATGCGCGCGTTCTTAAAGGCGGCCGCCGCTTTTGCAGGAAGCGCCTCAAGCGCGAAGTCGTAGTAGTTAAGGTTGTGGACATGGTTGTTAAAGTCAAAGTCAGAGCGACGGAGCTGGATTTTTGTTTCGGCCTCAAAGGCTTCCGGCAATGAAATCTTGGCAAGCTTTTCTCCGCCAAAAACTTTTTTTCCTGGCTCCGGGCCGTAGCGGTCAAGCAAGTCCGCCTCCACCTTTATCGGCCGGCCCGCCCTTATGTCAAAGCGGACCCACTTGCTGGTTCCCTCCACGGCAAGGTTTCCGTCGGCGTACAAGTAGTAGTTGCGCGATGTTCCAAACGGCGAGACCAAGCCTTCGCTCCAAGTCTCAACCTTGATTTTTTGTCCGTAGCGCGGGAATTCTTTTACGCAAACTTTCCAGTCGGTCAAAACCCAGGCCACGCCAAGTGTCTCGCTCACCTTTATGGCGGAGTCTCCGGCCGCGTCCGAGTGTCGGCTTCCGGCGTTTTCAAAATACTTTAAAATCGCGGCCATCGTAAGGCGCTCGCTTTTGTCAAAGTCTTCAAGCAGGGGAGAGAAGTCCGTTGAAAAAATCATGGGGCAGTTCCTTTATAAAAATTATTCTTTTATGATCGTTTGGTAAAGCCTGTCCAAGTCGGCGCGGCTAAAGTAGTCGATTACAAGCTGGCCTTTTTCCAAGCCGCCGTTAAGCGAAACTTTTGTTCCAAGCGTTTCCATAAATTTTTGCTCGATGCTGATTATGTCGGGGTCCCGGACGCGCGCTCCGTCTTTTTTGGCGGAGCTTTTTGACGCGCGGCCTCCGTCGTTAAGGGATGCGGCTTGGGCTTCGGCCTGACGGACCGACAAGTTGCTTGCGATTATCTTTCCGAACAAGACGCGCTGGTCGGCGGGGTTTTCCACGCTAAGAAGCGCTCGCGCGTGGCCGCTTGTGATTTGTCCGACAATCAAGGAGTTTTGCATGTCTTCGGGCAATTTTAAAAGGCGCAGCGCGTTGGCCACGGTCGGGCGGCCTTTGCCGACTTTTTTTGCCACCTCGTCTTGGTTGAGGCCGCCGATTTTCATAAGATTGTAGTAGGCCTGCGCCTCTTCTATTGGGTTTAGGTCGGCGCGCTGGATGTTTTCGATAAGCGCGACTTCCAATTTTTTTTCGTCGTTGAATTTTCTAAGCTGCACCGGAACTTTTTTCAGGCCAGCCAATTTCGCCGCGCGCGTTCTTCGTTCGCCGGCGATGATGTAAAATGTTCCGTCGCCCGCGTCTTCGATTACGATGGGCTGAACGATTCCGTGCTCTGCGATTGAGTCGGAAAGTTCCTTTAACTGTTCCTCGTTAAAAATTTGGCGGGGCTGGTGCGGGTTGGCTTTGAGCAAGTCTGGAGAAATCCAAAGAGTTCCGTTGTCGTCGGTTTCTATTGAAGAAGGAAGGTTGGAATTTTTGGAGGAGATTTTTTTTGCCGGGCTTTTTTGCTCGTCTTGTATTTCCTCTACAGGAGGCTCGTATTCGATTTGAACTTGCTGTTCGGCCTCGCCCATCAAGGCGCCGATTCCGCGTCCCAATCCGGTTTTTCTTTTAGCCACGATGGATTACCTCCTCCGCCAATTTTTGATAGCTCTTGGCTCCAACGCAGTCTGGGTCGTACTTGCAAACCGGAAGTCCGTGAGACGGAGCTTCGCTAAGTCGGACGTTGCGGGGGATGATTGTGTTGAAAACCACGTCCTTAAAATATGACTTTACTTGAACGACAACGTCTTGCGCCAATCTTGTGCGCGAGTCGTACATCGTGAAGAAAATTCCGCCGATGGTCAAATTGGGATTGATGGATTTTTGGACTTTTTTTACGGTTTGCAGCAAAAGCGTGATTCCTTCCAGGGCAAAATATTCGCACTGCATCGGAACTAAAACCGCGTCTGCCGCGACCAAACCGTTCAGCGTAAGAATGCCAAGCGAGGGCGGGCAGTCGATTAGAATGTAGTCGTACTTGTCCTGAAGGGGCTCCAAAGCGTCCTTTAAAAAGTATTCGCGGCGGTCTTGGTCAACCAATTCGATGGCCGCTCCCGAAAGGTCAAGGCTGGCGCTAATCGCGTCCAAGGTCGGTATGCAAGTTTTTTTTACCGCGTCCTTGGCCTCGCATTCGCCGCTCAAAAGTTCGTAAATTGTAGGCTTGTCTTTTGAAACGCCCACGCCGCTGGACATGTTTCCCTGCGAGTCAAAGTCAACAAGAAGAACGCGCTTTTTTGCCAACGCGATGTAGGCGCCGATATTGATTGCGGAAGTCGTCTTTCCAACTCCGCCTTTTTGATTTACAAAAACAAAAGTTTTAGCCATAAGGTTTATTATAGCATTTTTGGCCTTTGTTGACAATATGCCCCGCGTGGGTTATATTCGTTGTATGATTCTTTCGGCCACGCTTTCTAAGCCCACGTCTCAGGTGGAAGCCATTCTCGGAAAAAAATACGAGCGGGTCAAAATTCGCTTTAAGGGCGGGCCTGTTTCGCCGTATTTCGCCGAATTTTTTACCCGAACGCAAAGCTTCCATAAAAATTTTTCGCAGGCGGAACTGGACGAATTTTTACAAAAGAACATCGGCCGCTCATTTAAAAACTGCGTTGAACGGACAGAAGAAAAGGAAATAACTTTTTTGGCCAACAAGCGCGGCGAAGTAAAACGGCTTGAAAAAGCGCTCGCAAAAACTGGCGGCAAGCCCAAAAGCGCGCAAACAGATTTCAAGCCCAAAAACGCCGCCGCCTTTGGCGAAAAAGCCGCGCTTTTCGGCGCCGCCGCAAGTGCCTTTAACGCCCACAAGGGCGCGTTGAACCGTTCCAAAAACTACATCATACAAGAAGGGACGGTGGTTCCCTTTTTGCAGGCGCTTGGCGTTATGACCGACGCTGGAAAAGTCGTCGCCGCAAAGTACGACAAGTTCCGGCAAGTCAACCGCTTTTTGGAGCTTTTGGACGACGTTTTGCCCGCCGTCCAGCAAGCGCGTTCGCAAGCCCAAAAATGCGCGAAAGACCAAAGCGACGGCGCGTTTGGCGCTGACAACAACTTGTCGCAATCCCAAGAAGGCGGGCGGCCAATGGAGCCCCTGCAAATCCTTGACTTTGGCTCCGGCAAGTCTTACTTGACCTTTGCCGTACAATACTTTTTGGAAAGCGTAAAAAAGATTCCCTGCCAAATAACCGGCGTGGACTTAAAGGAAGACGTGATAAAATCCTGCTCCGACTTGGCCGCCCGCCTTGCCGTCAAAAACATGAATTTTGTTTGCGGCGACATCGCCAAATACAGCGGAAAAAATCCCGACATAGTGATCACGCTCCACGCCTGCGACGTTGCCACCGACTACGCGCTTGCCTTTGCGGTGGAACGCGGCGCCAAGGCTATTTTGTCGGTTCCCTGCTGCCAAAAGGAAGTCAACGCGCAGCTTGGTAAGTCGTCCAACGCGCTTTTCGCGCCGCTTTTAAGGCATGGAATTTTCCGCGAGCGATTTTCCGCGCTGATGACTGACGCGGTCCGCGCCCAGCTTTTGGAAGCGCGCGGCTACAAGGTTCAAGTTTTGGAATTCATCGACATGGAAGGAACGCCAAAGAATCTTATGATTAGGGCGCTGTTGAAGGGCGGCGCGCGTCTTGGTCAGGAAGCGATTTCTGGCGCCGCGCCTTCTGGTAAAGAACCCGCTTTGGGTGGCGCCGCCGCAGCGCAGTCTTTGGCTTTTGAACAATCCGCGCGCGATTTGCTCAAGGCTTTTGGCGCAAGGCAAAAGCTCGCGGATTTGTTGGGCGGCGGCCTTTAAGGTCTTGCAACTTAGTGCTCGTCGTCGGGGTCGTATTCCTTAGCGCTTTCGGACTCAATCGCCTCGCGGGTTGTCCTTGACTTTGCGCGGCCTTTTGCGGCGGACTTTTTTGAACTAGACGCGGACGCGGCTTTTGATTTTCGCTCGGCGGCGCTTTTTGTCTTTGCCAAAGTTCCCGCGATAAACTGCGACTCGCTGTCGTAAACTTTTACGTCCAGCTTGTTGTAAGGAATGTCGATTCCGGCCTCGTCAAAGACGCGCTTTATGGCGACAAAGGTTTGGTTTTTGGCGCTTAAAAAATCGTCTTTTTTAAACCAAACGGCGAGCGTCATGTTTATTCCGCTGTCGCCAAAGCCGTCAAACCAAACAAGCGGCGCGGGGTCCTGCAAGTCGCACTTGCAATATTTGGGCGCCTTTGCCAAAGTGTCCAAGGCAGTCTGCATGTCGGTTTCGTATGAGACCGAAACTTTTACGTCCAAGCGGCGCTTTGTAAAGTAGCTTGTGTTCCGCAAAGTTGAATTGATGATTGTGGAATTTGGAATGCGAATCATTTGATTGTCCAATGTGTGAACCTTGACGCTGAGCAAGTCGATTGTGTCAACAATGCCTGTTTCTCCCGCCACGTTGATAAGGTCGCCAATTTTAAGCGCCTTTTCCGCCACCATGAAAATTCCTGAAATTATGTTGCTGACGGAAGTTTGCGCCGCAAAGGCGATTGCGATTCCGGCCACTCCAGCCGCTCCCCAGATTGCGCTGAGCTTTATTCCGAACAAACTTAATATGAACATTATCAAGGCTACATAGAAGCAGTATTTTAAGAATTTTAGAATAAGTATTGAGCGCTGCGGCGAAAGTTTTTTTTCGGGAACGCGCTTGACGGCGCGGACGATGAGCTTGTAAATGATTGTCATTGCCAAAAGAATCAGCAATATGCCAATCAACTTAAAAAAGTTGTCCCATGTCACAAATGATTTTGCCCAAGCCAAGAATGAAGCCAAGGCTTCGTTGAAGGCGCTTACGGCGTGTCCGCCGGCTTCAGTGATGTCGTCCATTGTTTTCTCCTAATAGATTTATTCTGCCGCTAAGTTTAGCGCAATTCAATTCTTTTTGCAAAGGTCTTTGATTATGCATTCCCCGCATTTTGGGGAACGGGCTGTACAAACATAGCGGCCGTGCAAAATCAGCCAATGGTGGGCGTGTTCCATATATTTTTTCGGAATCCGTTCCACAAGGCTTTTTTCCACTTCAAGGGGCGTGGTCCCTTCCGCCAAGCCAATCTTTGGACAAATGCGCAAAAGGTGGGTGTCCACCGGCATGGTGGGCTTTTTAAAAATCACGTTGAGGACAACGTTGGCGGTTTTGCGGCCAACGCCTGGAAGGGATTCCAATTCCTCCCGGGTGTCAGGAACCTGGCCGCCAAAATCGTCAAGCAGCTTTTGGCTTAGGGCTATGACATGAGCCGCCTTTGTTCGGTAAAGGCCGATGGACTTTATGTAGTCCATAAGTTTTTCTTGTCCCAGCGCGAGCATTTTTTTTGGCGTGTCGGCGATTTTGTAAAGAGGCTCGGTGGCCTTGTTGACGCTTTTGTCCGTGGCCTGCGCGGAAAGGACAACGCTGACCAAAAGAGTGTAGGCGTTCTTCCATTTTAATTCAGACTGAGGATTGGGATTGGCTTTTTTAAAGCGCTCGAATGCTTTGCGGATTTCCGCTTGCGACAAAAGTTCCATTAAGAATACTCTAGCGCGCTTTGCGCGCTTTTGCTACTGGTGATAGCGCAAAAAAAAGCGGGGCGAACAGCCCCGCGCTTTTAGACTTGAATAATTTTTACTCCAAGTCGGTAAGGGTGACGCAAATGTCGTCGTTTTTGTTTTGGAAGGCAAAGCCGTAATCTTTTTTTCCGTTGACCGCGAATCCAAAATAATAGAATTCGTTAATGTCGTATTGCTCCATTTCCAAAACGCCCTTGCTTTTTCCTTTGACGACATTCACATAAGAAACTATTGATCCAAGGGGAATCCACTTCAATTCCTTTTTGTGGTAGCCGAAGACTTTCATTGAAATAGCCTGCGCGCTCGTTCTGTTTATGACTGAAATGTTTTCGTCGGAGTCGTCGGGAATCTCCGATTCGGCCAAAACATAAGAGTGCGGCTCGTTGAGGACGGGCTTTGGCGTCATGTCAAGGCCGTCTTCAGGGCGGCGGACTTCAAGCAAAAGCGGCGCGTTGGCCACCTTGCCTCGACTTTTTGTGGGGTTGAACAAGTAATTGTTGCCAGCCTCTTTTTCTGACGGAACAATTGCGAAGTATCTCATTTTTCCAAGGGAAGGATATTTGTTTCCCACATCTGTTCTGTCGGCAAAGGCGCGAAGGTTGGCCTTTCCCAAACTGTCCCATTGTTTTGTGGCCGCCGAGTGGACAAAAACTTCAAAGGTGATGTTTCTGTATTCCGTGTAGTTTATGACCCTGATTTTTGAAATGCCTTTTCCCTTTAAGTCCGTGGCGTCAAAGACAAAGGCGTTTTTGCTCGGCCCGTCAGGCATTTCGTAATTTGTGTCGATTTTAACGACGGCCTTTTGGGCGGCCGCGCTAAAAAGAATTCCAAAGGAAAGAATGAATGTTGAAATGATTTTTTTCATAGAACGCTCCTTATTAGGGAACATTTTACAAAAAACGCCGCCGTCATAAAAGGGAGAAAAACTCCTAATTTTCCGCGCAAGCGCGGCCTGCGTTTTTTTCAACCAAACGCGGCTTCAAGTTCGGCGCGGCTTTTGACGCAAAGCTTGTCGTAAATGTAGCTTACGTAATTTTCCACTGTGTGTTGGCTTACAAAAAGTTCGGCGGCAATTTCTTCGTTGCTTTTTTGCTGCAAGAGTTTTTCCAAAATGCGCTTTTCCTGCCGCGTCAAAAGCGGGGAGACTTTTTCTATCTTTTCCAAGGAGCCGCGCGCCTTTCCCTCAAAATATTCCTTGCCCGAAAGAACCGTTTCAAGGCAGCGGACCAATTCCTCTTCGCTGGCCACCTTGCTGATGTAGCCCTTTACGCCGGCGGACGCGGCTTGCATTATGTAACCGGCTGTGTCATACATTGAATACATTACGCATTTTACGCTTGGAAAATCGCGCGCGATTTGAGAGGCCAGCGCGATTCCGCTTTCGTTTAAAAGCTGGACGTCAACGATTACGATTTGCGGAAGCTCATTGCGGCCGCCGGCGTCTTTTAGGGCTTTTAGGCACTCTTGGCTTTCGGAAAAGGTTTTTGGAACGCGCCAGTCGGTGTTCTCTTCCAAATAATCCTTCACGCCCTTTTGCATCATTTTGTGGTCGTCCACAATGTAAAGCGTCTTCATTTTTTAAATCTCCACGCTGAGCTTGATTTGCATTCCGTCGTCTGGGGCGGAACGGAAGCTTATCGCCGCGCCGATTGTCTTGGCGCGTTCCTGCATTTGCCTAAGGCCAAAATGCGTCCGCCAGTTGGCGCCGGACCTGGCCTTGTCCAAGTCGCAGCCGCGGCCGTTGTCTATTATAAAAAGCGTAAGAACTTTTTTGTCCTGCTGGCTTTCCGTCCGCGCCAAAATTTGCGCCTCGGTCGCGTAGGAATGTTTTTCGATGTTGGCGAACGCCTCTTGGACGATTCTTACAAGGCATTGGCACTTTTCCTTTTCCACAAGAATTTCTTCAAGGCCTTGCGCCGCGTTAAGCGAGCATTTGATTTTTGACTTGGCCTCAAACTGCTCGCCCAGGGATTTTAGAATCGAAAGCAAATTTATTTTTCCGGGATTGGGCGACGGAAGCGAAAATTCCGCAGGCTCCAGGCCGTAGCAAATGTTCCGCATCTTTACTATGCAGTCCGTGATTTTTTCGGACAAGTCCTTTTGCTTTTGCTCTTGCCCTTCTTGGACTTTTAGCATTTCCGCCTCAATGCGAATCGCTCGGATGTCCTGCACGATTGAGTCGTGGATGTCGCGGGAAATTTTTCCCCGCTCCTCCTCTTGGATTTGAAAGGCGATTCTTCTTTGCCAAGAAACGGAAAAGCGGCCTTTTAAGAATTCGTAGAACAAGAGCAGCAAAAGCAAAATGACAAACACAAGGCCCGCGCAAATTCTTATAAGCCAAGCCGTCGCGGAGTCGCCGCCCATGCGCGCAAAATTGAAAAGCCCCTTTGAGGCCTGCGCGACATTGATTCCGTCGTAAAGCCATTTTGTCTTTTTGTCCGCGTCGCGAATTAAAAGGCCGCCCTTTGTTCCTTTTATTGGAAGCGGGTCGCTTGTGTTAAAGGAATATGTGACGGCGTAAATTTCTTTTAGCGCTTCCGGGATAAAAAAGCGAAGTCCGTTTTGGTCGTCTTTGATTTCAAAAACAAGCGAATAGTCCCAGGTCCATTTTTCAGACGGAAGGCCTTTGTCTTTAAATGAGCCTTTCATCAAGATTGCGTAAAGGCTTTCGTTGGCCTCGGCGAATGTCGTCTCGGTCCAAATCATTCCAATGTTCATTGCGTTTTCTTTGTCGCGCTCGCGTATTGTCACGGCGCTTTCTTTTAAGGCTTTTCCGTTCTTGTCGCGGCGGAACAAATATTTTTCAAGCGGAACGATCGAAACCTTGCCTGTTTGGTTCAAAAAGCCTTCGGCCCTGCCGCTTTCCAAAAGCCATTCAAGCGCCTCGGCCCCGTAGACAAAGGCGCCGTCGTCTTTTTGGAGCGCGAAAATCGGATTTGCTCCCGGATCCGCGAATGTGTAAAGCGCGTTCAAAAAAACGTCGTAGTCGGGACGCGCGGGGCTTTGAATGTAAGCCGTCCAAAGGTCTTGAAAAAGCCAGCCCTCCAAAGCGCTGTGCCGCCAAACGCCGGCCGCCGAATATTTTTGTTCGCCGTCCATTTGCGCGGTGTGAAGGCCTTCATGCAAAAATAGGTTTCCGCTTCCGTGGGCTTTGTAGTCTCCGCAGTGAACCATAAAGTAAAGCTTTTGCGTTTTTGGCCAAAAATGCATTCCGTAAACAAAGCGCGCTCTTGTGTCGGGGAACGGCTCGAACAGGACGCGCGTTTCGCCGCTGGATTTTTCAAAAGAGTACAAGCGGTTCTTTCCGTCGGCAGCGCTTGCCGCGCTCACAAAAATCCACTGGCCGTCGTCGGATTGCGTCCATTCGTAAACAGCTTGGGTCTCGCTTAAAATTTCTTGCGGCAAGCTTTGAGGTGTCGCCTTTGCCGCCAAAAAAAATACGGCGGCGAAAAAAAGAAAATGCCTTTTCATCGCCGCCATCATAGCGCAAATCGCCGATAAATTATAGGGAGTTTGTCTCCTAAATGGCCGCGCTTTTTTAAGGTCATTATATTGTTTTGTCCAAAGAATTTGTTGTTCTAATAAACAAAGACACCTGATTTTTTTTCAGTCCAATGCTGGATGGATTTTCCAACAGTGAATACTAAAGCTGACATCGCCTCGCTTGCGGACTGAATTGTAAAAGAGTCATTTGTTTTTCCGTTGGAAACATTTTCCAGTTTTCCTACAACTTTGTAAGAGGTTCCGCTCTTTTTGTCTTCAAATGTATAAGTGTTTCCGCTTACGGTTTTTGTAAGAGTGACAAATGTTCCATCATATAAGTCCCCGCCTTTTCCTGATTCTGTTGTCGACAAAATAGCTACATCTGAATTGTTCGGGCTTCGTATCATTGCGCTATATAAAGTGCCTGAAGTTTCGCCGTAATCCACGAAAAAATAATGCATAGTATAGCTTGAGCCGCCGTTTCCAGCTGCATTAGAGCAACTGGCAATTAGGCACGTGAACAATAATACGCTGAACATCATTGTTAACTTCGAAAAAAATTTCATAGAATCCTCCGTAGGTCTTTGTTTTGTGTGGATTGTATGAAAAATGGAGCGTTTGTAAAATGGAGTTTGACTCCTAATTTTTACCGCGCAAAAAAAAGCGGGGCAGCTGCCCCGCTTTTTGGCCTTTCAACCGATTGACTTGTTCCTACTTTATCGCTTTTTTAAGCGCGTCCTTTTTGTCGGTCTTTTCCCAACTGAATTCCTTGCGGCCAAAGTGTCCGTAAGAAGCTGTCGGAGAATAAACCGGCTTTTTAAGGTCAAGCGTCTTTATGATTCCCGCCGGGCTGCAGTCAAAGACCTTTGATACGGCCTTTGAAATTTCCGAGTCGGGAACTTTTCCAGTTCCAAAAGTGTCAACCATAATCGAAACCGGGAAGGGGACGCCTATCGCGTAGGCAAGCTCCACCTCGGCGCGGTCGGCAAGACCGGCGGCCACGATGTTCTTTGCGATGTAGCGCGCCATGTAGGCGGCCGAGCGGTCAACCTTTGACGGGTCCTTTCCGCTAAAGGCGCCGCCGCCGTGACGGCCCATTCCGCCGTAAGTGTCAACGATAATCTTTCGGCCAGTCAAGCCGGAATCTCCGTGCGGTCCTCCGACGACAAACTTTCCTGTGGGGTTGATGAAGTACTTGGTCTTTTTGTCCAAAAGGCCGGTTGGCTCCAAAACGGGTTTGATGATTTGTTCGATCAAGTCGTCCTTGATTGTCTTGTATTTTACGTCTGGGTTGTGCTGGTGCGAAAGGACAACCGTGTCAATGTGAACGGGCTTGTGGCCTTCGTATTCCAACGTGACCTGGGCTTTGGCGTCCGGGCGCATCCATTCGATTTTCTTTGAATGGCGGGCCTTTGAGGCGGCGCGCAAAAGCTTGTGGGCGTACATAACGGGCGCGGGCATAAGCTCCGGCGTTTCGTTGCAAGCAAAGCCGAACATCATTCCTTGGTCTCCGGCTCCTTGCTGGCCCTTGTATTCAGCGAGTCCTGTTCCTACGACGCCTTGGTTGATGTCCGGCGACTGCGTGTGAACGGTGTTCAAAACCGCCATCGAGTCGGCGTCAAGGCCGTAGTCGGCGTTTGTGTAGCCGATTTTGCGCGCAACGTCGCGCGCGATTGTTTGGATGTCCAGCTCCTTGAATTTGGTGGAAATTTCTCCTCCAACAAGAACCATTCCAGTCGTCGTAAAGCACTCGCAGGCAACGTGACTGTTAGGATCTTTTGCTAGACAAGCGTCCAACACTGCGTCTGAAATCTGGTCGCACACCTTGTCCGGGTGTCCTTCGCTTACAGATTCAGAGGTGAACAAATAACGTTCTTTAGTCATTGTTCCGCTCCTAAAGATAAAGATTTTGTAGGCGGGCATGTGGCGAGCGCGTCCGCCTTTTTTGCAAGCGTTCAAATTCCCAAAAAAGACTTGAACAACTTTGAAAAATATATTATAGTATTGTATCTTTTATTTCAAGGGGATAGCTTATGCCTTTAAAAAAGACTTTTTCAAAAGATAAAAAAAAGTGTACTGTGACCTTTACTGTGACTCCAGAGGCAGCTCAAGGCGCTGAGACAATCAACCTTGCCGGCGATTTCAACAGCTGGAGCAGCAAGGAAAATCCCCTAAAAAAAGGCAAGGACGGAACTTTTTCCGTTAAGTTGACACTCGACGCCGGCCGCGAATACCAGTTCCGCTACTTAATCGACGGCAAAAAGTGGGAAAACGACTGGAAGGCCGACAAGTACGTCGCCGCGCCTTACTCAAATGCCGACAACTCGGTTGTGTCGACCATAATTGAATAGTTGACCATAAAACGGCGCCGTTTTGCTAGTGGTAATATTTACGTGTCCGCTCGCGCGGACTACTGGCAATACGTCGCCGCGCCTCAATAAAAAAACCGCTCCTTTCGGGGCGGTTTTTGTTTTTGCGAATTAGAACTTTGCCTTGCGCAAGCGGACGCGCTCGATGTCCTCGCTGAACAGCTCGCGCAAATCGTTAAGGCCCAGCGCCATGAGCGCCATGCGGTCGATTCCGATTCCCCAGGCCAAGACGGGAACGTCAACGCCCATCGCCTTTGTGACTTCCGGCCTAAAGATGCCCGATCCGCCAAGCTCAAACCAGCCCAACTTGGGGTGCTTGATGTGGACTTCGATGCTGGGCTCGGTAAAGGGGAAGTAGCCCGGAACGTATTTCACTTCCGTCGCGCCCGCGATTTCCTTGGCGAACATTTCCAAAAAGCCCAAAAGCGTTCGCAAGTTGACGTCGTTGCCCAAAACAATTCCTTCCGTCTGGTAAAAGTCGCTAAGGTGGGTCGCGTCAACCTTGTCGTATCTAAAGCAGCGGGCGATTCCAAAGTATTTTCCGGGAATCTTGGCCTTGTGCAGCTGGTGGGCGCTCAAAACCGTTCCCTGGCTTCGCAAAATCAAGCGGCGGGTGAACTCGTTGTCAAACTGGTAGTTCCAGCCGCGGCTTCCGCTGTTTCCGCCGTTTTCGTGGACGGCCTTTACGTTAGAAAGATATGGCTCCTCGATTGCCTTTGCGTGCGTCGGGTTTTTGATGCGGTAAACGTCGTGGATGTCGCGAGCGGCGTGGAACTGCGGCATAAAAAGCGCGTCGCCGTTCCAGAATTCGGTCTCGACAAGCGGGCCGTCAAACTCTTCAAAGCCAAGCGAGCAAAGCTTGTCCTTTACAGATTCCAAGAACTGGACATAGGGATTTGTGCGGCCCGGTATCATTCTTGCCGGCGGAACGCCGATGTTGTAGCCGCGGAAAGAGCCTTTTTTCCATTCGCCCGAGGCCAGCATGGCCGGAGTGATTTCTCCGATTTCGTTTCCTGTGATGCCGGCGCTTTTAAGGGCTTCGGCGACTTTTGAGGCGGCTTCCTTTAGTTTGTAAAGGACTGTTTCGCGCTCGATTGTGCGGAAGGGAGTTTCCGACACGCCGCGCTTTTTGGTCAAGCCGCCCATTACTTCCAACTCTTCCTTGGAAAGGTTGGCCGCGTCAAGCGTTGAGTTTTCAGCGGCGGCCGCCTTTTGGACCAAGGCCTTTGCCACCGTGATTCTTTGCGGCAAGGGCTTTCCTGTGGCCTCGGCTTTTTTTTCGGCGTTCATCTGCAAGACGCCTTCCTTGCTCAAAGGGCCAAAGGCTGAACCGACGTCTTTTCCTTCTATGTTCAAGGCCGCCGCGATTTCGGGCATGGACTTGGCTCCCTCTTTTTGAAGGAGGCTTACGATTTTTTCTTCTACAAAGCCCTCGGCTTGAACCTTGCGGCCAAAGTCGGTCAATTCAAAATAGGTGTGGGGCGTTCTGGCCACTTCGGCCAAGAGCTCTTTTCCCATAAGCCAGCTAAAGGCTTGGTTTGCGTGGCCTTCCTTGTAGCCAAGCTCTGACTGGAGTTTTGCCGAAGTAAGCTCGTCCTTAAGGCCGTAGCGGAGCAAAACTTTTGTTTCCAAAGGGTGGAGGTTTTTGATGATGCTGGAGATGTCCATTTTATTAAATAGTCCTTGTAAATTTAAAGAAACGCCAAGTCGTTTGGACCCGGCGTTTCTTTTTAGTTTGTTTTTTTAGCGCTGGAATTTGACTTGGCAAGCGTATGTGGCCTGCTTGAGTCCGCGCGCGTTCTTTTTGTATGAAAGGCGGTCCTGCTTCATGTACTTGTAGCCGTAGTAGTTGTGCTCAAGCTGGAAGTCGTTGAGACAGGCGTGGATGACTTCGCGGGCTTCCGCTTCCTTGAATGAAACTTCAAGGCAAGAGAAGTAAATGCGAACTTCGTCCAAGGCCGCGATGTATTCGATGCGAACTTGGGCCGTCTTGTTTGTTGTGTGAATGTCCTCGGGAACGATAACCTGAACGCTTGTATCCAACGGCTCGCCATTGTCGTCAATTTCAGCGGATTTATCTTTGGCATAGGCCATAGAAAGAGCCATCATAATCGCGATGATTCCAAGAAATTTTTTCATAATTAGCCTCCTGTAAGCTAAAAATTCTGGTACTCTTTTATTATACCAGTTTCCAGAAAAAAATCAAGTTGTAATTGATATTCTCCGGAATTTATTAAAATCGCCGGAATTTTGTTTATCAACACCCTTCCGGTAATCTGCTTGGGTTTGTTTTTTAGGATTTTTCTATAGTAATTCCTGACCGCGTCTTTTAGGGCGTTTTGGGCCGCCTCTTGGATTCCTTCAAAGCCCTTTGAGACCTTTCCGCCGCCGATGCCCATAATCCGCGGGTTCTTTACGTCCGCCCACTGATTCCAGCTTTGAACCATTCCCTCGTCGCGCTCAAAGTTTGCCCAGCAATGCACTTTGCTTTGGTCAAACCAAGGCTGCTCGTAAAAAATTTTTTTGCTTTCGGCTTCAAAGGAGCGGATTTCCTTGGCCTCAAAGTATTCGGGAACGCCGCGCAGCCTGTCGCTGGGCGTGTAGTCAAATTCCCAGCCGTAGACCATTCCGTTCAGCAAAAAGGGCGTTATCGCTTTCATTTGGCGGATCGCGTAGTCAAAAACGCCCGCGTCGTAGTCGGGCTTTTCAAGGCCGGGATAGGCGTCCAGCTGGGCCCAAAGGGGCAGGCGGATTTTTCGTTGGAACGAAAGTTCTTGCGCGGCGGCGTTTGGCGGCGGCAAGACGGACGCAAGCGCGATTGCCGCGATGGCGAGGATTTTTGTTTTTACCGTAACGCGTCTTTCCATACCTTTAACGGGTTCACTCCGTACCTGGCCAGGCAATAAATCCAAGCCGCCGCGAATCCGCTCAAATGAGTCATGTGCGCGACGCCTTGGTTCATTCCAAAGACCTGCTCAAAAACCGCGATTCCCGCGTAAATCGCAACCAAAATTGGAGCCGGCGCGGGAACTATTCCCATTATAAACACTGTGGAGCGGGGAAAGATTACAGCGAAAAGCAACAAAACCGCGTAAACCGCTCCGCTGGCTCCGACCAAAAGGACGCCGTAAAAGCCGGCCGCAAGGTAAATCGCAAGGCTTGCCGCTCCGCAAAGGATTCCGCACAAAAGGTAGAACAAAAGAAATTCCTTGCTGCCCAGCTGCCGCTCTATGTAAAGGCCAAAGAACAAAAGGCCTATCATGTTTCCCAGCAAGTGCGACCAAGAGCCGTGCATGAACATGTAGGTCAAAAGCTGCCAATAATAATGCGCCCGCGTGAACAAGACCGGCTGCAAGCCAAAAAGGTATTGGAAATTGGCGTTGCGGCCGCTTCCTGTAAGGATAAAGGCGGCGACATTGACGGCGACGATTATTAGCGTGGCGTAGTTGAACGAATACGAGAATTTTTTATGAAGTATGTTTTGCATGCTTAGTTTTCTGTTTTGACGGCAGACCCGATGATTTCTTTGCTGGCAAAAGTTATTCGGTTGCGGCCTGACGTTTTTGAAACGTAAAGGGCCTTGTCGGCTTGCTCAACAAATTCCTTGGCGTTGGCGACCCGGTTCTCCTCCAAGTCAAACACGCTTACTCCGCCCGAAATCGTAACGTGGACTTTCGTTCCTTCGTATTCAAAGTTCGTGTTTTCGATGTTGCTTCTTATGCGCTCGGCCACTTGCAAGGCGTCGTCTTTTAACGTGTTGGGAAGCATTACGGTAAATTCCTCTCCGCCGTAACGGCTGGCCATGTCTTGGGCGCGGATTGAGCTTTTTATGATTTTGGCCACCGTTGTAAGAACGTAGTCTCCGCAAGCGTGGCCGTAGGTGTCGTTGAATATCTTAAAGTGGTCGATGTCGAACATTATGACGCCCATCGGCAGTCCCTGCGCGTTGGCCAGATCCAGCTTGTCGGTCAGCTGGTTGAAGAAGTAGTACTTTAGCTTTAGGCGGGTCATCATGTCGGTTGAAGAGCGCTCCAAAAGCGCCGCGTTGTTGATCGCCATGCTGGCCAAAGACGCTATGTTCAATATTTGCTTTATGTCGTAGTCGTTGAAAGAAGTTCCGTCGCCCAAGTCCATTCGCTCGCCCAAAAGCAAAATGCCGTTCATGCGGTTCTTTTGAAAAAGGGGAACGATGAGGGACGGCTGCAATGAATAAATTTGGTCAAGCTTTTCATTTGGCAGCGCGCTCTGGATGTCGCGGACAAAGAAAACCCTTTCCTTTTCGTTAAGGACTTCCACAACAGGGTCGTTCATCGGAATCGTATAGTCGATCGCGCTGTTCAAGTCCATTCCGGTGTAGTTGTTGCTAAGGCTGTAGGCTTCGGCCTCAAAGTCGTCAAGGACAAAAATGCCGGCGCCTAACACGCGCATCTGGCACATGCAAGTGTAAAGAATTGATTCAATCAGCGTGGAGTAGTCCAAGGTGGAACACAAAGAACGGGCGATCTCCAGCAATTGCTGGACATCGTAAAGGCGTTTTTCGTAGCGCTCTGTGAGTTGGTCAATTGTCTCGTTCTTGCCGGCTTCCAATTCAAAGCCGTGTTCATTGTTCTTCATTCGCTATATTTCTTTGGCCTTCTTTATTATAACATAATTTCTTATAATATCAAAGAAATTTTTCCACAAGGGATATTGCAATTCCAGCAAGGAAGTGCTTTCCCTGTTCCTGGAAGAAAACATAATTCCCTTTAAATTGGATACAAGTTCGCTCTTTGAGCGCTTTGTGTCCGTGATGCAGTCGCCCAAGTTGTCGTGCAGCAGCAAAAGCAGGGACGACACTTTTTGGATTATCTCCTTTGCCTCGTTATTAATTGTATCGACTAAATTCGTCAGTTTTTTAGAGAAATCGGCGTTCTTGTGGCTGTCGGCTATCAGGCTGTTTATCGAGCTCAAGCTGTACTTTTTGCCGGAGCCAAAGGAGTCCTCAAATTGCGCGATTAAATTCATGCTGTCGTTGACGGCGAAAACCGTTTGCGAAAAAGAGGTTTTTATCGCCGGATTTGTGAACAAGCCTTCAACGACGATGTCGTTGACGACGTTGCGGATCGGCTCGGAGTAGTATCTTTTTAGGAAGGTTTTAAGGACCCTAAGCGGCATTACCCACATAAAGTTTGTCGCGGCGTTCTTTCCGATAATGTCCATCGTGTCGCTGTTGTAGCCGGCCAAGGGCTCGATTTTTGAGTCCGGAAAAAGAACGTCGATTTCCTGCTTTACGTAATTGTCCTTCATCTCGTTCAGAATTCTCTGCTCGTCGGCGACAAACTGCTTTTGGATTTCTTCGGCGAAGTTTTTGCGGACGTTTTCCTTGTAGCTGGCCTTTTGCGGAGTGAAGTTTGGGTCGCCCTTGGCCAGGCAGATAAAGCCCTTTAATGTGGCCGCGTTGAGCGTTCTGGTCAAAAGCGCGTGGATTCTGCGCAGGTTTTGCAAGAGCTCCTTTTTTGTCCTTGTGTCGTTTGGCGTTCCGTTTAAAAGCTCGTTTAGCGCCAAGATGGCGTTCCCCACCGGCATTGTGATCGAGTAGTCGGCGGTCAAATAATAAAGGTCAAGGAAAGTGTTTTCCAAAGCTGCCGGCGGAATCGGGCTGTAGTCAGGAACGTAGTCCGCGTCTCCGTGCTTTGTGGCGAACTCGTCGTCAAAAAGCTGAAGAGGCGACACAAAGTTAAAGTGGCACAAGTCGGCCAACTGGTGCAGGGAGGTTATAACCTCGTCCATTTTGGAAAACTGCGGCCCGTTCAAGTCGTTTACGATTTTTTCCAAGCTTTTCCTTTGGTCGTCAAAGGCGCCGCGCTGGCCGTTCCCGCCCATTTTTAGCGCCTGCTTTTTCAGCTCCTCGTAGGAAAGCGAGTCCAAAATGCGCTTGTCTTCTTCGGTGTAGCCGGTGACAATCAGCTCCTCCTCAAAGCGGTGGTTGCGCCTGATGTCGGGGCTTGCGATTGTGTTGTCCAAGATGTTGGCTATGGGCTGGATGTTCTCGTAAAGGATTTTCAGCGCTTCGGCAAAGTTCGGCTGGACCAAGTCATTCTTAAACAAAGCGGCTGGATGAAGGCGAAGTTCGCTTTCTATTTTGCGGAGCTTGATTTTTTTTTGCACTTCCGGCGTGTTTGAACGGAACAAAAGGTCCAAAAAGTCCGTCAATGCTTGCATGAATGACATATCGTTTCTATTATAATACAGTATTCTGATTTTTGCAATAAGAAAAATTTGACAAAATCCACAAATGGCGCTATTATTTATAGATATAAAATGTAGGTTTCGCCGCAAGGGCGCGATTTACTCACCACAGCTTTTTAGGACATAAGCCATGCAGTTTTTTGATACTCATGCTCACATCGGGCTGATATACGATGACCCTATTGAACAATTACGCGTTATACAGCAAGCCAAAATGGCCGGCGTTAACCGAATTGTCAGCATAAACAACTCTCTCCACGACTTTGCAAAGGTTTACCCCGCGCTAAAGAACGTGGCCGGCGTTTACCACGCTTGCGGAGTCGCTCCGTCGGAAATAACCAATCCCGGAAAGGACTGGATTCACACTATAGAAGAAAATCTCAAGCTTCCCAACGTGATCGCCGTCGGAGAGACCGGCCTTGACTACTACAAGCAGTACGGAGACAAGCGCACTCAAATCGAGGCCTTCATCACGCAGCTGGAACTGGCGCAAAAGCACGACTTGCCCGTAATCATCCACAACCGCGACGCCGGAAAGGACGTTTTTGACATCCTTAGCCAGCGCATTCCCCAAAAGGGAGCGATTCTCCACTGCTACAGCGAGGACGCGGCCTACGCCAAAAAATGCCTTGACGCCAACCTCAATGTTTGGTTCAGCTTTGCCGGAAACTTGACATACCGCAACGCGCACAACTTGCACGAGACGGTTTTGAACATTCCTGTGGAGCGAATCTTGATAGAAACCGAAAGCCCCTTCATGATTCCGGCGGAATTCCGGGAGAAAAAGCGCACGATGCCCAAGATGCTCCCCAGCACGGCCAAGTTTTTGTCCGAAATGCTTGAGATGCCCTTGGAAGACCTTAGCGTCCAGCTTTGGAAGAACAGTTGCGCCGTCTTTAATTTGCCCGAATGAGCCTTTACCATTCCGTTCAAATCGGAAGCCTCAAATTAGACGGAAACCTCTTTTTGGCGCCGGTGGCCGGCTACAGCGACCGCGCCTTTAGGAGCGTTTGCGTCCGCGGCGGCGCAGCCTTTTGCTACACCGAGATGGTCAGCATGGAAGCCCTTACCCGCGGAAGCGACAAAACCGCGCTTTTGATGCGCCGCGCTCCCAACGAAAAGGCCTACGCCGTCCAAATTTTCGGCGGAAACCCCGAGGTCATGCAAAAAGGCGCCAAAATGGTCTTGCAAGCCGCAAATTGCGAGCTGATTGACATCAATTGCGGCTGCCCGGTTCCCAAAATCATAAAAAGCGGCGCCGGCTCGGAATTGACCCGCAATCCCCAAAAGCTTTACCAAATCGCGTCCGCAGTGGTCCAAGCGGTTGAAGGAAAGGTTCCGGTCACCGTAAAGATTAGGAGCGGCTGGGACGCCCAAAACCTTACATGGAAAGAAGCCGCCGACGCCGCGATTCAGGCGGGCTGCGCGGCAATCACGATACACCCAAGAACCCGCGCGCAAGGCTACGAGGGCAAGGCCGACTGGAATATTTTGGCCGACCTTGTGAAGTTCGCAAATGGCCGCGTCCCGGTTTTTGGAAGCGGCGACGCCTTTACGCCCGAAGAAGCCAAGCGCATGCTGGAGGAGACCGGCTGCGACGCTGTCATGTTCGCGCGCGGCGCGATGGGCCGGCCCTTTATCTTTAGGCAGACGCGGCAGCTTTTGGAAACAGGCGCCTACGAGCCTATTCCAATCCGCGAGTCAATCGAGGCCGGCTTTGAGGAATTGGACTTGCTGGCCGCCGACATCGGCGAAAAAGGCGCCTGCCTTGAAATGCGAAAGCGCTTTTGCGCCTACTCCAAGGGCGTTCCCGGCGTGGGGGAGCTGCGCCGCCGCATTGTCCAGGCCGAGAGCAAGGCCGACTACCGCGCCGCCTTCGCGCAGATTTTGCAAGGCTAATTATTTTCCTAAAAAACGCCGAAAATAATAGCGGAGATTGACAGTAAGGGCGGAATTTGGTAAAATGGGAATAATGGCTAAAAAGCGCGATTTATCTAAAATAATGTCAAAATCATTCTCAACCAAGCAGTCTTTTGGCGACAAACTGGCCGAGACCGCTTCTAAAATTTTTCATGTTTTTGACAACAAGCTTACGGTCATGATCGTTCCCCATGCCAAGGGAAAGGTAATGAATTTCCAGACCAATGTTTTTGCCATGGTTTTGGGAATCGTAATCGCGCTTGGCGTTCTTCTTAGCTTTATTTTCTTCAATAAAAACGCCATCAATTCCAGCGCCGAAATCAGCCGCCTCTTTACCGAGAACCGGCAGACAATGGCCAGCCTTGACGAGCTGCGCGACGAGAACAACAATCTTCTGCAGACAGCCAAGCGCTTCCAGTCTTCGCTAAACCAGTCCCTTTCGCTTTTGGGAATCGAAAGCCAAAGCGGCGCCTCAAACGCTCCGCTTGCGAACGGCGACCTTTCTTCCCTCTTTAGCATGGAAGAGTTGGCCACAGGAAGCGTCCGCGAGGCCGCCGACATCCGCCAGCTTACATCTTACTTGGAAGGCGCGGTTCAGCCGATTGAGCAAATCGGAAAGATGCTTGAGACGCAAAATTCTTTGTTCAGCGACATTCCCAGCATTTGGCCTGTAAGAAGCGCCCAGCTGCACGTTTCGATGGGCTTTGGACCGATGGTCCACCCGATCACCGGCCAGTGGTATGTTCACAAGGGAATCGACCTTTCAACATGGCGCAGCGGCGACCCGATTCACGTGGCGGCCAACGGACAGGTCGTGACAGTCGCCTACGACATGGGTTACGGAAACAACGTAATCGTAAAGCACAAGCACGGCATTTACACCCGCTACGCTCACATGAACACGATCCGCGTCACCAAGGGCCAGTTTGTCTCCCAAGGCGACGTTATCGGAACGATTGGAAACACCGGCGTCACGACCGGCCCACACCTTCACTACGAAGTCCACATCGGAAGCGACGTAGTCGACCCCATCAAATACCTTAACATAAAGGTTTCAAACTAATGGCCCTTCTTTCCGACGACATTTCAATTTGCACGATTGTCGGAGCGGGTTCCGCGTTTTCTGGAGACATGCGCGTTAACGGCGCGATGATGATTGACGGCGACGTTGACGGAGATTTGGAAGTCAGCGGAAATTTAATCGTCGGCGAAAAAGCCCGAGTCCGCGGAAACATCAACGCAAAGAGCGCCGTCATAAGCGGAATTGTTTTGGGTGACATCAACGCTCCCGAAGGAATAAGGCTTACGGAGACTTCAACTGTTTTGGGCGACATCGCGACCCATCGTTTGCAAATCGCCAATGGAGTGGTTTTTCACGGCCACTGCATCGCGTTGAGCGACGAAGACCTTTTTGAAAAGGAAGCGGTCAAGCAGCGCCAGTTGCGTCAAATCAAGAGCAAGACAATCATTAAATGAATTCGATAGATCCAACAAGCAACGGATTGTATTACAACGCGACCCAGGCTGCGGCCAGCCAAGCCGCCGCGCAAGCGGCTCAAAAAAACGAAAAAGAAAAATCCGTAAAAAAGCCGGCCTTTGCTTCTATGGTGAACAAGCGGCAAGAGGAAAACCTTTTGGCCAGCCAGGGCCTTCCGCCTGAGATTGCGGGGCTTAGCCAAGAGGACGCGCTTGTTTGGCTTAAGGACCAATTGGACATGGCGGGCGACGCTCTTAGCGAAAACGCGAGCGGGCAAAATCTTGACAATTATAAAAAGGCTGTCAGCCAGTTTATCAAGTTCATGCAAAAAAACAATTTTGTTTTAGAGGAACATAAGCGCGCCGGCAGGACCAGGACAGGCAAGAAAAAAGATCCCTTGGTTTTAATTCAGACAATCGACAAAAAGCTTGAACAGCTTAATTACGAGATTTGGTACAACCATTTGGACAAGCTTAAGCTTCTTGAAAAAATTCACGAAATAAACGGCCTTGTTGTAGACTTGACCGTCGCTTAGTTTAATAATAAAATAGAAAAAGGTTTTATATGAGCGATATTTTTGAAAACGACATAGATGAGGAAAACGAAGATCTTTCCCAGTTGGAAGACGACAACGAAGAAATCTCCAGCGGGGAAGAGTATTCTTCCAATGAGCCGCTTTACGCCTTGCGCTTGGATTATTCGCGCGAGGGAGTTTTTGCCAAGCAGGGAAATTTCAAGCTGGAACCCGGCGACGCGGTAATCATTCCGACGCGCTACGGCAAGGACTTGGCGCGCGTTTTGGGAAAGGCGGCCGGACCTGTTGGAATAAAAAAGGACGACATAATTCAAATTGACCGCAAGGCCAGCCACGACGACCTTAGCCGCGCCGCCGAGCTTAAGGAAAAAGAAGTCGGCGCCTTTAAGGTTTTTCAGGAAAAGGTCGCCGCCCGCAAGCTTAATATGAAACTGATTGGCGCGCACTTTTTGGTTGACGAGCCAAAGGCTTTGTTTTTCTTTAGCGCGGACCAGCGCGTCGATTTTAGGGAATTGGTAAAAGACTTGGTAAGCGTTTTTAAAATGCGAATCGAGTTGCGCCAGATAGGCGTCCGCGACGAGTCTAGGATTACCGGCGGCTTGGGAATTTGCGGCCGCCCTTATTGCTGCCACGCCATCAGCGACAAGCTGCGACCTGTTTCAATAAGAATGGCAAAGGACCAAAACCTTTCTTTAAACTCGATGAAAATTTCGGGCCAATGCGGCCGCCTTTTGTGCTGCCTTTCCTACGAGTACGACTTTTATTCAGACGCGCGCAAAAAGCTTCCCAACGAAGGAACCCGCATTTTTTACGACGGAACGAATTTTAGGATTACGGAAATCAATCCTTTAAGCTCTATGATTAAGCTTTACGGAGAGGACGGCCGCATTATCGAGATTAACGCCAGCCGCTTTGTAAAGGAAAACAATCGCTGGAAAATCAACTGATTACGGCCAGCAAATAGTCCGAGTCGTCAAAGGCAGTCAAGCCGTCAAAGCCGCTAAAGAATTGAACGTTCTTAAAGCCCGCGTCCCTGGAAAAATCTTGTATCTCTGATTTTTTTAACGGATAAATTTTTGTGTCCTCAAACACGGGCACGGACTTGCCGTTTTTTTCCAGCGAGCTGTCAAAGTTAAAGGAACCGTCGCTTAGCCGTGAAATCGACCGTTTGTAGCGGACGCGGGCGCTGGTCAGTTCCGGCAAAACGGATTTTGGAGCGGAGCCAAAGCGGTCAAAATTGTAAAGCTGCAGGACAACGATTCCGCCGTCGGACAAAAGCTCCTTGCAGTCAAAGAAGAACTTTCGCATTAAGGTTTTGTCGCGGATAAAAATGACGCGGCTGTTAAGGCAAGAAATTATGTTGTAGAATTTTTTGCCTAAAAAGCGGGTCATTTCCAAGGTGGACATTTGAAAGTAGCGGACGGACATCAATTGGTTTCGGTATTTTAGGTTGGCGGATTCCAAAAGCTCGCGCATTGTCTCTAGGCCGGTAACGTCCACCGCGTTTTTGGCCAAGCGGTGGCACAAAACTCCCGTTCCGCAGCCGATGCTGAGCAATTTTGCCGGATGAGGATACTTTTGTATCAAAGTCTCGTAGAACGTCTGTTGCGCCAGCGTGACAGGATACAATTCATCGTAATATTCAACCAAATTTTTAATTGATTCCATTTTGCCTATAATTATAAACCCAAAATGGAAATAACGCAAGGAAAAAAACGGCTGAAAAGCGCGGCTTCCAGTCGCGGACGGCATTGCGAAACCGCTCGATATCGTCGCTACACGCTGTTTGCGCTTGAAACCATTAAACGCTGCCGCTTGCGCGGCAGGCGCAAACAGAGTGTTTTCGCAATGTCGTCCGCTCCTTCGCGCCGCGCTTTTCAGCCGTTTTTTTTGAGAAAAGGGGTGGCGTCCAAGGAACGCGGCCGCCTAGATTTTTTCTAATTTTTTTGCCTTGACAAAGAAGACTTTCACGCCTTCGTCGGGGAACTGCTTTTTTACGGCCTTAATCACGGCCTTGACCTTGCTTGCGTCCGATTTTTCGATGTAGGCAAAGAGCGCGAAGTTCACTTCGGGCCAACTGGAAGTTCCCAGCTTGTAGCCGGCCTTTCCGCGTCCGTGAACCAGCGGAATCAGCGTGTACAAAAAGTCGGGGATGTTTTCTTCCAGCGTCTCTATGATGTCGTCCTGAACCGATTGGTTCGCGATGATTTCAACTCGATACATTATGACCTCTATTCTGTCAAAAATACCTTGATGCGGCTCTTTTTTGTTTTCTTTTCCTTCATAATCAGTGAGTACAAAACCGGAATGAAGAAAAGCGTGATGAAGGTGGAGCTTGTCAAGCCGCCGACAACCGCCACGCCAATCGGCTGGACCATGCCGGCGCTTCCGCTTGAGGCGAAGCACATCGGAAGCATTCCCAAAATCGTCGTCAGCGTTGTCATCAAGACCGGGCGCAGGCGGCTTGAGCCGGCTTCAAGGCAGGCGTCATGCATTTTTAGGCCGCGGTCAAGAAGGAGGTTTGTGTAGTCAACCAAAATGATTCCGTTGTTGACGACGATTCCAACCAGCATGATTAGGCCCACCGCGCTCATCATCGAAATCGCCTGGCCCGAGATTTTGTAAATCGCGACGACTCCGATCACCAAGAAGGGAATCGTGCAAAGGTTTATGAAGGGAGCCTTGAAGCTTTCGTAAGTTCCGGCCATGACGCCAAAGACCAAAAGGATCGCCATCAAGATGATTCCCGCGTAGGCCTTGCCTTGGTCCTGCATGTCCTTCCACGCGCCTTCGTAGGAGACGCTTATGTTGTCGGGAATGATGAAGGAGTCGGAGATTCCCTTTTTGATTTTGTTTTCGACTTCGTAGGCGTTGACTTCGCTTGTGAGGTTTGCGCTGATTGTGACGACGCGCGTTTGGTTTTCGCGCTTGATTGTGACAGGCCCCAAGCCTTTTACGACGCGCGCGAAATTTGCCACGCTGACTTTTCCCGCGCTTCCCTTTACGTAAATCTGCTCCAAGTCGGTGACGGACTTTCTGTCGCCGCCCTCGTACATCAAGACAACCGAATATTCTTTTCCGGCCTTGCGGTAGGTGGTGGCCGTCACGCCGTTAATCGCGTAGTTGATTTCGCGCGCGACGGTCGTGACGTCAACGCCAAAGGAGTAGGCGCGGTCGCGGTCGATTTCGACTTCGATTTCAGGAACGCCTTCCTCGGTGTCTACGGAAGGCTCGCCCAAGTCGCTTATGCCGTCCATCACGTCGCGGATTTTTCCGGCGTATTTTATGGCCGAGTCAAGGTCGTCGCTTCGCAATTTGATTACGATGTCGCTTCCGGTCATTTGGCCTCTAAAGCCTTGGCTGAACGAAAAGCGCGCTCCGGCAAAGTCGTTGAAGTGGGCGCGAAGTTTTCTTTGTATGTCCTCCGCCTTGTCGATTTGCTCTTCGCTTTTGGGAAGCTGGATTTGAATCGTTCCCCTGTAGGCGGTGGCGTTGTGCGAGCCGGTTCCGATGCTGGTGATGATTGTCGTGTAGCCTTTGACTTCCTTTTTGCAAATCTCTTCAAGCTCGGCCATGACGGCGGCGGTTGAGTCGAGCGTAGTTCCAATCGGAAGGTTCACGTTGAGCGAAACGCTGTCGTCGCGGCCGTTTGGCATCATGTTGATTGTCATCGTCGGGATGAAGGCGAATGCCGTGATCAGCGTTACCACGCAAACGGTGACTGTTATCGCGCGGTGGGTTAGGGCCGCGTCCAGAGCCTTTTTGTAAACGGCGGTCAATGCGTTCATCGGAACGTCAAGCAGCGCGTAAAGCTTTTTTAGGATTTTTGACTTTACGGGCTTTTCATTTCTGTTTGAAAGCGGAAGGAATTTTCCGGCCAAAACCGGCACCAAGAAAATTGCGACAAAGAGCGACGACATCAGCGCGATTACGACGGTGAAAATTATTCCCTTGAACATTTGGCCCATCATTCCCAATTCCTTCATGTAAAAAAGGAAGGGAACGAATACGCAGATTGTAGTCAAGTTTCCGCTGGTGACTGACATGACCATTTCGCTTGAACCGAGTTCCGCCGAAACCAAAGGCTTGGCTCCGCGCGAACGGTAAACGTAAATGTTTTCTATCATTACGATTGACGCGTCGACAATCATTCCGACGCCAAGAATCAAGCCGGTGAGCGTCATCATGTTGAGCGTAAGGCCGGCGAAGTTCATGCAGAGCATCGTGATGATGATTGAAAGCGGAATTGAAATCGCGATGATGATTGTGCTCTTGAAATTTTTTAGGAAGAGGAACAAAATCAAGACCGCCAAAATCAAACCCTGCATCGCGCTTTCCAAAAGCGTGTTGATTGTGTCGCGGATTGAGTCGGTGGTGTCCCAAACGATTTGCATCGACATGTCGCCGGGGAGAATTTCTTGTATCTCGTCAAGCTTTTTGTAAACCGCGTTGGCCACCGTGACGCTGTTCTTTCCCGACTGCTTTGTGACGCTGATGTAAACGCCGGGCTGGCCGTTGATCAAAACTTCGTTGGACTTGTCGCGGTAGCCAAGGTAGGCTTTTCCGATGTCGGCAAGGCGGACGATGTAGCCGTTCCTTGTCGTGATTACGGTGGAATTGATTTGCTCCACGCTTGCGAATTCGCCGGTCGTCCTGATCGTGTAGTCGTAAAAGCCTTCGGTGATTTTTCCGCCGCCCAATTCCAGGTTTTGGCGCGAAAGCGCGGAAGAGACTTCGGTAATCGTTATGCCGTAGGCGGACAAGCGGTTTTGCGAAAGGTCGACGCGGACGATTTTGTCGCGCCCGCCGTAAACGCTCGCTTCGGCAACGCCGTCGGTTTGCTCGATCAAGTCGGTGATTGTGTTGTCCGCGATTTCGCGCAATTCGTTGCGGTCGCGGTTTCCGTTGACCGCGATGCGCATGATCGGCATGGAGTTGCTGTCCATCTTAAAGATTGAAGGCGTTCCGGCGTCGTCGGGAAGGCTTCGGACAACGCGGTCTATTTTGTCGCGCACGTTGTTGGTGGCGATGTCAAGGTCGGTTCCGTAGTTGAACTCAAGCGAAATGCTGGAGCGGCCTTCCGAAGAAGTGCTGGTGATTTTTTTAAGGCCGGTCACGCTTACAAGCTGCGACTCCAAAAGCTTTGTGACGGATTTTTCGACTGACTCAGGGCCTGCGTTTTGGTAGGTCGTGCTGATGTTGAGGTAAGGATAGTCTACGTCCGGCATGAGGCTTATCGAAACGTTCTTTAACGTGAAGAGGCCCATGATTCCCAAAAGGACAAAGACAATCAGCGTGAGGACGGGATGGCGCAGCGTTGTTTTTGTTATGCTCATTTTTTGCCCCGCGCCTCTTTTTCGCCGTACTTTTCGTTAAGCGTTTCGGCGGCGCCTGTGATGTCCTTGACCTTGGCGCCGTTGCTTAGCGAAGTTTGTCCTTGGATGACGACGCGCTCGCCTTGGCGCAAGCCGCTTACAATTTGAACGATTCCGTCAACTTCCTCGCCCAAAGAGACTTCGCGCTTTTCGACGGTGGAGTCTCCCTGCATGACGTAGGCAAAGTATTTGTCTTCGTTTGTGACAAGGGCGCTTTTTGGAACGGTGACCGCTCCCGAATAGTCTTTGGTGTACAAAATTATTTGCGAGAACATTCCCGCGTTTATTTTTGAGTCGCGCTCGTCAAAGTTCAAGATTATTTGCTTGGTTCTGCTTGCCGCGTCAACGACAGGAGAGACGCGCTTTACTGTGGCCGCGAATTTTTCTTCGGGGTAGGCTTGGACGGAGACAAGCGCCTTTAGGCCGGGCTTTAAAAACGATACGTAGCGCTCCGGGATGTCGGCGACGATTTGCAAGTTGTTTATGTCGCCGATTCTAGTGATTTCCGTGTTGGGCGAAACGGTGGTTCCGTTTTTGGCCGGCGTTGAGATTACGCTTCCGGCGATGGGCGCGTAGACCGGGCTTTGCTTGTAGTACTCGCCGGGCTGGCTGGGGTCAACGTAGGCGATGACGTCTCCTCGCTTTACGGCGGAACCAAGCAGCACCGCGGTGGAAACGATTTTTCCGGAAACATTTGGGTAAACCGAAACGGAATTTTGCGACTCAATCTCGCCGTTGGCGACGATGTAGCCGTGAAGGGTCTCAGGCTCCACGGCTTTTGTGACGACGCTGAACTCAGTGTTGCCGGCCGCTCCCCAAGAGCCTGACTTGCCGGGTTTTCCTTTTCCGGGCGCGCCGTTTTTGTTTTTTCCAAAGGTAAATGCGTAGGCGATCAAGAGCGCGGCGGCCGTTAAAAATACGATTAAAAACAAGTGGGCTTTTTTTACTTTCATTTTAGTTTCCTCCAGCCAAGGTTCCGAATGGAACGCCAAGCGTGTTTTCTAGATTCAATATTGACGAAGCCAAGTTGTAGGCTTGCTGCTTTAAGTTGAGCCGCGCTTTTTCCAAAGAAGTTCGCGCGTTCAAAAGTTCCGTCCAATTGCGGGAGCCTCGGTTGTAGGCCTCTTGCGTCATGCGGTAGCTTTGCTCGGCTAGTCCCACGCTTGCCTTGAGCGATTGTATGGCGGAAATCGACTGCTCGATTTTTTTAAGGCCGCTCTGCGCGCTGACCGCAAGGCTTGTCTTTTTGTCCGCGATTTGCAACTCGTAATTGGCGATTGAGTCCTTGGCAGCGCTTACTGCGTCGGCTTTTTTTGACCAGGGCAAAAATCCGTCAAGCGGAAGCGTGACGCTTAGCGAAAGGCTTCCGTTGTCGTTCATTCCGTTTGAGCTGTTTGTCCAAGTTGGCCTGTAAGACCAGCCCGCGCTCAGCGTAGGCCCGTAAGCCGAAAAGCGTTTGTCCAAAAGGCTGTTCCGCGCGATCTCAAGATTTTTTTCTAGCGCCAAAAGTTCCAGAGACTGCGACTCGATTCCGTCAACTGAAATTGCCTGCAAGTCGGAGAATGAGTCAAGGCTTCCTTCAAGAGAAATCTTCGAGTCCTGCTCGATTCCCAAAGTTTGCTTAAAGGCGGCCAAGTCCGCGTCGTATGAAATTTGAGCGCTTTGCAAGGCGGGCAATTGCGTTTCGTAGTTGACTTGGCTTGAAAGGACGTCAAGCTGGCTTATCGCGCCCTGGCCGTACTTTCTGCGGTTGGTTTCGTAAGTTTGCCGCGCGGTCTCGGCGTTGGTCTTTTGCAAGTTGATGTTGTCGGCCTGGTAGAGCAAATTGTAAAAGGCGTTTCGAACTTTCATTTCCACGGAACGGCAGGCGGTTTCGTAGTTTATAAGGCCGGCCTGGTATTTTAGCGCGGCGTTTTTAATGTCGGTGTAAAGGTTTGTCGAAAGGGTCACGTTGACCGAGCCTTGTACGTAGGCCGAATAGTTTTCGCTGAAATTTTTGTTGGCCTTGGAAAGGCCGCCGCTTGCGGTCAGCGAAGGGCTTGCGCTGTTCCACGAGTTTTTTTTGGAACGCTTGGCCGCGTCCAGTTGGATTTGGCTTTGCTTTATTTGAACGTTGTTCTTTAGCGCCAAGTCCACCGCGTCCTGTATTGAAAGCGAAAGCGGCCCGGCGGCGGCCCCGGCGTTTTGCGCGTCTTGGGCTTGCGCCGTTCCAAACGACAAGGCGGCCACGACAAGCGCGCATAAGACTTTTTTCATCGTATTCTCCTGCGTAAGGCGACAATATCCTATCATATTTTCGCTTGGAATTCTATAGTAGCGATGTGTCAAAGATGTGACAAAAAAAAGGCGGAATTTTGAAAATTCCCGGAGAAATTTGGGCGAGCATTTTCAAAAAATAGGGTGTTTTTGAAAATACTAGGGGGGGGATTAGGGGAGAATTTTCAAAAAGTGTTGACTTTTTGAAAATAGTAGGGTAAAATTGGCATGGAATTTTCAAGAAAAGGAGGAAAAAATGGAAAATCAAGAAATGACCCGCTCGGGCGGCCTTGTCCAAAACCTTTCGGGCGAATTGGCCTATTTTTCCTTTAAGCCGTCGCCGCTTCCTCCCGTTCCGCCCCTGCAAATTGATTCCGCGACCCTTGCGCTTTTGGTGGAGGCCAACAGAAAGGTCGCCTTTTTGGACGCGATTTCAGAAAAGATACCCAACCTCAATTTGTTCCTCTCGATGTACATCAGAAAGGAGGCTTTGGTTTCTTCCCAAATCGAAGGAACGCAGTGCACGCTTGACGACGTCCTTGACCCAAGCGTCAGCCAAAACGCAAATCTTGACATTGGCGAAGTAATCAACTACATTGCCGCCACCAATTACGCTCTGAAGCGGCTTTCCGATTTGCCCTTGTGCGCTCGGCTTTTAAAAGAGACGCATGCGATTCTTATAAATGGCGGCCGCGGAAGCGACAAAACGCCAGGAAAATTCAGGACAAGCCAAAACTGGATTGGCGGGCAGGGAAGCAGCTTAAAGAACGCGCGCTACATTCCGCCGAATGTCGAAGACATGAAAGCCGCTTTGACTGACCTTGAAAAATACATGAACTCAAACGACTCGCTTGATCCGCTTGTCCAAGCGGCGCTGATTCATTATCAGTTTGAAACGATTCATCCTTTTTTAGACGGAAACGGAAGAATCGGCAGGCTTTTGATAACGCTATTTTTGATTCATAAAAAAATAATTTCAAAGCCTGTCTTGTATATTTCATGTTTTCTCAAAATGAACAGAGTCGAGTATTACGACCGTCTGGGCGAAGTTCGCAGAAACGGAAACTACGAGCAGTGGGTAAGCTTTTTTTTGCAGATGATTTTACAAACCGCGAACGACGCGATTGAGTCCATAAACGCGCTGGAAGCCTTGCATAAAAAAAATATTTCACTGATAGAAGCGCTTTCTGTTCGCACGCGGGAAAACGCGCTTTTATTGTTTGAATACATCGAGCGAAAGGCGATTGTTGACACAAGCCTTACCGCCCGCGAGCTTGGCCTTTCTTACAACACAACCGCAAAGAACATCGAGCTTTTGCGCGCCTTGAAAATTCTTTCTCCTTCCTCAAAAAACGGCAAGGCCAGCCTCTATTCTTACGGCGAGTATTTGGACATCTTGCGCAAGGGCACGGAATTGTAGGAGAGGAAGGTTGTTTTTGGTGTGAGGGTGCGGTAGAATAGAGATGTGAAGGACGGTTTATGAATAAAATAACTCTTTCAAAATATAAGAAATTGTATTTTGATCCGAAAAAATGTATCCCCGGTGAACATCATTTTGTTGCTGTGTATTTGTTGAGTAAAATTAAAGAAATTCCTGATTATGTAAATCCAGATGGAATGAAAGGTTCTCTGCAAGGTGATATTGGGTTTGGGAATAATACATTTTCAATCGAAGTTAAACTTGGAAAGAAAAATAGTATGTCTTCTATTTCGTTTACAGCATCTCAATACGAAAAGTGGTTTATTAAATCAGAAGATAAAGATATTCCAAATTATCTAATAGTTCTTCTTAAGGACTCTTTTTTTATTATAAAATTTCCTCTTTTTGTAGAGAAATATAAAGGCATATATAAATCTGAAATTAAAGAATTTAAGAACAAGAACGGTAAGAAAAAGAATAGCCCAAACTTTAATGAAGACTGTATACAAACTTGTTGCGCTAAATCAAATGAGCGATTCGATATAGAAGATGAAGATGGCATCACAAAAAGATTTCAAGAACTCAACAAGGAGATAGAAAATGTTTATTAATGATTTAGGTTCGTCTTGGTATGTAAACTCAGAGGCGGATGGTGTAGAAGTGTATGAAATAACCGCTGATATGATTACCGATAAAATTTTGGAAAAATATGACCGGGATTTGTTTTTTTGCAATCTTGGAAGAGAAAATTTGACGAAAATGTTTTATGATAAAGACGGTTGGGTTTATTTCAAGACGGAAAATTATTTCAAGGAGGAAAAGTATTACAGATTCAATTTGCGGATAAAAGAGTTTGCGAGAAAATAACTTTTACCTATGGACAACATTCTTCTAAACACTTGGATTGAACTAAAGAAGGGACTCAAGGCGCGGCTTACAAGAGCGGCGGGCGGCTCCGAGGAAAAATACATTCTGGTTTTGGAAGCCGTCGAAAACGAAAACGCGCGAAAAATAAATTTAATCGTAAGCGGTCGCAAGGTCTTTGACTGTTCCGGAAAGCGTTTGGACTTTGGCGACGCTTACCCCATGGTCACGGAACACGGAAAAATGATGATGACAAAAAAGTTTATAAGCGCTTGGTTGGAATAAATGCGAATAAAATAATTCCCCCAAACTTAGAACGCAGGCTAGCGGCTTGGGGAAATCTTAAACTTTTCAAACCATAACAGTATTGACTAATTTCCAAATACATTGTATTTTGTTTTTTGTTGTTAGCAATTGCTAATATAAGTTGTAATAACCTTCCGTATTTTCTTTTAGGAGCAGTTTATGGGAAGCTTTGTCGTTGGATTTATTTTGCTTGTGATTGTCGCACTTGCCGTAAAAAGCGCGGTTCATAGAATTCGCCACGGTTCCGCGTGCTGCGGAGAGCGTGACGCCCCAGAAAAAAAAATAAAGCCCGCGGACAAAAATAAATCGCATTACCCGTATGAATACATTCTTGTCGTGGACGGAATGCGCTGCTCAAATTGCGTTCGCCGCGTGGAAAACGCCTTGAACTCCGTTGACGGTTTTTGGGCAAAGGCCAATCTAGAAAAAAAGTCCGTCAATGTTTTGTCAAAGACGCAAGCGGAAGCTTC
Source organism: Treponema sp. UBA4377 (assembly GCA_002391235.1). Taxonomy (GTDB): domain Bacteria; phylum Spirochaetota; class Spirochaetia; order Treponematales; family Treponemataceae; genus Treponema_D. Next base: position 62,830 of record DGRX01000008.1, read on the forward strand.
GTTTTTTGAAAAGCGGATCGGCGAGACCGGCTACACGGTCTTGTCGGTTTCGCAGGTGGAAAAATGTAGGAAGTGAAAATGGATTTGGCGGAGATTGACGAAAGCGGAAAAGGCTTGCAGTTTTTTGGAAGGACAAAGGTTGAGCGGCTGGAAAAAATAGAAGGCCAGCCCAACGTTTACCTTTTGCAGACAACGATAGAGTTGGAGCGGCCTAACCAGGCTGTTCCAAAGGCCGGCCAGTTTTATTTGATTAGAAGCGCTAAATCCGCCGTTCACTACAACAGGCCCATCAGCGTTTATCATTCCGAAGTATGGACCAGCGGCGAGGGCAAAAAGAAAGTTCTTGTCCAGTTCATGATTCTGGAAAAAGGGCGCGGCACCGGCGAGCTTTGCCACATGACTTTTTGGGACGACATTTCGGTAATCGGTCCGCTGGGAACTCCCTGGCCTTTGGAAGGGTGCCGGGACGTTGCAAAGAAAAACAAGGGGCGGGCGAAAATCTGCATTGTGGGAGGAGGAATCGGAGTCGCGCCCGTGGCGAACCTTGCGTCAAGCCTTCCGGACGGCTCCTATGATTTTTACGCCGCCTTTAAGTCCGGCTCATACGGGCTGGACCGCGTTCGCGCGAATCGGCTTGAAATCACCACGGACGACGGTTCCTGCGGAAAATGCGGAATGCTTCCCTGCGCCCTTACAAAGGAAGCGGTTCTTGCCGCCGGCTACGAATTGATTCTCGCTTGCGGCCCGACGCCCGCCCTTGTCTATGTTCACAAATCTTGCCGGAAGCGACATAGAATCTTATGTGGAAGGCGCCAAGCTTTTGGACAAAACTGACTGCGACATGATTGAGCTTAACATCAGCTGCCCGAACATAAAGGCGGCCGGCCTTGCTTGGGGAATGAGCGCCGACACGGCCTACTACTGCGTTTCCGCCGTTCGCGCGGTTACAAAAAAGCCGCTTATGGTAAAGCTTTCTCCCAACGCCGCTGACAACCGGCCCATAGCGGTTGCCTGCATAAAAGCCGGCGCCGACGCGATAAGCTTAATCAATATGATTCACGGCGTCGCGATTGACATTGACAAGGGAAAGCCTTTCTTTAACAACGTTCACGCGGGATATTCCGGGCCGGGGCTAAAGCCGCTCGCGCTCCGCATTGTTTATGACGTTGTGCAGGAAATTAACAAGCTTCCGCCGGAACAGAGAGTTCCGGTTGTCGGAATTGGCGGAATCTGTACCTGGCAGGACGCGGTGGAATTTATCATGGCCGGAGCGAGCGCTGTGGAAATAGGGCAGGCCAAGTTCACAAATCCTAATGTCGCGATTGACATTCAAAACGGTTTGCGGGCTTTTATGAAAAGCCATGGATACCACAGCCTTTCTGAAATGCGCGGAATCGCCCAGGTGGCGCGCCATAATAGCGCCCGCACAGACGAAAAGGGCCGCTTTGCCGACTTGCATGCGATGATGAAAAAATCTTGACAATACTACGTATGCGTAGTAGAATGGCCTCGTTTGGAGGCCTTTATGAAAAATTTGTTCCGCTTTAATTTTACAAAAGACACCGCCGCCGCCTTTGCGGCCGGAGCGGCCATGCTTGCCCTTAGCCTTTTGATGCTGCCCTTTGCGGGCGATTCTTTGGCGGACAAAATCATTTCTTTTGCCCTCCGCGACTTGCTTATGATTTTTGGCCTGGGCGTTGTTTTTGTTTCGCTTTATGCGGAACGGAACAAAAACGGCGTAAAGGCGATTGGCTTTACAGGAAAGAAGACGGCCTTAAGTCTTTTGCTGGACATTGTTTTTGCCGCGGCTCTTATGGCGATGTTTTTACAGGAAGGCCGCCCGCAGGGAATTTTGGAAGCCAAAAATCTTTACGCGGCCTCTTACATTTTGGTCGCTGGAATTTTTGAGATGACCTTTATTTACGGCTACCTTCGCGCGTGTTTTGAAAAAGCCTTTGGAATAATTTCCGCGATTATTTTGACGGCGGCCTTTTATTCTTTCCATCACGCGGGCTTTCAGCCGGAGTTTTTGCATTTGTTTTTTGTGGGCCTTATGTATTGCTCGGTTTATTACATCACGCAAAACCTTTTGATTGTTTTTCCGTTCTTTTGGGCGGCGGGCGCCTTGTGGGATGTGATTGTTTCTTCGGACGCGGGGGAGGAAATCAAAAATTTTGAGTCATTCGCCATCGCGCTTGTGATTCTGTTTTTGTCCGCGATTTGGATTTTTTTTATAAGGAGGGCGCGCCGTGCTGTCTAAAACTTCAATCGTAATTTGCGGAATGCTTTTAAAAGGCGAGATGAACGCCTACGACATGCTCAAGATGATTGACAATATGAACATGCAGTATTGGCACCCGATTGGCGCGACCACGCTTTACGAAACTTGCCTGCGTTTGGAAAAAAACGCCTTTATCGAGGACACAGGCAAAGCGGACAACAAGGCCGTTTACCGTTTGACAAAAACTGGCCGCGCCGAATTAAAGGCCGCGATACGCGCCCTTTTTGAGCGCGTCGATTTTGATTCAGTCTGGTTTTGCCTGGCGGTGATGTATTCCGGCGTTCTTACAAAAAAGGAGTTGGAAGCTGAAAAGAAAAAGCGCGCCGCCCTTCTTGACGAATACGAAAAAGGAACAATTAAAAACCGCGACAAAATGCTTTCCGCTAAAGCGCCATACATCGACATCTGCGCGATTGACCGGATGATTCAGATAATTCAAATGGAAAAGGAAACGCTGGGAAAGATGTGACGCTCCCCCTTTGCAGCGTCCGCAAGGACGCGGTAGCCCCGCTCCCCTTGTTGCCCAAAGGCCGCGTTTTCGCTACAATAGTTCCATTATGGAAAACACAAAACGCACTGTCACTTGCGGAGAATTGTCCGCTTCCGACGTAGGAAAAACTGTAATATTGAACGGCTGGGTTCACCGCTCGCGTGAGCTTGGCGGACTTACCTTTATTTTGTTGCGCGACCGCTACGGAATCACGCAGGTTGTCGTTGGCGACAAATCCAGCGACGAAGTTAAAAAAATCGCCGCCTCGCTAAAGAGCGAGTATTGCGTTGCAGTCAAGGGAACGGTTGCCGCGCGCTCCGAAAAAGACGTGAACAAAGACATGGCCACCGGCGCGATTGAAGTTGAGGCCGACGATATAGAGATATTCACCACAAGCGAACCGCTTCCCTTTGCGATTGACGAAGTGCGCCAAAAGGACGGAACGCTTGTCCTTCCCAACGAAGACTTGCGCTTGCGCTACCGCTACTTGGACTTGCGCCGCGAGCCGATGAAGCAGAACATAATCTTGCGCTCAAACGTGACATTCGCCACGCGCGAGTATTTGACCAAGCAGGGTTTTTTGGAAATTGAAACGCCCACATTTATCAAGTCCACGCCCGAAGGCGCGCGCGACTACTTGGTTCCAAGCCGCGTCCATCCCGGAAAATTTTATTCGCTTCCGCAAAGCCCCCAGCTTTACAAGCAGCTTTTGATGGTGTCGGGCTTTGACAAGTATTTCCAAATCGCGCGCTGCTACCGCGACGAAGACGCCCGCGGCGACCGCCAGCCTGAGTTCACGCAAATCGATATGGAAATGTCCTTCACCAACCGCGAGGAAGTTCTTTCAACGACAGAAGGAATGATGGGCTACATTTTCAAAAAGACGCTGAACTACGATCTTCCCGCAAAGTTTGACCGACTGACTTGGGACGACGCTTTCAACCTTTACGGAAGCGACAAGCCCGACTTGCGCTTTGACCTTAAGATTCAGGACGCGGCCTTTATGGCGGGCCTTAGCGACTTTAACGCCTTTAAGGCTGGAGCCGCCAACGCGGGAATGGACATCGAGCGCCACAAGCGAAGCGGACTCAAGGCGCTTGTCGTAAAGAACGTGGCCGACAAGTATTCCCGCAAGATGGTGGAAGAGTTGGAAGCCGTCGCAAAGAAGTACAAGGCAAAGGGACTTGCTTGGATGAAGGTCAACGCCGAAGGAACTTTTGAAGGCGGAGTTTCAAAATTCTTTGCCGGAAAGGAAGGCGAGATTTGCCCGAAGCTCGGCGCGGAAAAGAACGACCTTTTGCTTTTTGTCAGCGACGAAAAATGGCAGGTGGCCTGCGTCGCGCTTGGAGCGGTGCGAAAGCAGCTTGGAAAAGACCTTAACCTTTACAACCCCGCCGACGAATTCCACTTTGCCTGGATCATCGACTTTCCTTACTTTGCCTGGAACGAAGAAGAGAACCATTGGGAAACAGAGCACCACATGTTCACGCTTCCGCAAAAAAAATATTGGGACACTTTGGAATCGGATCCCGGCAGCGTAAAGGGCGACCTTTACGACTTGGTTCTTAACGGCTACGAGTTGGCCTCAGGCTCAATGCGCATCAACGACCCGGCCTTGCAGCAGCGCATCTTTAAGATTGTCGGCTACTCGCAGGAACGCGCCGAAAAGGCCTTTGGCTTTTTGGTCCAAGCATTTAAGTTTGGCGCTCCGCCGCACGGAGGAATCGCTCCCGGTCTAGATCGCCTTGTAATGCTTATGCGCCACGAGGAAAGCATCCACGAAGTCATCGCCTTCCCCAAGAACAATCTTGCAATGTCGCCGATGGATGAATGCCCCAGCGCTGTTGACCAGAAGCAATTGGATGAGCTGCATATTAAATGTGTTGAAAAAGAATAAAGGCGGGCGTGATGCAAGACTACAAAAAAGAATTCATCGACTTTATGCTTGAGTGCCAAGTGCTCAAGTTTGGAAGCTTTACGTTAAAGAGCGGACGCCATTCGCCCTTCTTTATGAACGCCGGCGCTTACGTTACCGGAAGCCAGTTGCGCCGCTTGGGCCAATACTACGCCAAGGCGATTCACGAAAACTTTGGCGACGACTTTGACGTTTTGTTCGGCCCGGCCTACAAGGGCATTCCGCTAAGCGTCGCCTGCGCGATTGCCTACAGCGAGCTTTACGGCAAGGAAGTCCGCTATTGTTCCAACCGCAAGGAAGTCAAAGACCACGGCGACGCGGGCATTTTGCTTGGAAGCAATTTGCGCGATGGCGACCGCGTTGTGATAATAGAAGACGTTACGACAAGCGGCGCTTCTATTGAAGAAACGTTCCCCATTATAAAGGCGCAGGGCGACATAAAAATCGTCGGCGAAATTGTCTCGCTTGACCGCATGGAAAAAGCCAGGGACTCCGACAAGCGCGCTCTTGAAATCATCAGCCAAAAGTACGGCTTTAAGACCGCCGCCATCGTCACGATGGACGAAGTGATTGAGGCCTTGTGGAAGGCTGACGGAAGCGGAGCCATTTCCGATGAAATCAAAAAGGAACTGGACGCGTATTATGCCGAATGGGGCGCCGCACGCTAAGGCGGAACGCTTGCAAGGCCAAAAAGCGCGGGGCGGTGACTGCTTGAAAGACAAAAAGGCGGCGGCAGGCGGAGACTGCATGCAAGACCAAAAAGCGGCGGCCCGCCTTGAGCGCTACCAAAAAATTCTTTGCCCCGCCTTTCCCGACTTTCTAAAAAAATATTTGTCGCTAAAAATTTTGGAGCGGCTAAAGGGCATAGGTCTTTTGTGCGGAACCGACTGGACGTCGCTCTTCCATAACCGCTTTTATTATTCGCGCTACGACCATTCCTTAAACTGCGCTTTGATTGTGTGGAATTGGACGCGCGACAAAAAAAAGACTTTGGCCGCGCTTTTTCACGATGTTTCCACCCCGGCCTTTAGCCATGTGATCGACTTTAAAAACGGCGACGCCCTTACGCAGGAATCCACCGAAGACAAAAACGCCGCGATGATTTTGGCCGACAAGGACTTGGCCGCCGCTCTGGCCCAAGACGGACTGGCCGCCAGCGACGTTTGCGACTACCACAAATTTTCGATTTGCGACAACGAGGTTCCCCAGCTAAGCGCCGACCGCCTTGAATACATGTTCCCAAGCGGAGAGGCCTTGGAGGGCTGGTTTAGCCTGCGCGCCGTCAAGCGCTTTTACGCCGACTTGTTTGTGGCCAAGGACGAGCGCGGCCGCGACGAGTTTTCATTTAAGACAAAAAAAATCGCGTTGGACTATTTTAGGCGCATTTTAAAAATCGGATATTTTTTGCAGCGCAACAAGGACAAGATTGCGATGGAACTTATGGCGCGCGTAGTGGACGCGGCCATAAAATGCGGCGCCCTCCGCGAAGAGGAACTGTGGCAATTAAGCGAGCGCGAAATTATCGGCCGCTGGGACGCGCTTTTGCGCGAAGCGGAAGGCGAGAAAGAAAATCGTTTGGAAGACCACAATTCCGTCGCGGCGCAATCGGTCGGCGAGCGCAAAACGAAAGGAGGCCCTCAATCGGTGGAGGCCGCCGCCTTCTTGGTCAGCGAGCAATCTTTTGCAATGCCAAAAACTAACGGTCAGCTAAAATCGAACGAGGCGCGCGACTTTTTGCGCCTTTACAAAACTTATCGCACAATGAAAAAAGTCCGCGGCTCTTCCGCGCCGCTAGACGGATATTTTTGCGTCCAGCTTGCCGTAAAGCGCCGCTGGATAAACCCGCTGGTCGCCGCCGACAGTCTTAGGCTTTCAAATGATTTTGTCGCAAGCCCCCGAACGAATGAGGCGGCGCCTCTTGGCATTGCAAGCGATTCCGCCGCGCCTTTTGGTCAGGAAACAGTCGCGGATGCAAGCCAAAAAGTCCGCCGCGTTTGCGACGTTTCCCCGCGCGCGGCAAAAGAGCGTGACCGTTTTTTGGCTTACAACGACACGCCGTACGCTTGCGTCAAGCTGGCGGGGTTGTGAAGGCGACGCTGTTAGTAAAATGTGATTCTATCATAGTACTGAAATTGCAGAAGATAATAGTCATCACGCTTATAATAAGCATACATGCATATATCATTGCTTGAATTTTTACAGAAAGAAATTTTCTCTCCTTGATCGCTAAATTCCGTTCCTTTCACCGTGAAATCAGAAATTGAAATGCAGTCATTGACGATTTCTTTATGCAGTTCAATATTCTTTTTTCCAAAATAGAACTCAACCATAAATCCTTGGAAAGTTCCGCCAGCTTTTGTAAAAGTCATTACTATATCAAAAACTTCATGCCCTCTAAAACGGCTGTTCGCTTTTTTGAAAACAATGCATTTAAAAGGCACATCATTGGGGCTTTTCGTTTCATATTCCTCAACTTGTTGCCATCCATCCTTTTTCATTCTTGGCAAAACTTTTTCAAGCTTTGCTCCAAAAGGAATGGAACCAAATCCTTCCAGACGAGTTGGAATGCTATCTTGCGCCGTAGGCTTTTCTTCTATGTTCACACAAATAGGCATGTCAAGTTGCAAGAAAAAAAGCGCGGTGAAAGAGACGCCAATTACCGCTATAATAATTATTATAGCGGTTTTTAGAGCCCTTTTCACTTTGACCGCATTTTTTTCTATGTTTTTTTCCGTTACAATCATATCCGAATCAAGCCTTTTTTATAATTAACGCAACGGTAATCCAGCGGCGTCTGTAAAATTATCAGAAAACATGAGCGTGAATAAATCATACAAGCCCCAAATAACGCCAAAAGTTCCACATGACAAGAAGCTCACCAACAAAAGCAAACCGCCGGATTTTGTCTTTCCTACATAAAACCTGTGCAAGCCAAAAGCTCCAAAGACAATCAAGCAAAGCAAAATTGCCGTTGATTTCTTTTTTTCGGACAAACCTGTCTGAACTGGGGTTGTCTGAGTCGTCTGACTTCCGTTTGTTTTTTTTAGTCCATCGCCTGTAACAATCATTTATTTTTCCTCCAATTGTTTTTGCTCTGATTTATCGTCACATCCAATTTGCATTGCAAGAGGTATGACTTTTACCAAATAATTTGCCAAGGCCGTAGCACCTTCTGGCAAAATCATATTCGCTGGAAAATCCGTAGTGTTGACAACAATCTTATAATCATTAGCTGGCATGTCTATAAATTTTATTTGCTCAAGCGCTATTTTTGCCTTCAACCTGCCACCCTGTCCAATATAAAGATTTTTGTTGGTTAAAAGAAAGCCATTCTTAAAGTTTTTTGTCCATGTATTGTCAAAAACAAGAAGGGCGTCTTCTCCCACGCAATCTTTTGCGTAAAGATTCACTGCCTTTGTCACAAAATACGGGTTTGAATCGGCAAGGCATACCTTGTCTTTGAAATCTTTTCCTGCGGTTCCTGCTTCTTTTAACGCTTCATAATACAATCTTTCTATTTCTTCTCTTGGATTCGCGCAAACATCAGGTTCGCTTGTTTCTTGCGTAGGCTCTTCCTCAACTTCTGGTTCTTCGTCTTCAATCTCATCCTCATCCTCCGCTTCATCTTCTGTGTAAACCAAAGTTGGATTGGCAGCTTCAATTGCTTTTATCGCTTCTTCCGAAGTCATAGATTCGAATAAATCCGCGATATCGTCTATGTCAGCCTCATTCGCTTTCGCAACAGCATCATAGCATTCTGTGAGTTCCTTTCTTGTTAAGGCAAAGAAGTGTTTGATCAATGCCATGTTGTAAATATGCGCCGGTAAAACTTTTTCGGAATTTGCCAACTCCTCATACAGAACCAAAACGCATGTATAAATCGCTACAACTTGCTCTCTGTCAGAATTTATCGCGCGTATTTCAGAAAAAAATTTTCTTGGACCGTCTGCATTTATTTTTTCATAAGCCAAGTCAATTTTATCCTCGATGGAAAAGAGCGAAACGCTTTCTTCACAAACACCAGAAAGGTACTCTGCAATAGTTTTTTTGGCGCTACGTTCAAGAACTGTGTTGTTTCCAAGCATAAAAACAAGAGTTTTTAACAAATCATTCTTATAGGAGTTTGCCTTTTTTGCTTCTTCTCGAGCCGAGTTTTCTGCTGCATTATTTGCAATCGCCTCAGAAAGCGAATCCATTACTCCATTCGCTAGGTTATGGCCTATGGTAGCCTTAAAAAAATCGAATCCAACGCCCATCATTTGCCTCGCTTTATTTTTATATAATCTTCATACAAATATGAATAAATTAAATCAACATCGTCATTCGCTGAGGAAAAACTGTTTCCTCCTAATTCATAGTAAACCAAGTATCCGTGAGGCTCTCCTGCAAAGCTTTGTATCGCATAAATCATTTTCAAGTCTTTGTTCTTCCACTTTCCAGAATAAATCACGCGGGGCATTCCGTCATCCAAACCTTGCATTTCCCATTTGCTTTCCTTGCATACGGTTTTTAGGAGTTTTCCGATTGTCAGTCCGTCATCAACTTCAGTGTTTTTAACGACATTAACAACTTTGTTATTTAAGAATCCTTTGGAACATGAATATAGAAGAATTATTACAATTCCAGCGCCGACTGCAAATTTCAAAAACTTTTTCATTGACAACCTCTTTTTATTCGTCTATTCGTTAATAATTATACGACTATTCCTATTAAATGTCAACGAAATTTTGAAGTATAAATAACGCATACTCGTAAGATGTTTTTATGGATATTCTAAAAAAGATTACAGACATGCGGCTGGAAAAGGGTTGGACAGAATACGAGCTTGCCGAAAGGTCGGAGCTTACCCAGTCCACAATTTCATCGTGGTATAGAAAAAGTCTCATTCCCTCGATTCCATCATTGGAGCGTATTTGCGGCGCTTTCGGAATCACGCTTTCGCAATTCTTTCAGGACGACGAGATGTTCTCAAAAAATATAACAAAAGAACAAGTGGAAATCTTGAACCGCTGGAACCGCCTTACGAAAGACCAACGCAAAAAATTGGCGGATTTTCTGGATTCAATCGGCTAAATTTCTCACGCTCTTGCGCCTCTCTCCCCCTTTGCATTACAATACCCCTTATGCAACTTTACATCATTAGGCATGGGCAGACTGTTTGGAACGCGGCGGGAAAATTGCAGGGCCGCACTGACATAGAGTTAAACCAAAACGGAATCGACGCGGCCGTCGCCTTGGGTCGCCGCCTTAAAGACGTTCACTTTGACAAAATTTTTTCTTCGCCGTTAAAGCGCGCCGTCCACACTGCGCGGTTGATTCGCGGCGAGCGTGACATTCCGATAGAGACCGACGAGCGCTTGATAGAAATGTCGTTTGGAATCGGCGACGGAAAGCTTTGCGACGAATGGTTCGCTCCGCAAAGCCCCTACAGGTTTTTCTTTACCGCGCCAGAAAAATTTCCAACCGCTCCCGGGGCGGAAAGCTTTGAAGACGTTCGCCGCCGCGTTTTGGATTTTATCCAAGAAAAAGTCCAGCCGCTTTTTGGCCAGGCCCAGCGAATAATGATTGTGGCTCACGGCGCCTTAAACGCTGGCATTACAAGCGGCTTGCAAAATCTTCCGCTAAAGGATTACTGGAGCGGCGGCTTGCAAGAAAACTGCCAGGCTCGGATTTTTGACTATGACGGAAACGCTTGGCGCCTTTTGCCGTGAGCGTGCCGATTGTAAAGAGCGAAAAAAAACGCCGCCCGTAAAAACGGGTCGGCGTTTTTTATGCGATTTTACAACGCCGCGTTAACGGACGTTGCGAAATCGCAGGCAAATAACGCAAGCGGGCTTGTCGTTATTTGCTCTTCTTGGCCGGCTTTTTAACAGCCTTTTTTGCCGCGGGCTTTTTGGCCGCAGTCTTTTTTACGGGCTTTTTAACCGCTTTCTTTGCCGTTGTCTTTTTGACGGGCTTTTTAACCGCTTTCTTTGTTGTCTTTTTTGCGGCGGTTTTCTTTGCCGGCTTTTTTACGGCCTTCTTTGCGGTTGTTTTTTTAGCCGGTTTTTTCGCTGCCTTTTTTGCCGCGGGTTTTTTTGCAGTCTTTTTGGCAGCCGTCTTTTTTGCCGCGGGTTTCTTGTCGGCGGGCTTCTTTTCGGCTACAGCCTTGTCTTCGATTTCAGAGTTTACGTTGGCCTGAACGGAAAGAACGCCGGCCTTGCAAGCCTGCATTGTTGAATAGCCTTCGCCCCAAATCAAGTTGTTTCCGTTGGAGGCGACCAAGCGGAAGCGGAATTCCTTTTTGCGGTCCTGGTAAACCTGCCATTTGGGGTTGGGGTACTTGGGTCCGTCTTTGATTGTCAAATCTTCGATTGGAGACTTGGCCAATTTTTTAAGAGCGTCAATCGCTTTTTTGCAGCTGGGCTTTGACTTGTATTGCTGAGCTGTGGCGATAACCTGTCCATTGGTGGCTTCTACATTAAAATAAAAACCAGTCTTGGATTTTCTGATAACATATTTTCCCATGTTTATCTCCTTTCTATATATTGTAAGCCCATTTTAAAAATAATGCAAACAAATTCTGCAAAAATATGAAAAAAAAATGAAAATGCAATTATTAAAATGAAATTGCAATTTCATTTTTTATTGACCGCAAGCGCCTTTGCGGTTATAATTTTTTTTAATTATGGAATTTAATTTTTTAAAGAAAAGCATTTTTGCCTCGCTGGCGCTTTGTTTGGCGTTCGCGCTCTTCTCTTGTACAAACGAAGTCGGCGACAATAATGTTGTAGGCTTTGGCTACCAGTTCCCTGAGGCGACAGGAATTTCCAGAGACTTTTATTCACAAGTCTACAACGAAAAAGGCGAGAAACAATTTACTGTCGTCACATTCAACTTGCAAGGCTGGGAAGACATTCCCTTTATAAGGCTTGAAGACGTTTGCAAGTTCATGGATTTTATTAACGACAGAGGCTGGAAATATGATGTTCCGCCAAGCGGAGAATGCATATATTCCTACAAGTATTATCAAAATGACGCTGGAACTGAGTATCCTGTTGAATGGAAGGACGACACGCTGTACTTTGACGTGAAGAACCAAACGATTTACAGCGATGACTTTACCCGAATGGTCAGCCCCAAGAACACTGTTAATAACGGCATAGGAAACGTATATGCGGCAAAAGCTGACACCGCGACAAAGAGCTCTCCAAAAATAGACTTTAACAATAATACAATATACGTCAAGACAAAAGAGCGGACGACAATCGATTTAAAAGCCTACGGCCTAAAGATGTTTGTCTTTGACACAACAAGATATAATTCCAATTCTTTTAATGGATATGAGAATGATTTGCTTGTTCCCTTTCAAGTGATTGCCGACACATTCTTAAGATACGCGGTATGCAGCTTTAACGGATTTGACTATTATGTGGGCATAGACGCCACAAGCGACCAATTGGCGACGACAAAGGCTTACGATTCAGGCCGCTTCGTCAGTTCCATCCGCAACCAGCTAAAGGCGGAATACAATTATAGAAACCTTTGCCTGCTCTTTGACAAAAATTATTGCCTAAAGGAGCGCAGGGGCGCTGTTGGAAAAGACAACATAGGCGCTTTTATCAACGACAGCATTTTTAATGCCGGCTTGGGCTTTGACTTGCTTTCCACCGACACCGCCACTTACGACACGGCCCTTGCAAAATTCTTAATGGGCTACATTGACGACGGCCATACCGTCTACCACGAGCCGTCAATGTATCAAAGCTACGCCTCCATCTCGCAGTACCAAAGATTGTCAAGCAGTTTTACCGGTCCTAGAGACAAAGCGCTTGGCGACACCCGTAAAGCAAGAATGGCTGACCGAGAGGCCCCCGACGGAAAGAAAAAGAAAAGGAAGGGCGTCTTTTATGTAAAGGAAGGAGATGTCGATAAAATGGCGGTCATCGTTTTTGACAACTTTTTGCAGGGCAACCCCGGCAATTCAACTGATTTGGAAGAGATTGCCGGCGTCAACACTTACTGGTTTTTGACGAAGGCCTTTGAGGACATAGCAGCGCATCCCACTGTAAAAAATGTCGTTATCGACCTTTCTTGCAACGGCGGCGGAGTCATTCAACAATGCATGCTCGCGCTCTGCTTTTTGCGCGACACAAACGACTTCTTTTTGGCGGAAAAAAACCACTTGGACAATTCCGTCGCAAAGTTTTATTATAGCATTGATACAGGCAGCGCCACTTCGCTTAAAAAGAACTACAACTTTTATGTTCTTACAAGCGGATTTTCATTCTCTTGCGGAAACTTTTTTCCGGCCATTTGCCATTACCAATTGGGCGTTCCGATTGTGGGCCAAAAAAGCGGCGGCGGCGGTGGCGTTGTAAAGCCAACGCAAACTTCCGACGGAGCCTTGTTCCAAACCTCAGCGTCGGCGGAAATGTGCGCGATTGACGCAAACGGAAACTATGTTTGCATCGACGCAGGCGTTCCGGTTGACCACGAGGTTCCTTACGACAAATTTTATTCAGGAACTTCCATCTACAAAGATTTGTATGACATGTTGAAAGGTTGGTATCCAACAAATTTCAATTAGCCAAACTCCTAAACCAATCGCATTGCTCGTCTATGCTCTTCTTCCCTTCTTTGGAACGGAGGTTGAGCATAAAGACATGATGCAGCTTTTCTTTGGAACTAGAATAGCGCTTGTAGCGGAAGTCGGCGCCGGCCTCGCAAAGGCGGCTTGCCATAAAGGCCGCGCTTTTTCTTAAAAAGTCAAACTCGGCCGTCACCACAAATGACGGCGGAAAATCTTTTGTCAGATGCTGGGCGGGCGAGGCGATTTCTTTTTCAAGCTCGGTTCCGCCGTAGGGCATAAGGGCTTGCAAGAGCGCCGCGCTTTGCTCATGCTCGCCGCCCGTTCCGTTTTGCAAAAAGTTATTCCAGTCAAACATTCCGCAGTTTAGGTAAAGGCCCTTTAGCGAAAGGCGCGCGGGCGTTTTCACTTGCGGAATTTTTTGAGAGAAATTTTTGTTGGACATAAGCGCGGCGTAAAGGGCCAGGTAGTTGGCGCCCGCGCTGTCGCCGGTTGCGAAAATGTTTTTTATGTCCAAATTATAGGCGGCGGCGTTTTTTAGGAGCCACTTAAAGACATTGTTTGCGTCTATGAGCGCGGAAGGATACTTGTGTTCGGGAGCAAGGCGGTAAGTGTAGTTTACAACCGCAAAGCCTCGGCGCGAAAGCTCCATGCAGTAAAAGCGGTACAATTCCTTGTCGCCGTAAATCCAGCCGCCGCCGTGGACGCTTACGATTACGGGTGTCGGCTTTTTTGAAGCGCGGACAGGCTTGTAAAGGTCAAGAAGGCATTCGTCCGCGTCCTTGGAGTAGCGGATGTCGTAAAAGCATTTTAGGCCTTGGGGGACTTTAAGGCCCTTGTCGCGCTTTTTGTCGTAGGCCGCCATTCCCAAGCGCTGTTCGTTTACGATTTTTAAAACGTCTTCTTCCAAAAGCATTGTGTCCTCCTAAAAACCGCGGGGTTTTATTTACGTTTGGCCTCGTTCCAAAACTCGTCCATCTTGTCCAAATTTTCTTGAACCATCTCTACGCCGTTTTTGGCGCACTGCTCTTCAACATAAGAAAAGCGCTTGTAGAATTTTTTGTTGGCCGCGTTCATCGCAAGCTCCGGGTCAACGCCAAGCTTTCGGGCGTAGTTGACGGCGGCAAAAAAGAGGTCGCCGACTTCTTCCTCCAAGTGGGCGCGGTTTTCTTCTGAGCCGTTTTGCCGCGCCTGTTCGGCGGCTTCGTCAACTTCTTTTAGCTCTTCCAAAATTTTGGCGCGCGTTGGCTCAAGGCTTGGCCAGTCAAAGCCTTTTTTTGCCGCCTTTTTTTGCATTTTGTACGCGCGCAAAAGGGGAGGAAAGCCTTGCGGAACTTCGTCAAGAATCGATTTTTGTTCGCGGCCTTCGACCTTTTCCTTTATCTTGTCCCATTGCGCCAAAACTTCCTGGCTGTTGTTCACCGGCTTGTCGGCCACGGCTTTTCCTTCGCTTTGCTCAAAGACGTGCGGGTGTCTGCGGATCAGTTTTTCGACAAGCTCGTCAAGTTCCTCCTGCAAAGTCCAGCCGCCTTCCCCCCGTTCCGCCATCTGCGAATACATGTAGGAAATCATCGTCGCGTTTAAAAAGACGTCGCCCAATTCTTCCTTTGCGTGAGGAGCGTCGTTGGAACTTATCGCGTCGACGGCCTCAAAGACTTCTTCCACCAAGTCGCGCCGCATAGTCTGCGGAGTCTGCTCGCGGTCCCAAGGGCAGCCGCCGGGCGCGCGCAAAATGCGAATCAATTCATACAAGCGGCAAAAGGCCGCCGCCGTCTTTGCGGAATCCTCGTCCGCGGCGCTTGCGTTTGTTCCTCGCCGGGAAAGGACGGAATTTTTGTCGAATGTTTTTTCCATAAGTTGAAGTCTAGCGCAAAAGCGAATTTTATGATATACTGTTCAGCATAAATAAAAACGGAGCGGCTATGTACGAATCTGGCGAAGATTATTTGGAAGCGATTTTAATTCTCAAAAACAAAAACGACGGCGACGTCCTTTCGGTTGACATTGCTAACCATTTGGGTTTTTCTAAGCCCAGCGTCAGCCGCGCGATGGGAATTTTGGAGCGCGAGGGCTACATAGAATTCGGCATTCACAATCGAATCGAGCTTACAAAAAAGGGGCTTGAAAAAGCCAGCGACATCTACGGCCGCCACCAGCTTTTGACAAAGTTCCTGGTGATGATAACCGGCGTTCCCGAAGACCAGGCCGAAGAAAACGCCTGCCGCGTGGAGCACGACATTGACGCGGACGTCGTTGAAGGCATCCGCAAATGGGTCGAAAAAAATTCCTAGACGCTATTGACACAATTTTAAATTTTTGCTAACATAGAACAACTTACGGGGGCGTAGCGAAGCTGGTTATCGCGCTGGCCTGTCACGCCGGAGATCGAGGGTTCGAGCCCCTTCGCTCCCGTCTAACCCATTCTCCGGAATGGGTATTTTTTTCAGTTCCGCTTTTTGCGGAATCGGGCAATAGCGCAGCTGGTAGCGCGCTACGTTCGGGACGTAGAGGCCCCCGGTTCAAATCCGGGTTGCCCGATATAACGCTTCTGTCTTTTGACGGAGGCGTTTTTTTTTGTTTGCGGAAGGCGGCCTTGCAAGCAAGTCTGCCGCCGCAAAAGGAACGAGTCAAGGCCTTGATTGCCCGCGCTCGCAAGAGCGCAGTTGAATAAATTTCAACTAGCAAAACGGCGCGTAGCGAAGCGCGCCTTGACTCGTTCCTAAAAAAGGCTCCACGCAAAAATCCAGATGAAGCAAATCACGCAAATCGCCTTTAGGCCCGTTCCCAAAAGAAAGCCCTTAAAGGCGCCGAGCGCGGCCTTTAGCGCCCTTTTTTTGTCGGAGGAATCGTGAATCATTTCGCCGGCAAAGGCTCCCAAAAAGGGGCCGACAAGAATAAAAAGCGGGCCAAGAAAGAGCGACACGACAAGGCCTATGTTGCAGCCCCAACTGGCCGCCTCGCTTCCGCCGGATTTTTTTGTGATGATTGACGGAAAAATGTAATCGATGGCGGTCACAATCGCGGCCGCGATTCCGGTCGCGACCAAAATCCAAAGTTCAATGCGGGCATAGGCGCAAAAGCTCGCGGCCACAAGGCCCGCCCACGCAAGCGGCGGCCCTGGCAAAACAGGAATGAAAGCGCCGGCAAGGCCCGCCAAAAGCAAAAGGCCTCCGAGTATCGCGAAAAAAATCGTTGGGTCAAAATTCATTTGCCCTTATTTTACGGCGCGTTTTTGTTTTTGTCAAATCAGGCATATGGCATGTCAAGAAACGCGCCTTGACAAAAAATGCCCGCTCTTTTATGCTTGCTTCTGCTATGGAAAGAACTATTGACGAACAGAGCGAGCGCCGCACTTTTTATAAATCCCTTTTTACGATTGTCGCTCCGATAGCGCTGCAAAACCTTTTGAGCGCGGCCGTAGGTTCGGCGGACGTAGTCATGTTGGGCTACGTGGGCCAAACCGCCATCGCGGCCTCGTCCTTGGCCAACTACGTTCAAATGGTGATGTTCCTTTTTTACATCGGCCTTTCGTCTGGCGTCGTAATGATGGCCGCGCAGTATTGGGGAAAGGGCGACTCCCATTCAATAGAAACTATTTTTGGAATCGGAACAAAACTTTCGGCCTTGGTCGGAACAATATTCGGACTTGCCGCGATTTTGGCGCCGCGCTTTTTGATGAAGATTTTCACCAACGACGAGGCCTTGATTTTCGCGGGCGCCGAATACCTTCACATCGTCGGCGTGTCTTACTTTTTGCTTTCGTTTTCGCAAATAATTCAGGCCACGCTAAAGAGCATTGAACGGACAAAAATAGTGACGGTAATCACGACCGCCGCGCTTTTATTGAACATTTGCCTTAACGCGGTTTTCATCTTTGGCTTGTTCGGCGCCCCCAAAATGGGAATCCGCGGCGTGGCCCTTGCAACGACAATCGCCCGCGTCGTGGAGCTTGCCTTAAGCGTTTTTGTGATTTACCGTTCCAAGGAAATTAAAGTTAGGCCGGAATGCCTTTTTAGGCGCAACGCGCTTTTGTTGCGCGACTTTGTAAAGTATTCGCTCCCCGCGATTGGAAACGAAGTTGTTTGGGGAGCGGGCTTTGCAAGCTACGCCGTCATTATGGGCCACCTTGGCTCGGACTTGGTCGCGGCGAATTCCTTGGTAAACGTTTTGCGAAACTTGGCCACAATCGTTTGCTTCGGAATGGCTTACGGCGGAGCGATCTTGGTCGGAAAAGAAATCGGAGCGGGCCAAAACGAAAAGGCCAAGCGCAGCGCGAGCCGCCTTGTAAAGAGCACGATTTTTGCCGGCATAATCGGAGCGGCGGCTCTTATAGCCAGCCAGCCCCTTTTGTTCAGAATGGCTAAACTTACCGAAGAGGCGACAAAAATGCTTTCGCCGCTTTTGTACATAAACGCGCTTTCGATTGTCGGCGCAACGATTAACACTGTCTTGATTTGCGGCGTCTTTAGGTCGGGCGGCGACGCCAAGTTTGGCTTTGTGCTGGACACAATCGCGATGTGGGCGGTTTCCGTTCCGCTTGGAATGGTCGCCGCCTTTGTCTTGCATTTGCCGCCGCTTGTCGTCTACTTGATTTTGTACTTGGACGAATTTGAAAAAATGCCTGTGAACATTTTTCATTACAAGAGCGGCAAATGGCTCAAGAACATCACTCGTGAATTTGATTAGGAATGCCGCCGCGCTTGCGCGAAATCAACTCGAAATAACGGTTGATGTTTTGCAAGCGACGGCACGAGTTGCTTAGACCTTAAATTGGTCGATTTCGTGGCCGATTTCCGCGATGGCGCTTGTCATTTGCGAACTCAAAGAACTCAATGTGTTCTTTGTGTCGTTGACTTGCCTTGCGCTTGAATCCATTTCTTGAACGCTTTGGTTTATCTTTGCGGAATTTTCCTGCAAGACAGAAACCTCGCTCAAAATCGTTTGGTTTCCGGCGGCCATTTCCTGCGAGGCGTTCTTTACCTCGCTTGTGCTGTCGCTCATTACGCGCAGGGCTTCAAGGATTTGCTTGGAGCCTTCCTGCTGCTCGTCCATAGCGCTCTTGATTTGGCGCACAAGCTCGTCGGTGGCCTGGATGCTTTCAGAAACCGCTTGGAAGGCCTGGCTTGAGTCCGCCGACGAGTTTGAAACGTCCTCAATCGAATCTTTGATTTTTGAAAGCTGGGCGCCGATTGTCTTTGACTGCTCGCTTGAAGTTTCGCTAAGCTTTCTGATTTCGTCGGCGACAACGCTAAAGCCTTTTCCGGCTTCGCCAGCGTGCGCGGCCTCGATGGCGGCGTTCATGGCCAAAAGGTTTGTCTGCTCGGCGATGGCCGCGATGGCGATGTTGGCTTCCTGCAACATCTCGGATTCGATTTCGATTTGCTCGATCTTTTCCGTCACAGTGTTTTGCTTGGCGATTCCTTCGCTGGCGTTGTCGCGCAAAGAGACAAACGAGCTTGAAAGCTTATCCACGCTTGTGTTTACGCTGCCGATGTTTCCGATCATCTCCTCTACGGCGGCGCTGGCTTCCGTCACTCCGCTTGACTGCTCTTGAATCATTCTTTCAAGAGACTCAATGTTGCTTGAAATTTGAGTTACGCCGCTCGACGTAGACTGAACGCTCTCGTTTTGCGCGGCTACGCTCTGCTTTACGGTGTCGATGCTCTTTAAGATTCTTTCAACGCAATTTTCCGTGTCGCTGATTCCGGCTTCCATGTCGCTGTCAGAAGCCGAAAGGTTGTCTTTTGAGGCTTTGATTTTTGAGACGATGCTTTGAAGCTTTTCGACAAAGGCGTTAAAGCCGTGGACAACCTGTCCGATTTCGTTGTTTGCCTTTGCGTCAAGGCGCTGGGTAAGGTCGGCGTTTCCGCTTGCGATGTTCTCGATGGCTGTGACGACGCCTTTAAGCGGCTTTATGGTGATTGCCGTCATGATGGCGGTTACAATCAAAATCATAAGCGCAAGAATCGCGTTGCCGGTAATCAAAACCGTTCTCAGACGGTCGGCGGTGGCGTGCAGCTGCTTTATCGGAACTGCGATTGCGATTGACCAAGAAGTTCCCGGAACGTTTCCGTAGCTTACAAAGACTTTGTTAACCCTTCCGTTCTCAACAAAACTTGTTTCCACGCTGTCCCGTTTTCCTTCAATCATGTTCTTGGCCATGATTCTTGTTTCTTCGTTGGCGTCTTCGGCTGTGATGAAGTTCTTTTCCATGACCAGCTCTTGCATGGGGTGGGCGATTACGGTTCCTTCTCCGTCAAGCATAAAGCCAAAGCCCATTTCGCCGAGCTTGATTCCGCCGATAAGGTTTGTAAGGTAGTCCATTCCGACAACGCCAACAAACATTCCAGCCAAACGTCCGGCGCTGTCGCGCGCGGCCTTTACGAACATTACGCTGACTTTGCCGGTGGCTTTGGCGATTGTCGGGTTGTTTACGACATGGTCTTCTCCGCCTATAATTCGTTTATAGTAGGCGCGGTCGCTGTGGTTTCCGCGCTTGCCGGAATCGTAGTAGGAATTTCCGGCGGGAGCGATGAACAAAACGTATGAGAAGCAGGAAGGGCGGCGCGAAATGTCGTCCGCGAGCCACTCTCCGATTTCGTCGGGGGAGCCGCCTCTAAGCACTATGTCCGCCCTTGTGTAGACGTCAAGTTCGTTCAAAGTGCCGTTTACAAAAAGGCTCGTCGATTCGATGTAGGCGTCGGCAATTTCCTTGATGTCGGCGACATTCGATTCAACCGTCTGCTTTCGGACGTCGGGGATGACAATCAGGTTTTGAACCACAAAAAGCGCCACTGTTACAAAAGCGATGACTCCCAAAAGGCGGGCAATCATTGTTGTTTTACGATTTGATTTTTCGGCCGGCATATTTCGCTCCTAGCTGTTGATTTTTTTGTATGCTAATTATTATATATCCTATCGGCAAAAAAAGCAAATTTTTTTACTTTTTACTATTTAATTTGTTATGCCATATATGCCGATAATGTAGGCAGTTTTTTGTTGCGAGGCGAACGATGAAAAAGACGATTGCGGTTTTGTTTTTGGCCCTTGCGGGCGGAATTTCATTCGCGCAGGGAAATTTGTTCCAGTTTAAGTACAAAGAAGGCGACGCGTACAGGGTGCTTTCCACCGTTCAAGAAGACGTTTTCTTTAACAATGTCTACCACCACCACGCAGAGATTCTTAACCGCGTTTCGGTCAGGGTGACGGGCCTTGACGACAAGGGGAACGGAATTCACGACGCTATATTTATGACAAGTGAAAATTCCACCGGAGCCAGCGGAAGGGCCTTTAGCTACGGCGAGGACTACAAGAGCGTCTTTACCCGCGACGCCGCCGGCCGCTATGACATTTCGGACCAATACTTTATGCCCGTTGTCCGCGACGTTCCGATTTTTCCGGACAAAGAAATAGAGCCCGGCTTTAGGTGGACCGCGCAAGGCCACGAGGCCCACGACTTGAGAAGGACCTTTGACATAAAGACGCCCTACAAAATTCCCTTTAACGCCGAATACGAATTTTTGGGAACGGTTCAAGAGGGCGAAAAAACTTTTTACAAGTTTGAAGTCCAGTACGAGCTTGAATATTCTGTTGACCTAAAAAAATACGATCCCTCAAAGGGCGAGGTTCCTGTGGCCACCCAAGGCTATTCTCATCAGTACATTTTTTGGGACATAGACAAGGGCTGCATCGACCATTACAACGAAGAGTTCAAGATTGAGATGCTGACAAGTTCCAACAACATACTGCGCTTTGAGGGAATCGCCCACGCCGAAGTGACCGACTTTACCCGCACCGCGGACGAGACGACTGTTGCCGCCGTCATCGAAAAAATAACAGACCTTGGAATCGACGACGTAAGCGTCACGGCCGGCGAAAAGGGCCTGACCTTGAGCATCGAGAACATTCAGTTTATGCCCGACAGCGACATCCTTATGCCAAGCGAAAGGGCAAAGCTTGACAAAATCGCGCAAATCCTAAACGCCTACCCAGACAACGACTTGCTTGTCACCGGCCACACAGCTTTGCGCGGAACAAAGGAAAGCCGCCAAAAGCTAAGCGAGGAGCGCGCCCAAGCGGTTGCCAACTACCTTATCCGCAACAAGGTCCGCGACAAGTACCACGTCTTTGCAAAAGGCATGGGCGCCGAAGTTCCCATCGCCGACAACAAGACAGAAATTGGCCGCGCCAAAAATCGCCGCGTCGAGATTACGATTATGGACAAGTAGCGGGAAGGGATGAAAATAAAATATATTGTTGTTGCAATTGTTGACGTCTTTTTTTTAATGGCCCTTTTATTATCATATTACTTAAAAAGGCAAATAGGATATGTAATATATAATTGGGCAACGCTTTGTTTTATGTTTGTTTTTGTGGTATGCTCACTCATATTAGCATTGCAATGCAAAAAAGTTTTATGCATTATTATACAGATAATTTGTTTTGCTTTTCTTTTTATAATGATTAAGTGTGATTTTTCTGACAGGTTTGCTTTATTAATCGAAGTTCCCAAAATCGAAAAGGGGCTAAATAATAATGAAAAAGTAAATGATGGATATATTTTATTTGACTGGGAGCCAGGTTTTCTAGATTATCAATGGGTTCTTGTTTATGACGAGAAGGATTCCTTGCAGTACGCGGCAGAGAAAAAAATAAAAATTCCGGAAGGCAAATTATATATACTGTATAGAGCAAAAAAATGTTTTTATCTATGCATCTTGAGACGATAAAATTTCTGAATTGCATAAATAATTATAAACGAGAATTGACTTGGGGAAAACAATGAAAATAATAAAATCATACATAATCCAGTTTTCTTTTATAATTGCAGCTGCATTCATGTTTTTATTGTTTACAATTTTTTTCATAAAGAATGACAAATGCATTCTTTTATTTGTCACTTTGCTTCTTGGAATATTGTTTGCAATTATGTCCACGTCAAGAATAGAGTATGACGAAAATGAAATTTTGATAAAAGTTTTTATTTGGACGAGGAAAATAACTATTAAACAAATAAAATCAATTACATATAGCGGAATACCGCATGTATGCACAGTTGAATGTTTGTCTGGAGATGTATATATGCCTCTATTCTATCCAAGGAAAAAAATTAAAGAATTATTTGAGCTTGCAAAGAGGATTAATCCTTCAATAAAAATCTTAAAACAATAAGTGGAACTTGGACAGAAAATATTAACGGGGATTCTTGATGAAAAGAATACCTATAGTGTTGCTTTTAGTTGGCGTTATAGTTTCCTCCATTAGGTTTTGCATAATAAGAAAATTTGAGCTTTCGGGCGGTTATTATATAAAGTCTAATTTAATTTCGGAGAAATGTTCTTTATATGCAAACAATAATAAATTGGTTTTAACTCATATTGGTGAATGGATGGACTCTAATCAATATGTATACGGATATGGAGACGGGAAAAAATACAAATGCTATCTGTTTGATAAGCTTTCAAATGAACTTGAACTGTTTTATAAAGTTGATGATTTTTATAAGGAATTGGAAACAAAAAATCTAAAATATGATATGTCAGACACCAAAGATTTAATCTATTATAAAGCAAGAAAAGCGAAATAATCTCCACCCCCACATATACCGTTTTCCGCCACCCGCAAAACGCAATTAATCCGCTCCAACTTGGCAACATTGGGCGATGTTTGGTATAATTAATTCAAAGAGGTTGGGTTATGAAGAAAATATTATTGCTTGTTTTCTTGTTAATTATGTCTGCAAATGTTTTTTCGGCGGAAGTGTATTATGACAGTGTAAAGATATATGGCGTGCCCGAAGATGTCTTATACAGATTTCCCATTACCAAGCAAAATATAACCAAATATTACGGCTGGATGTGTGAAAAACGTTCCGCGAAATTTAATGTTGAAAAAATAAAAAACTACAGCTTGCCTGAAAATTATGATAAAGATATAATTGTCCGAATCGATCTTGTATGCAATGAAAAAGTAACGACCCTTTGTTTTGACGATGAAAATATACAATGTGTAAAAGATGAAATAAAAAGGCAATTCGTTGATTTTTAAGTTTGACGCAAGTCCGGAACTGATCTATCAATTTCTTACCAAAACAAAATACGAGGTTTCTAAATAATGGATAAAAGTAAAGTTTCTAAAGCGGCTTTATTGCTTGATATGCTTGCGGAAATATTTGTATGTCTAGCTTTTTTTCTTCTTGTAGCCGTGCTAAGCGATGCAGGTTTTAGGCAGTTTGCTCTCCTGTTATGTGGAATTATAGTTTTATACTTTATTGCTAGAAATTATTTTTTCGTTTCTGTTGGTTCAGCGGCAGTCGGTATAAGATGGAAAAAGAATAAGTTTATTTTACTCAAAAACTGCATATATATTTCACTTATCATAGTTTTACTCATTCAGAAAATAATTTTTATAAGAATATTAGCAGGCTTGGCAATCAACAGCGATATTGTTTTTATGCTTATAAAAGGAAGATGGTTTTTGGATATTCTTTTTAGGATAGAATGTTGCAAGAGCAGGGGATGACTGGAGGGTTCTTCACCTCTTAGGAATATATTATTATGAAAAAAACGCTAGATTTACATGACAAACAAATATTAAAGATTACATCAAATCCGATTGATGGATGCATGCAATTATTAATCTCCCAAGGTCCTGACAAGGTGCTGGAAATAAACATCGCAGGCATTAGAAAAATCACGCAAGAAAACATGGATTGTCTTTCTTTGTTTTTCGAATCTGCCGGAGGCTTGGACAGCGGATATATTGAAGATGTTGATGATTGTCATAAACTCTTCTTATCGGGAATAATTGATTGGAATCAGGATAAATACGACAATGTAAATTGGAGTTTTTTGTTGGAAGCCGATAATATAGAATTGACGTATTTGCCAAAGTCAGAAGAGGAAATAAATAGGTTGATGGATTTCTGTATTTGGGGATAAAATCAAGGTATGGCAGGTGGAAATGTGAAAGACATGAAACACATAATGATTCTGTTGTCAATTATAATTCTAACGATCTCTTTTTATTCATGCCGAATAAATAAGAGCAAGGAGAATCAAGCAATTAACGGCAACAACCTTGATGTAATTATAAAGAATAATAGCTCTGACACTTATTATTTTAATATAAGTGATATTGAACATCCATCTTGCTTTGTAAACTATGTCGATTCAGAGAGAAAAATCAAAGAATTTAATTTCTCCATGAAGCCCATGACTGGCGATATAAAAAATGACATAACCATATGGCCATCGAGCTTTTCATACAAACTAGATCCAGCCGATGAAATAAAACTAATGGTCAAACTTAAACAAGGATTTGATGACTACTATAAGGTTGATATTGATGAAACAAATTTTGCTGTCACAGAAAAGTTAATAGGCAAAGCTCTGGAAAAGTATTTTTATATATATTGCAGCAGGGATATGTTTAGCTATAACGGTTGGCTTTCAGATTACTCTGAAAAAATTAATGAATACGGGATAAAATTGCAAGGCGCGCAAACGGCTGGCAAGACTATAGTATTCGAAATCAAGTGACGGCCCGACCCTTTCAAATATTTGAATGATGTCGGTTTTTTTTGTTACTCGTTTTTATGCATTTCCTTAAAGCCCGCTATACATTCTCGCTTTGTATAGTGGTCTAGTATATTATACTTGCTTATGAAATGCCATAAAAGTCTTTAAATTTTCTTTTTTTAAATTTGTTTAAAATATTTTTAAGAATTTTAACAAGCATATAACGAATTCAATAAAAAAAATGAAACAGCCTATCATTATTGAAAAGAAAATTCTCCAAGTAACAGCGCTAGGTTCTTGCTCCGGTTTTATACTGTATAATAAATAAGGCAACATGAATAAACAGCAGGAAAATAGCAAAAGCAAAAAGACAAATGATGGAATTTGGTTTTCAAAAAAACGTCCTAATAATACAACAATAACTAAGATTGATGCAGATAAAAAATTACATATCAAAAATCTCTTTTTTATCATTGTTGCGCATCCTTTAATTTTTAGACACTTTAATTGCTTCGTCAACAACTTCAAGAACAGCGATGTTTACATTTTCAAAATATTCATTGATTAGCGCTAAATATTTTGAGGATATTGTAAAAGAGCCTTGAAGCGTTTCCACACATAAATTAAATTCAGCATTTTCAATTTCTGAAATTGACTTATCGATGGCAATAATGGATTTATACTGATTTATAACCTTTTCAATAACTGCTTCTGTGTAATCTTTATCGCAAGTTAGAACGGCATACCCTTCTATCTCTTTTGAGTTTAATCTAGGATTTAAGTCTCCTCTCTTGTGATGTTTTGTAAAAACACATCCTGTAAGTTGCATAATCATTTCAGGGTCAAATTTTTTTCCTGATAATATTATGTCTGCAAAAATTTTCATATCTTCCCTTTGCGTATGACATCAGTCTTTGTATTATAGCGCTAAATCGCTTTTTTTGCTAGGAATAGGTGTGATGTTAAATCATTTCATGCAACTTTTCAAATATTCTTCAAGTTTTAGGAGTTGTTCATAGGAATCTCGTGTTTTTGAAGACAGTTTTGTGTTGTTATAAGTAAGCAGATTTGTTTTCCAATGAACATACTCAACTGGAGTATATCCGTCAATCTCTTTATTTAAATCAACCCCGTGTTCAACAAACCATGGAACAATATTAAAAAAATCCATTTCTATGGCATTTTGTATGTATGGAAAATTATCATCCAATGGCAGTTGCATTTTAGACAGGCTAGTCAAAAGCTCTGGCGCCTTTTTCCACGCGTCTCCATACGTCAGAAGTTCCGCTGTATGAATATCGCCAGCTATAAAGGCAAAAACTTTATTTTTGTTTGAAAATCTTGAGAGTTTTTCTTTTGAGCCATAGTCAATCAAGTATCTAAACACTTTATATCCATAAGATTTATAATAAGTTTCATCAAGATCAAAGTTATCCAAAACGCAATCAAACAGATCATCTTTCGCAATTTCCGCGCTGGCCATTAACGAGTCCTTGCGTTCAGTCGCATCTAGTTTTGTTATGTCAGCCCCTTTTTTTATGAGTTCGAGGCAGGCGTCGACATCTTCAAATCTTATTGCGTGTTGCAACAAAGGCAATCCATCGTAGATTTGATTTGGAGATATGCCTTTGTCAACCAAAAAAACAAGCATTTTCCCATGCTTCATTTTTATGCATGAGTCCAATAATTTTTCCTTTTGCTCTGCATCAAAGCTCATTAGAGCTAGGGCTGCTATTGTTTTCTGTTCGTTAAATGCATTATATTTGGATAAAATGCGATTGCATTGAATTTTTTGCAAACTGCAACCAGATAAAAACAGCCCCGTCAACAATAGCGGAAGAAAAATAGTCTTCATTTATTTAGACCCCTCGCTTTTGCTTTAGCTCTATCTTTTCTGTTTCCGCAAAAGTCATTGTTCCATTATAGCGCAAAAAAAAATAAAAAATATAGCGTGTTTGCGCCGCTTATTATTTTTTTTCTCTTCTTGATTTTCCTTAATGCAATGGGATATAATATAAATTAATAAGGAGGTTCTTAATCACATCAATGGCGATTTGTA
>DGRX01000015.1 GCA_002391235.1 Treponema sp. UBA4377
ATTTCAAACGGTTTTTCTTCATCTGTAATTGGAGATAATACTTTCTGTTTCTTCTCGCCGTTCCGTTCTTTCTGAATCCGCTCAAACAATGCTTCTGCATTGTAGTCGGGGTTGCCTTTTTGGACTGGATTTTGTTTGCGCCAGTCGGCGGTGAGTTTTCCTTCTATGGCGTCCTGCAGAATGTTCTGACGGAGTTGTTTTATGTAGTTTTTCTGTGATTCAATTTCTACAGAAAGCTGTTCCGTTTTTTTTAATTGTAGAGATGTTTTTTTGACTATCTCTTGCTGAGTCTGTAGATCTGGTATTGAAATCTCTAATGGCAGCAGATGCCTTGGTTTTATTTCAGTTTTGATTCCACCCTTTACTTGCTTTTGTAGGGCAGCGATAAATGCAGGGGTTTTTACAAAATATTTGAAATATTCTAAATCAACTTTTGAACTATCGAATGTATAAGAAGAATAATGAATTGTAGCACAAACAGGTTCATCACCTTGATAAACGGCAACAGCGCCTTTTGCAACATTGATTCCCGAAATTACCAAATCACCTGGATGAACAATAATCATATCAGTTTTTGTAGGTTTATCTGAGATATGGATTGTTCCAGAGAAATCTATTTTATCGAGGCGTTTGTATTTTGAAATCTTTGAATCATCGGGGTTATATCGACCTTCTCGCTCTGTGAGGAAATCTCCAATTTTAACTTTTTTCCATTCGCTCATGATGTTATTCCTTCAGCAAATCCATCAGGCCTATGTTTATAAACAGATTGTCTTTCCCAACTTTCATGCACTTCAGGATACCTATATCTTCCAGCTGGTGCAAATATCTTGAGGCGGCTTTGCGTTCCACTCCGAGTGATTTTACAATGAATTCAACTTTGCAATATGGATTTTCAAAAAGAGTTTCTATTAATTCTTTTGAATAAATTTTTGTAGCTTCTGTTTTTACTTTTTCTACAGTATCTTCCAACAGTTTTTTTATGGCTTTTACTTTCTGGATTGTATCGGCTGCAGTTTCTTCAATTCCCTTTAGAATAAAAATTATCCAATCTTCCCAAGCCTCATTCACACGTACATTCTGTAAAAGCTTGTAGTAACTGTTTTTATTCTTAATAATGTAGGAACTGAGATACAAAATGGGAACATCAAGGTGATGTTTCAAAATCAGATAGAGAATATTTACAATGCGGCCTGTCCTTCCGTTTCCGTCATAAAATGGATGAATGCTTTCAAACTGATAATGTAGAATAGCAAGCTTTGAAAGACTATCATCCTCATTATTCAGATATTCAGTAAAATTCTTTAATAGTTCATCTATTTCTTCTTTTGTCTGAGGTGGAGTATAAACAACTTCGTTTGTAGTGTCGTTCACAAGTTTTGTTCCAGGCATGGTTCGGATTCCTGCATCATTTTGAACCAGAACTTTTTGAATCTGAACAATATCATTAATTGAAATAAAGTCATGTTCCTTAAGCTGATTAAAACCTGTGTACAGAGCTTCGCGATAGAACATAACTTCTTTTGTTGCTGAGTCAATTTTTTTTACGGTTTCTGCTACGGCTTTATAAAGGTCATCTTTTGTTGTGATGATATTTTCGATTTCTGAGCTGTCTTTTGACTCCTGAAGCACAACTGCATTTATAAGAATTGATTGATTGGGAATAAGATTTGCGCAGCCCTTTAATTCGGCAAGCATTTTTACAGCTTTGTTTTCAGCTTTGAGAATCTTAATTGTTTCCGTTTTTGAAGAATCAATCGGCAGCTTTTGTAATTCAGTCATGTCCCAATTATACACCACTTTGGTACATAACGCAAGGGATATGCACTATTTTTTGCAATTTTGGTACATATAAAAGAAACGCGTACAAATTTTTTGATTTTTGGTACATGTAGTTTTGAGGCCGCAATTTGTGACTTCAAGATTCTAAAACAAGCTCGGAATGACATTGTATTTACGCAACCTTATAAATCTCTGCTTCCAGCTCTCGTATTGCTTGAAGATACTGCGCTTTTCCGCCAAAGAGATTCACAATTTCTGTCGGGGTGCCGATTTCTTTTATTGGGTCTACGGTGAGGACTTTCATATCTTCTATTTCTTCGATTCCGGTTTGGGCGTATTTGTCTAACAGGGCATCCAAGACTGCGCGGGCTTTGTCCCCGTATTTGGTCCAGTAGTTTCGTTTGCGGACATTTTCGGCGCGTTCTTTTCTTGTAAGGGCCGGTGCGTCCCAGGCGATGTGGCAGATCAGGTCAAAAATATCGAGGTCATTTTTAATTTCATCTTTCAGCTCTTCAAAGATAATTCCCTGATTTTCCAGCTCTTCTATAATGGCGCGCTTCTTTTCCGCGTCGTTCCATGTCTGCAAGAAATTGTCGAGTGAGCGGTAAGAAGTGAGGATGCCTGTTTTGCAGTATTCTTTGAGGCTTGTGGTTATTAGTTTTCCGTTTGCGTCCAAAAATTCCTTGCGTTCGCTAAGGATGTGAACATCAACGCCTGCGATTCGGACTTTCTCTCGCCTTTCAAATTTTTGTGGCTTAGGTTCCGCAACGGCAATATTTCCGAATTCGTCATTGATGCGGTATTCTGGAAAAGCAATCTCTTCGCCTGTAACAGGATCAATCTGACTTTCCTCCTCGCCTTCATCTATTATTTGTTCAGAAATCTCTTCGTCTTGCGACGCTTCTTTTATGCGGACTGGCGCTCCGTCAAAGTCCTTGTCTGCGAATTTGTCGGTGACATTGCGAAAGTCGATGATGGTAAAATAGAGTTTCCCGAAATCTTCCTCAACTCTTGTTCCTCGGCCGATTATCTGCTTGAATTCTGTCATGCTGCCGATGTTGGAGTCAAGGCAAATCAGTTTGCATGTCTTTGCGTCTGTTCCTGTGGTCATCAGTTTTGAAGTTGTGGCTATAACTGGATAGGTTTCTTCTGGATTGATGAAATCATCAAGGTAGTCTTTAGCGTCTTTGTCATCGCCTGTAATTCTCACGATGTATTTGTCTGTCTTTGCAGTGATTTCGCGCGGCGCATATTTTAACAAAGCCCTCCGCATTCGTTCTGCGTGCTCGATGTCAACACAGAATACGATTGTTTTATCGTAGGGATTCGTATTCTTGAGATATTCCATAATCTTTCGGGCAACCAAATCCGTTCGTTCATCTATGATGATTGCGCGGTCGTAATCTTTCGTGTTGTAAAGCCGGTCTTCGATAAGCTCGCCGTCTATGTCGGTTTTGTTACGCTCTGGCCTGTACCCTTCCAAATCCACATTCATTCCAACGCGAAGAACTTTGTAGGGAGCCAGAAAACCGTCATCAATTCCCTGTTTGAGAGAATATGTGTAAATCGGCTCGCCAAAATATTCGATGTTCGAAAGCGCCTTTGTTTCTTTTGGAGTTGCGGTCATGCCGATTTGGGTTGCGTTTGAAAAATACGTGAGAATTTTATGCCAGGCTTTGTCCTCGTCAACTGAACCGCGGTGACACTCATCGACGATAATCAAATCAAAAAACTCAGGGCTGAATTTTCTGAACGCATCCGTTTCTTCGTTGTAATTCGTAAGCCCCTGATACAATGCGAGGTAAATTTCATAAGACTTGTCAATTTTCTTGTTTTTTATGATAGTGAGCTTATCTTTGAAATGCTTAAAGTCGCCTTTCTTTGTTTGGGTGATAAGATTGTTGCGGTCTGCCAGGTAAAGGATTCGTTTTTTACAGCCAGATTTCCAGAGACGGTAGATGATTTGAAAAGCCGTGAATGTTTTTCCTGTGCCAGTCGCCATCACAAGAAGAATGCGTTTTTGTCCGCGCGCAATTGCTTCTACCGTGCGGTTGACGGCGATTCTCTGGTAGTAGCGCGGTGGGTAGCAATCATTCCCGAAAAAATACTGGGAAAGAGCCGTCTGCTCGCTTTTATCGTCCAATCCGTTATAGCGTTTGTAACAAGCCCACAAGTCTTCTTGCGTCGGAAAATCGTTTAAATCCAGCTCTTGCGTGATAATCGCTTGCTGAGTTGAATCTAAGTTCCCGCAGTTTTTGCGATATTGAATTATAAATCCGTCTCCGTTAGAACTGATTGCGACAGGAATATCAAGAGTTTCCGCATAGCCCAATGCCTGCTGCAAACCGGAACCGACGGAATGCGTGTTATCCTTTGCTTCAATTACAGCGACAGGAATGTTAGGTTTGTAATAAAGAATGATGTCAGCCCGCTTCTTTCCCCCGCGTTTTGTCTGCCTGCCTTTCACAAAAATACGTCCGGCTGTAAAAGTAACTTCTTCGCGAATTTGAGTCTGCCTGTTCCAGCCAGATTTCTCAATTGCAGGGAGAATATATTTTGTGATGATGTCGCGTTCCGACATAGACTTTTTTTCTTCCATGCGCTTCATTATAGCGCATTCTTAGAGTCATTTCTAGAAGCAGCTCGTGTTATCGAACGAAAGACAAACAAAACGCTTGCCATGCCGCTTCCTAATGGCAAACGCTAGCAAAATTCCGCCCTTTATGCTACAATGTCGCTATGGTAATCGCGGAAATCGGGACATCGCACGAAGGTTCAATAGATAAGGCAAAGCGCTTGATTGACGCGGCAAAGGAAGCCGAGGCTGACGCGGTTAAATTCCAGTGGGTCATCGCGGACGAAATCCTGCACCCAAAAACAGGCTTTGTGGACTTGCCCACGGGCCGCATTCCCTTGTACGAGCGCTTTAAGCAGCTGGAATGTCCGCCCGACTTTTACGCAAAATCTTTGGAATACGCGCGCTCGCTTGGCCTTAAATGGATTTGCTCGCCCTTTGGCCTAAAAAGCCTTGAGCTTCTTTTGGAGCTAAAGCCCGACGCGGTTAAAATCGCCTCGCCGGAACTGAACCATTTTCCAATGCTGCGCGCCTTGGCCGCCGCGCGAAAAGCGGACGCCGAACTTAAATCGGACGAGGCGCGCAAATCGAATGAGGCGGCCTTCCCCGCCCCCGCCGCAGTTCCCGTAATAGTTTCTAGCGGCGTTTCCAAAACGCGCGACATAGAGGCCGCCCTGGCCATTTTGGGAAAAAGCGGCGTGAGTCTCCTTCACTGCGTCACAAGCTATCCCGCGCCCGAAGAAGAATACAACGTACGACTAATCGCCGCGCTAAAAAAAGACTTTGGCGTTGAGACAGGACTAAGCGACCACTCGCTTGACCCAGTCTTGGTTCCGTGCCTTGCCGCCTCGCAGGGCGCGACGGTTTTTGAAAAGCACATAACGCTAAGCAAAAAGACAAGCGGCCTTGACGACCCTGTCGCGCTTGAGCCAGGGCAGTTTTTGCAAATGACCCGGGCGCTAAAGCAATGCCAGGCCGCCATCAACCGTTACGGAAGCGAGCGCGGCGAAAAGGAAATCATAGCGCAAATGTCCGAGCAATACGGAAGCGAGCGAGTCCAAAAAGTTTTGGGAAGCGGAATCAAGGCGCTGGCTCCTGCCGAAGAAAAAAATTACGGCCGCACCAACAGAAGCCTTCATTACATGAAAGCCTTTGAAGCCGGCCACCTTTTGGAAGCCCAAGATGTTGGCGTTTTGAGAACCGAAAAAGTTTTGACGCCAGGACTAAGCCCGGAATTTTTGGAAAGCGTCATAGGAAAAAAACTTCGCCGCGCGGTCGATGACGGAGCGGGCGTGGCTTGGGAAGACATTTAGCGCTCGCGGCGCGGCTTTCGCAAACAGCGGGATTTTTTGAAGGAACAATGACACGATTTTTTTAATTTCGCCAAAAAGCGCGCGCCTTTCAAAGCCTGTCGAGCCCGAGGACTTGTACAAAACGCTCGAAGAGCTTATTTCGGAATCATGATTCCGCCAAAGTAGTCAGGAACGCCTTCGGCGTCGGTCATGATAAAGCCGCGAGTCGACATGGCCACATAGGAACCGTCAGCTTTTCTGGCGCGGTAAACAAAGGGAACCACGGCGGCGTCTCCGTTAAAGACCAAATCGATGGCTTTTTTATAGGCCTCCAAGTCGTCGGGGTGAATGTAATCCCGCCAAATCTTGTCGGCTTGGTACATATATTCAGACTTTAGGCCAAAGTCATCGACAAGCGAAAGAGACCACCTTGAATAGTCGTAGCGCATGTCGCAAAGGTAAATGTAGCCGCCGCCGGCGACCGTGTGCAAGGCGCCGAACAAGCTGTCAAGCATGCGCTTTCGTTCTTCTGGAATTTCAACGTCGCTTCCATACTGGCTCTTAAGCTTTTCCATGCCCTTGCGCGATTTTAAAAAATTCTTGTTCTCGTACATGTCGCGGTCGGCGCGCTCAAAAACGTCCGAAAAAGAGTTGTCCTTATAGGGGTCGTAAACGGCCAAGCCCACGGCCAATACCGGGCCTGACTTGAAGCGGTCGTTTTTTTCGGACCTTTCCCTAAGCTCCTTTACAAACTGCTCGCGCCTGTCGTAGTCGTAGTCAGCCAAGACCGCGACAAACTCGTCGCCGCCGATTCTAAAGACCGGGCTGTGCTTAAAGACGTCGCAAATCATCCCGCTGGCGCGCTGCAAGGCTTCGTCGCCAAAAGCGTGGCCGCGAGTGTCGTTTAGCATTTTTAGGTCGTTCAAGTCGCACATCAAGACCGCGAATTTATAGTCGTGCGCGCCCGCGCGTATCTTTCCGTCCAAGGCTTGGGAGTATTCGGCAAAGGCGTTCTTGTTCTTTATGCCGGTAAGCTCGTCGCGCCTTGCCATCCGTTCCGCCGACAAAAGGTTTTTAGCCTGCTCCTCTTTTTCGCGGACTTCGTCGTCAATGTCTTCCATGCCGCAAAGAATGTGCTTTTTGTCTTCGCACATGACGACGACAAAGCGCGTGTAAACCATTTTTCCGTCGCGGACAACGCGGCCGCTCACCGAATAGGATTTGCCCTTGGCAAGGTTCTTTAAGACATTTTCCTTGTCGTGGATTTTGAGCATTTTCGAAAGGTCGTCAGGGTGAACGTAGTTGTAGGCGTTTTTGGTCGCCGTCACAAAAAAGTCTTTTCCCTCTTTGGGAATGTTAACGCTGGCAAGAACTTTGGGCTGTATGAATTCTATGTAATCGTTGGTCTCGATGTCGACATAGTAAAGGCAGTCAAAACGCTTGGCCAAGGATGTCGCGATGTGGCTGAACACGGTCAAATCAACTTTCATAATGTTTCCATTATAACACGGAATTTTAATTTGCGCCACAAAAATTTTCGCCGCGGCAGCTCCGCTTCGACTCCCTGTTCCTAACAAAAGCGTTTAAAAAAAGAAAAGAGTTCCAAAAGTGGAACTCTTTTTTAGAGCGGCAGAAGGGAGTCGCCTTCCAGTCGCCCGCCTCCTGCGTCCTCGCTCCAGGCCGTCTGCGCTGCCTGCCGGCGGCCTCCCTGCCGCCTTTTCGGCTGCCGCCGCGGCAGCTCCGCTTCGACTCCCCGTTCTTCCTGCAAAAACTGCTTTAAAAATAAAAAAGGCTTCCTGTAAAGAAGCCTTTTAGGTCAGCGGCAGAAGGGAGTCGAACCCTCGTCATCAGCTTGGAAGGCTGAGATAATGAGCCGTTATATGACTGCCGCAAATGTTCTTAAATAATAGCGAAATCGCGCGCTTTTGTCAAGAAGTTTTCAAAATAATTTTTGAAAACTTCTTGTTGCGTAATTGGAAATTATTGACGTTTGCGCCTTCGGCGCATGGGCATCAATAGCTTTGCAAAATAATTTTCGCGGCGGCGGCGGGGTCTAGGCCGTCGCTTTGCTCGCGGGTCTTTAGGTTCTTTACGCTGATTTTTCCGTCGGCGGAGACGAATACGCCCCACAAAACGCTCTTTGCTTCGGCAAGCGCGTACTGCTGGCCCATCTTTTTGGCTTCGGGGAAGACCTCGACTTTTACGCCAAGGGAGCGCAAGGCGGCGGCGGCTTTTTGGGCATCAATCAAAAGGCTTTCGTCCTGGCAAAAGATTTCCGCGTCAAGGTAGGAGCCTTTCTTTCCGGCGATTCCCAGCTGCTCCATGGCCGCCATCAAGCGGTCTAGTCCTATCGAGCCGCCGACGCCGGGGATCCGTTCCTTTGTGTAAAGGCCGGCCAAGTTGTCGTAGCGGCCTCCTGAGCAAACCGAGCCGATTGAAGGAAGGTCGTCCAAAAAGCTTTCGTAGACAAGGCCCGTGTAGTAGTCAAGGCCGCGGGTGATGCTGGGGTCAAGGACAAAGGAGGATGCGATTCCGGCGGCCTCTAGCATTTGGTAGACTTGGCGCATTCTTTTCGTGTCGTCGCCCGCTCCTCCGCAAAGGCATTCCATTTTTGCGATGGCCTCGTCAAAGGTCGCGGAAGGCTCGATGTATTCCAAGATTTTTTTGGCGGCATCCTCGCTTTTTGTCGCCTCCACAAGTTCCGCCATGACAGCGTCCTTTCCCACTTTGGCCAGCTTGTCAACCGAGCGCAAGACGTCCTCGCTTTTGTCCTGAACGCCAAGCGAGGCCAAAAAGCGGTTGAAGGCGCCGCGGTGGTTTATGTGAATCTTTATTTTTTCGATTCCGATTGCGGCCAAGGCGGCCTTCATCGCGCAAAGGATTTCGGCGTCGCAAACGGCGGAGTCGCTTCCAACCGTGTCGATGTCGCACTGGACAAATTCGCGGTAGCGGCCTGCCTGGGGCTTTTCGCCGCGCCAAACTTTTGCGATGTGGTAGCGCTTAAAGGGAAAGGCAAGCTCGGCCTTGTGCTCGGCCGTAAAGCGCGCGAAAGGCACCGTAAGGTCAAAGCGCATTGAAACATCTCTCCCTCCCTTGTCCTCAAAGCGGAAGACTTGCTTTTCCGTCTCGCCGTTTGACTTGCGCAACAAGATTTCTGTGTATTCCAAAACCGGCGTGTCAATCGGCACAAAGCCGTACGAGCGGTAAACGCCAGTGATTTTTTCGATTAAGTCGGAGCGAAAAATCTGCTCCTGCGGAAGCGCGTCCCTAAAGCCCTTTAGCACGCGCGGCTGAATTATTTGATTTTCCATGATTGTTGTATTGTAGCGGAAACGCCGCAAAGATTCAAGCAACCATTTCGGCCTAAAGCGGCGAGTCAAGGCTTTATACAGCCTACGCCTGGATTTGTTCCAGCGCCAATTTGGCGGCCGCTTGCTCGGCTTCCTTTTTGTTCTTTCCTGTGGCCGGGCCGTAGCTTTTGTCGCCAAGGTGGACCGAGACGTAAAAGACGCGGTCATGGTCGGGGCCTTGGGTCTTTACAAGCTCGTAGCGGGGAATTTCCCTGCATTTTTTTTGGAACTTTTCTTGCAAGAGGCTTTTGTAGTCGCGGCCAGATTTGTTTTCTTGGACGCTTCGGACTGCGGGAATGATGAAGCGCAGGATGTATTCTTCGGCGGCCTCGTAGCCGGAATCAAGGTAGTAGGCGCCGATGACGGCCTCCATGCAGTCGGCCAAAATCGCGGGCTTTGTCCGCCCCCCGCTCATTTCCTCGCCCTTCCCCATGACAAGCATTTTGTCAATGCCGTATTCAAGCGCGACGGGAGCCAGCGCCTTTTCGCTTACGACGGCGGCCTTGATTTTTGCCAAGTCGCCCTCCTGCTTTTGGGCCATGTCCTCGTACAAAAAGGCCGCCGCGGCAAGGCCAAGCACGCTGTCGCCCAAAAATTCCAGGCGCTCGTTGTTGCAGCGCTTGTATTGGCGGCTTTCGTTTGAGAAGGAACGGTGGTGGAAGGCCAAGTCCAAAAGCTCCAAGTCGCGGAACTTTAGCCCAAGGGGCTTTTGAAAGGCCAAAAGAGCGGCCTTTCGTTCCGGGGAGATTTTTTTTGAGCCTCTAAAGATTTCCTTAAAATTACGCATGGTCAAGGCACGCTTCGCTACGCGCCGTTTTGCTAGTTGAAATTTATACAACTGCGCTCTTGCGAGCGCTGGCAATCAAGGCCTTGACTCATGCGTTTTGCGGCGCGAACAAAATTGTCGCGCCGCAATCACGCGCGCCAAGGCCAAAAAAAAGCGCGGCAAAAAACCGCGCTCCTTTTAAGACATTTTCAAAAGCGTGGCTTTTGAAAGCTCTTACTTTGACTGCTCAGACTTGATGAAGTCGTAAGCGTCCTGAACTGTCTCGAATTCGTTGGCCTTTTCGTCGGGAATAGAAACGCCCAACTCTTCTTCGATGGCGTAAACCAACTCGTAAGTGTCAAGGCTGTCCGCTCCGAGATCGCCGCGGAAAGATGAAGAAAGCTGAATCTTGCTCTCTTCGATTTCGAGCTTGTCAGCGATGAGCTTCTTGATTTTCTCAAACAATTCGTCCATAGTTGTCTCCTAAATTAATTATTCTTACGCGTTTGTTTCCGGTGTAATCACCTGACGTCCGCGATAAAAACCGCATTTGGGGCAAACGTGGTGCGGAAGGACTAAGTTTCCGCAGTTGTTGCACGCAACAAGCTGAGGAGCGTCAAGCTTCATGTTGATGCTTCTGCGCCTTCTGGTCACCGCTTTTGACGTTTTCGCTCTTGGTACTGCCATATATTCAACCTCACTTAATTATTATTACAGATGTATCGGTCAAATATACCGCAAACCTGCTTGTTATGTCAATATCTTAAACGAAAATATTTGTTTTGTCAAGGCTTTTTTTGACAAAAAAACGAATTTCGTCAAAAAAAACGGGCGAAAATGGCGCGGTTGATATACCCCGGCGAAAATCGCTCCCGCGGTAATCGGACAACTGCGAACGAGGTACTTTTAGGGCAAAGACTTGAGCTTAACGTGTCCTAAGTTCGCAGTGTCCGCTTCCCGCTCCGCGTTTTTCGCCGGATGGCTAGGAGTCCCGCCTTTTTCGCCCGCTTTTAGTTGGCGATAATTTTTTAGCAAAACAAATAGTTAAAAACGCGAAAAAAAAAGTAACGCCCAGAAAAAACGCTCTCGCGGGAATTCAAACGGCTGCGAACGAGGCGCTTTTGGGGCAAATTGGCAAGATTAACGCGTCCTATGTTCGCCCCGTTTGTCTTCCCGCTACGCGTTTCTTTTGCCGCGCCATTTTCGCGCTTTTTCAATCAAGTTCGCAGTGTCCGCTTCCCGCTCCGCGTTTTTCGCCGGATGGCTAGGCGTCCCGCCATTTTCGCCCGCTTTTAGTTGGCGATAATTTTTTAGCAAAACAAATAGTTAAAAACGCGCGCAAAAAAAAGTAACGCCCAGAAAAAACGCTCTCGCGGGAATTCAAACGGCTGCGAACGAGACGCTTTTAGGGCAAATTGGCAAGATTAACGCGTCCTATGTTCGCCCCGTTTGCCTTCCCGCTACGCGTTTCTTTTGCCGCGCCTTTTTGGCGCTTTTAGTTGGCGATAATTTTTTAGCAAAACAAATAGTTAAAAACGCGCGAAGGAGCGGGGCGTCCGGCGGAAACTCTCTGTTTGCGCCGCCGCGAGAGCGGCGAAGTACAATGGTTTCAAGCGCAAACAGCGAGTAGCGACGATATCGAGCGGTTCCGTCGGACGCAGCTGCGACTGGGATTGTCCGCGCTCGCAAGAGCGCAGTAAAATCGTTTCCTATAACAAAACGATGGCTAGTCCGTCGTAGCGTTTTTTTGTTACAATTACGCGCTGACAATTGTCTCCAGCGCGATTTTCATCATGTTGGTGAAGGTGGTCTGGCGCTCCTCGGCGGTCGTAAGCTCGTGGGTCACAAGGTGGTCGCTGACCGTAAGAATCGCCAGGGCCTTGCGGTCAAACTTGGCCGCAAGCGTGTACAATTCCGCCGCCTCCATTTCCAGGCCCAAGACGCCGTATTTTGCCCAAAGCTTCCAATAGTCGTTTTCGTCGTAAAAGGCGTCGCTTGAGGCGCAAAGGCCAACGTGGACCGGGATTTGCAATTTTTGGGCCGCGTCGTAGGCGTTCTTTAAAAGGCCAAAGTCGGCGGCCGGAGCGTAGTGCAAGTGGCCGAAGCGCGACGTTTGCATGGCGGACTCCGAGCAGGCGGCGCTTGCGATTATTGTGTCGCGGACCTTTATGTTTTTATGCAAGCCGCCGCAAGTCCCGACGCGGACGGCCTTTTGAACCCCGTAAGAGTCAAAAAGCTCGTTCACGTAGATGGAAAGCGAAGGCTGGCCCATTCCGGTGCCCTGCACGCTCACAGGAACGCCCTTGTAGGTCCCCGTAAAGCCCAGCATTCCGCGCACTTCGTTGTAGCATTTGGGATTTTCCAAAAAGTTTTCTGCTATGAATTTTGCCCGCAAGGGGTCTCCCGGCAGCAGAACCGCCGGAGCGATTGCGCCTTGGGGCGCGTTGATGTGTATGCTCATTCTTCCATTATATCATAATTTTGGAGAAATGCAATTTTTTTCTATTGAGCAGAGGCCTTTTTTGTTATACAATGGCGCTATGAAAGCATCAAAAATCGCCCTTGCGGCTTTGGCCGCGCTTGTTCTTGTTGGTTGTTCTAAAAAAGGGAGCGGAGCCGCTTCCGCAAAGAAAACGGACTTTGACTCCGGGATTAAAATCGTTAAGGAAGACGGAGGGGAATACGCCTCCTTTGACGCGATGAAGGCCGTCTTTGAGCCCGACTTTTCCTACAAGTACGTCGAGGATCCAGAGGACGAGGAAGCCGTTCAAAGCGAAGGAAAAAAATCATCCAAAAAAGAAAAGAGCGAATCCGCGATTCCCGGAATCCGCGAGCTTTCAAAATACAAGACAAAGTATTCCGAAAAAAGGCAAAAGACGTCGCTTCCAAAAATCGAGGAAGCAGACGAAAAGATTGACTCATCAAAGCCCTTTGTAATAGAAGAGTACGGCCCGCAGGGAGAGGTCGTCGCCGAAGACAGAAATCCTTCTTTCTTTGTGGTCTTTTCGCAGCCGGTAAAAAGCCTTGGAGCGCTTGGCGAGCCTATGGCCGAATGCGACGAAATGAAAGTCGAGCCCGCCCTGCCCGGCGTTTACCGCTGGCTTGGAAGCCGCCACTTAAGCTTTGACGCGAGCGAGGCCGCCGACCCTTCGGTCGAATACAAAGTTACGGTAAAAAAGGGCTTGCGCTCGTTGGCCGGAAAAAAACTTGAGGGAATGACGGAATTCACGACAAAGGCCGTTCCGCTAAAGTTCATCCGCTTTTACGGCGGCTACGTAAAGGACAGCGAAAGCGCCTGCGACTCGACAAGCGGAGCCTTGCCAAAATACGCCGGCCGCTCCTACATCCGCCTAAATTATATGGTAAGCCAAAAGCGCCTTTCTGAAATTTTGAATGTCACAGTAAACGGAAAGGCGGCCGGCTTTACAGTCCAGGCAGACGACAACAAAAAGGCCTACCCTTGGGGGGCAAAGCCGGTCTTTGACAAGGCGACGGAAAAGGCCAACAGTTTTGTCGTCACGATAACAAGCCAAATTCCATACGACGCGGACATCGTCCTTTCTTTAAAGGGAACGAACGAAAAGCGAAGCTACCATTCATTAAAGCCCTTTAAGATCGCCTCGCTTCCGAAAAACGCCGACTATTCGCAAGGAACGGAGGCAAACCCCGTCACGATAAAGTTCACGCAAAAAATAGACCCTGCCACAGTCGCAGGGAACATCGCCTTTGACTTTGACTTTTCGCTGACCGAAAAAAATTACGAAGTCCAGGGCAGAAGGCTCACGCTCTTTAACCTGCCCGTTTCCTACAGCGAGGACAAGGAAGACAACAGCTTTAGGCTTTACTTTAAGGACGGGCTCAAGGACGTTTACGGACAAAAGCTTGTCATAGACTCCGACAAGAAGTCCGCCAAAATAGAGCTTCTTCCGCCGATGAGCTACGT
Organism: Treponema sp. UBA4377; assembly: GCA_002391235.1. Taxonomy (GTDB): domain Bacteria; phylum Spirochaetota; class Spirochaetia; order Treponematales; family Treponemataceae; genus Treponema_D. The sequence goes on from DGRX01000015.1 coordinate 13,709, forward strand.
AAAGTTCACCGACTACGGCGCCAGGCTTTTGGAAGCGCAATTCAAGCCAAAGCTTTGGATTGAATCTCAAAACATTCTTTCGCCGTCTTTTTACAAGGTCGGAAGGACAAGCAATCCGCTTTTCACAGACCGCGTTTACGAAGACTGGAATCAAAGCGACGGCCTGCCGGAAGGCGCGGTCGAGCTAGTGAACAAGCAAAGGAACGTCCGCCAGTTTGAGGAAATCGACTTGTCGCCGCTTTTAAACGGCGAGGGCTACGGCTGGATTGACTTTGAGGCGCGGGTCTTAAACCGGCAATGGGACCGCTGGGACGAAAAGTTTTACGATAACGCGAACTCAAGGAAAATCACGATTCAAGTGACCGACTTTGGAGTGACGGCCAGAATCGGAATCAACCGCGCCGTCGTAATGGCAAGAAGCCTTAGGGACAACAGTCCGATTCAAGACGCGGAGATAAGCCTTTTGACGCCCAGCTATTCCAACAGCCAGGAGCTTGACTTGGACAAGGACTTGGTCGCCAAGGCAAAGACCGACAAAAACGGCTTGGCGGTTATAAACTTCACCGAAAGCCAAGTCAAAAAAATCGAGGAAATTGGAAGAGACGTTTCCTGCTCCTACATCCGCATACTCGCGCAAAAGGGAGCGGACAAGGCGCTCTTCTACCCCAACACGCACGACTCTTGGCGGGAAAACGTTCCGACAGCCGACTTGGACACTGCAAGACAGTCGCGCATACGCGCCTTTATCTTTACCGACCGCGGCCTTTATAAGCCTGGCGAAACTGTTTCGTTTAGGGGAATCGTCCGAAACCAAAGTTTGGGACAGTTGGTTCCCCGCTCAAACGAGCCTTACACGCTGGCAATCTGCGAAGGCGGCTGGGAAGGAAAGGAAATCCTTCCGCAAATTGACGGAACGCTTTCTGAAAGCGGCGGCTTTTACGGCTCATTTAAATTGCCCGACGAACTGGACTCCGGCTATTACAAAATCCGCTACAAGGGCGGAAAGTACGAATGGGACGATCCATACACAACCTTTACCGTCGCCAACTTTGAGCGGCTAAAGTTTGAGGCCTCTGTCACCGCTCCCGACATAACGCGCTTTGGCGGCGAAAAAATTTCGGCAAACCTAAAGGCCTCATACCTTGCCGGCGGAAGCCTTGCCGGAGCGGACTACGAATCCAGCTGGTTCAAGCAGTCGACCAAGTTCAAGCCGACAACGAGCGAAACAAAGGGCTACACTTTCGGGCCGTCGGACTCGTATTCAGGCCGAACGCTTTTCGCAAACGAAAAAGGCGTCCTTTCGTCAAACGGCGAGGCGGGCCTTTCCTGCTCGTCCGAAAAAATCACCGACGGCATGCCCTACATTTACCATGTCGAGGCAAACGTCACCGACATTTCCAACCAAAGAATCTCGGCGCAATCCAACATTCTTGTCCACCCGGCCAAATTTTACGTTGGAATCAAAAAGCCCGCCGAGCTTAACGGCTTTGCCAAAAAAGGAAGCAAGCTGGATTTCCCCTTCATCCTTGCCACCCCGGACGGCCAGATCGTGACAAAGACAAACATCGTCGCCTCGCTTGAATACAAGCTCACCCGTGAAGTTTGGACGATGGCCAACGAGCAAAGCGTTGACGATTCGATTTACACGCGCTGGGAAAAGACAGAAGAAGTCGAGGCCAGCGGAAGGATGGACGTCCAGGCCGCGGGAAAGCTTTCCTTGGAATTGAAGGAAGCCGGCTGGAGAACGCTCTCGATTTCGGGCCGCGACACAAGCGGCAACTGGACCACGACCGAATACGGCTTTTACGTCACCGGCGGCTCCTCGTCTTGGCACGACCGCTACAACAGCCATTCAATCAACTTGACTCCGGACAAGTCCGTCTACAACCCCGGAGACAAGGCGCAAGTCCTTATGGAAAGCCCCCTTCCCGCCGGCGACTACTTGATCACAGTCGAGCGCGAAGGAATCTTTACCGAAGAAGTACGGCATTTTGACACGGCGGCGACTGTCATCGAAGTTCCAGTTTCAATCAACTACACGCCGGTCGTTTACGTCGCCGTCTCCTCCTACTCTTGCAGGAACGGACAGCCGACCCACCAGTACGGCGAGCCGGACTTGGACAAGCCCGCCGGATACTTCGGCGTGACTCCGATTATGGTGAACCCCAAGGCCAAGTCCTTTAACGTAAAGATAGAAAGCGACAAAAAGGTTTACAGGCCCGGCGAAAAGGCGACGCTGACCCTTACGGCGACAAAAGGCGGAAAGCCTGTCGAAGGCGCCGAGCTTACGGTGATGGCGGTTGACCGCGGCGTGCTGGACTTAATCAACTACCACGTTCCAAACCCGATAGACTTTTTCTACGACAAGAACAACTTCCGCTTGCATGTCATGGGAGGAGACTCGCGCGACATGCTGATGGATCCCGTCACCTACAGCGTGAAGAATTTGCTGGGCGGCGACGCCGCGGCCGAAAGCGACGAAAAGGAAGAGGAGCGAAAGGACTTTAGGCCGACGGCGCTCTTTGAGCCGGTCATCGTCACCGACAAAAAGGGAAAGGCCGTTTGCGAGTTCACGATGCCCGACAACTTGACCGCCTACCGAATCACGGCCTTTGGCGTAAAGGGAGAGACATTCTCGCTTAAGGAAGACGAAGTCAAAGTCCAGAATCCGATCAACGTCCAGCAAGTCCAGCCCAGGCGCTTGCGCGAGCGCGACACGGCCGAATGCGGCGTTTTGATCACAAACCTTGACAGCAAGGGGCAAAAAGTCACCGTAAGCGTCGAGGCCGCAACCCCGACAAAGAACACGGCGCAAGACGAGCTTGAAGGCCGCGTTACAGTTCCGGGAAAAGCCTTTGTCGACGGAACGGCTGAAAAAACCGTTTACGTCGCGCCCGAAGGCTCAAGCGTGGTCTTCTTTGACATCGCGGCCGTCCAAAGCGGAACCGTGGAATTGCTTTACAAAATCAAGTCCGAAGCCCTTAACGAAAAGCTTGTCTCGCCAATCTCGATAGAAAAAACTTTTGTCTACGAAACGGTCACGATGACGGGCGCGACAGACGACGAGCCAAGGGCAAGCGAAAGCGAGCTAATCGCTATTCCCGGCTGGGCCAAGGAAGGACAAGGCGAAATAAAAATCACCTTGGACACAAGCCGCCTTGGTCCGCTTGGCTCGGCGGTCCGATACGTCTTTGACTACCCCTACGGCTGCCTTGAGCAGCAAGCCTCAAAGGTTTTGCCCCTGCTCATCTTTGGCCAATACATCGACGTCTTTGAAATGGATTCAAGCGTTTCAAATCCAAAGAAATGCGCGCTTTCAATCATAAAGTCTTGGGCCAAGAGCCAGCATTCAAATGGCGGCTTCCCCTATTGGCCCAATGAGTCGATCTACGAAAGCCTTTACGTTTCGCTTAGAATCGCGCAAGTTTGCGCCGCTGCGAAAGAAGCCGGCCTAAAGGAAAGCGACTTAAAGCTGGACCTTGCCGCGCTAAAGAGCTACATAAAGGAACAAGTCAAAAAGCCGGAAACAAGCGGCGCCGAAAAAATCTTGGCCTGCAAAGTCTTCGCGGCCTTGGGCGACAGCTCCCTTGACGGCCTTCTTTTGGAATTCCAATCAAAGCTTGAAAAGCTAAGCCTGTCGCAAATCGCCGACATCGGAAAAGCCTGGTCTCTAAAAGGCGACAAAGCGAGAGCCGAAGCCTGCGCGGCGAAAATCCGCCCTTACTTGCAGGCTTCGCAAAGGAGCGTTTCGGTCGCGCAGAAAGACTCCGCCAAAGGCTACGCTTGGTGGGAGTCGGACTCCTCGCGCCTTGCAAAGATTTTGGACTTGCTTACAGACATCAACGCCGGCGACAACATGGTCGACCGCTTGATTTTCGCGCTGCTAAAGGAAGAGTCAAAGGGCTACTGGAAGAACACTTCGTCAACCGCCTCTGTCCTTGAAGCGATGGCAAACTACATCAAAAGGCGCGACCTTGCAAAGACCGACTTGGAAGGAAAGGCTTTCTTGAACAAGACAGAGCTTATGGCGCAAAAGTTCAAGGGCGTCGCGGCAAAGCCGGAAACGCTAAGCCTCCCCTTTGACGACGCCTTTATTTCAAGCCTGCCGCGCGACAAGGAGCTTCCGATTGCATTTGAAAAGCGGGGAACGGGCCGCCTCTTTTACACGGTGGAGATGAAATACGCGCTCCCCGACGAGGCGCAAACAAGGCGCGACGAAGGAATAAAGATTGACTACAAGATTGTCGAAAGCGAAGGCGAAAGCCAAGTCAACAAGATTCCCGACGACCAATCCGTAGTTGAATTGGAAAGCTCAAAGCTTTACAAGGCCACGGTAAAAGTTTCGTCAAGCCGCGACCGCGACTACTTGGCGCTTCGCTGCCCGATTCCTTCGGGAGCGGAAATCCTTGACTCAACTTTTGTCACAAGCGGAGACGCGGCGCGGATAAAGGCTAGCGGCGACTGGAGGCATTGGATTTCAAACAAGAACGTCCGCGACAACGAAATCCAATTCTTCTGGGACAGCTTTAAGACAGGCGAATGCGAAATCACCTTTACCTTTAGGGCAAGCCGCCGCGGAGTCTACCCGACGCCGCCTGTCCAAGCGGAATGCATGTACGAGTCTGAAGTCTTTGGCCGCTCGGACGGCTGCTTGTTCGTCATTAAATGAAAAGGCTCTTTGCCACAGCGGCGCAGAAAGCTCTTGCGGCGCTAAGGGGAATCGCGAAAAAGCGGCGAGAGCTCTTGGCGGCGCTGGCTGCGGCGGCCGCAGTCCACCTTTTTCTAAGGCTTTCGCCCTACCCGGAATTTTCGCGGCTCAAAAACGCCGAGCGGAGCGTCCGCTTTTACGACAAAAGCGGAATTCTTTTGCAAGCGACCGCCGTGGAAAACGGCCTAAGGCGGGAATGGACCGACATTGAAAAAATTCCCGTCAAGGTAAAAAAGGCCTTTCTTAAAGCGGAGGACCGCCGCTTTTACTTTCATTTAGGAATCGACCCAATCTCTGCGGCGGCCGCCGCAATCCAAAACGCCCGCGCGAAAAGAACGGTCCGAGGCGCGTCTACTATCACGATGCAATTGGTAAAGATGGCCTCGCCAGGCGGCCAACGCTCGATGGGAAAAAAAATCGGCGAGGCCTTGAACGCGCTAAGAATCGAGGCGCGGCTTTCAAAGAAAAGAATCTTTGAGCTTTACCTTAACTCAGTGCCCTTTGGCCAAAACTGCGAGGGAGTCACAAGCGCCGCGCGGACTTTTTTTGGAAAGGAACTTGACGCCTTGACCGACGAAGAAGCCGCCTGCCTCGCCGTGATTCCGCGCCGTCCCGGCGGCTACAATCCAATCCAAAAGCCGGAAGCCTGCGCCTCTCGCGCGGCGGAACTTTTTGGGCTCGACTACGACTCCTTGCTAAAAACAGCGAAGAGCGCCGGAAGCTTTAGATACCCCTTTGAGATGCCCCACTACATCGAGCGGATTAAAAAGCAAATAAAGGCAAGCAAAAAAAAGGCTCCGTTTGAGGTCCGCCTAAGCGCGAGCCTTGAAGCGCAAAAGGCGGCAGAGCGCTACATAAAGGAAGCGGCGAAGCTCGCGCGAGGCTCTAGAATAGCGAACTCCGCCCTGCTTTTGATTGACAACAAGGACAACTCAGTCCTTGCCTGGATTGGAAACAGCGACTGGTTTGACTATTCCCACAGCGGGCAAATAGACGGCGTTCTTTCCAAAATACAGCCGGGAAGCTCGATGAAGCCCTTTTTGTACGGCCTCGCGCTGGACACGATGGACAAAGAAGGCCGGCCGCTTTTTTCGCCCGCGACGGTCTTGCCGGACGTTCCGCAAGAATTTGGCGGGCAAAGAATATACATCCCCGAAAACTTCAACAACCGCTTCAACGGCCCAGTCCGCTTTAGAATAGCGCTAGCCTCCTCGCTTAACGTTCCAGCCGTCTACATTTTGAACAAGCTTGGCGTTGACTCATACCTTTCAAAGCTGGAAGAGCTGGGCTTTGAAAGCCTTAAAAGCGGCGGAAGGAGCGCGGACTTGGGCCTTGCGCTTGGAGCCGGAGAAGTAAGCCTTTACGAGCTTGTCAACGCCTTTAGCGTTTGGACGCGGGACGGAAGGGACGCAAGCGGAAAGCAAGTTTATTCCAAGGACGCGGCCCGCCTTATTTGCTCTATTCTTTCGGACAAGGACGCGCGAGCCTTGGGCTTTGGCTACAACCAAGTTTTCCAAACCGACTACCCTTCGATCTTTAAGACCGGAACTTCAAACCAATACCAAAACATCACCGCGCTCGGCTCAACAAAAAGATACACGGTCGGCGTTTGGATGGGAAATTTCTCCGGCCAAACTGTAATGGGAAAAACCGGAAGCTCGCTCCCCGCCTGGGTCGCAAAAAATACGCTGGATTTTTTGGAGCTCAAAAATCCAAAGCATGATCCGTTCCCCGCTCCGGAAAATTGGGCCAAGGCGAAAATCTGCCCGCTTTCGGGAATGCCCGCCGGAAAGGACTGCCAAAATTTTGTCTTTGAGTACGTGAAAAAAGACGAGAGCCTTGCGCCCTGCGATTGGCACAAAGCGGAAGGCGGCGAGCGGGTCACAGTCTATCCGCCGGAATACCAGCGCTGGCTTTTGAGCGGAAACATCGAGGCGCAAGTGGACCATTCGTCGTTTCCGCTAACCATAACAAGCCCCAAAAACGCTTCGGTATTTTACACGCGGGCAAAAAGCGCTTTGACGCGACTAGAGGCTATCAGCGTTGAGGCGATTGGCGGAACGGAAGACACAGCGAAAGTTTATTACGACGGTTCCCTCTTGCTTGAACTGAGCCGGCCCTTTGTCTTTAAGCTTCCGACAGAAAAAGGAAGGCACAGCTGCAAAATCGCATGCGGCGGCCAAAGCGCGCAAGTTGAGTTTGAAGTAAAATAGTTGTTGAAGTCCAAGGCATTTTGCGCTAGAATAATAGAATGAAAACAACAGCATTGATTATGGCGGGCGGACGCGGAGAGCGCTTCTGGCCCAAAAGCAGGCAGAACCTTCCCAAACAGTTTTTAAGCCTTACAAACGACAGCCGCACGATGATCCAGCTTACGGTTGACCGCATAAAGCCCTTGGTCGCGATCCAAGACGTTTACGTCGCCACAAACCAAAAATACAAGGCGCTCGTCCAAGAACAGCTTCCCGGAATTCCTGATGAAAACATTCTTTGCGAGCCGGTCGCGCGGAACACGGCTCCTTGCATAGGACTAGGAGCCGCCCACATAGCAAAAAAAGACGGCGACGCCCTGATGATGGTTTTGGCAAGCGACAGCCTAATCAAAAACGACGAGCTCTTTGTGGACACGCTTAAAGAAGCGCTTGCCATCGCTCAAAAAGAAAAGAACATTGTGACGATGGGAATCACTCCCAACTATCCCGAAACCGGCTACGGCTACATAAAATTTGACGCCCATAAAAAAGATGGAAAAGCCTTCGCGGTGGAGCGCTTTGTAGAAAAACCCAACTTGGAAAAGGCCAAGGAATATTTGGCCGACGGCTCCTATCTTTGGAACAGCGGAATGTTCGTCTGGAAGGCCTCGACTGTTCTTTCGTCAATAAAGGCCTTCATGCCCGACCTAAGCGCCGGACTTGAAAAGATCCAGGCGGCGGTGGGAACGGCGGACTACAACAAAGTTTTGGAAAGCGTTTTCCCGACGCTTCCGTCCGAGTCAATCGACTACGGCGTTATGGAAAAGGCCAAGGACATTTACACATTGCCCGGCGACTTTGGCTGGGACGACGTGGGCTCATGGCTTGCCGTCGGAAGAATCAAGACGCTTGACAAAAGCAATTCCGCGGTGGAAGGAAACGTCCTCACGGTCAATTGCTCGGACAACGTCATACAGGGCGGAAAAAAATTGATCGCCTGCGTCGGCCTTAAGGACACTGTCGTGGTGGACGCCGACGACGCGCTTTTGATTTGCGCAAAAAACGCTTGCGGCGACATAAAGAAAGTTTTGGCCGCCCTGCGCGAAAAGGGCATGGAAGAGTTCCTGTAATGAAAATCGCGGTTGACCTCCGCATGAGCGGAAAAAGCGGAATCGGAGCCTTTATCGACAGCATGCTTCCAACGCTAAAAGCGGGAGCGGAAGTCGTTGAAATAAAGCCCGGCATAAAGCCCTTTTCGCTTAAGGAAACGCTTTTCTTTCCCCGCGGCCTCATAAAAAAAATCAACGAATGCGACGCGTACTTTTCGCCCTACTGCAACGTTCCCGGCCGCCTTTTTAGCCGCGGAATAAAAGTTCCTATATTCACAACGATTCACGACGTAATCTTTTTGGACCTTCCGCTTGCCGGAAAGCTTGGAACATTGGCGCGCAAGTTGATTTACCAACGCGCCATAAACATGTCGCGCGAAATCTTTACCGTAAGCGAGTTTTCAAAGGGCCGCATCCAAGCGCGCCTTAGATGCAAAAAAAACATAACCGTAGTTTACTCAGGCGTTCCCCTTTACAACGAAGAGGCGGCCGGAGGCTTTGACAGCGCGCGGAAAACGGATACGATTATTTTTGTCGGAAACATAAAGGCGCACAAGGGAATAAAGACGCTGGTTCCAGCCTTCCTAAAGGCGCGCGAAATCTTGGCAGGCCAAAGCGGCTCTAAAGCCCAAAACGCGCCGCGCCCGTCGAATGCCAGCCTGCCCCGCCTTTTAATCGTAGGCTCAAAGGAAAACTTTCGCACAAGCGACACGGAATTGGACGCCCTCATGCGCGAGGCTGAAAAAAAAGGAATCGAGTTTACGGGCTTTGTTCCCGACGAAAAGCTTAAAACGCTGATAGAAGAAGCGCGGCTTTTGGTCCAACCTTCCCTTTACGAAGGCTTTGGCGTTCCTCCCCTGCAGGCGCTTTATTCAGGAACCCGCGCGGTGATTTCGGACATTCCAGTCTTTAAGGAAATATACGGCCGCCTTCCAGTGACTTTCTTCAAGGCGGGCGACTCGGACGACCTCGCGCGAAAAATCGCGGCGGCTTATTCCGACCAAAGCCCCTTTTTGCCCGTGGAGCGAGTCTACTCCTACCGTTTCAGCGCGCAGGCGGTATTGAAAAGAATCGAAGAATCGATTAAAATGGAAAAATGATTATCACAAGAACGCCCTTCCGCATGAGCTTTTTTGGCGGCGGAACGGACATGAAGGAATTCTTCAACGAACACGGCGGCGCCGTCCTTTCAACAACATTCGACAAATATTGCTATGTGACGGTACGGCATTTGCCGCCCTTCTTTGACTACAAAACAGAGCTTTCATACTCCAAGATTGAGCGCGTGGAAGAAATAGAAAAAATCGTCCACCCGGCGGTCCGAGAGGCGATGAAAATGCTGGACACAAAGGACATCCGCCTTACATACGAGGCAGACCTTCCGGCAAGAAGCGGCTTGGGAACCTCGTCTTCTTTCGCGGTCGGAATGCTGAACGCCTTCCACTGCCTTAAGGGCCAATACACCGACAAAAGAAAGTTGGCCGACGAGGCGATTCACTTGGAGCGCGACCTTTGCGCCGAGGCGGGCGGCTGGCAAGACCAAATCGCCGCGAGTTTTGGCGGCTTTAACAAGATAACCTTCAAGGACAACTCATATGACGTCGCTCCTCTCATAATTTCGCCTGAACGCAAACGGCTTTTGAACGACAGCCTGATGATGTTCTTCACAGGCTTCACCCGCTTTTCGTCGGACGTGCAAAAGGCAAACCAAGCCACGCCCGAAACAAAGGCCGCCAAAATCGAGCGCCTTAAGGAAATGCTTCGCTTGGTCGACGACGCGCAAAAAGTCTTGGTTGACCAAAGCACCGACTTAGACGACTTTGGCCGCCTTTTGGACCACACTTGGAAGCTTAAAAGGCAAACAGGATCCGCCGTTTCGACAAGCGGAATCGACGCGCTTTACGACAAGGGAATGGCGTCCGGCGCCTTGGGCGGAAAGCTTTTGGGCGCTGGAGGCGGCGGCTTTTTGGTCTTCTATGTTCCCAAGGAAAAGCAGGCGGCCGTCCGCGAGGCGATGAAGGATTTGCTTTACATTCCGTTCAAGTTTGAAAACGAGGGAACGAAAGTCATTTACTACGAAGCGGAAGACTAGCGCCGTCGCGCTCGCAACTAGGCTCGCGCGAACAGCCGTATCATAAGGAGAATACACAATGGATTACATTAAAGAATTAATCGAACGCTACCCAGCCTTGGCCGTTTGCGAAAAAGACATCCGCGCGGCGGCCAGCGCGATAATCGACTCATACAAGGCCGGAGGAAAGCTTATCGTCGCCGGAAACGGCGGAAGCGCGGCTGACAGTGACCACATCACAGGCGAGCTTTTAAAGTCGTTCGTAAAAAAAAGAAAGCCCGAGCAAAAATTTTTGGACGCGCTTTCCGCGATCGACTCGGACACGGGAAGCTATCTTAGCGACAAATTGCAGGGCTCGCTTCCGGCCATCGCGCTTACAAACAACTCAGCCCTTATGACGGCGAGCTTGAACGACGTTGACGGAAACGTTTTGTTCGCGCAGCAAGTCATGGGCTTTGGAAAAAAAGGCGACGTCTTTTTGGGAATCAGCACAAGCGGAAATTCCAAGGATGTCATTTACGCGCTCGCCGTCGCAAAGGCGCTTGGCGTAAAGACCGTCGCGCTTACGGGAAAGACGGGCGGAAAGTGCAAAGAGCTCGCCGACATTTCGATTGTCGTTCCCGAAAACGAAACATTTAAAATCCAGGAATTCCATCTTCCTGTCTACCACGCCCTGTGTCTCACTATTGAAGAATACTTTTGGAAAAACTAATGAAAGCTGTCATAATGGCCGGCGGAAAAGGAACTAGAATCGCAAGCGTGCGGAGCGACATTCCAAAGCCGATGATTCCAGTCTTGGGAAAGCCGATTTTGGAATGGCAAATCGAATGCCTAAAGAAAAACGGAATCACAGACATTTTGATAGGAATCGGCCACTTGGGCCACTTTATCCGCGACTACTTTGGCGACGGAAAAAAGTTCGGCGTTGACATTTCATATTACGAGGAAAAGGAGCCGCTTGGAACGGCGGGCTTTTTGTTCAAGGCGCAGGGCTTGGACAAAGACTTTTTGCTTTTGTGCGGCGACACGATTTTTGACATAGACTTTGGCCGCTTCATAAAGTTCCACCAAGAAAAAAAGGCGCTCGCAAGCCTTATGACGCACCCAAACAACCACCCTTACGACTCCTCGCTTATCGTGACCCAAATCGAATACCCGGCAAAAGGAAGCGGCGGCATGCCCGCGGACACGCATAAAGTCGCGGCCTGGCTTGCCAAAGAGGACGAGCGCTTGTGGTATAAAAACCGCGTAAACGCGGGAATCCAAATCATAAGCCCCGAGCTTTTGGCCCTTACAAAAAAGACGCTCGTTCCCCGCCATCCCGAAAACCCCGACAAGATAGATTTGGACCGCGACGTTCTTAAGCCCGCTGTCCAGACAGGCCGCATTTTCGCCTACGACACGACAGAGTACATAAAGGACATGGGAACGCCCGACCGCTTGGAGCAAGTGGAAGCCGACCTAAAAAGCGGCCTTGTCCAAGGCAAAAACCTTTCGCAAAAGCAGCGCGCCGTCTTCCTTGACCGCGACGGAACGATTAACAAGGAAGTCAACTTTTTGACAAACATCGACGACCTGGAGCTTTTGCCGGGCGCGGCCGAGGCGATAAAGAAAATAAACCAAAAAGGCCTTCTTGCAATCGTAATCACAAACCAGCCGGTAATCGCGCGCGGCGAGGTCACGCTCCCGCAATTAAACGAAATACACGCAAAGCTTGAGACGCTTTTGGGCCGCGAGGGCGCCTACATCGACGGCCTTTACTTTTGCCCCCACCACCCCGACAAGGGCTTTGAAGGCGAGCGGCCTGAATACAAGCGCGACTGCGACTGCAGAAAGCCCAAGGCCGGCATGATTTTGCAGGCGGCAAAGGACTTTAACATAGACCTTTCGGCCTCGTATATGATTGGGGACCGAGACAAGGACGTTGACTGCGGAAAAGCCGCCGGCTTAAGGCAAAGCCTTCTTTGCGAGCGAAACGGAAACTTGCTCGAGGCGCTTGAAAAACTGGAACTATAAAAGGCCTAAAAGCGCCGCGCGCCATGGGCGGCGCAAGCATCAGGAGTTTGTATGGAAAAAAAATTAAAAGTAGCCTTGGTTCACGATTGGCTTACAAGCTACGGCGGCGCGGAAACTTGGTGCGAGCTTGCGCTTGACATTTATCCAGACGCGGACATTTACACTCTTGTTTACGACAAGAAAAAGCTTAAGGGCCATTTTGAAAAGAACAGGATTTTCACAAGCAGCCTTCAAAAACTTCCCTTTGCGACAAAAATTTACAGAAAGCTTTTAAAGTTCATGCCAAAGGCCTTTGAGTCCTTTGACTTCACCGGCTACGACTTGGTAATTTGCTCATCGTCGTCATGCGCAAAAGGCGTAATAACGCCGCCGTCCACCGCGCAAGTGGCTTACGTCCACACGCCGATGAGATACGCCTGGGACCTTTTCTTTGACTACAGAAAGCGGAGCGGCTCCCTCACCCGCTTTTTCATGGACCGCTGGATGCCGCAAATCCGCTTGTGGGATTACGCGAGCGCTCAGCGCATAGACACAATAATAGCCAACTCAAAATACATCGCGCGCCGCATAAAGAAATTTTGGAACCGCGACGCGCAAGTTATTTACTCGCCCGTAAACGAAAGGCGCTTTTATCCTTCGACAAAAGCGGTTGAAAAAAAAGACTATTATGTTTTCTTTTCGCGCTTGGTTCAGTACAAGCGGGCCGACATCGCGATCCAAGCCTGCGCGTCGCTTGGAAAAAAACTGGTCGTGATTGGATCCGGCCCCGAAGAAAAGGCGCTTAAAAAGCTCGCCGCGGGAAACAAAGACATTGTCTTTGCCGGCCGCGCGAGCGACGAGGCTGTCCGAAACCACTTGTACGAGGCCAAAGCTTTGATTTTTTGCGCCGAAGAGGATTTTGGCCTCACTCCCCTAGAGTCCCAAGCTTGCGGAACGCCAGTCATAGCCTTTGGAAAGGGCGGCGCGACCGAAACAGTCTTGGAAAACAAAACAGGAGTCTTCTTTGCCGAACAAAGCGCGGCCTCTTGCGCCGAGGCGATTCAAGCCTTTGAAAAATTAGACGCGGCGGGAAAGTTTGACTCAAAGAAAATCGCGGCCCACGCAAAAACCTTTAGCCGAGAGCGCTTTATAAAGGAATTCAAGGCCGCCTGCGAAAAAACTTTGGCTCAAGTCCGCGGCTAACCCAAGACTTCTTTTATGACCTCAAAAAGGCGGCGCGCGGAATTTCTCGCCGTAAAGTCTTTTAGCAAAGCGGCGGGCGGCTCGACCGGCTCTTCCAGCAGTTTGCTTATGTCGACATTCGGATTGTCGGGGTCAATGTAGTGGGCGCAATTCTTGTAAATCTCAGGCAGCGACGTCCTGTTTGAAACGACAATCCGCGCGCCGCAGCTCAAGGCCTCAAGCGGAGGCAAGCCAAAGCCCTCAAAATATGTCGGAAATACAAAGGCCTTAGCCTTTGACAAAAGCGCCTTCACTTCGCCGTCAGAAAGGTAGCCTGTCATCAAGACATTCGGCAAGGCCTTAAGCGCCTCCAGTTCCGGCGGAACGACAGAAGGCAGCGGCTTTCCGCTTACGGCAAAAAAAGCGTCTGGAAAAGACTGGGCGTTTTGAGCGATCCACTTTAAGTTTTTGCGCGTGGAAAGCGAGCCAAGCGTAAAATAAAATTCCCTTTCCTTTAATTGCGGAAGCCGCTCAAAAATAGAAAAATCCGGCGCGATGTCCTTGTAGGAGCCAAGGCCGTCGTAAATGACCTCGATTTTTTTTGGGTCGGTCTTGTAAACGTCGACAATCGTTTTTTTTGTGTATTCGCTGACGGCGATTATTTTTTTAGCCTTTTTCGCGATGCGGCGGTACATGATTTTGCTGTAAAGAAGAATCAGCTTGTCGCGGCGGCTTTTAAAGTCGGAAGGATAGAGCTTTGCGTAAATGTCGTGCAGGAACTCCACGCCTGGACAAAAATACGGACAAGTGTTTGAAAAATCAAGGCTTACGCGGCGATTGAAAAAAACGTATTTTTGAAAATGGATTTGCGTCCACTTTGGAAAGAAAGACGCCGCGACAGGCAAACGAACGCATTTTATGCTTTTGTATTGGGGAACGTTTTGGGCGTTGGCCGGAAGGACAAGCTCAACCTGTTCTGGCGACAAAAGCGCGTCCAATTCCAGCAATGTGTCGGTGGCCACGCGCTCGATTCCGGTAAGGTTCTTGCAAAAAAACTCGCCGTTAATGGCCAGAATCTTTTTTTTAGCGTTTTTATTCACGTTCCGCTCCCAAATCAGTCGCCCAGCCAAGCCGATGCGTCAAAGTTAAAGTATTTTTTTTGAGGGTCAAAGGATGGATGCTTTTTGTCCTTTTCCGACAAAAGGGGCTCAGCGCCGTTCGCGGCGCCAAGCCAGTCAATGCCAATCGCGGGATCGTTCCAAATAAGTCCGCACTCGTCCTCTGGATAATAAAAATCAGAACACTTGTAAGAAGAAATGGCCTCGTCGCTTAAAACAAAAAAGCCGTGGGCAAAGCCGCGCGGAATGTAAAATTGGTTTTGCCTTTCAGAATCCAAGACAAGTCCATGCCACTTTCCAAATGTAGAACTGTTTTCCCTAAGGTCAACGGCAACGTCAAAGACCTTGCCTTTTAGAACGCGGATTATTTTTGCTTGGGGATGGCGCTTTTGAAAATGCAAGCCGCGCAGGACGCCCTTTGCCGAGAAAGATTGGTTGTCCTGTACAAAACGCTCCTCTATCCCAGCCGCGGCAAAATCCTTTTGGCTGTAGGATTCAAAAAAAAAGCCGCGGCCGTCTCCGTAAACTTTCGGAATGATCTCAAAAAGGCCCTTTATGCCGCATTCCTTAAATTCAAAGGCCATCAACATTCCTCGGCCAAATACTTTAAGTATTCGCCGTAGCTTGTCTTGTAGCCCGCGGCAAGCTTTAGCAATTCGTCGCGGCCAATCCAGCCGTTTTTATATGAAATCTCTTCCAAGCAGCTTACGTAAAGGCCGCTTCGCTTTTGAATCGTCGCGATGAAGTTTCCGGCGTCCAATAGTCCGTCATACGTTCCTGTGTCAAGCCAAGTAAGGCCGCGGCCCAACAACTCGACGCTAAGCTTTCCCTTTTCCAGGTAGGCGTTGTTTACGCTGGTGATTTCTATTTCGCCGCGGGCGGAAGGCTTTACGTTCTTGGCGATTTGAACGACCGAATTGTCGTAAAAGTAAAGGCCCGGAACGGCGTAGTTGGACTTAGGCTTGGTCGGCTTTTCCTCGATTCCCAAGACTTTTCCGTTTTTGTCAAATTCAACGACACCGTAGGCGGTTGGATTTTTGATATAATATCCAAAGATTACCGCTCCGCCCTCTTTATCTATCTTTTGCCTGGATTCCTTTAGCGACTCGCTGAAAGCTTGGCCGTAAAAAATGTTGTCGCCAAGCACAAGCGCGACGGAGTCGTTTCCGATGAATTTCTCTCCGACAATGAAGGCGTCGGCCAAGCCGCGCGGGCTTTCCTGAACCGCGTACTCAAAGCGCATTCCAAGCCAGGAGCCGTCGCCGAAAAGCTCCTTAAAGACGCATATGTCTCGCGGCGTCGAAATTATCAAAACTTCGCGGATTCCAGCCAGCATAAGAACGCTGACCGGGTAGTAAATCATCGGCTTGTCGTAAAGGGGCAAGATTTGCTTTGAGACGGCTTTTGTAATCGGGTAAAGGCGGGTGCCGGAACCGCCGGCAAGAACAATTCCTTTCATAGTCTGGTATTGTAGCGCGTTTCACTCTCATTTTCAATAGTTGAATAAATGCGCGGTTTTCACTATAATATATAGAAATTTTTTGCAAGCAACGGAGCGTCCGATGGCATTTCTATACATTGATCCCGGCACGGGAAGCATGCTTTTTTCTATCGTGATTGGAGCGGCGGCGACGCTTTTCTTTTTGGCAAAGGCCGCGTGGCTAAAAGCCAAGCTCTTTTTAAGCGGTTCAAAGGGAAAAGACGCGGCCCTCCGCGACGCCTCCTACAAGCCGTATGTCATATATTCCGAGGGAAAGAACTATTGGAACACATTTAAGCCTGTTTGCGACGAATTTGAGGCGCGAAAGATTCCATTGTCTTTTTTGACAAGTTCCAAGGACGACCCCTGCTTTGAGCAAGGCTACCAATTCGTCAAGGCGGAGTTCATCGGGGAAGGAAACGCGGCCTTCGCGCGCCTTAACATGCTGTCGGCCGGAATCCTTCTTTCAACAACGCCGGGCCTCAACGTTTACCAGTGGAAGCGCAGCCGCAACGTCAAGCGATACGCGCATGTCCTTCACATGGCCAACGACGCGACGACCTACCGCCTTTTTGGCCTTGACTACTACGACGCGGTTTTGCTAACCGGCGACTACCAAAAGACAGACTTGCGCTACTTGGAAAACGAGCGAGGCGTGGCCAAAAAGGACTTGGTCACAGTCGGCTGCGCCTACCTCGACGTTTTGGCGCAAAAGATGAAGGACGTTCCCGAAGAAAAGGAGCACCCCTTTACTGTATTGGTCTCGCCGTCTTGGGGCGAGGTCGGCGTCCTAAAGCGCTACGGCGAAAAATTGCTGGACCCGCTTTCCAAAAGCGGCTGGCGGATCATCGTCCGCCCCCACCCCCAGTCAAAGAAATCCGAGGCCGACATGCTCAAGGCTTTGGAAGACCGCTACAAGGACTGCCCCAACGTGGAATGGGACTACGAGAGGGACAACATCTACTCGCTCAAAAAGGCCGACATAATGATTTCGGACTTTTCTGGAATCATATTCGACTACACATTCCTGCGAGACAAGCCGGTCATGTACGTAAAGGCCGGAATGAACCTTATGCCCTACGACGCATACGACCTTCCCGACCACGGGGAAAAGCTTTGGCAGTTTGAGACTCTCAAAAAAATCGGCATAGAATTGAACGAGAGCCAGTTTGAAAACATCAAGGAAGTGATTCAAAACGCAAGCGACAGCGCCGAATTGGCCGCAGGCCGCAAACGCGCCAAGGAAGAGGCTTGGACGAACATCGGCATGGCCGGAAAAAACATCGCGGACTATATGATAAAAACGGTTGAAGAGCAAAACAAAGACACACAAAAGGAGACAGCGTAATGGCAAAGACAGTTTACCTTGGAATAACGGGAGACATAATCCACCCAGGAATCATCAACATCATAAACGAGGGAGCCAAACTTGGCGAACTTACGATAGGCCTTTTGACCGACAGCGCGATAGTAAGCCACAAGCGCCTTCCCTATCTTTCCTACGAGCAGCGAAAGCAAGTTGTCGAAAACATAAAGGGAGTCGCCCGCGTCGTTCCCCAAGAGGAATGGAGCTACGTTCCCAACCTTAAAAAGCTAAAGCCCGACTACATGATTCACGGCGACGACTGGAAGACAAACTACCTTTCAAAAATCCGCGACGAAGTCTTTGAGGCGGTCAAGGAATGGGGCGGCCAAGTGGTCGAAATCCCCTACACTCAGGGAATCAACTCGTCGGCCTTGGCGGAGAACGCCTCCTCAATCGGAACCACGCCCGACGTCCGCCGAGCCGCGCTCCGCCGCCTTATCGCGGCAAAGCCGATTGTCCGCATTATGGAAGCGCACTCAGGCCTTAGCGGACTAATCATCGAAAATGCGGAAGTGACAAAGGACGACGGAGTCCACCGCTTTGACGGAATGTGGTCGTCGTCGCTAACAGATTCCACCAGCAAGGGAAAGCCCGACATCGAGGCCGTCGACCTTACGACAAGAATGCAGTCTTTGACCGACATTTTGGAATGCACGACAAAGCCCATCATTTACGACGGCGACACGGGCGACATCGCCGAGCACTTTGTATTCACAGTGCGCACGCTGGAACGGAACGGAATCAGCGCCGTAATCATCGAGGACAAAAAGGGCCTTAAAAAGAATTCGCTTTTTGGAACGGAAGTAAAGCAAGAGCTTGCGAGCGAAGAGGAATTCTGCCACAAAATTTCAGAGGGAAAAAAGGCGCAAGTAACAAAGGACTTTATGATTATCGCGCGCATCGAGGAAATCATCGCGGGCTACACGGTTGACGAGGCGCTCAAAAAAGCCTTCGCCGCGGTAAAGGCCGGAGCGGACGGCGTCATGATCCACTCAAAGGACAAGAGCGGAATGGACATAAAGGAATTCTGCCAAAAGTTCCGCGCCGAATACAAGAGCGTTCCAATTGTTTTGGTTCCGACAACCTACAACCAGTTCACCGAAAAGGAATTGGCCGAATGGGGCGCCAACGTAATCATTTACGCAAACCACATGCTGCGCGCCTCCTACCCCGCGATGAAAAAGTGCGCCGAAACGATTCTTGAGGCCGAGAGAAGCCTTGAAGTCAACGACCTGTGCATGCCGATAAAGCAAATTTTGGAATTGATTCCGGGAACAAAATAATGATACGACCTTCATACTTTTACGACCTTTTGATAAAAAACGGAACGGATTTTTTTGCCGGAGTCCCCGATTCCTTGCTAAAAAATTTGTGCGCCTACATCACTGACACCGCTCCCGCCGACAAGCACATCATAAGCGCCAACGAGGGAAGCGCGACGGGACTGGCCACCGGCTACCACCTTGCGACAGGCAAGATTCCGATGATTTACATGCAAAACTCGGGCGAAGGAAACATGGTAAATCCCTTGATGTCAATCGCCGACCCCGACGTTTACTCAATCCCGATGCTGATTGTCATCGGCTGGCGCGGAGAGCCCGGTGTCCACGACGAGCCCCAGCACGTAAAGCAGGGAAAGGTCACTTGCGACCTTTTGGACGCGATGAAAGTTCCCTACGAAGTCCTAAGCGAAAACGAGGCCGACCTACCCTCCCAGTTTGAAAAGGCCTACAAGTACATAAAGGAAAACAAGGCCCAATACGCCTTTGTAATCCGAAAAGGGACCTTTGACGAATACAAATTGCAAAACAACGTTCCCGTTGAAGGAAATATGAGCCGCGAGGAAGCGATAGAAAAAATCATGCTTTCTGCCGACGACAAAACCGCCTTTGTCTCAACCACAGGAATGATTAGCCGCGAGCTTTACGAGCTTCGCGACAAACACAGCATGGACCACAGCCGCGACTTTCTTACCGTAGGCGGAATGGGACACGCAAGCCAAATAGCGCTTGCGATTGCCATGCAAAAAAAAGACCGCGCCGTTTTTTGCCTTGACGGAGACGGAGCGAGCATAATGCAAATGGGCGGCATGGCCACAATCGGAAGCAGGAAGCCTTCAAACTACATTCACTTTGTGCTGAACAACGGAGCGCACGACTCAGTTGGAGGACAGCCGACCGTAGGCCGCGAGATTGACTTTTGCAAAATCGCGACAGGCTGCGGCTACGAGAACGTCTTGAAAGCGGCGACCCTCGACGAATTGGACGCGGCTATCAAGGGCGCGAAGGAAAGCAAAAAGCTTTCCTTCATCGAAGTATTGGTAAAGAAAGGCGCACGCAAAGACCTTGGAAGGCCAAAAAGCTCTCCAATTGAGAACAAGCAGGAACTGATGAAGTTCCTTGGAAGCAGATAAAAAAAGCGGGATTTTCAAGGGCGTGGCCCTTGAATCGTGCTGGAGAAAGTTGGGGTTTTAGGGGAAGAAAACCCCCGCTTCGAAGTAGAGGGGTTGTCTTCCCCTAAGGAAAGGAACATGATAAAACAAGCGATAATCGCGGCCGGCGGACTAGGAAGCCGCTTTGGAGACAGAACAAAAGAAATGCCTAAGGGCTTTATCCCTATTGACGGCGTTCCGATGGTGGAACGAAGCGTCCAAAAATTGATTGCCTCGGGCGTTGAGGAAATCATCATCGGAACAGGCCACTGCTCCGAGGCCTACGACGAGCTGGCCAAAAAATATTCCGTCATAAAAACAGTAAAAAACGAAAACTACGCCAACACTTCCAGCATGGGAACAATCGCCGTTTGCGCGCCTTTCATCAAAGGCGACTTTTTCTTGCTCGAAAGCGATTTGCTTTACGACGCGGTTGGCCTTAAGGTTTTGGCCAACGTCGAGCGCGAAAACGTTGTTCTTGCAAGCGGCGCGACTCATAGCGACGACGAAGTTTATTTGGAAAACGGAAGCGACGGCGCCCTATGCCGCGCGACAAAGGACAAGGCCAGCGTAAAGAACTTGGCCGGCGAGCTTGTGGGAATCTCAAAGCTTTCAAAGGCTTGCCTTGACGAGATGATGGCATGGTACAAAGCCGACGCGGGCCGAATCAAGGCCGACTACGAAAGCGTCTTGGCGGAAATTTCCAGCGCCGCCGCCTTCAATGCAAAAGTTTATGTCCGCAAAATCGAATATTACGCTTGGACCGAAATCGACGATGAGGCCATGCTTAAGCGCGCCGTCGAGCAAATATGGCCGCGCGTCAAGGAAAACGAATCCTTGTGGGACGTGCGCCGCGAAGTTTTGCTAAACCCCGGCCCTTCCACAACGACAGACAGCGTAAAGTACGCGCAAGTCGTCGCCGACATTTGCCCGCGCGAGCTTGAGTTCGGAAACCTTATGGAAGAAGTCGCCGAGGGCCTTACCGAAGTTTGCGCGAATCCCAAGGATTACATTACCGTAATGTTCGGCTGCTCTGGCACCGGCGCCGACGAGGCGATGGTAAGCTCTTGCGTTCCGCCGGACGGAAAACTGCTCGTCGTGGACAACGGCTCTTACGGCGCGCGCCTCGCCAAAATCGCAAGCGTCTACAATATCGACATGGACGTCTTTAAGTCTTCGACATACGAGCCGATAGACATCGCCGCGCTGGAAAAGCAAATGCAGGCAAAAAAGTACACGACATTCGCGATTGTCTACCACGAAACGACAACCGGCCTTTTAAACGACCTCGCGACGATTTGCCCGCTGGCGAAAAAACACGGAATGACGACGATTTGCGACATCGTCTCGGCTTACGGCGGAATGCCGATCGACCTTGGCTCGCTTGGAATAGACTTTGCCACAAGCACTTCAAACAAGCACATCGGCGGAATGGCCGGCGTGGGCTTTGTAGTTTGCAAGCGCGCCGAGCTTTTAAAGCAAAAGGACTGGCCGATGAGAAACTACTACCTCAACCTTTACGACCAGTACAAGTATTTTTTGGAGACCAAGCAAACGCGCTTTACCCCGCCCGTCCAAACCTTCTACGCCTTGCGCCAGGCCATCATCGAAACAAAAGTCGAGACCGTGCAAAAGCGCTACGAGCGCTTCACCGCTTGCTGGGAAATTTTGGTCAAAGCCTTGGACGACATCGGACTAAAAATGCTCGTGGACAGAAAACACCAGTCGCATTTCATCACCGCGATTTTGATTCCCGACACTCCCAAATACAGCTTCAACGCGCTGCACGACTACGCCAAGAGCTTTAACTTTACGATTTATCCCGGAAAGCTCGGCAACATCGACACTTTCCGCATAGCCAACATGGGCGACATAAAGCCAAAAGAAATGGAGCGCTTTACAAAAGTTCTCCGCGACTACATGAAGAGTATTAATGTAGGAAAATAGCGAGCGACATGGCGAACGTTCTGTACACACTGATAATTTATCCTCTGACTTTGATCATTGAGACTTCGTACAAACTTGTCTACGAAATCTTTGGCAATGTGGGATTGGCCGTCATAGGAGTCAGCGTGGCCGTGTCGCTTTTGTGCCTGCCCCTTTACATCGTTGCCGAAGCATGGCAGGACATAGAGCGAAAAAAACAAAAGCAAATGCAAGCGGGGATAGAGCGAATAAAGAAGGCCTTTAAAGGCGACGAGCAATACATGGTCTTGACGACCTTCTACAAGCAAAAGCGCTACCATCCCTTGATGGCCTTGCGCTCGTCATTCGGCCTTTTGATTCAAGTTCCATTTTTTATCGCGGCCTATTCCTTTTTGTCATCGATGCCGGCTTTGCAAGGGCAGGCCTTTTTCTTTATCCGCGACATGGGGAAGCCCGACGCGCTTTTTGCGCTCGGGTCTTTTCCGGTAAATGTTCTTCCTATCGCGATGACAATCATCAACATTGCCGGAAGCGCCGTCTACACAAAGGGCTTTAAGCTAAAGGAAAAGCTTCCGATTTACGCTATGGCGTTGATTTTCCTTGCGCTTTTGTACGATTCGCCGGCAGGACTGGTTCTCTATTGGACGATGAACAACGTCTTTAGCCTTGTAAAGAACATATTTTACAAGATCAAGCGGCCGCTCTTTGTCTTGTACCTTTTGGCAAGCCTGGCCGCGGCCTACGGAATACATTACGTTCTCGCCCGCCACAACGGCCTTTTTTCAAAGCGCCTTGTCATGGCGCTTATTTTGGCGCTAGTCTTTTTTGTTCCGCTTTTTGTAAAAGGAGCCAAATGGATTTTGAACAATTGCTTGCCGGGCTTGCTCCAAAGCAAGCATGACCGCCACGCGATTTTTTTGCTTTCCGCATTTTCGCTCGCGCTTTTGACAGGCCTTGTCATTCCGTCCTACACGATTTCATCTTCCGTTTTGGAATTTGTCGACATCGACGGCATTTTAAGCCCAAACTTTTTCATCCGCTCAATTCTTTTTCAAAGCGCCGGCATTTTTGTCTTTTGGTTTTGCTGCGTATACTTTTTGTTCGGAAAAAGAGTCCAAAGCCTAATGGCCTTTGGCGCGCTATTCTTGCTTGCGGCGGCGTCTCTAAACACCTTTGCATTTGGCGGAAACTACGGCAATGTAAGCCGCGTCTTTGCATTTGACAAGGCAATAAACGACTCAAAGCCCTATTTGATTTTTAACCTGGCCGCCTTGCTTTTGGCAGGCGCGGCGCTTTTGGCCATGTTAAAATTTTTCGCGGCAAAAAAAGCCGCGATTCCGCTTTGCGCCATCATCCTAATCTCTTTCGCTTCCATCGGAACGATAAACGCGATAAAAATCCAAGCGCAAACAAACGAATACGCTTCGCGCCAAGTAAAGGAAGAAAATTCAATCAAGCCCGTATTCCACTTTTCAAAAGAGGGAAAGAACGTCGTTGTCATAATGAGCGACCGCGCGGAAAACGCTTTTGTCGAGCCGATTTTTGAAGCATACCCGGACTTAAAAGAAGCCTACAAAGACTGGACCTTGTACAGCCACACTCTGTCTTACGACTCGCACACGCTTTTGGGAGCCCCTCCGCTTTACGGCGGCTACGAATACACGCCGCTAAACATGAACGCGCGGGACAGCGTTCCCCTTAAGGACAAAAACAACGAAGCGCTTTTGCTCATGCCGCGCGTCTTTACGGAACAAGCGGGATTCGGAGCGCAAGTCTCGGACTTGTCTTGGGCCAACTATTCTTGGGTTCCAGACATGTCGATTTGCGATCCCTATCCGCAAATAACGCCGCTCAACTTGGAGCGAAAATACACTTCAAAATGGATAAGCGAGCATCCTGACAAAGTAAAGGCCAACACGACAAGCCAAACGATAAAAAGAAATTTCCTTTGGTTCGCTCTTTTTAAGGAAAGCCCGGCCTTTATCCGCGAAAGCCTTTACGACGACGGCGCCTGGTGGACAAGCGACGAAGCCTACGCGGACATAGTCGAATACATAACAAAGCTTTCTGTCCTTGAATACCTTCCCGAACTTACAGGCTTTGACGGAAACGACAAAGGAAACTTTGTCCTCTTGCAGTCAATGGTCACCCACACCTCGATAGAACTGCAGGCGCCAAATTTTGACCCTTCGATAAACATAACAGACAAAGGTAAATTTGCCGGAGACCCCGAGAACGAGACAATCAGCTCAAACATAGCGATGCTAAAGCGAGTGGCCAAATGGATGGACTTTCTAAAAGAAAACGGCTGCTACGACAACACAAGAATAATAATCGTCGCCGACCATGGAGCCGGTAAAGGCGGCCCCGCGCGGAAATTCTTTACGGACAACGGCGAAATTAAGGAAAGCGGCTACGAGCTGGACCAAAACCATCCGCTTTTGATGGTAAAAGATTTTGCCGACTCGGCGGACAAAAACGCGTCTCGGCAGTTCACGGTTGACACAAGTTTTATGACCAACGCGGACACCCCCTATTTGGCCTTTGAAGGAATTGTAAAAAAGCCCATAAATCCTTGGACCGGCAAAGAAATAACTAAGCGCGAGGAAAGCGCCGCCTACGGTGTTGTCGCCGGAGCGCCCTACGATCCCGGAAAGCACGGCCTTTATAAGTTTGACCTTGACGGAATAAAAGTGTATGATGTCTTTGACGACATGTCAAAAGCCTCAAATTGGAAGGAAAGAAAATAATGAGCGGAAAGAAAATTCAAATCTTGGACTCTACCTTGCGCGACGGAGCGCAGGGCGAAGGAATCAGCTACTCTGTGCAAGACAAAATTCACGTTTGTCAGGCGCTTGACGAGCTGGGCGTGGACTTTATCGAGGCTGGAAATCCCGGCTCAAATCCCAAGGACATGGAATTCTTCCAAGAGATGAAAAAGATTCCCCTTTCCCACTCCAAGCTTTGCGCCTTTGGATCGACGCGCAGAAAGGACATCAAGCCCAGCGAGGACGCAAACCTCCAAAGCCTTGTTTCCGCCGGAACCGAATGGGCCGTGATTTTCGGAAAGTCTTGGCTTTTCCATGTGACTGAAATCCTCCACACAAGCGAGGAAGAAAACCTCGCGATGATAAAGGACTCGTGCGAGTTCTTGCGCAAAAACAAGATGCGAGTCATTTACGACGCCGAGCACTTTTTTACAGGCTACAAGGACAACCCGGAGTACGCGCTTAAGACATTGAAGGCCGCGAAAGACGGCGGCGCGGAAGTCCTCAACTTGTGCGAGACAAAGGGCGGCGCGATGCCAAACGAATTGCAGGAAGCCGTTGAGCGTGTCGTCCAAGAATTTGGAAAGGATTGCGCTATCGGAATCCACACCCACAACGATTCGGGCCTTGCGGTGGCAAACTCGCTTATCGCAGTCACAGCCGGCGCCACGCACGTGCAGGGCGTCCTCTTGGGCTTTGGCGAACGAACCGGAAACGCGAACCTTTCGACAATCATTCCAGACTTGCAATTAAAGATGGGCTACGAATGCCTTCCCGACGAAAACATAAAGTCGCTCACTTCCATTTGCAAGCGCGTGGCGGAGTTCACAAACCTTCCGCTTAATCCCGGCATGCCCTATGTCGGAGCCAACGCCTTTGCCCACAAGGCCGGAATGCACATCGACGCGGTCCTCAAAAACCCATCGGCCTACGAGCACGTGGAGCCCGAAAGCGTCGGAAACGCGCGCGTCTTCCTTATGAGCGAAGTCGCCGGCCGCTCTATGGTAATCAAGAAGATTCAAAAGTTCATGCCCAGCATCACAAAGGACGATCCGATAGTCAAGTCGATTATGGCAAGGATGAAGGAGCTTGAATTTGAAGGCTACCAGTTTGAGGGCGCCGACGGCTCCTTTGAATTGCTCGTCAGAAAAATCATGGGAAAATACCAGCCCTTCTTTAAGCTTCGCTACTACCAAACAAACGGCGTGAACCCGCGTCCCGAAAAAGGCGTCAACGCGACGGCCCAAATAAAGGTCGAGGTCGACAACCAAATAGAAGTCACCGCAGGCGAAGGCGACGGCCCGGTAAACGCCTTGGACATCGCCCTTCGAAAAGCCCTTTCGCGCTTTTATCCCGCGGTGGAACAAATCCGCCTTACCGACTACAAAGTCCGCGTCCTGGACGGAAAGGCCGCCACAGCCAGCAAAGTCCGCGTCTTGATAGAAAGCTCGGACGGAATGGATTCCTGGTCGACGGTCGGCGTAAGTTCCGACGTAATGGAAGCCTCCTGGATGGCGCTGGTCGACTCCTTTGAGTACAAACTTATAAAGGACATTGAAAAACACTTTAACAAGCTTGTTTAGGGTGAACAAAAAAGCGGCGCGAAGGAACGGGGCGGCAGACGGCAACTCTCTGTTTGCGCCGCCGCGCAAGCGGCGGAGTTAAATAGTTACAAGCGCAAACAGCGAGTAGCGACGCTAGCTAGCGGTGCCGATCTGACGCATCCGTAACTGGGAGCCGCTTTTATTTATTTTCCTTACTATTGCAATTTATTTTCACTTACAGTATACTTAAAGAAATTTAGCATAAATAAACACGAGGTATTCATATGGAAAAGACCATCGCCTTGATTCCCGGAGACGGAATCGGACCTGACGTAGTAGCCGAAGCGGTAAACGTGCTTGACGCGGTAGCCAAGAAATTCGGCCACAAGTGGACTTATAAAAACGTAATCGCGGGCGGCGGAGCCATCGACAAGTTTGGCCACCCCCTTCCCCAGGAACAGCTTGACATAGCGCTTTCGAGCGACGCGGCCCTTTTGGGAGCGGTCGGCGGCCCCAAGTGGGACGACGTGGCCCCGGAAATCCGCCCGGAAAAGGCTCTTCTTGGCCTTCGCGGCGGAATGAAAGTTTTCGCGAACCTTCGCCCGGCCGTAATGTGGAAGCAGCTTAAGGACGCCTGCCCGCTTAAGGACGAGATTGCCGGCGACGGAATCGACGTTTTGGTTGTCCGCGAGCTTACAGGCGGAATCTACTTTGGCGAGCGCGGAACAAGCGAGGACGGAAAGACCGCTTGGGACACAGAAAAATACACATGGACGGAGATCGAGCGCATCGTCCGCATGGGCTTTGACTTTGCCAAAAACCGCAAGAAGCATTTGACGGTCGTAGACAAGGCCAACATCCTCAACTCAAGCCGCTTGTGGCGCAAGGTTGCCGAAGAAGTCCTCAAGGAATATTCCGACATCGCGCTTGACTTTATGTACATCGACAACGCCGCCATGCAAATGGTAAAGAACCCGCGCCAGTTTGACGTAATCGCCACAAGCAACATGTTCGGCGACATCTTGACAGACGAAGCCGCGCAAGTCACAGGCTCCATCGGAATGTTGGCCTCGGCCAGCATCGGCGACGGAACGGGCCCCGGCCTTTACGAGCCTATCCACGGCTCCGCCCCCGACATCGCGGGAAAAGACTTGGCCAACCCCTTGGCCACAATCCTTTCCGCCGCCATGCTTCTGCGCTTTGACTTTAAGCTGGAAGAGGAAGCCAAAGCAATCGAGAACGCCGTGGCCAAAGTTTTGGACGAAGGCTGGAGAACAGGCGACATCGCAGGAGCCGACCGCGAGGCCGTAAAAGCCGAAGGAAAGCTTGTCGGCACAAAGAAAATGGGACAGCTTGTTTTGGAATATTTGAACAAGTAGGAACGGTCAAGGCGCGCTACGCTCAAGGCCTTGACTCGTTCCTTTTGCGGATTGATTTTTTCATTATCAATCCGCAAAAAAAACGCCCCGGTCGCCATACGATTGGCGAAACTGCAACGAACGCCTGCGGCACTTGACGCGGGCGTTTTTTTCTACTATAATATTTCTTACTATTTTACATATATTTTAAGGTGTTTTTTATGAAAAAAGGTCTTTACAGCATCGGCGGAATCATCATTTTGCTGATCGCCGCGTTCATTTTCGTTTTGGTTCCCGCCCTTTCAGGAGGAGTTGGCGAAAACCGCTTGCCCGCTTACGGCAGCTACAACGGAGTTCCCATCAAATTTGAGGAAGGATCCGAGTTTTATTCATTGGCCAACCAAGCCGTTAGACAAATGGAACAACAGGGCTACAGCTTTTCAGGCGACTACGCCTCATTCTTCTATTCAATGGCCTTTAGCCAAGCCTTTAATCAAGTTTGCGGACCGATGGCCCTTCGCGATTTGACAAGCCAAAGCGGTTGGATCGCCACGGACAGCGCCGTTGACCGAGCCCTTATCAACCAGTACTACAATGAAAGCGGAGAATTCTCCCAGGCGCTTTACAACGCCACAAGCGACGACGCAAAGCGCAAAAACCAGGAGCAAGTTGTAAGCGCGCTTACAGCCGGCCGCTCATACGAAGACCTCTTTGGCTCATTCGCTTCCGTTAAAGACGCAAAATTGTACGGACTTAAGACATCTTCCGCCGAATTGGAATTCATCCGCAAAATGGGAAGCGAAGTTCACGAATTTGAATACGCCGCTTTCAGCATGAAGACAATGCCCGACGAGGAAATCAAGTCATTCGCCCAAAAGAACGCCGACAAACTGGCCAAGTACGACCTTTGCGTCATCACAGTAAACGACGAGTCGAAAGCGAAAGACGTTCTCAAGAGAATCAACAACTCCGAAATCACGTTTGAGGACGCGATCACTTCATACTCAACAAAAATCGCCGGCGACACAGAGAGCGGAAAAATCTCCCAGAACCGACTGTACCAATTGGAAGTTTTATTCAAGAACAAAGACCAGGTCTCAGAAATCACTGGCCTTGCAAAAGACGCCGTATCGAATCCCATTGAATTGAACTCTTGCTGGGCAATCTTCAAGTGCCTTGGCGAAAGCGCGAAGCTTGACGTTGACAACAGCGAAGACTTTGACGCAGCCAAGACTTACCTTTACAACAATGAGAGAGGCGTCGTTCAAGACTATTATACAGGAAAAGCCAACGACTTTATCGCCGCGGCCGCAACAAGCAGCTTTACAGAAGCCTGCCAAAAGTTTGGCGTGGCGAGAGACACAACTCCTTCATTCGCGCTTAACTGGAACAACCAAACATTGATCGGAAGATCCAGCCTTGAGGACAAAGACGCCCTTAAAGGAGCTTCGGCCAACGAAAACTTCCTTAAGGCAGCTTTTAAATTGGCAAAGGGAGAAGTTTCCGCTCCGCTAGTTCTTTCTTCAACAGACAACGTAGTTATATTGCGCTGCGTTGAAATTTCAGAAGGCGGCACATCCGCTGAGGACGCCGCTCGCCTTATCGGACCGGAAATCGCCAACGCCGACTCGGTCGTAGTGAATTCCGCGATTCAGAACAGCCCCAAAATCAAGTCAAACTCAGCCGAGTTTATGGCTGTTTTTACAGGTGAAAAGCAGTAACATTCATGGCTCAAGAAAAGCCTGTTCTAATAGAGGCCGCCCCTTCCGCGCAAACGGAGGGAGCGACCTTTACCCTTCAATATAAAAACCGTTTTCTTTATTCAAAATACAATCCCCAAAAAAACATTCTTCAAGCGATTCAAAGCCTTAATCTTTTGCCTGGAACATTGGTCTTGGCTTTTTCGCCCTGCCTTTTTTACGGACTGGAAGACCTGCGAAAAAAATGCCGCGAGTCCTCGTCACAGCTTCTTTGCGTGGAAGCGGAAAAGGCGCTTTACGATTTTTCGTTCCAAGTGAACGAAGAAAAAAACATTGACGCGCCGCTCCTTCCCTACCAAAAAAACACGGCCGCGGGCCTTGACGAGTTTTTTTACAACGCAAGCCAAAAATTCCGCCGCGTAATTAGGCTTGACTTAAGCGCGGGCGTTTCCTTTAACGAAAGCTTTTACAAAAACTTTTACGAATGCGCGCAGAACATTGTCGCGGCCTTTTGGAAAAACCGCCTTACGCTAGTCCGCCTTGGCCGGCTTTACAGCAAAAATATTTTTAAGAACCTTCCATTGGCCGCGGCCCGCCCTTCATTCGAAGCCTTTGAGGGAACGGTTGAAAAGCCGATTCTTGTTTGCGGCGCGGGAGAAAGCCTTGACGAGCTTACAGCATTCGCGCTCGGAGACAAAAAGCAAGCCCAAGAACGGGCCGCCGCAATAAGCCAAAGTTTTTTTGTTCTGGCAGTCGACGCGGCTGTTCCCGCGCTGTTAGCGGCAGGAATAAAGATTGACGCGGTCGCCGCGACAGAAAGCCAGCTTGCAATCGAAAAAGCCTACATCGGCCTTAAAGCGCATTGCGGCCAAGACCAAAATCGCGGCGGCCCGTTTTTCTTTTTTGACTTGACCTCCAGGGCCGCCATAGCCCGCCGCTTTGCAAGGCGCTCGGCCTTTTACTTTAGCGAGTTTGACAAAAACGTTTTTTTAAGCCGCTTAAAGGAAAAAGGCCTTCTTCCCACAATCACGCCGCCGCTTGGCTCAATCGGCCTTACCGCGACTTATTTGGCCTTGCGCCTTAGAAAAGTCCAAGATGTTCCCGTTTGCGTTTTGGGCTTGGACTTTTCCTTTAGCGCCGGAAGGACTCACGCCAAGGGAACGGCGCAAAGCAAGGCCCTTTACATTGGCTCAAACCGCGCAAGGCCTTTTGTAAATTTCGCGGCTTCTTACGGACTTGGAACTGAAAAAGTCCCGGAAAAAGGCGGCCGCGATTTTTGGTCAAGCAAAAACCTTATGGCTTACGCGGCTCTTTTTAGAGACTATTTTAAGGGGGCCAAAAACCTTTACGATGTTGGAAAAAGCGGCTTGGAGCTAGGACTTGAGCGAAAAAGCCTTTTAGAATTTTTAGAGAAAGAAGCGGCCGCCGGCAGTTTTGGGCTTGAAAAAGATTTTGGACAAGCGCAAGAATGGCCGCCGCGCTCTTTGGCTTTTGAAAGTTTGGCCAGCGCCAGCGCTGGGAATTGCGAGTCCTTTTTGCGCGGCGAGCTTACAAGCCTTCAAGCCTTGGCGGACTTGCTTTCAAAGGGCGAAGGCTCGCAATTTAGAAACAAAACAAGCAGCCTTGGCGAGCAAATATTGCAAGAACTCCGCGGCCGCGAATACCTTTACTTGCACTTTCCGGACGGAAGCGCTCCCAGCCTTGAGCTGAACTTTTTGACGAGAGTCCGTTCGCAAATTGACTTCTTTTGCAAAGACATTGAAACCGCGCTTGCTATTGCGGCGCGATAATTTTAATCGTTCCTATTCCTCGTCTTCGTCGGACTTGAGGACGGCAAGGAAGGCCGACTGGGGAAGCTCCACGTCGCCAATCATCTTCATGCGCTTTTTGCCTTCCTTTTGTTTTTCCAAAAGCTTTCGCTTTCGCGTGATGTCGCCGCCGTAACACTTGGCAAGAACGTCCTTGCGCACTGGGTTGACAGTTTCGCGCGCGATTATTTGGCTTCCGATCGCGCCTTGTATGGCAACCTTGAATTGCTGGCGGGCAATCTCGCCCTTCAATCGGTGGCAAACCTTGTGGGCCTGCGTCGAAGCGTTCTCCTTAAAGCACAATTGGCTCAAAGCGTCAACGCTCTTTCCGTTAATCAAAATGTCAAGTTTTACAAGAACAGTCGGCTTGTAACCGATGATTTCGTAGTCAAAGCTGGCGTAACCGCGGCTGTAGCTTTTTAGCCGGTCGTAAAAATCAAAGAGAACTTCCGAAAGCGGCATCTCGTAAGTAAGTTCGGCGCGCTTTTCGTCAAGGTACTGCATGTTGGTTTGTACGCCGCGCTTTTCGTTGCACAGGGCCATGATTTGTCCGATGTATTCGCCGGGAGTGATTATCGAAGCCTTGATGTAAGGCTCTTCCGCGCTTTTAACGCGGCCTTCGGGATATTCAGCCGGGTTGTCGACAAAAAGCTCCTCTCCGCTTGTAAGCGTAATCTTGTATCTAACGCTGGGTGCGGTAAAAATAACGCTTTGGTCAAAATCGCGCTCCAAGCGTTCCTCAATGATTTCCAAATGCAAAAGGCCCAAAAAGCCGCACCTAAAGCCGTTTCCAAGCGCGATCGAATTGTCTTTTTCGTAAACAAGGCTCGCGTCGTTGAGCCTAAGCTTTTCCATGCTGTCGCGCAACTCCTCGTAGTCATTTGAGTCGAGCGGATAGATGGATGAATAAACGACGGGCTTTACTTCCTTAAAGCCTGGAAGCGGCTCGGCGGCGGGATTTGCCGAAAGCGTTATCGTGTCGCCAACCTTTACGTCTTGGACAGTCTTGATTCCAGCGATAATGTAGCCTACGTCGCCGGCTTCCAAATAGCCAGTGTCCTCGTACTTGATTTTAAATACGCCTATGTTTTCAACCTTGTATTCGGAGCCTGAACTCATCATTCGGATTGTGTCGCCGGCCTTTATCTTTCCCTGCATGACGCGAATGTGGACGATTACGCCCCTAAAAGCGTCGTAGTGGCAGTCAAAAATCAAAGCCTGCGTCGGAGCGTTGACATCCCCGGACGGCGGCGGAAAAAGCGTCACTATCGCTTCCATCAAGTCGTCGATGCCCTGCCCCGTCTTTGCGCTCACCAATTGCGCTTCCTCCGGCAAAAGGCCCAAGTCATGGTCGATTTGCTTTTTTACTCCTTCTATGTCAGCGCTGGGAAGGTCGATTTTGTTTATTACCGGAACAATCGTAAGATTCTGCTCCAAGGCCATGTACATATTGCTTACGGTTTGCGACTCAACTCCCTGCGACGCGTCGATCAAAAGCAAGGCGCCCTCGCAAGAAGCGATCGCACGGCTTACCTCGTAGCTAAAGTCAACGTGGCCGGGCGTGTCTACAAAATTAAGCTCGTAATCCAAGCCGTCCTTGGCCCGGTAAGGAATCGTGACCGCCTGGCTTTTTATTGTGATGCCGCGCTCGCGCTCAATGTCCATATTGTCCAAAATTTGATTCATCATCTGGCGGTCGTCGATAATCTTCGCCTTTTGAATAAGGCGGTCCGCCAAAGTCGATTTTCCGTGATCAATGTGCGCGACAATGCAAAAGTTGCGCTTGCATTTCATCTCTACCATTTTTTCTTCCTGTTTTAAAAGTAATACGGACTGTCCAACATAGCCTGCATGGCAACATTTATGTCAAGGTATCCGTTTCGCCTGTTTTTTGTTGAGAACATAACCATAATCGCGCTTTTTTCGTCGTTAAATTGAATTCGCCCGATTGTAAGCGGATCGTTTTCCGAAAAGCCGTTTTCGTCAGCCGCGCTTCCGGGAATCACGCGCTTTACCATATAAGTCTTGCTGCTTTCGGTAGAAGACGGCGTCAATTCCATTCCAAAAATCGCGACAAAAGAATTCTGGACCATGTCGCCTTGATAAATCGCGTAGCCTGGATTTTTTGGCCTCTCGGTCAAATACAAAAGGCATTGCTTTTTTGCCTCGTATGAACCGCCTTCAAGGTATTCACAAGAAATAATCGAACCTGGGACATGGTCGCGCAAAATGTCCTGCGCGTCCTCAAGGCACAAGACCTTTTGCCCGTCAAGGCTTACAACGACGTCGCCGGTTTTTATGCCGGCGCGGGCCATGGCGCTTCCGGGCTTTATGTACTGAACTTCCAAACCGTAATTGACGCGTCCAGCCTTAGCCGTGCGGCCATAAGATCCAATCCAAGGAAACTTTCTTTCGCCGCCGCGATACAAAATCGGCAAGTCTTGCTTTAAGTATTCAACAGGAATCGCAAAGTTCAAGCCTTGGTAAGAAGCGATTCCGGCAAAGACAACGCCTTGAACCACGCCGTTTTTGTCGATGCATGGGCCGCCAGAGTTGCCTGAGTTTACGGCGGCGTCTATTTGAACCACGCTGCCGGTCGAAAAAAGCTTTCTGTCCGCGGAAGAAACCACGCCGCTAGTAAGCGTTCGCTCCAAGCCCAAGGGAGAGCCAATCGCGTAAATCACGCTTCCTACGCTCAACTGTGACTGGGAGCCCAATGTAAAGCAATATGGCGCCTTGACTTCTGTTTTTAGCAATGCCAAATCGTGGACGCTGTCATAGCCTACAACCCGCGCGGGAATTCTTTGCTCTGAGTCTTCGGCCATTTTTATGAAAACCTTTCCGTAGCCGGAATTCTTTGGATTGACAAGCTCCTCGATTACATGGTGGTTTGTGACAATATAGCCGCGGGGATCGATAAAAAAGCCGGAACCGATTACGCGCGCAGCGTATCCCATTCCGCGCTCAACCTTTATTCCAAGGTCAACCCAAACAGTGACGGTTCCCTGTATGTAGTCAGAAATTTTTTCCAAGCGAGGCTGAGCCTTGCCGGACAGGCCTGGAACCCCGTCATAGTAAAAAGCGCGCATGGCTTTTTTTTCCATAACATTCGCGGCATGCTCTTCGTAGCCTGCTGTTATCAAGGAATTGTAGAAGGTCCACGCCTCGACATAATCTTTTTGCTCCACCCTGGATGACAGCGCGTCGCGTACAAAACGCGCGCATTCGTCGGCCAGGTCCTTGTCGCCCAAAAGCTGCGCTCTCCAAAGCGCTTCCAACGGACTTTTTTGGAGCATTTCGTATATGCGCTTTACCTCCGCGTCGTGAACGTCTTTTTGCGTATAGTCAAAATTTTCTTCCGGCCTGCGGGGAAGCTCTTGCGTCTTGCACGCGCAAAGGCACAAAGCAAAAGCGACGGCTGTAAACAATGCGCGCATTTTTGTTCGTCTATTCATCTTTAAACTCTATTCTTTTTTGTTTGGAGCGGCATTCTCTTTTTGAGCCTTTTTCACTTCATCGCTTTTTTCCAGAACGCGGGCGTAAATGTTTTGGCCAATGACAACGGCTTGAAAAAAATAATCTCCGCTGTCCATTTGCTTAACCACGCCTTGCTCCACGCCTTTCATAAAACCGATCAGGTTCAACTCTTGATTTTCCGTTCCAGGCTTGTCTACCCAATAAAAACAATTTTGAGTTCCTTTTGTAACAGGAACGTTTGCGCTGTCAACTTTAATCTCAACCGGCTCTCCGTCAGAAAGCTTGATTGACACAGGAAGCTTTTTGTCGTTTCCTTGAATGAAGAATTCCGTAAGCTCGACAAGCGGCAAGCCTTCCTCTTGCGGATAAAGGGTGTAGCGGACGTTCCAATTTCCGTCGTAATCGGAATCCCAAGAAGTCCTTCGGCCGCCCTTAGTCAAGTATTCCTCGGTAAAGTCGGGAATTGTGTCTCCGTTCCTGTCGATGTGAATCATCTGCAAGTAAATCAAGGGATTGGGAACTGGATATCCCCAAATGTTTTGGCTGGCCGCGTCCTCGTCCTCCTTGCTTGCGACAAAGGAGCCGTCGTTGTCGGCGTAAATCTCCGTCGTTTCAAAAATCATGTCGCCGTCGCGGTCAACGGAACGGGTCAAAGGCTTTGTGAACTGGGCGCGGGCGTAAAGCTTTCCGTCAACCAAATAATCGGCCGCGTACGGAGCGCCGTCCAACATCGAAAAGCGGACAATCGCTCCGTCCCGCTCTTTGGAAGGCTTTTCCATGCTGCTAATCGAAAGAATCAAGCGGTCAACGTCAAAAAGATTCGGCCCGCTCCACAAGGAATTTTCGTCCACGATGTAAAAGTCTTTTCTAAAGCCGGCAGCGGCCAAAAACTCGTCGGCCTTAACGGTGAATATTTCCGCGTCCACGGTTTCGTCGGCCAAATTGAAAATCGTGATTCCCTCTTCGCCGGGAACTTCCTCAAAGACGATTCGCACGGGGCTTGGATAGGTTCCGTAATAGACGTCAATCTTTTTGTCCTCAAAGTGGGCGCTCTTGGGAACGCCAAAGTCCAGCTCGGCGGTCCAGTCGTCTCCGCCGTCGTTGTCCGCGTCGTAAATTATTTGCGCGGGGCGGCCGCGGCTGTATGTGATTGTGACGTTGCGCTCCAAGCTGCGGTTTGTGTCTATGTACAGGGTTCCTGAATAGGCGTTTAGGTAATCAAACATTCGCTTTTTGCCTTCGTCAGTTTTTAGAACGGAAGCGAAGCGCTCCAAGTCGAACAAGTCGACTCCCTTGTCCATAAAGTCCAAAAAGTAGTCAAAGGCCTGGCTTTCCGTAAAGACGCCGTCTTCCAAAGCGGCCGCCGCGAAAATCGGGCTCTTGAATCCGCGCGCGTCAAAGGCCTTTAGCAATCTTGTTCTTTGCTCGCCTTCGGCGAAAATCGCGGCATAGACTTCCAATTCTGGATTTTGCTTGTTGTATTCTGGAACGCGCGTGATGAAATAGTCGGCTGTTTTTCGCGCGATGGAATCAAGCGGCATGTAGTCAAAAGTGCCGGTCTCAAAATTCTTTTGGTACATTATTTTGTACTCGTACGCGAAAAACAAATTTGGAAAGCGCTCGTCGGCCGGATAAATGCGGCGGCTTACGTCAACTTTTTCGCGCGCGCTTTGAACGCTGGCCGCGTCTCCCAAAGTGTAGTATGACTTTATTCTGACATAGTCCGCGTCGGCGGAATAAATAAAGGGGCGCTGGTCAAGGATATCCAAAGCTTCGCGCGGCTTTCCGGTGGAACAAAGCAAGTCCGCGTAAAAAATTCTCGCGCTGCTTTTGTTGTAGTCAACCCACTCAGCGCCGGAAAGCGAATTCTTCAACACAGGCAAAACCGCCTTGCGCGTGGCTCCGCCGTTGTATTGGCTAAGCGCGATCAAATACCAAAGGTCGGCTACAGTCGCGTCGTAATTGTTGCCAGCTGTGGCGGCGGCCAAAGTTTTTTTCCAGTCGCCTTGAATAGCGTAATTCTTGGCCAGCTTTAAATAGCGCAAGGCAGTCTGCCTGTTGGCCTTTTGGGCGCTAAAGTCCAAAGCCTTTTGCGCGCTTTGAGCGAAGGAAAGTCCAGCCGTCAAAAGCAAGGACGCAAAAATAAAAGTCTTACAAATCGTTTTCATATTTTATCGCCAACCGCGCGGGTTCGCTCCACGCAAACCTCTGACGCGTTTTCCTTTCCTACTATTATATCAAAAAAACCGGATTCAGTCGCCTCTTTTTTAAGAATTTTTAAAAAAACTTTATCTTTTTTTGAAACCGCTTCCAAGCCCGCCGCGGCGATTTTTTTAAAGTCTTTTTCGGGCCAAGCGGCCAGAGCGCGGACAAAGGAATAGGGAACGCGATCCTCAAGGCACAAAGCGTCAAAGGCCCGGTAAAGAAAGCGCTGCCTTAAGGCCGCTGGAAGGGGCTCAAAAAAATCCCTTGCAATTTCCACCCCGCTAGCGGCGGGCGCGTTTTGGCCTTGCGAAAACTCTTGGCTTTGGGGCGCGTTTTGGCCTTGCAAAAAGCTTTGGCCGCCGATCGCCTTGTCCAAAAAGCCCTCGAGCGCCTCGCTGTCAAGGGCGGCTTTCTCTCCGCCGGCCAAAAGCGCCTTTTTCCAGCCTTCAAAATTCTGGTCCAAAAAAGGAATCAAAAGGTTTCTGATCCTGTTCCTAAAATACGAATTGTCTTGGTTTGTGGAATCCGTCCTCCATTCAAATTTTTGGGAACGCAAGTAGTCCTCGATTTGCCGGCGGCTTGTGTCCAGCAAGGGCCGCAAGTAGATTCCCCGCTTTGGAGCGACTCCGTAAGCGGCGGCCGAGCCTTGCAAAAAACGCATCAATAAAGTTTCAAGCGCGTCGTTTTGGTTGTGGGCCAGGCAAATATATTGGGCGCCGCTTTCTTTGGCAAAGTCCTTAAAGATTTTGTAGCGCAACAAACGCGCGGCTTCCTCCAAGCCCTTGCCTCTTTGGGCCGCCAAGCGCTCCGCCGCGCCCCGCTCTATTTTTTTAACGGCGCACTCAACGCCAAGACTCGCGCAAATGCCTTGGACAAAAGCCGCGTCGCCGGAGCTTTCCGCTTCCGGCCTGATTGAATGGTCAACGGTCACGCAAACGATTTTTGGAAAAGCGGCTCGGCTTTCGGCCTTTTGGCCCGCGGCCGCCAACGCTTTTTTGGAGCCGCTTTCAAAGCAGGCCTTGATTTTCGCCAAAGCGCAAAGAAGGCTTATCGAATCCGCTCCGCCCGACACAGCCGCGCCCAAAACTTTTGTCCGGCCAAACTCCTCCGGCCCGATGAGTTTTTTTAGAGAGTCAAAAAGCTTTTGTTCAAATGTATTTAAATCGCTCACTGCCAAAAAAAAAGCCTCCGAAAAAACGGAGGCTCTGCCTGACGGTTAAACAAGAAAGCCCGCGACAACAGCGCAAGGCTCTCTATAAATTATCTCGCCGGTTTAACGCTGGCCAACGCCACTTCAGCGTCAGTAAGAACTGTTACACCGTCCCCCAAGTTGAGATTCTTAACGAGGAATTTTTCGCCAATATTCACGCCGGAAATGTCAGCGTCAACGCGGGCGGGCATCTTTGAGGCAACCGCCTTGATTTGAACTTCCGGAGCCTGCTTGAGCAAGAATCCGCCCTTAAGAACGCCGGCGGGAGTTCCAACCAAGTGAACGGGCATCTTCATTGTGATAGCCTGGTCAGCGGCCGGCTCAAAGAAATCGGCGTGGAGAACTTTGTCGTTGCGAATATTGTATTCAGCGTCTTTGATGAAAACATCGTGCGAAGCGCCGTCGACAGTAACCTTGATCAAAGTTGAAGGCGTAACCGTTCGCCAAATCTTGTTGAATTCAACTTCGTCAATGTCGAGCATCGTCGACTTTCCTTCGTGGTTGTACAACACGGCAGGAATTCTTCCCTGCAAGCGCATTCTCTTTGCGTTGGCGCGGCCTGTTGTAGAGCGAGTTTTTGCATTGATAGTCAAGTCCATTTTCTAACCCCTATAAAACCTTTATAAAAAATCTGGGACGACAGGATTCGAACCTGTGGAATGACGGCACCAAAAACCGTTGGCTTACCGCTTGCCGACGTCCCAAAGTATATAAGAAAGCGCTCGGGCCAAGCCCTTGCGGCAATCTCCGTTATTCAGCCGAAGAATCAGAAGCGGCGGAGGCCTCAATGACCTTTCCGCTGTTGTAATCGTCCAAGATTCTGTTCTGGAGTTCAGAACGGAATTCCGGGCTGATAGGATGGGCAACATCCTTGTATTCTCCGGTGGCGGTCTTTTTGCTAGGCATAGCGATAAAAAGGCCGTCCTTGCCCTCAATAATTTTTACATTGTGAACAACAAAGCAGTTGTCAAATGTAATTGTAACATAGGCGCGAAGCTTTCCTTCGCCCGTCACTTTTCGGATGCGCAATTCTGTAATTTGCATAATGCATCTCCTTTACTTTTTATAATAAAGTCGCGTTCCATTTTCCAGAAAGAAGATTAATCGCGCCTTGAGCCTGCTTTGCAGATTCATAAACGCCAAAAACCGTCGAACCGGAGCCTGACATATCACAAAACAAAGCGCCGCTATTCTTTACGTCGGCAAGCGCCTGCTGGACTTTTGGATACTTGGCCGCTATGACCGGAGTGAAGTCGTTTATAAAGTTCCAATCTTTGACCGGCCCTTTGTAAACGCCCTCAAGCTTGTCCAACGACAAATACCCGTTTTTGGGACTCCTAGCGCTCCTGTCAATCGCGGCGTATGCCTCCGGGGTTGACGAATGAACGCCTGGGAAAACCAGAACGTAATGCAAATCACATCTGGGGCTTATTGGCTTTACTAAGTCCCCTCTTCCTGAAACAATCGCGGCGCCGTCAAGCTTTCCGCCAAGGCTCAGAAAGAAAAACACATCGCTTCCCACTCGGGCGGCTATTTTATAAGCCGCGTCGCTTGGTATCGCAACGCCAAGTTTTTGCAGGGCTGTCAAGACAGCCGCGGCGTCGGAAGAACCTCCTCCCAAACCGCCGCCCAAAGGAATGCGTTTAGTCAACTGAACGCTAATTCCCGGCAAATCCCGCCCCAAGACGCTTTTGGCGGCCTGATAGGCGGAAGTGACTGTGTTTTCTTGCGGAAGAACAAGCTGAGCGCAAGAAACCTTGCAAACATTTTGTTCCGGCAAGGGATTGACGGTCAAAAAATCGCTCAAGCCCACAGTCGCAAAAACACTTTCTATCGGGTGAAATCCATCCTCTCTTTTAGGGAGAACGCGCAAGCCTAAATTAATTTTGGCAGGCGCATGAACGCAAATTTCGCCCAACATAGTTTTTACAATTATACAAATTGCCAAACTTTTGTCAATAGTTTGCGCGCGTATTTGTGGCGCGTATTGACAAGAAAAACAAAAAATTATATATTCATTCCACCGAGGCGCAAATGTCAGTTGATCCCAATCCTTCAGAAGATTTCGAGAGAGTTGAATTCCTGTACACAGACGAAGTTAGCGAAGACGTCGCGTTAGACGACGCCTTAGACTTTGAAGACGACGAAAGCGTTGACAGTTTTTCAGTCTACGACGACGAAATCCTTAACGACGATTGGACGGACAACGAGTTTGCCGACGGCGACTCCGACGCCTTAAAATTCTAAGCGCTGGCCGGCGTGCCAAAGCTTTTCCAAATCGTAAAACTCCCTGGCCTCTTTTGACATCAAGTGAATGACTATGCTTCCCAAGTCAATTAAATTCCAGTCGTCGCCGTCGCTGATTTTCTTGTTGGTCTTGTGAACCTCCAAGCCCGAATCCTTTATGTAGTCCTTGATTTGCTTTTGCAAGCCTTGCGACTGGGCAGAGCTTGAAACGGTGGCGATCACAAAATAATCCGTCCAACTGTTCAATTCCGAAATGTCAAGGAGAACGATGTCGTCCCCCTTTCCGTCTTGAATCAAACGGGCCAACTCCTGGGCCTTTTCCTGCGTTGTCTTATTGTCCATTTTTAGTCCTCCTAGCGTCACTGCTCTTGGCCCGCCGAAAGCTGGCCATGAACGTAGCGGCCGTCAAAATCGCGGCCCAATATCAATATAAAGTCGAAGTTTGGCGTTTCGACGTTCTCGCCTTCGGCGGCGACGCGCGCTTCGGTGATTTTTGTGCATCTGATAAAATCACCCAGCGATTTGGCCGCGTCGCGGTTTCCGATTAGGTCTACAATTTCCGTTTGCTCATAGTCGTTCGACGGAGCGTTTGAAACGTTCAAAACCTCAAAGCCGGCTCCCTGCAAAAGAATTTGCGTGTTGCGGGCCAAGCCCTGAACCTTGGTTCCGTTTTGAATTTCAAGAACGTAAGTTCGGTCGCCGCCCGCTCCCGACGCTTGAATGATTGAAGAAACGGTTCTCCTTGCGACTTCCTTGATAAAGTCTCCGTTTCTGAACGGATACAGCAAAACCTTTCCGTCCACGCTTTGGTTAAGCCCCGTAACTTCTAGCTGGGTCACGCGTTCGTAGTCAATGCGGGTGACAATCTCAAGCAATTCGGCAAAGTCCTTTTGGCTCAAGTTGCTCGAAAAGCAAGAGGCAAAGCGCTTAAAGTTTTCTCGCTGAAAAATTACGCTGCGGTTTTTGCGCAAGGCGGCCAGCAAGGCTACAAGCATTGACTGGCGGCGCTCTTGGACTGAATCTTCCTCTTCGGTGTCAAGCGAGTAAGTCATGTAAGAGCTTACCTTGCTGCCAAAAAGGCGGACGGCGCCGCTGGGCAAAAGCCAAATCTCGCCGTTTGGGCCGCGCGCGTCAACCGGTTGCGGAATAAAGACGCCAAGGCCGCCAAGCAAGTCGGCCAAACGCTCAAAGTCCGCGAGCTGAATCTCGATTGTGTACGACAGTTCCAAATCCAAAAGCCTTTCGATTTCGCGCTTGTAAGCTCCAAGGCCTTTTTCCTTGAACACAGCGTCGATTCTGTCAACGCGGCCCAAGGACTCGTAAATCGCTCCGGTGTTTTCTGGAATCGTAATTAAGGCGCCCTTTCCGGACTCCGCGTAGGCCAAGAAAACGTCGGTAAAGACGACGTTCTGCCCGTCCTCAATCAAAATCAAGGCCTTGATGATCGGATCGGTCTTAAGCTTGTCCTTTACCGAGTCGGCGCGCAAGTAAACGTAAAACGAAACAATCAACGCCAAAAAGATGGCGACTATCAAAACGAGAAAAATCATTCCTTTTCGTTCGCGCTTCAATCTCATTTTTCACCTCGATATAAAGTCAGTCTTTTAGGCTCTTGTAAAACGCTTTGGTTTCGGCGGCGACCTTTTTGCCCTTGCCTTTTAGGTAGTCCATGCTTTCCTTGACCACCGCGGCGGTCATTTGGTTTACGCTCATCGACATAAGGCGCTCTGTGTATTCCGGCGTGACGTTCTCGCGG
This sequence comes from Treponema sp. UBA4377, assembly GCA_002391235.1. GTDB lineage: Bacteria > Spirochaetota > Spirochaetia > Treponematales > Treponemataceae > Treponema_D. The sequence goes on from DGRX01000015.1 coordinate 55,360, forward strand.
CCCGGCTCAATCTTGTCGGCGACGTACAAAAGCTTGGCCAAGTCGCTCATTCCGACTTTGCCAAAAGTATGGTTGGCCACGGCCTCCAAAACGTCCTTGTCGTCGACGCTCCAATTGTCGCGGAGCAAGACCGCCGCCGCCCTTCCGTGCAAAAGGGCCGGCTTGTTCAACTCCATTTTCAGCAAAGGCTCTCCGTCCAAGGCCGCGGTCTTAAGCAAGGCCTCGTCGTTCATGCTCTTGCAAATGTCGTGGGCGATTCCAACAAAAAAACCTATCTGTTCGTTCAATCCATAATGGGCGCAAAGCTTTGCGCAAGTCTGGGCGACCCGCACGCTGTGCTTGTAGCGCTCTTCGCTTACGGCTCCCAAGGCGTACTTTCGCACGCTTTCGGTCAGCTCCGCAAGCTCCAATCTATTGTTTATATCCATATAGCCTGTTTGCCACAATGTATTCGTAAACCGCTTTAGGCAGCAAGTACCTCCAGCTTTTTCCGTTCAATATGCGGTTCCTTATGTCTGTCGAGGAGACGGGAACGATTACGTTCTTTAGCTCTGTGTAAGGCCAAACAAAAGTCTTTTTGTCCACATCCATAAATTGTCCGCTGGCGTCCACGCCGCCGACATAATCCCCGCGGGGCTTGTTGGCCGCCGCCACGGAACGCCTGTCGCCAAGGTTTTGCCTTGCCGCGATAATAATGTCGCAAAGGGAGGCAAGCTTGTCCGCCTCCTTCCATTTATGGAATTCGGCGGCGATTTCCTGGCCCATTATCAAGCCGAATTTCCCTTCCGCGCGGCCGTTATACTTGTCCATCAAAAAGCGGATTGTGTCAATCGTGTACGACACGCCGCCGCGCTGGATTTCGCAAGGCTCAATCTCAAATTTAGGGTTGTCGCAAATCGCCGCCTCCAGCATCGCCAAGCGGCTTGAAGGAGAAACGCTCGCCGACAATTGCTTGTGCGGCGCTATGAAAGTCGGAACGAACAAAACCTTGTCGTATCCTAGCGACAAAACTTCGTCGGCAACCGTCAAATGGCCGCAATGAACGGGATTAAAGCTTCCGCCGTAAACAGCAATCTTCAATTTTCGCTCCCCGGATACTGGACTTCCGCGTCGTCGTCGATGGACTCCCGTTCCGCCATAAAAGAGCTTACGGCAGGAGAAGCCTGGCCGCCGTCCAAAGGCCGCTCGCCTTCCAGATTGTCAACCAACTGAATGACGGCGTTCCTTAAAGCGGCCATTCCGATGTTGTTCAAAATCGAAACGGAAAGAACCGCCATGTCCTTGTCGGCGGCCTTGATTTTTTCCGCGATTTGGCCGGCGTTTTCCTTGGCGCCTTCAACGTCAATCTTGTTGCACAAAACCATTCTTGGCTTTTTGGCCAAGTCCTCGGAATAGGCGGCCAGCTCCTTTTCCAAAGTTTCGTATGCCGTCAAATAGTTTGAGTCGCTTGCGTCAATTATGAACAAAAGGCATTGCGTGCGCGAAATGTGCTTCAAGAACTTAAAGCCAAGGCCGACGCCTTCGCTCGCGCCTTCCAAAATTCCCGGAATGTCAGCGATGATTATGTCGCGGTCGTCGTCAACGCGCAAAACGCCAAGGTTGGGAATCTTTGTCGTAAAAGGATAAGGCGCGATTTTTGGACGGGCGTTGGTAAAAGCCGTCAAAAGCGAAGACTTTCCGGCGTTGGGAAAGCCGACCAAGCCCACGTCGGCCATAATGCTAAGCTCGACGCGGATTTTCTTGACAGTTCCGGGCTCGCCCTTGTTGGCGACGCGCGGAGCCTGGTTGGTCGACGACTTAAAGTGGATGTTTCCCCAGCCGCCGTTTCCGCCCTTTAAAAGCAGGAACTTTTCGTCCTCGCTTTGGGTCGTAAAGTCATGGATTAGCTCGCCAGTCTCGGCGTCCTTTAAGCTTGTTCCGGGCGGAACGGGAATGACCAAGTCCTCGCCGGCGGCGCCGTACTTGCCCCAGCTCATTCCGTCAGTGCCGTTCTTGGCCTTTAAAATAGGCCGGCGGCGCAAGCGCGAAAGAGTTCGCATGTTGCGCTTTACGACAAAGTAAACGTCGCCGCCCTTTCCGCCGTCGCCGCCGGAAGGCCCTCCAAGAGGAATGTATTTTTCCCGCCTAAAGGATATGCAGCCGTTTCCGCCCTTTCCTGAGGATACTGTAATTACCGCCTCGTCCGCAAATTGAATCATAATTCACCAAAGAAAAAAAAAGCCCGGCATATAAAACCGGGCTGCTATATGCGGTTGTCAACCTTACGCGTTAACAACAGAAATGTACTTTCTGTTGTTGCTCTCGTGGAAGACAACCTTTCCGTCGGCCGTAGCAAAAATGCTGTCGTCGCCGGCGAGTTTGGCATTGTCGCCCGGGAAAAACTTTGTGCCGCGCTGCTTAACGATGATTGAACCAGCTGTCACAAACTGTCCCGCATATCTTTTAACGCCCAAGTGCTTGGGGTTTGACTGGCGGCCGTTTTTAGCGCCGCTTCCGCCTTTGCTTCTTCCCATTTTATTCCTCCAATTTACATTCCAATTGAACATTTTGCGGAAACTCTTTGACAAGGCTTTCAAAGCCTTTTTGCAAAAAGTCCGCGGCGAACTTAAGCTCGGCCGCTGCCGAATCTCGGTCCGCCTTAGCTTCAAAAGCCAGCCGCCCTTTTACAGGCTCTTCGCCGCTGAAGCTGACCCCAGGCCTTTTTTCCAAGGTTTGCGCCGCAGTCCGCAACAAAACCGTAACCGCCGCGCAAACTATGTCTTGGCCCTTTTTGTCAAAAAGCGCGTGTCCTTCCGCCTTGCAGGCAAGAAGCGACCGGCCTTTGACAAGCTGGATTTTTATCATTACGCGATGATTTCGTCAACGCGAACGTTTGTGTATTGCTGTCGATGGCCGATCAAGCGGTGGTAGTCCTTCTTGCTCTTGTACTTGAAAACAAGAACTTTCTTGTCGCGGAAAGAATCTTCCACTGTTACCTTAACCTTGGCTCCGCTTACATAAGGAGCGCCCACCTTTACATTGTCTCCGTCGCTGACAAGCAAAACTGAGTCAATGTCAATCTTGGCGCCCTTTTCAGCGTCGATTTTGTCAACTTGAAGCAAGGCTCCTTTTTCAGCCTTATACTGTTTGCCTTTGTATTCAACAAGCGCGTACATATTAAAACCTCAAAAAATAAATTTCATATAAAGCGCGCTTTGCCAGGCAAACGGGACGCCTGACAACCGCGTATTTATGTAGAGTTTATTTTATCAAATTTTGGCTAAATTAGTCAATAGTTATAACAACTTTTGTAATAAAATAAATTTCGCTTGCATTTACGCGGAAGCGCGCTATTGCAAAGCCCGCGAAGGCGGGCGGTTGAATATTTTCCTATAGCAAAAGCGCGCGAAAATTCGCTTGCATTTACACGGAAGCGCGCTATAATAAGTTGATATGAAAGTCACTAATTTGATGGAAGACTATGTGCGCGCCCACGTAGACGACATGTACGAGCGTCTAAAGGCCGAAAACGTCAGTTGGCTAACTTGCGACTGCGAAAACTGCCGCATGGACACACAATGCTATGTTTTGAATAGAATTCCGCCCAAGTACACAATTTCGGGCAGAGGCGTGAACCACGCCCAAAACGAGCTCGAAACCGCCAAGCAAGTCATGGCGGACGTAGACATTTTGGTAATGGACGGCATCCGCTTGATAAGCGGCCAAAAGCGCCCCAACCATGATTCCGCCTATACAAGCGACGCAGAGATTTTGAGCGGAAGGTTCCCCTTCTACTTCTTCCCGATTTTTTCGGGATCGGTTTACGACGGAACGACCTTTGAGTCCTTGTCAAACGCTGAGATTACCATAAACTACAAGGGAAAGCCGGCAAAAATGCTCGACTCGACTTGGCAGAACCCATGCAAAACCTTTAAGGCCACCGAAGGCGGCTACACTTTCTGCGTTGAACCGGAAAAGGCCAAAAAAGAAGGGATCGCAAAAGACTTTAACTTTGAGCTTGTAATAATGGCTCCGGGCTACGAGACGATAAACTACGCCTTTACGGTTCCTGTAACAAGCAAAATCCTTAAAGGCCCTGGAGCCCGCCCCACTTATTCGCTAAAGATCACGGACTTGTTCCTCTTTCCGCAAGGAATGGTCAATCCGATGGAACGCTATCCGGTTCCCGGAGACGCGCAGTAAAAAGGCGACCAAAAGGTTCCGCCAAAAAAATGGAGTTTTTTTGGCGGAAGCCTTGACACGTTTTGGCTAATTTGATAGTATTACATTCACTTACGGACGATTAGCTCAGCTGGTACGAGCGTCTGGTTTACACCCAGAATGTCGGGGGTTCGATCCCCTCATCGTCCAAAGGCAAAAAAACCGCTTCGATTGAAGCGGTTTTTTTTGCGGCGCGACACACAGTACCTATGCCGACTGCCTTAATTCAATCCTTGTCAGTTCATAAATTTCCTTTCCGCTTTGGGTCAGCTTGTAAAAGTCCGCGCGGCTTATGTCGCTCCAAGACTTGGGGCCGTAGCCGCCGCCCTGCCAAGGATCCATCACAGAAAGCGTAGAGCTCTTGTAGTTTTTTTCGTCAGTGTAAGCCATGGAGTCAAAGAGAACGGAATGGCTGCCGTTGACTCTCATATGCGTAAAGTAAACTTCGCTTTCGTCGCGCGAGCTTTTTACAAGGCGGTCAAAAATGCTTTGCCGGTTGTCAACAAGCTTTCCGCCCTTGGCAATGTCAGCGTCCACCGAAAAGTCCTTTCCGTCTTTTTGCAGGTAGTCGCCGCCCGCGATTGCGTTGACGGCGTTCACGTAGGAGTCGCCATGCGTCAGGCAATTCTTTTGGGTCACGCCGTTATTGTCCGTTCCGTAAACAAACAAGTCTTGGTCTTTTAAAATTTCGTTGGCTTGGGCGAGCGTTCCGACATTGCCGGTAATCGAATAGGCTATGTAGGCTGCGGTTGCCAAAGTACAGCCGTAATTCTTTAAGTCAGTGTTGTAGGTTTCAGGCTCGTAGCCGTATTTTTCGTTTGCGACGCCTTCGACAATTTCCGACTCAGCCTTGGCGCGCGCGGCTTTTTCAAACTCCTTAATGCCGGCCTCAGTCACAGAGTCGCCGTTCTTCTTGCAATAATTTTTCAACTCCCGCGCCACATAGCGGTCCACGGCGTTTTCCTTTGCAAGCTTGTTGTATTCTTCCATCGAAAGGCTTTGGCCCAAAAGGACGCCCCTGTTTTCCTCAACGTTTTGGAACCATGGCTGCTCAAGCAATTGAGCGAGGCCCAATTTTTTTTCAGAACCGCCGGCTTTCGCTTGCTCTTGGGCGTCCGCGTAAATGGCGTATACGCCCGCCATTCCGTTTTGCTTGTAGGCGGAAGCCAGAACTGCGAGCGAGTTTTTGTCCTGAACATTTTCCAAGTCAAAGTCCAACGCTTGGGAAGCGCGGGAAAGAGCGGACGAAACTTGAGCCATAGAAGACAAGGCGGCGTCCGACTTTAGCTTGTCTTTTGCCTTTTTAATTTCTTCCTCTGTGTACGCGGAACCGTCTGGCTTTTCTAGCTTGGAAAAATCGATGGCGTCAATCGCCGCTTCCTTGTCCAGGCCTTTTAGATTTTGCAAAGACGCCATGGCGGCTATCATCGCCTGCCCCTCTTTTCCTTGCGACAAAAGCGCCTGGTCCAAAATTATTGCGTCGTCCAAAGTCCGGCCAAACTTTGAGGAATCGGCGCCGCCCTCAAAAAGAAGCCGGCGCTTTTGATTGAACAAGTCCGAAGCAAGCTGGACATTATCCTTGCCTCCAGACATAGCCAAAAGATTGGAGGCGTTTAAAAGCGCCCGTTCTTCCTGGCTTCCTGACTTTAGGCCTGAGACTTTCGCCGCGTCGTTAACGCCTTTGCCGAAAGCGGCAAGGCTTTGCAGCGAAAGGTCCGCCCCGCCCCTTCCAAAGGCCGCCGTAAAATCGCCGCCTGAAATTCCAAGCTCCAACAAGCCTACGCCGCCAACGCTCAAGACATTCACCTTAAAGTCCCCGGTGGCCAAATAATTCAAGCCTTGCCCGGCAAGCGCTCCGATTGTGGAGTTCATCGATTGAATGTTTCCAAAGACATTTGAATTTAGCGCAAGGCCGTTTGCGTCCAAGTTGTTAAAGGCTCCAAGGCTTTGGCCCAAAAAGCTTCCGGCGGCGTTCGCAATCGCGCCCGCGTCAAGCCAGGAAGATGCGGCCCTATCCCAATCCATTTTTCCGCTGGCAAAGTCAAAGGCTTCCACATAATTTGAGGCGACATTGTTTAAATATCCGCCGGCCGCGTTTTGCATTCCTTTTAAAACCTGGCTTCCCGCTCCGCCATTAAAAAAGCCGGAAGAGTTTTTTAAGAAATTTCCCGCCGCGTTTCCCAGCGCGGAAACAGCCTTTGAAACGCCCGACAAAAGCCCTTGTTTCGCAAAGTCGGAAGCGACTTCGGCAAAGGACTTGTAGCCAAGCCCGACATCCAAGATTCCAAAGACTACGTCGTCAACATATCTTAAAGCGTAAAACGCGGGAAATGACGAAACGATGTCAAAAACGACGCCGACAATATCCCTTATGGAAGGAAAGTTAAAGCCGTCAACACTCATAAGCTTTTGGCAGTAAATCGGTTTTTCAAACTCGGAAGCGGCGGCCGCCGACACGATGGAATTCCATTGAAAGTCAAGAAGAATTTTTCCGATTTGTCCAGAACCAAAATCCATCACATTGCTTTCGCGCGATTCCGTCGGATCGACATTTTGTTTAAAGACCGGAGCCCTTCCTATGTGCTCGTCAAGGCGGCCGCCGGATTTTTGGCTTGAAGGCGATCCAAAAATTTCTTCCGACCAATCTTGGATTTTCTTTTGCGCTTCCTCCACCTTTTTCATAATGTAGAATTCGCTAGAGCCGGAATAAGCCGAAGCGTCCAAGTCGTATTTTGGCGCGGCGGCGGTAAAATATTCGTAACGGTGGACTTCTTGCCTTTTTCTGCTTACATTCAACACGGACACGTCAATTATGGCGTTTCGATGGATAAGGGAATCCACTGAATAGCCCGCCTCTCGAACCATTTCCAACTCCCAATTTTCGACATACTTGTTCTTTTCCTTAATGCCGTCCAAACTATCCCTTACGCGTTTTTCAAGAAAGGCTTGGCATTGTTGGGCTGACGCTTTTGCCGCGCTTTCTTGCAGGCTTTTTTGCAATTCTCTTTGGGCCTTTAAGGCCATATCGCAGTCCTTGATCAACGAAGCGTCCATTTTTTCAAAAAAGAATTGGGAATATGATTCGTTTTGCGCCGCGCTAACAAGGCTTTTTGTCAAATCCGCAAGGCGTGAAAATTTTTGCGGGTCGCAAATGGAATCGACATAACTTTCGCTTTTGCCGTCCTCGTCAAACGCCGACTTTAAGCTTTGGACTGTCGAATACGAAGCTTTCGGCTGCCAGCTTTCCGACATATACTGCCTAAAAAGCCAATCCTCTTTTTGATCCAAAAAATCCTTGTAATTCCGCTCCCATTCCTTGCTTGAATTTTCATAATTCAAGGCAAATTGCTTTTGCCAAGAATTGAAGGACAAGTTGATTTTTTCTTTGGCGGAAAGCCATTCCTCTTGAGCCGTGTCCAAAATAATTTTATTCTTGTCTTCCCAAAGGGCTCGCTGCTCGTCAAAATCCGCGTAAATGAACAAGCCCATGTTTTTTTGCTGGTCAAAGCGGTTTTTGTTTGAGTACGCGACAGCCTCTTCCGCCAAAGAATTGTAGAGGGCAAAAGCTTCGGCCATATAGTCTTCGGCGGGCCTATTCATTTTTGCAGGCATGCTTCTAATAAGGTCTTTTGAATAAAATGAAAGCAAGTCTTGATAATACGAAGCCTTGTCAAACGTCAAGTCGCCTTCTCTCATGGCGACAAAATTTTCAAGACTTTCCTTTTTGTCAAGATAGTTTTCCGCCAAAATCCCGCTCATTCTCTGCATCGCGCTTCTTATGTCGTAAAAGTCTTCTTTGGAGGAGAGCTCTTCAAAAAAATCCTTTAAGCTTTTTTGCGAAGTCTGGCTGTCGCGGATAGTCATAAAGTATGAGGAATTGACTCCCAAAGTTCCCAAGTCAAAGGCCTCTGCAAGCGAATTTTTAAAATTTTCCCAAGTTATTTTTCCTTGGTCCAAAACTTTTTTTCCTGAGACAAGAACGTTCAGCTTTTCCCTTTCTTCCTTTTCTTGCTTTTTCGCCTTAAGCCAGTTTGCCTCCAGCTTTTGATAGTTGGAAAGCCGTTCCTCCAAGTTGATTTTGCAGCCGTTCCTTACCGCTTCCATATCGTCAGCGTAAGCGCGGAACTGGTTGGCAAGGGCCTGACAAGCGATGGCAAGCCCCAGATATAACGCGGCCTGCGGCGCGGCCCACGCCCCTATTCCAAAAGGAAGCGCGCAGATAAAGCTAAAGACGGCCGCCATAGAAAAGAAAACCTTGGAGTTCTGATCATTCGTTGACTCTTCGCTTCGAACTCTTTTTAAAGGCTTTTCCATTGCGGCCGCAACAAACGCGTTCCTAAAGGCCTTGTCCAAATCCAAATTCTTGGACAGCGTTTGTTCCGAATAAAGAATGAATTTAGCGATGTCCTCCTCGCCTCCCAAAGAAATGACGCGGTCGTAGGCCTCCTTTATGATTTTCATTCGTTCATTATAATAAAGCTTGCTTACGTCGACTCCATGAATGGAATCGGACAAGTCGCCTATCTTAAAGTTTCCGTTGACAGTTGGATCCTCGCCGGAATTGAACCAATCGCCCTTTTGGCCTTGCTTTGCCTCGCTTTTTATTTGGAGAACGCAAAAATACAAGTCAACCAAACCATATGGCTTGGACTTTAACTCCTCCAAAAAATCCAACGCGTCAACTTTTGCCTTTGTTGAATAATAATTGTTTTGATAAACGTCGGTCTGCAAGACCGAATAGTCAGAAAGATATTGGGTCAAAAGACTTTGATTTTGCCCGGCAGGCGCGTCAAAGCTTTTATTCAAAGAAAACGAATAGTTGTTTTCTTGGTCCACGCTTACAACAAGCGAAGCTTTTGCAAAGTCAGACAACGAAGCCTGGTCTCCTTGCGGAACGGATTCGCAGACCAACCTTTGCTCGGCCGCCCGCAATCGCTCCTGCGCCTCAAAAAGTTTTTCCGTTTGGTCGGCCACCCGGCTTTCGTATTCAAAAAGCATGATTCGGCCTTTATAATAATTCAGGCATTCCGTTTTGTACGCGTCCGCCAATGGATCGGCCCTTTCTTGCTCAATCGCGTTCAAAGCGTCAAGGGCGGCCTGTGCCTTTTTAAGGGCCTCTTGCGAAGACTTTAACATTTCCGCTGGGTCGTAGGAATCGTGAAGATATTCGTTCTGGGCGTAAAAATATATTTCCTGAGCCAACCGATAGTCGCGGCGCGCTTGCTCAAGTTTATCATAAGCCTTTTGCGCTTCTTCCAAAAAACTGTTGTAGACATTGCAGGCCGCGATATAACGGTTTATCTTGCTGTCCGGCATTCCCGAACTTATTCCGTCCAAGCATTTTTCGTATTCCCTTTGAACGGCTTGAACGGCGCCGCCTTGCCGGGTCATTTTTAAGTCAACGCTTTCCATTTCTTTCGCGCTGCCCAACAAAAAGTCCAGCCGCGAAAATATTTCCTCAAGCAAGCCCTTTCTGCCAAAAGAAAGCCTTTTAAAGTTTTCCCTGTCATAGCCCAAAGATTCAAGGGGTGCAGTCTCTTGAAGCAAAAAGTCTTCGCATTCTTGGCAAAACCAATTTATAGGTGAAAAATTGATTTTGCCCAGCCACTGCGAGCAAGAGCTGATTTTTTGAGCCAATTTTTTTTCCAAGGAGGCGCAATCTTGTTGGCAGAGCAAAAGCTCCTTGTATAATTTCACCGCCGCTGCGGTAAAACCAGAAGCGCCATTCGCGGCTTGGTCCAAATCGGAAAAGTATTCCTCAAGACTCTTTCCGGGCCCCAAAAGGATTCTTTCTTGCGCGGCGCTTTTCGCCGCCTGCGCCTCCTCCGCCAAAATAGCGCGCGAATACGCCTTGTAATCCTGGAAAATGCCCTCAAAATCAGAATTTCCGTCAAAAAAGGCATGGATTTCCTCGCCGCTTCCATCAACCAGCAAAAGAATCGCCTCCTTTTCCGCCGAATCGCCGTCAACATCCTCATACGCAGTTTCGACGGCGGTTCTGAGCAATTCTATTTGTTCAGAAAGATTCTCTTGATAGCTTTCCTCTTCTTCCAAACAATAATGATATAAAAAGCGCTTAAAATCTTCGCTGTCGTAATTCAATGAATCCAAATCAAAAAGCAATTCCAGCGACGGATCCTTTTCTATTCGTTCCAACAAATCAAGCCGCTCTTGGTAAATTTGATCATAAACCTCTCGCTCTTGGTCAATTCGCTCCAAAAGTTTTTGGGAATCCTCCAAGGCCTCGTAATACTTGTCCCGCTCCTCCAAAAGATCAAGGCTTTTTTCTTCCGCCTTATTTATTGCGATTTGATAATTTTCTTGAGCCAGTTTATACGCGTCGAGCGCGTCGGCCAAATTTTTTTCCGTCTGAAAAGCCCATTCCAAATCGCTAAAATCGTTTTGAGCGTAATCCAGCACGGCTTTGGAAATTTGAACTCTCTTTGTCCAATAATCAACCAGCCAAGAAGCCTTCGCTTTTTCGCTGGAAAGTTCGTCAACAATTTTTATATTGGCGCAAGAATCAGAATACAATGCGTAAAGAGCGCTTTTCGCCCTTTGCGAAAAGGCGTCGTACAAGTCAAGCCATTCAAAAAGCTCTTGGCTAACGCTTAACAAATCGCTTGCGTCCGACAGACAGTCCCAATATTCTTCCGCCACTCCGGGCGCGTAACGACGGTCTTTAAGGATTTTTCTGCAAGCGGCGCAAAGGGCTTCCACGCTGTCATCTTTAGAGCAACTCCAATATTGATAGCTTCCAGTATAGTCATAGCCTTCGCCAGTCCACGCGCTTTGCGACGAATGTCCGCCGGGACTTTGGCTTGCCTTGTACTGCTCGTCTATCCAATGGCCAAGCGCGTCCATATATTCGTCGTATTTTTTTTGTTCGATTTTTTTATAGCAGTCATTCAGGCTATTGGCAAGGCTTTCTTTCCAAGAATAGATTTGGTTTTTTAAATATGAAGTTGAAACTAAACTAAGGTCAAATTTTTTCCCAATGGGATTGTCCTCGCTTTTCCAATAAGAATAAAGGCCGTTGTATTTTTCGCCCCAACGCTCGTACCAAAGCTCAACGCCTTTTTGCGCGATTTCAAGAATGGCGCGGCTTTGGGCATAGGATTCCTCTTGGCTTTGAACAACTTGCCTTTTATGTTCGCTTTCCCAAAGCAGGGCGTTCTGAAAATCCCGCAAGCTTTGCTCGATTTCTTTGTCGAGCGATTCAAGTTTTTGCCGCCATTCGCTTCTTCCCGCTTGTATTTGCTCCTCAATTTTTTTGCTCCATGCAATCTTTCTGTTTTGCAACTCATCGTAGGCCTCCTGCCATTTTTTGTTGTCGTTGACATAGATGTTTTCCGCCTCTTTCTCCCAATCAGAACGGGCGCTTAAAAATTCCTCTTCGGCGTCGCTCCATTTTTTCAAGCCAAGTTCAAGTTCCTTTTCAAAGCGGCCAAGCCAATTTTTTTCGGCCTCCATTTTTGCCTGCAAGTCTTTTTGGTCAACAAAATCCGGTTGCTCCTGCAAAGAATTAAAAAGCCGCTCTATCGAACGCTCGCTTTCGTTTTCGATTTGGCTTGAAAGCTTGTCGGCAATAAACATGGCCGCTTGGCTGTCGCTCATTCTTTTTAGGGAATCGTGGTCGTACAAAAGCTGATTGGTCAGTTCGTTAAGGGCTTGGCTCTCGATATAATACGCCTCTCTCTCAACGCTTTGGCCGGAAAGTCCTTCCGTATGCTTTTTAATTATCTCCCGCGCCTCTTCTTTGTATTGCGCCTTGGCTTCCAAAATGTTTTCTTTGGACACAATTCGGCTTTTGTTGCCGTCTTGATCCGTATAAAAGAATTCTTGGGCTAATTTTTTAAGCTCGGAATAAAGCGCGCTTTTTTGAATTTCTTGGACTTGGGACTTCCTTTGTTCCAAAAACCATTCGTTAAAAACGCCGTCTGCCCGCTCGCTTAAAGCTTCTCGCAAGCGTTCCCTCTGGAAAAACCAATCCTCCAAAGAGGCCGTCTTTAAGTCCAGAGCGCTTTGCTCCCATTCGCAAAGGGAAGCGTTCAAGCCCTGCCTCGCCAAGTCTTCAAAGCGCTCTTGGCTTGTTTGGATTTTCGCCCGCTCCAAATACAAGTCCAAGGTTCTTTGTCCGGCCATAAGGCTTTGGGCGTAGTCCGCGGCGAACAAAACGTTCCCCAAATAAACAAAAAGCGCCAAAAAGGCTCCAAAACGTGAAATTCCGTTTTTCAATTTATACCTCCTGACATAGAGATATAAATTTTTTTCAATATTTTGGCTTATTTTTTCAAAAAAAACAAAAAATTATATTTTTTACCGCAGGCCCCGCGCTCTTGAAACAATTATTCAATATCGTTATAATGGTTATGTTTTTTAGGCCCTTTAGCTCAGCTGGATAGAGCACCTGCCTTCTAAGCAGGTTGTCGGCAGTTCGATTCTGCCATGGGTCAATAGTTTGCGGTAGTAATACAACGGTAGTATGCGCGCTTCCCAAGCCCGATACGCGGGTCCGACTCCCGTCTACCGCTTAGAAATAACCTAACAAGAATTGTAATACAAAGCCTTATATTTTATTCAAAACAACAGAGGACCCGCCGCAGCGAGCGCTTAGAGGACCACGCGCTGGCAAAGCAGCGACACTCCCTCCGCAGCTTTGCCGCTTAAAATCATTTCTTCGATTTTTTCTTTTGAATAGGAATCAGGATAAAGCGCGACAATCGAATCGTCGCCGCTTTGCAAAAAGTTTTCCTTTCCAAAATCGCTGTAGCGGGTGGCGCCGACGCTGACAAAGATTTTTTGGGGAAAGCCCGCGGCAAGCAAATACGAGTGAATGTCTTCCGCCGGCCCTATGTCTTTTTGATTGTTGAACTTGTCCAAAAGCCAGTCGTTCAGCTTTTTTCCAAAATACGAGTAGCCGTTCACAGGGCTGTTCTCGCCGTACTCAAAAAGCTTTCCGCCGCGGCGCAAATACGAGGCGATTCTGTAGCGGTCAAAGATTCCCGGCTCAACTTTTATCGCTTGGGAGCTAAAGCCCTTGCTTGACGGGCCCCAGTTTTTCTTTACGCTGATTTTCAGCTCGCCCTCTTTGCGGATGGAAACGTCGTTTGACGCTCCAAAAAAACGGGGCTCCAGCGCCAAAAGCTTTTGTCCCTGCCATTGCGCGTCAAAGACAAGGGCCATCTCAGGCTCTATTTGAACTTTTTGCTCGCCCTTAGGAAAGACGATTTTTTCTGCGTCAAAGGGAAATGTGTTTAGGAACGAAGGAACAACCGACGCCCCGCTTTCCTTGAAAGCGCCCTGGACGCGAGTCAAAGCCGGAATGTATGTCGGAAAAAGCGCCTTGGGGGCCGCCGCGTCCAAAACCTTTATCGCCGTAAAATTTTCGGCCTCGCCCGCCTGCTCCAAGTGCCCGGTAAAATTTCCCGCCACTCCAAAACACGCCGCGCCAGTCAAGTCAATCGTTTCCATGCCGCCATTCTCGCGCAAAAGGCCATTTTCCGCAAGCGCGGCTTGCAATTTTTTTTGATTTCTGATATATTGATTTTCGCATTTACGGGATGTAGCGCAGCTGGTAGCGCGCTTGCTTTGGGAGCAAGATGTCGCAGGTTCAAATCCTGTCATCCCGACAAAAAAAATGGGCTGCATCGCAGCCCATTTTTTTTGTCGGGGCGATTAAGGAAATTTATCCACGCAAGCGCTCTCGCGCTCTGACGCTCCCTTCGGGTTTGCTCAAGGAAATTATTTTACCACCCGCTCACGCGGGCTATGCAATCCCTTCGGGGCAAAGCGGGATTTGAACCGAAGCGAACGCGGCGCAAGCCGAAAAGGCCGCAAGGACGCGGCCGGCAGTGAGCGCAGGCGGCCTGAAGGAAGCGGCAGGAAGCCTCGACCGGAAGGCAAATCCTGTCATCTTCGGGGCAAAGCGCGGGCTAATTGTGCTCGTTGTTTGCGTTGATTCCTATCGTTCCAAGAGGAAGAACATTGCTGTAATAAGTGGTGTACGTTGTGTCGCGGCCGATGGCCACCGCGTACATTGTCACATAATACGTATTGTCTTCCACCGTTCCATTCTCAAAATCTTCGTCTCCGGACGCAGGCGGAGTGTATTTGTCCTTGGGAGTGTAGCCCGAACTTTCCTTGTCGTAACGGCCAAAGTCAAAAGTCTTGTTCATCCCCAGGACGCGGCGGGGCGTTTTGTAAAAAGCGGAGTCAATGCTTATTTGAGCGGTGTTGCCTATGCCCGTAGAAACCTTCTCTTGGTTGTTCGTAAGCCTTATCTCAACCTTTTTGCCTTCATCAGCAATCAAGAGATAACCTCCGTCAGAAGTGAAAAGCTGCTTGTAGCCGTAACCTATCATTCGGTTGGCGGCGGCTGAATAATCGCTGGAAGTGTTCACCGCGCTGATTGAGGCCCTATGGCTTTGCATTGTGGACTTGCTGGCGTAGATTCTGTAATAAACCGCCGTTCCCAAAAATCTAAAGCTAGTGTCAGGATTGGTGTTTACGGCAGAAGTAAAACTAAAGTATCGGGAGTCAGGGTCTACAGCGTCATAAACCGGAGTGTGGATCGGGCCGGTTGGCGGACTTAGTGTGTAGTAAGTGTCAAGTCCGCAAGTTGTAAAAATGATTAAAGAAAAAAGAACGGAGGACGCGAGAAGAAAAATGTTTTTTTTCAAAGCGCCCTCCCTAAAAAAGGCTATTTTATCTTGCCCTTATTCTCCAAGTCCAACAATCGTGTCTTGGCCAAATCGTTCCAAGAATCGTTTGAGTTGCCCAAGTCGGCGATAGCCTTATAAGAAAGCTTGGCTCCCTCAAAGTCTCCGGCGGCTTCCTTAAGGCGGCCGGCGTTAAAGTAAGCGCGGCTTCTGTCAACAAAGCTCTTGTCGGCCGAAACTTTTTCGTAAAGCTTCAAGGCCTCTTCGCTCTGTCCCAATTCCTCGCAGGCCGCGGCGGCGTTAAAGCTGCACAAAGGCTCAAGGTAGCTTCCCTTTTTCTTTGAGGCCGCCTTAAGCCAAGCGTCTTTAGAAGCCTGCCAGTCTTTCTTTTGGCCGTAGATGTCGGCGGCCAGCATGTTGGCGCGCGCTCCCACGATTCCGCCCTTGTTCAAATATGGAGTCAAGTTGCTCAAAGCGGCGTCCTGCCTTGAGGCAAGCTCGCTGTCGTCGATGGAAGAAGCGTCCTTTGTAAAGGAATACTCAATCACCTCAATCTTGTCAAGGTTTTTGCGGGTGAGCGACAGGTTCACGTTAAAGTAAACGACATACGCCACGATCACAACGATCGCCGCGCAAAGAACGCCGGCAAGAAGCTTAAAATTCTTGCCCAAAAATTCACCAAGCTTTTGCTCGCTCGAAAGGTTTTTCTTTTCCGAGGCGGCGCCCTTCATCTTTACGATATTGTCAGCCATAATATTCTCCAAACAATGTTAAATTACTGTCTTATTCCAAGCTCAACCAAAAGGCGCGAAAGGTAAGTCCGCTGGATGCCCAAAGAGGCGGCCACGTCGGCTTGCTTCGCTCCGCTGGTTTGCAAGGCGCGCTCAATGTAGTATTTCTTAAACTCATTAACCGCGTCTTTAAGCGTCTGCCCGCTTTGGGGAACAAAGCCCCTTTGCGTTGCGGAACTTTCAGAGTCGCCCGGAATGTCCGCGGGAATCTGAAGGTTTTGCGCGCTTATCAAGGGCGGCGTTCCAAGAACGCAAGCCCTTTCTATTGAGTTTTCCAATTCGCGAACGTTGCCCGGCCAATAATAATTGTAAAGGACCTCGTTGGCGTCGTCGGTAAACCCCTTGAAATTCTTTTTTGTCTCGCCGGAAAACTTTTGCAAAAAGTAGTCCGCCAAGGGCCTGATGTCGTCGCGCCGTTCCCGCAATGGCGGAATTCTAAGCGGAACAACGTTCAGCCTGTAGAACAAATCGTCGCGGAACTTTCCTTCCCTGACCATTTGCTCCAAATCTTTATTTGTGGCGCACACGATTCTAACGTCAACGCTAATCGTTTCGCTAGAGCCCACGCGCTCAAATTTTTTGTCTTGAATGGCCCTAAGCAGCTTTGCCTGCAACTCCAACGGAATCTCGCCAATCTCGTCCAAGAAAAGCGTTCCGCCGTCGGCCATTTCAAAGCGTCCTTTTCGACAACTGCTGGCGTCAGTGTAGGCGCCCTTAGCGTGTCCAAAAAGCTCGTCTTCCAAAAGGGACTGGCTTAAGGCCGCGCAGTTTACGCGGACAAAAGGCTTGTCCCGTCTTGGGCTTCGCAAGTGCAGCTGCTCGGCGAAAAGCTCCTTGCCTACGCCGCTTTCTCCGGTAATCATGACCGAAGAAGTGGTTTGGGCGGCCGCGTCAGCCACTCGCGCCAGGTCGGAGATGCACGCGCTTTTCGCGATGAAAACGTGGTATTCCCCGCCTTGCTTTATGTTGTCGTTCAGCGCAAAGATTGTGTCCTTGGCCTCGCGGTAGCTGGCGGCGTTGGCGTAGGCGATTCCGGCTTGGCGCGCCAAAATCGTCATAAGCTCAAGGTCCTCTTGCGAGAAGTGCCTGCCGCCAGTCTTGTTTATCAGTTCTATAACGCCGATGAACTCGTCTCCGTTTGTCATCGGAAGCGCGATCATCGTGTTTGTAATGTAGCCGGTTTTGTTTTGAACGCGGTCAAAAAAGCGCTCGTCCTTGTTGGCGTCGTTCAAAAGCAAGGGCTTTTTGTGCCGGGCAACCCAGCCGGCCAAACTGTTCTTGCCGACAACGATGTTCTTGGCCTCGGCGCCTTTTGGCCCCAAAGCGACCGCAAAACGCAACGAATCCCCGCCCTTTTGCGCAAGCAAAAGCGATGAGGACTCGCATTCAATCAGCTTCATCGCCGCTTCAAGAATGTAGGCCATCAAACCGTCAACGTCGGAAAACTTTAAGTTGATTCCGGCGCTGATGTCAATGAGCGCTTTTAATTTATCGGTATAAGCAAATTCCGTGGCGCCCATTGACTTACGCGCTAGTTGTCCTTTTTGGCGTTAAGCGCGTCGCCCAAAGTGTAGGCGCCGTCGTCGTCGTTGGAAGAAGAACTCATGTACTGGCTGATCTCGTCGCGCTGCTGCTTCTTTTTGAACTCGCGAACGCTAAAGGCAACCTGCTCTTTGTCCTTCTTTACGTCAACGACATACACGTTGATTTTGTCGCCAACATTGTACTTTTTAACGGCTTCCTCGTAGGGAGTCTCGCGGTCTTCGCTAAGGTTGGACTTGTTGATGAGTCCTTCGATTCCAACCGGTGTCTTTACAAAGACGCCAAAGTCAGTGATAGAAGTGATCTCGCCTTCGAGCGTTGAGCCGGGCTGGTACTCTTCGGCAAACTTTTGCCAAGGATCGTCAGTCAACTGCTTGAGGCCAACCTTGATGCGATGCTGCTCGGGGTCGTTTTCGATAACGACGGCGTCAACTTCCTGGTCAACCTTAAGCTCGCTGCCCGGATGCTTGACCTTCTTTGTCCAAGAAATGTCGTCTCCGTGCAAGAAGCCGTCGATTCCGTCCTCGATGGAAATGAAGGCGCCGGAATTTGTGATCTTGACGACCTTTCCGTGAATCTTGGTTCCGACAGGATATTTTTCGGCGATTGAATCCCAGGGATTCTCAGTGACTTGCTTGAGTCCGAGCGAAACGCGGCCGGCCTGAATGTCGTATCCCAAAATCATGCATTCGATTTCGTCGCCGATCTTGAGAACGTCGGAAGGCTTGTTGACCTTCTTTGTCCAGCTGAATTCTGAAATGTGGGCCAAGCCCTCGATTCCTTCCTCCAACTCGATGAAGGCGCCAAAGTCTGTCAGCTTTGTGACCTTGCCCTTTACGATGTCGTTGACGTGGTACTTTTCCTCAAAGTGAACCCACGGATCTTCGGCAAAGTGCTTGAGAGAAAGGTTGATGCGCTTTTCCTCTGGGTCAAGGCGGATAACCTTAAGCTCGATTTCCTGGCCCTTCTTTACAAAGTCTTTGGGGCGTGTTACGTGGCCCCAGCTCATGTCGTTGATGTGGAGCAAGCCGTCAAAGCCGCCCAAGTCGATAAAGGCGCCAAAGCTTGTGAATGATTTTACGACGCCCTTGACGCTGGCGCCGATTTGAGTCTCCGCGAAGAACTTGTCGCGGGCTGTGTTCATCTGCTCTTCCAAGTAGCGGCGGCGGTTTACGACCACGTTGGCCTTGTTGTCAGAGTAGAGGCGCTCTATATAAAATTTGCCCTTTGTTCCAAGCAAGCTTTCGGGCTTTTCAACCTTCTGGCTGTCAGACTGGCTGATCGGAAGGAAGGCGTGAATGTCGCCGCCAAGAGCGACGTCGAATCCGCCCTTAACGACTTTTTCTATCGTTCCGTCAACAACCGTCTTTTCGTCAAACGCCTTGCGAACGTCTTTCCACATTTGCTTGGCGTCGGCTTTTGCTTTAGAAACTTCAGGACCGTTTCTACCATCTTTTCTAAGAAGAACTACTGTTACAGTGTCTCCAGTCTTGGGCAAGTCTCCCGCGAATTCTGAAACGGGGATTTTTCCCTCAGACTTGTATCCAATGTCGATGAATACATATTCGTCTGTCACAGCGATAACTGATCCGTCAACAAGCTGGCCGTCTTCAAGCGGCTTAAGGTTGTTGAGAGACTCCTCTAATTGTGTTTGGATTGAGTCTTTGGCTCCTTCCATTTCCACTTCCATCTTTTCCATTTTTTATCCTTTCACTAGTGAATTTTGCTAAGTATTCTATCACAAACTTCTTCTATAGTCAAGTCTGAGGTGTCGATGTAAACCGCGTCGGGAGCGCGCTTTAGGGCGCCGACAGCCTTGGCCTTGTCAAGCTCGTCGCGCTTTTTTATCGCCTCTTTTATCTCTTCAAGCGTCATTCCGCTGACTCCTTGGTCGTAGCGGCGCTGGGCCTGGACGTCGAGCGAGGCGTCAAGGTAAAACTTGTGTTCGGCGTTGGGAAATACGACCGTCGTCATGTCGCGGCCCTCGCAGACGATGCTTTGGCTTTTTGTGATTTCATGCATGCGAGCGTCGGCGATTTGGCGGATTTGCGGAATCGCGCTGACCTGGCTTGTGTTGGCGCTGACTTTGTCCTCGTGCAGGCGCGATTCCACGTCCGTTCCGTTTAGAATCAAATGGGAATCCTTGTAGTCAAGCGTGAGCGTCTTTGCAAAGTCGATGACGGCCTGGGGATTTGAGATGTCGATTGAATTTTCAAGGCAGGCCAAGGTTATCGCGCGGTAAAAGCTTCCCGAATTAAGGTAAGTTATGCCTAATTTTTTTGCGATTATGCCGGCGATTGTGCTTTTTCCGGTTCCGGCCGGTCCGTCGATTGCGATTATCATTTACAACTCCTTTGTCGTGGCCTCGCCTAGCAGTTCCTGGACCTCAAAAGGCTCAAGGTCGCGGAATTCGCCGGGGGCCATTTCGTTTATGTTGATGTTTCCGATTCTGACGCGGCAGAGGCGCTTGATCGCCGCCCCGCGGGACTCAAAAACGCGCCTGATTTCGCGGTTCTTTCCTTCCACCAAAACAACCGCCATCCTGTGGGAATTAAGCTCGCGAGCGCTTTTTGCCTTGTAAAAAACGCCGTCAACGCGCATTCCCCTTTCAAAGTCTTGGTCCAAGCCGCGGGGCAAGGGAAGGCTTGTGTCAACCACGTACTCTTTTTCGACCTCGGCGCTGGGGTGCGAAAGAATTTTGGCAAAGCGTCCGTCGTTGGTAAAGATTATGAGGCCGCAGCTGAACATGTCCAAGCGGCCCACGTTGTAAAGGCGCTCGGAATACTTTTCCTTTAGGAGATCCGCGGCAACGGGGCGGCCTTTTTCGTCGGACATCGAGCAAACGTAGCCGACCGGCTTGTTGAGCAAAACGTAGCGCTTTGCCTTTTCGGCAAAGACTTCTTTTCCGTCAACAAAAACCTTGTCGCCCGGCCCCACTTTCGTTCCAAGCTCGGTGATTACAGTTCCGTTGACAGAAACGCGGCCGTCCAAAATGATTTTTTCGCTCGCGCGGCGGCTTGCCACGCCAGCGTGGGCCAAAAAAGCCTGCAAACGCTCCTTATCTTGCAAGCTCGAACCTCTCTTCCTCTTCCTGGTCCAGCTTTGGCAGTTCCGCGATGGAATTCAGGCGGAAGAATTTCAGGAAGTCCTTTGTGGTTCCGTACTGGGTGGGCTTTCCGGGAATGTCCTTTTTGCCCACTTCCTTGATAAGGTTTCGCTCAATCAAAAGGCGGATCATGTTGTCGGCGCTTACGCCGCGAATTCCTTCGATTTCGGCGCGGGTTATCGGCTGCGAGTACGCGATTATGCTAAGGGTTTCCATCGCGCTGCGGGAAAGGCGGCCTTCGCTCTTGGAGCCGTAGCGCTCCTTGACCAAGTCCCAGATTTTCTTTTTGGGGGTGAGGGCCCAGCCGCCCGTAATCATTTGCAATTCAAGGCCGGAATTTTCGGCCGAATACTTTTCCTTTAATGCTTCAAGCGTCTTTTGAACGATTTCCTCCGACAGGCCCGAAACCATCGCCAAGGACTTTTCGGCCAAGGGCTCGCTTTCCAAAAACAATATGGCCTCGATAAGGGCCGCTTCGTTGTCAAGATTCATTTCCATAGCGCGTCCACTATATCAGTTTTGGAGCGGAAATTCAAGCGGAGAATTTTTTGAAAAAAGGCGAAAATTAACTTGCATAATAAGTTAATTTAAGTTAAAATAAAGTTAAGAAAACAGGAACGCTAAGGAGGCCCAAAATGAATTACGAAGAAATATTGCGAAGGCTGCAAGAATTGCCTCCGGGCGGCCTTACAAAAAAAAGAATCAACGGAAAAGAATACACTTACTACCAGTGGACCCAAGACAAAAAACAGCGCTCCCGCAGCGTCGGCCCGGAAGAAGCGGCCCTGCTTAAAAAGCAAATAGAAGAGCGCAAGGCCTTGCAAAAACAGTTAAGCGGCCACCCTCAAGTTTTTTACGCAATCCCCCGCTCCCCCGCTTTTACAGCCCTTGCGGACAGCGAAAGCCAGTTTGCCACCGACGTAAGGATTGGAGAAAGCCTTGACAATTTCGCCGCCTCGACAAGCGCGTACAAAAAGCGCGACATATTTCCAATACTCAACGATTACATACAAGGCGACTCCCACGACAAAGTCTTTATCCTTTACGGACTAAGACGAACCGGCAAAACAACAATGATACGGCAAACGATTTACGGAATGAGCGCCGCGCAAAGAAAAAAAACGGTGTTTATGCAAATAAACGCCAACAACAGTTTGGCCGACGTAAACAACGACCTTAAAAAATTGGAAAAAGCCGGATACAAGTACGTCTTTATCGACGAAGTAACCTTAATGGAAGACTTTATAGAAGGCGCGGCGCTTTTTTCGGACGTGTACGCCTCCAGCGGAATGAAAATAGTCCTTTCGGGCACGGACTCATTGGGCTTTGTTTTTTCCGAAGACGAGCAGCTTTACGACCGCTGCGTGTTGCTTCACACTACTTTCATACCCTTCCGCGAATTTGCCACAGTATTGGGAATAAACGACTTGGACGAATACATTCGTTACGGCGGAACGATGAGCAAGAGCGGGCAAAACTACAACAAAGGAATTTTCTCGACCAAGCAAAGCGCCGACGAATACGTAAACACAGCCATCGCGCGCAACATACAACACTCGCTAAAAAACTACCAATACGAAGGCCACTTTAGAAACCTGTACGAACTGTACGAAAAGAACGAACTTACAAGCGCGATAAACAGAATCGTAGAAGACATGAACCACAGGTTTACGGTAAGCGTCCTTACCCAGGACTTTAAGTCGCACGACTTTGGCCTTGCGCGCGCGAACCTTCGCCGCGACCGCAAAAACCCAAGCAACGTTCTGGACCAAGTCGACAAAAGCGCGCTTACGCTCAACCTAAAAAAAATGCTTGAAATCCTTAACAAAAACGAGCAAAGCGTTCAAATAAAGGACCAGCACAAAATCGAAATAAAAGAATACCTTGACCTTCTTGACCTTACCTGCGACATCGACTTGGTCAACATGACAAATCTTAACGACGGTCAAAAGCTGACGGTCTTTAGCCAGCCGGGCTTGCGCTACTCGCAGGCGGAATACCTTATAAAAAGCCTTTTGCTTGACGAACGCTTTAAAGAGCTTTCGCTGATAGAGCGAAAGCAAATAGAGGCCCGAATGCTAGAAGAAATCAAGGGCCGAATGTTGGAAGAAATCGTTTTGCTGGAAACAAAAAAAGCCTTCGCTCAAAAGCAAGTCTTTAAGCTGCAATTTGCCGTGGGCGAATTTGACATGGTGGTGTTTGACGAACAAAACGCCTCCAACGAAATTTTTGAGATAAAACATTCCGACCAAATATCAAGCGAGCAATACCGCCACCTTGTTGACAAAGAAAAGCTTTTGCAAACCGAACGCCGCTACGGAACGATTACAAAGCGGACAGTCCTTTACCAAGGAGAAGACGCCACGCTTGACAACGGAATAGAATTCCGCAATGTAAAGGAATACCTTTTGGCATTAAAAACGACGGCGGCCTAGAACTGGCGGATGGCGCGGACGTTGTGCAATGAGTCCTTATAAGCGGAATCATAGGGGACAACCGTAGCATAATTTTTCATCGTGCCAGTTCCATTCCAAATCGTCGAGGACCAATAAGGACCGCTGCCCACACTAACCGCGGGCGAGCCGATTTTACCTATTGCGTTGTTCACCGTGTCTTTAGCCCCTAATTCCTTACCGTTATCGGGAAGCTGGCGTCGTGCGTGTAGCCCATGTAGGTGGCGGTAATCTTGAGGATGTAGGTGTCTGGTTGCGGCATCGCGGCGGCAGGAATTGTTACCGTCAGACCGTTCGCCGTGATGCTTGCGCCGCTTGCAATCTTTTGGCCGCCGTTGTAAAGCGCGGCTGTCCAAGTTACGGCAGGGTTGTCGCTTCCTTCGCCGGTGGCTGGAACGGTTCCGCTGCCAGGTGTGGCGCCCTTTACGTAAAGTTTATGGTCGCTTGAATGGTATTCAAGGTTGGGAGCCTCGGGCGGGGTTTCTTCCGACGGGAACTTGCCGTCTGACAGTTTGCGCTCGGCGGTTATCGTGACGTTAAAGGTCTTGGCAACGTTGGGCTTTGCCATCGCGCCGTCAAGGGCCGTAGTAATCTTAAAGTCGGTCGGGTCATACATGGCGCCGCCGGACACGGCAAAGGCCGCCTCGCCGTCCTTGTCGGTGACGCCGTAGCCGTTTTCGGCCACAAAGATCAAGCCAGGCTTTTTGGAATTGGTTCCAGGATAGCCGTAGCCAGAGGTGAAGCTCTTTGAATCGCCGGCCTTTGGCTTGTCTTCGGCGTTTATGTACGGAATGTTGACGCCAATTTTGCTGTCCGCTACGCTGCCTGAGATTTGAATGTAAGCCATGTTGGCGTTGGTCTCGTTGGGAGCAAGATATGGACGGAAAACATTGGCCTGGCGGCTTACGCTCGCGTCGTTCTTGTCGGGAGCGGTGTTGTCGTAAATAATGTTTTTTCCGCTAAGCGTGAATTCCGCAAGTTTCGTAATAGGGCTGTCGGACTTAAAATAAACAGCGCCGTTGTTGTTGTCGTTCGCGTAAAGCGCCGTGTTCTGAGTTATCACGCAAGAAGCAAGGGTAACGCTTGGATTTACGCCATATTCGCTGTAAATCGCCGAGCCGATGGCGGCCTTGTTGCCCTTTATGACGCAGTTTGTTAGCGAAACTTGACCAGCGGTAGTGTTGTAAATCGCGCCGCCCGCCGCTTTGACAAAGCTAGAAACGCAAGAAGCGGAGTTTCCGCTGATTTCCACATTTGTAAAGTCCAAAGTGCCGCCCTTATTAAATACGCCGCCGCCATTAGTCGGATAAATTGCGTTTCCTGTAATCGAGCCGCCTGTCATGACAAGGGTTCCTTGATTGCATACGCCGCCGCCGCCTTCGGTTCCAGAACCAGTCGTAGTGAGGCAGCCGTTGTCGCGGATAACGCAGTTGTTGCAAGTCAATTTTGCGCCGCTTGAAATGCAGAGGGCGCCGAAACTATACTTGCTTCGGCCATTTTCGTAAATCTGAACGTTTTCAAAGACATGGTTCGTTCCCATGCTGACATTTACGCCCGCTCCCGCTCCAGAAAAGTTTCCATAGACGGAGCCGTTCTTGTAAGTCACGGTTCCGCCGCCAATGTATAGGCCGCCGCCATATTGCGCGCTGCCGGACGCATAATAGCCGCCCGTAATGTTTATGTCCTCTATGTTTACAGTTCCGGCGTTAACAAACATAACGCCGCGCAAACGATTAGATGTGTCGCTAACGTCTTGACCGCCGCTAATCGTTCTTCTCGCGCCGTCGCCCTTTATGTTAAGGACAAGGCCGGCCGGCAATGTGCCAGAACCAAAATAAACCTGCGCAAAGTAATTTCCGCTCTCAGTCCAAGCAAAGTCCGCCGGCGGCGTGAGGTCGCTCAAAAGGCGGATGTTAAGAATTGTGTTGGGGACGTAGTCGCCTGCGTCGAGGCCGTCTTGGATTTGTTGCACGGCCTTTTGGATTGTTCTGTAAGGCTTGGCCCTGCTGCCTTCTCCGTCGGCGTTAGAGCCTGATTCCTTGACAAAGAAGTTTGTGCAAACGGCGCGGCAGTTCCAAACGACTGGCTCGCTGTCGGCGTACAGGGGCTTTCGGACAAAGGCCTTTACGTAGGTCGTTCCCGCGGGAATGCTGATGTTGCCCGACACGCCCGAAAGCGTTCCTGTCCTGATTAAAGTGCTGGTATTAAGCGCCGTTCCTCTATGAAGCTCGTATACAAGATACGCGTTGGACGGGTCGTAATCGTAGCGCCTGATTTCGTTTCCATCGCCGTCTGTCAAGCCGCCTGCGGTCTTGGCATCGGCGCGAATTGTTATCCATGCGCTTCCGTCATCAGGATTTTGGCCGACGGTGTTTTTGGTGGTGGAATAGTTTTTGTCAAAGGCTTCCGTTCCGCCAACAAGGTACGCGTCGGGAGCGCTAAGCTTAAAGCCGCGCGCGCTTACGGCAACGCTAGAGCTAAGGCCCGCGCTGTCCGTGACTGTAATCGTGTAAACCCTTTGGTTTTGGTCAACATCGTCGCCGGTCATAAAGTAGGCGTCCTGGGCTTGGGTTGTTCCGGTTTCCGGGGTAAAGTCCAAACCGGTGACTTGGTTTTTGGCCAAAGTTATTCCGCTCGGAACGGAAGAAGAAAGCGCCGCTCCGCTTGGATAAGAAATGGTTCCTGTAGTGATTGTAGGTTCAAAAGCGTTTCCGTTTACGCTTACGCTTGTTATGTCGGAATGGTAGCTGTTGATAGCGGAAGAGCCGGGCAGCTTAAAGCAGACAACCCATTTGGAGCCGCCGGTGGACTCGTTTGTCTGGACTACAAGCGCTCCGCTTGGAGACGGCGGAGGGGCGTTGCTTGAAAGCTTTAGCTTGTCGTAAACGCCAAAAGACGCGTGCGAAACCGGATGGTAAAGGCGGACTACAGGAGAAATGTCGTCGCCCAGCGGATGCGCCCTTAAAAAATCGGACGGATAGGTTACGTATATTTTTGAAGTGTCGCTCGCGTCCTGCTCTATTAAAACCGAGATTGCGTCCGACCAAATAGGAGAAGCGCCGCTTTCGCCGGCCATGCTAAATTCCATGTTGCTGCCGGCGGTAAAGTGATAGCGCTGGGGATTTCTCAAAAGCAAGGTGACTTTGCACTCTTGGTCATAGGGAAAGCAAAAGTTTCCGTGTTTGTCGGTGGGAGCGCTGGCCGGATCAAGCTCAAAAGAGCTGACGGCGGCGGTGGATGTCATTTCTTTAAAGTAAGAGGAAACCTTGTTTTGGAAGGATTTTCCGTCCATGCCCATGTTGGAGCACGAGGAAAAAGCCAAAACCGCGGCCGCAAGCAAGGCCGCAAAAAAGCGAACGGCAGTGTTTTTCCTCAAACCGACTTTCATTGCACTACTCTTCCTACTATACAATATAGCGCAAAATCCCATTTTTTTCAAGTTTTTTTTGAATTTTTAGGGAAAATTTCGGAAAAAAAGATAAATTATCGACAACTATTTATACCTTATATACAGGGGAATCGCAAAGACGAGGTTCCCCAAAATTTTTTATGCGAGGTATAAGAAATGGGAAAAAAATTTGAAGATTTGACGTTCGGCGACGACTGGATGTTTCAAGCAGTGTTACGCGACCCAGAGATTAGCGCGGAAGTTGTGGAACTGCTTTTGGGTATCAAGGTTAAGCGCGTGGAGTACCCTGAACTTGAAAAAGTCATTGAACCCTTCTACACCACAAAGGGCGTTCGTCTTGACGTTTACTTAAAGGATGAGGACAAGGTAATCGATGTTGAGCTCCAGTCCTACGAGATGGCGGCCTTGGGAAAGCGAATGCGCTACTACGAGGCCATGCTCGACATGGACGCGCTAATGAAGGGCGAACCATACGACAAGCTGAAGGACAGCTACATTCTGTTCATTTGCAAAAACGACCCCTTCAAAGACGCCAATGAGAAATCTTTCGGCCTGCCGCGCTATTCGTTTAGGAACGTCTGCCAAGAAAATAATTGCGTAAATTTGGATGACAAAAGTTTAAAAGTGATTTATAATGCAACCGCGTACGAAAAGGAGAAGGACGAACGCGTAAGAGCCCTGCTCCGCTTTGTGCAGACCAACGAGTCCGGCGAGGACGACCTTACAAACAGGCTTGCAGCTCTCGTTAAAAAGATGAAGGAAAACGAAGAATTACGGCAGGAGTACATGGCGATGAATTTGCATGACTACGACATGATAAGAAAAGGCGCGCAAGAAAAAGCCGTGGAAGACGCTCGAAACGCTCTTGCGATGAACCTGTCAGCTGAACAAGCCGCGCAAATCACCGGCCTTTCCCTAGAGCAAGTGCTGGAACTGCAAAAGGAACTGGCCGCGGCCCCAGCAAACTAAGCGAACATAAAAAAAATACTTTTTTTCCAAAAAAAAATAAATTTTTTTGACCAATCACCTACGTAAGGCTTGTGGGAAGAATTTCCGACAACAAGAAGAGGAGATAATCGCGATGTGTTTGACGGAATATGACGAAGAAAGCGC
Organism: Treponema sp. UBA4377; assembly: GCA_002391235.1. GTDB lineage: Bacteria > Spirochaetota > Spirochaetia > Treponematales > Treponemataceae > Treponema_D. The sequence goes on from DGRX01000015.1 coordinate 82,635, forward strand.
CATTCGCGGCTGGAAACAGGACGGCCGTCAATAAAAAGCCGAGGAAGCCGCAAAAACAATGTTATCTGATCATCTCCCTACCGATAAAGTTGCGCTTTATTCCGGCCTTCCCCTAGAGCAAGTGCTGGAACTGCAAAAAGAATTGGCCGTCCAGCCCGCCCCAGCAAACTAAACGGGGGACTACCTATACCAATCGTTGTTTCCAGTACTGTATCCATACTGGCCAAGAGTGCCTACGATGGCGTTTATAAGGCTGGTCTGGCTTGAAAAATAACTATCCACGCTATATTCAGTATTTCCGCTCTTGGCTTTCCAGCCGGAAGTGACCTGGAATGTAATCGAGGTTAAGCTCGACGCCCTCCATAGGAAATTGCGGCCAAGTTTTCGCACCGAACTAAGAACGGTAAACGATGTCAACGCTGTACAATCTTGGAAAGCTTGTTCTCCTATCTCCGTAATGTTGCTGGAATAATTCACAGTTTTCAGCGCTGAACACCCCTCAAACGCTTGATCCGGTATTTTTGTCACGCTAGTGTTGTATGGCAGAGTTACCGTAGTAAGGGATTTGTTGTTTGAAAGGAACATTTCACCCAAGCTGGTTACAGTGTTAGGAATCGTCAAGGAAGTGAACTTGCACCAGTTGAACGCCAGCCTGTCTATGGTCGTGACGCTTGACGGAATTGTAACTGATGTTAAACCCGCATTAAAGAACGCGCTGTCACCAATTTCTGTAAAGCCGGAAGGAATGCTAATGGAAGTAATTTTACCGCATCCATACAACAGGCTGGCGGGCACTTTCTTGCTTGTCAATCCGCTTGGAATCGTAAAGCTTGTGAGGCTTGAACAGAACTCAAACGCACCGTCTCCAAGAGAAGTGACTTGAGTATATCCTGTTATGCTTGTCATATTGGAGCAATAGGCAAAAGCGTTCTTTCCTATAGACGTTACCGTAGTCGGCAATTTGACAGCAGAAATTGCGTTACACTGTGAACCACTGTCAATGGCCGGCCAGAAAGCGTTCTCAGGAATGCTCGTGATGGTTGTGCCAGAAAGATCTATCACTATGCTAGGCATATTTTCATCGCTATAGTTCTTATAGGTGTTATACAAGGCGTCCCTTATACCAAGGATTTGCTGCGCGGTAGGATTGCCTGTCAGCTTAAGAGTTCCGCCTTTTGTAAGCGTGGCTACCGCCGCAGCCGCGTTAGCTGGCGCAACCGCAGCGCCTTTATTAAGATAGCCTGTTGTCTCAATATACCAGACGGTACCATCTGATGGAGCTCGCACCTTAAACTTATTTGATGCCGCAGACGCGCTGTCACTGCCCATTACCGGTGAAGTTGTATTGTAAGTGTAAGGAACAATAGTAGCAACATTACTGGCGCTTGGAACATTATTTCCGGTGACTGCGATTTTTATACCATTTCCAAGGTAAACGTCATTTTTTTTGGCAGTTCCATTGTAAGGAACGCTCGCTCCGCCTGCAAAGGTGATGTCTTTTTGAGCGTATATAGCGCCCCCCATATCCGTGACGCTAGTATTTTCATTACCGGAAGTTCCGCCAATAATACCGCCGGACATAGTAAAGGAGCTGCCAGAAGTATTGCTTACATGCACTCCGCCGCCGCCTTGGTTAGCGGAATTCTTATAGATTGAGCCGGCGCTCATTTCTATTGAGCCGCCAGCTAAGGAAATACCGCCGCCAAATTTAGCGTGATTACTATAGATATTTCCGCCGCTGATTATACACTTCTTTGAATTGCAGCAAATTCCGCCGCCATATCCATTTAATGCATTGTTGTAACGTATATAACCTTTGGCAATTTTTAACTGTTCCTCTTTTCCGCTATAATAAATGCCGCCGCCGTTAAAACCATTGCCGCAACAGTTATAGGAAATGCCGCCATCAAAAGTGTCAGCGACATTTGACGCATTAGTGTATCCAAGCAAAACACTGGTGTTATCATCATTGGCGTACACTCCGCCACCGTTTTTAGCCGCATAGTTTGAGCATGCATTTGGGCCTGTCGCATAACCGCCAGCCGAAGCTCCTATAACCGCCGATCCATACATATACAACTTTGCGCCAACTAAACCAACGCCGCCACCGTGCGAACTTGCCTTGTTGCCGCTGATATTGCCGCCGGACATCGTAAAGGTAGAGCTATAAGCATAAACGCCGCCGCCCGAAGGGCTGTCATCATCTGAATAAGTTGCAGTATTGTTTTCTATCGATCCGCCATTCATAGTCAGGGTTTTGGCAGAATAAATTCCGCCGCCAACCCAGGAATAATTATAAGAAACATTTCCTGACTTGATTACGCATTCACCGTTTGCATTATAAATACCGCCGCCCTTTCCGGCATTTACAGTGTTGCCGCTTTTTCCAATCGCATAATTTTGAGTAATGCCGCCAGTAAATTCTGCTACATGAGTATTCTGAGAGTCAGTGTAAACATCATAGCCAAGATACAGTTTTCCCGCATTTAAGATTCCGCCACCCAAGTTTGTAGCGTAATTTCCGGTAGAAGCTGTCGCAGGTCCAGTTCCTGTTCCTCCAATACGCGCATCTCCAAATATAAGGAGCTTTCCGTAATTCGCTATGCCGCCGCCGCTTGTCGCTTTGTTTTCTGTTACCACCACGCCACCGGACATATACACCGTAGAATCAAAAGAAATATACACTCCTCCGCCATTTGTGGCCCAGCCTTTTATAATTTTAAGATTTCTAATCGAAACAGAAACCGCTGTATCAATTTTAAGCGTATGATTGTCATCGCCAAGAGATGCAAAACCACCATTTAATATTGCAGTCGATGATGCGTTGCTTAATGGATTTCCATCTAAGATTATTTTGCTCGCCAATCCTGTTTTATTGGTTGTATCTTTTGCCGGAACAGTCTGAGCGCCGCCAAGAGTTCCGTCGATTTTTATCGTAAAGTCTTTGCCTGTTGTCCAGCACTGCTCTACTGCCTTTTTTATCGTTGCATAAGGTTGAGATTTAGTTCCGCGGTTTGAATCGTTCGGAGCTTTTCCGCCGGTCGCATTTGTTCCAACGCCAGTAGAAAGGGTTCCGCTGTTGTAAGTTCCCGCAACCCAAATGTCAGCGTTTATTTTGCCTTTATGCGTTGAATCATATAGAACGCTCCATTCGCTGTCGGTAATCTTAAAGTATTGAGAGTTTGTTGTATTGCAGCTTGCTCCGCCAAGAACATAAGAGCCGCGTTTCCAATTTGAAGGAGTCAACGACATTTTATTGTTCGTTTTGTTTCCCTCACCTTTATAGTCGCCTTCAATGGTAACAACATTGTCACCTGCCAAATAAACATCGTTTGTCGTTAAGCTTCCGGCATAAACAGTGGCGCTGCCCTTAACTTTAAACGTTCCGCCTTGGTAAATCGCGCCGCCTGCCGTTGAGGCGGTATTCTGTGAGGAAGTAGTAGAGCCGCCGATTGTTCCGCTCTGCATGTCAAGAATCGTTCCGGTCGCGACATAAACTCCGCCGCCATTTACGGCCGTGTTGCCGGTGATATTGACGCCCGAGGAAAGAGTGACGCTCGCGCCTGTTTTTGCAATGTTGATTCCGCCGCCGTTGCCGGAGGTCTTTCCGCCGGTAATCGTAATGTCCTGGATTGTGACAGGAACGGTTGAATTCACTTTAAGCGCGCTTCCGGTTGCGTCTGCTGTTGTAGGCGCCGTTGTGTAGCGTTTTATCGTTCCAAACGATGAGCTGGAAAGTCCCTTCAATGTAAGCGCCGAGGCGTTTGACGTAGTAGTAAAGGTGTCGGGAATTTCCTGGGCGACTGGATAGGTTGTTCCGACAATTGTGACGACCGCAGGCGAACTTGCGTCTTCAAAGACGGCAACCGCGTCAGAAATAAATTTGAAGGGCTTGCTCTTTGTGCCAAGGCCGCCTTCTGTTGTTGTAAGGCCTTTTCCATAGTCCACGCCGGAAACTGTTGTTGAAGAAGCGCCAGCGACGTAAACGTCCGCGGTAATTGCGACATAGTTCTTTTCTGTAGTTTCGCCAGCATTTTCTGTTTTCTTAAATTTCGTCCAGTCGCCGTCGTTGTCGGCAAGCGCGATTTTTTTCCATAAGTTTTCATTTACAGATACGCCAGACCCTGCCAGAACAATCTTTTTTCCGCGCTTGTATTCATTCGGCGTAAGCGCCCCAACGCTTACAGAAACACTCGTTCCGGTTGCGAGTCCGTTTGAGCGGGGGCTAAGGGTGCCTGTGACGGTGACGGTCCTGCCGTTGTAAAGGTAAACGTCGTTTTTGCCCGTGCCAGAAACCAAGACTCCGCTGTTATTTTTTACGCCGCTAGGAATGTAGGCCGAGCCGTTTAAGTTAAAGGTTCCATAGACGTAAACCGCTCCGCCATGAACGTCGCCAAGGCCATTAACTTCGTTTTCGGAAATAATTCCGCCTGACATAGTAAAAGTTCCGCTGGCAGAAACCGCTCCGCCAAGATTCTTCGCAGAGTTGTGGGAAATAGTTCCCCCCAGCATTTTAAACTCACAGCTGGTGTTTATGGCAAGTCCGCCTCCGCTAGACAAGCCTTTGCCTGCGGCAACATTACCCATATCCGTCGTATCGCCGCCTATTGTTCCGCCGTTCATTACGGCAGATCCGCCTTTTAAATAAATGCCGCCTCCGTCGGTGGATTTGTTGGCATATATTTTTCCGCCGTTTATGGTCAAACTTCCGCTTTCGTTATACACGCCGCCGCCTGGAGTGCTGACAGCGCCCCAACCTTCGGAGTATGCGTTATAGTCGGTGGCGTTGTAGGAGATTTCTCCGCTGGCTATTATTAGAGTTCCTAAGTTCGCGATGCCGGCGCCGCCTTGGTTGGACCAGTTTCCGCGCACGCCGTAGCCGTCGGCAAGCGCATAGCCGGTTTCCGCTACGCCGCTTTCGTTACAGCCAATGTATACGCTACCTTCGTTGCAGATTCCGCCGCCTTCTCCAATTTCCAGATTGTTGGCCCCGCTTTCATTTGTCGCCGCGGATTTGTCGCCAACCAAAGACTTTCCGCGCATAAAAAGCTTGGCCTCGCTTTTGACATACACGCCGCCGCCGCAGTTTACGTTGCCGTTCGCCAAATTTCCGCTTACCCACGCCCCGTCAGAGAGGGTCACGCTTCCGGCGTTGATTGTGACGCCGCCGCCGGTATAACTAGTTATGCTGTAGCCACCGGTAATCTTTAGGTTTTCTATCGTGACGGGAACGCTTGTGGCTACCGTAAGGGCAGTTCCTGCCCCAGCAGCGCCGCCGGCGTTTATCTCGTCAGAGGGAACATACGCGTTTGTTCCGCTTGTCGGCAAGGCAGCAAGTCCCGTAAGTTTTATCGCCGTACATGTTGAGGCGACCGAGGCAGGGATTTCCTGCGCGCCGCTAACGCTTCCGTCAACGTAAATCGTTCCGTGGCTTGCATCCAAAAGCGCCGCCGCTTTTGCTATTGTCTTAAATGGATACGCTTTGTTTCCGATTGTGTTCTCTACATTTTCGCTGTCTTTATCGACGCCATTTGCGGCCACATAAATGTCCGCGTCGATTTTTGCTTTTTTGTCGCTGTCGTAAATTGGCGTGTCCCAGCCTGTTTTTGTAAAGTCAAATTTTTTTACAATGTCTTCCGTAATGGCGGAAAGATGCTCGCCCGACTCAATGAATTGCGTTCCGCGAGTCCAAGACTGCAGCGAGACGACGATTCCTTTATCCGCAACGTCGCTAAGGTTGCCGTCTACGGTAAGGACTTTTCCGCTTTCAAGATATACGTCAGAGTTGTTGCCGCTGAACGAGCCGCCCTTCATCGTTACTTTTGTCGAGTCGCCCGTAATGTTTACGCCGATTTTTCCGCCGGTGATTAAGCAGCCTTCGTCTATCGTAACTTTTGAGCCGCCAAAAACGTTTAACGCAACTCCGTCACCCAGTCCGCTAGTGGATCCAAGTATTTTTATATTCTTAAATGTTATGGGAATATCTGTCGAAATGTTTACGGCCGGAGCTGTAGCGACTGCAGACTTTATGCAGTCCGTGTCGGAGCCGCTTGTTCCGATAATCGTAAGCGACTTGGCGTTGCTTGTAGAAATCGCTTGGATGACCGCGGGCGAGGCGCTGTTAGTTTCTTCGACTTCGCCGCTTACGCGAATGACATAGTCCGCGTTGCTGTTTCCCGCGGCGGCAATTTTCCTCACGGCTCCTGTTACGGTTTTTAGGGGGCTAAGGTAGTTTCCGCTGTTTGTGTCGGAGGGAGCGGCGCAGTCGTCAGAAACTTTTCCGACAAAAAGATTTGTTCCCAAAAAAGCCGCCATCAAAGCTTGCGCGTTTCCGCCAGCGCTGGAATCAAACTTAAATTCGCCGGCGGCCGATATCGGCGAGACCGCGCTTGAGCTTGAGTCCGCAACCCAAGAGTCGGTCTGCATTCCGTTGGCCACGGTTACGCTTTGAATCGTTGAATAAACCAAGACCTGCGGCGAGGTGGTGGTCTTAAAGTCCAAGCAAAGTTCGTATTTTCCGCTGGGAATGCTGGACATTTTATAAATCCGTCCGCCGTCAGCGGCATTGAAAGTCCAATTCTCAACATTCAAGTCCGCAAAGCCGCTAGGGCCGTCAACAAATTTTAGCTTGACTTCATATGAAGACGGCGAATAATTTATTTTTAATGCGATTGATCCCGTTCCGCCGCTTGTGTTTGGAACGGGAACAAAGTTGTGGCTTATCGTTGGGTCGGCTGGGTCCGGGGTTACCGGCCAAGGCTTGGACTGCAAGTAGATTTTTTTATTGCCTTCCGCGTCGGCCGTCTTTGAGCGAACGCCTACTACGATTGACCATGTTTTTTCGGCCGCAAGCTCAAGGCCAAATTTCTTTGCCTCCGCTCCGCTTCCAAAAACGCCTTCGCTTACATCGCCGCCGCAAGTGGCCGTGGCAAAATATTCCATCGAGGCGGACGCTCCGCTTACGTCAAGGCCGGGTTGGGCCGAGCGGGAAACGCCGGCATTGTCGGAGGAAGAATCGTAATTATCGGAAAGGATTTTGGGAACGGCGCCGGAGACGCTTACCGTTCCTGTAAGGGTGACATAGCCGGGCTTTTTGCTTGCGGACGCAGAGCTAGGCTTGCTTGACTCGGAGTCAGACCCGCCCGCAGCGTTTGAACAAGAAAAAAACGCCGCAAAAGAGAAAAGCGCCAAAACGGCAAAGAAAACTCTCTTCTTCATTTTTTATCTCCCGTCGTTTTAGACACTATAAAGGAATCATGCCATCTCTACTATTATAACAAAAAAAGGCCCAAAAGTCCACTTTTTTTTGCTTTTTTTCACACATGTCAAACGCATAATTGAATAAGAAAAAACACGGGCAAAATGAGAGTTTCCGCAAACCGCCCAACCGCTTCGCGCGGCCCCCTTTTGCCCGTGTTTTCTCATTCGACATGCGGTTGTCATGAGCAAACATAAAGGAAGGAGGTAAAACGCGGGTTAAATAATGGCGGGACGCTGAAAAAAAGAGCCTTGGTGGGGCCCTGTCAGCGACGCGGCTTGGCCGCTGGCATTAAGCCGCTAACGGAGGACGGGGAAAACCTAAGGTCCTTTTTTTCGTCGCTGGGGCCCGCATTTTAACCCCGCGTTTTGGCTTTCTTGCATTCCACTTTTTTTTGCTTTTTTTAGCAAAAACAGCTCGAGGTGTGATATAATAAAAAGCGCTATGAAAAAGACACAACAAGCGGAACTGCTAAAAAAGGCCAAGGAAATGCTGGCCTTTTCCTACACGCCCTACTCCAACTTTAAGGTTGGCGCGGCGCTGCTTTCTAAAAGCGGAAAGGTTTTTGGCGGCTGCAACATCGAAAACGCGGCTTACGGGCCCAGCAATTGCGCGGAGCGGACGGCGTTTTTCAACGCGGTAAGCTCCGGCGAGAGGAACTTTGAGGCCATCGCGATTGTCGGAGGCCCCGACGGCGTCATAAAGGACTTTTGCCCGCCTTGCGGAGTTTGCCGCCAGGTTATGATGGAATTTTGCGAGCCCAAAGAATTCAAGATTCTTTTGCAGAACGACAAGGGCAAAATAAAGGAATTTACGCTGGAAGAGCTGCTTCCGCTTGGCTTTGGACCGGCAAATCTATAGGAGAAATTTATATGCAAAACTACAAGATTAAAATCACGTTCCCGTCGGGAAAAACAATCGAGGCCGCGACTGGCTCCACGCCCGCGGACTTTATAAACGAATTTGACGAAAAGCCGGAGAAGATTTTCGCCGTCCGCGTAAACAACGAGGTTTGCTCGCTGAACCGCGGAATGTTCGTGGACTGCTCGCTTGAGCCCGTATTGATGAGCAGCAAGGACGGAAGCCAAGTTTACAGGCGCACGCTCTGCTTTATCTTGGCCGCGGCCGCCCACGAATTGCAGCCCGACAACAATGTTATTATAGAAAACTCCTTTGGCTACGCCTACTACTACACTTTCCAGGACGGAAGCGACGTTCCCGAAAAATTCGTTTCCGACTTAAAGGAAAAGATGGACGCTCTCATAAAAAAGAACGTTCCGATAGAAACGCATTTTATCTCTTACGAGCAGGCCACCCAGACTTTTGAAAAGCTGGGCCTTTTGGAAACCCGCAAGCAGTTGAACTACGTCTGCCCTCCCCGCGTCCAGATGAACACAATCGGCGAGTACACCGACCTTTACTACGGCCCGATGCTCGTTTCAACCGGAGCGCTCGGCGCCTTTAAGCTGCAAAAATACAAGAGCGGCTTTTTGATTTTGTTCCCGTCCAGCTCAAAGCCGGACACAATCCAGGAATTCAAGGAATACCCGGTATTGTTCGAAACCTACGCGCGCGGAAAAAAATGGGGCAAGCAAATCGGCGTCACAAGCGTCGCCTCGCTTAACGAGCTTGTCTCAAGCCGCGAGGCCGACGAGTTCATAAACATTTCAGAAGTTTTCCAGGAAAAGTGCATTTCCGACATAGCGAGCCAAATCCACAAGCGCGAGACAACCCGCCTTGTGCTTATCGCAGGCCCTTCAAGCTCCGGAAAGACCACCAGCGCAAAAAAGCTCGCGATGGAATTGCAGGCCATCGGCTACAAGCCCAAGGTCATAAGCCTTGACGACTACTACGTTGGCCGCGACCGCACTCCCAAGGACGAAAACGGAAACTACGACTACGAGTGCATCGAAGCCTTGGACATCGAGCTTATAAACCAAAACCTTTTGGACTTGTTCGCCGGAAAAAAGGTGGAGCTTCCCAGCTACAACTTTGTCACCGGAAGCCGCGAATACAAGGGAAAAACCTTGCAGCTTGGCGCCAACGACATTCTTATTATGGAAGGAATTCACGGCCTTAACGACAGGCTGACGCCTCTTGTAAAGGCCGAGCTTAAGTTCAAGCTTTACTTGTCGGCGCTCACCCAGCTTAACATCAACGAGCACAACAGAATCTCGACCAGCGACAACCGCTTGATCCGCCGCATCGTGCGCGACAACAACT
>DGRX01000013.1:0-61442 GCA_002391235.1 Treponema sp. UBA4377
TAACATTAAGGCCCTTGGTTTACTACAAGAACTTTAAGGACACGTCGATTTCTTGGAACACAAACATCAACTGGCTTCGCACGGAATTTATCGGAGACGCGGACAACCCTGAATGGGATTATCTTACGGTTGACTGGACAAAAAAAGAGTCAATCACAAGCCATAACATGAGCGCCACGTTGGCCGCAAACGAGATGGACGGCCGCTTTAAGCAAAGCCTTACGCTTACCGCGACGCTTCCTCCGCAAGTGGACAAGTATTACGGAACGTTGAATTTGACATTCCCTTACGTTTCCGCGACAGCTGAGACAGGCGTTTCAAAGGTGAGCGCCACAGATTCGACTTGGAAAAAAGAGCCTTTTAGGCAATCTATGTCCGTTTCCTTGTTTGACTCAAAGTTAAAGTTCACCGAGTCGTACAATTATGAGATGGAAGAAAAACGCCACGATTCCTTGAAGCTTGCCTTGTCTTGCGGCGGCTTGCAAGCCTCGTACACTATGAGGTACACGACTCCTTACGACTTTGACGGCGACAAGTATAACGCTGACGGAACGATAGCCTCTTACGGAAACGGCTGGGTGGCCAAGACCGAAAAAGAATTCATTCCCTACGCCTTGTCTGTGGCCTACACTTCTTCCAACAAGACATTTAAAAAATGGAAGAACAGAATCGAAGTGACTCCGGGTCTTTCGACCAGCATCTCGTACGACTTTGTGCGTCCGACCCAATCGTACTTTATTTTTACGCCTTCAATTACATTTAGGCTGAACAAGCTCTTCTACATAAAATTCGCCGCGGAGTCGAGAAACGACGTCATCTACCGCTACTTCCAGGACGCTGCCGGACACCATGGCCGCATTCCCGGCGAGACAAATCCGATTGTCGATTTGATTAACGGCTTTAGGTTTGACGACGAAAATTTAAGAAAGTCCAGCGGCTTTAAGCTTAAGTCTTTGATCATCCAGATGACCCACGAATTGCACGACTGGGACTTTAACATGAAGTTCAAGGTCTCTCCGCGCCTTGTCACAAGCGGCGCGAAAAAATACTACGACTTTTCGCCGTACTTTTCTTTGTCGGTCGTTTGGCGGCCGATGGACAGCATCAAGACCAAGATCGCCGACAAGTACGGCGACTTTGTTCTTAACTCAAGCGATTCAGACGAGTGAACTAAAAACGCTCCCAGTTGCGGCTGCGTCTGACGAAACCGCTAGATATCGTCGCTACACACATTTTGCGCTTGAAACTATTTAACGCTGCCGCAATGCGGCAGGCGCAAAATGAGTATTTTCGTCAGCCGCCCCGCGCCTTCGCGCGTTTTTAGTTCACTCGTCAGCGGCTAGGGCAGACACAACTCGGCGCTCGTTGTAGAAGAGCAATAGCGCGGCTCCTAGAGCGCAGCAAACCGAGGCCGAGACCGCGACGATTCTATAGCCGCCGCCGGACGCGCGTGAGATTGTGGCGAGGCTTGCAAAGGCCAGCATCGCCGCGCTCTGGCCCAGCTTAAAGGCAAAGGTTCGCGCGGCGAAGAACATGCCTGACCTATTTTGGCCTGTGGCGGCGGCTTCGGCCTGCGCTATGTCGGCCACCATCGCTTGGGGCAAAATGCCGAAGGCGGCCATCGGGAACGCCGCCGCCAAAACGATTATCGCCGCTTGCGCCATTGAAGGAATCGCCAAACGCTCGCCGCACAAGCCGGTGAACAAAAAGTCTGCGACAAAAAAGCAAAAGGCCGCGACGACAATCTTTTTCTTTCCGAATTTTTTCGCCAAAACGTTCACCGGCAAATAGAAGAGCAGTGAGGCGGCGGTAAGGCCCACAAACATAAGCGTGGCGTATGTTTCCGGCAATTTTAAGAGCGCGGTTACAAAAAACGGCAGGCCCGTTTGGAACATCGTCAGGGCAAACCAATAGATGACGTCTTGGCCGATGAAAAACCTAAAGTCCTTGTTTGAAAAAGTTTTGGCAAGCGACGAAAACATTGAGCCTTGTTCGCCGACCGCCGTCGACTCCTGGACATAGTCCTTTTCGTTCAGCGTGTAGGCCGGAACCAGCATTAGCGCGACCGCAAGGGCGCTGAACAAGCCGAACGTCAGCCGCATCGCGAAGATTCGTTCCATTCCGCGCGAGATAAATGCGGTCCAAAGCGCCGGCGCCAAGTAGGAGATTGCCGTTCCGACGATGAAAGTGAGCGAGATGCAAGTCGAAAGCGCAAGCTTTTCCTTTTGGCTTTTGGCAAGTTCCGCGATCAGGGAAGTGTAGGGCGTGTAGTAGCATGTCAGCAAAAAGTAATACAAAAGGACAAAGACAAAAAGCCAGACTGTGTTTATCGCGCTAATCTTTTGTATAGGAGCGCAAAAAATCAAAAGCGTGGAGATTCCAAAGGGCAGGGCGGATCTCCTCAAAAAGGGAATCCTCCGTCCCAAGGGCGAGCGGCAGTTGTCCGAAAGGTTTCCGACAAGCGGGTCGGTGACCGCGTCAAAAAGGCGGCCAAGCGCTCCGACAAGGCCGATTATCGTAAGAAGGCCAAAGACAACGCGGCCCTGTGGAATAAAAAGCGGCATTCCGTTTTCCAATTCCGCCTGGGCCGGCTGGTAAAAGTAGACGAGCCAAGAGCTTACAAGGCCGCTCAAAATCGGCCAGCCCAACTGTCCAATGGCGTATCGCCAAATCACGCTGCGTGTCAATGCTTTCATACTATATAATATAGCGCCTCTTCGGCGCTTTTGCTATAGGAAATTTATTCAAGCGCCCGCCGTCGCGGGCTTTGCAATAACGCAAAATTTGACTTTGCGGCGAAAATTCCTTATATTTAAATGTATGGCTAAGAAAAAAAACACAGAGAATGAGAATAAAACCGTTGACGGAGAGGCTACGCAGATTTTGCCTGTTGAGCAGATTTTGCCTCCGTCGCTAAATTTGCTTTCCATACAGGGCCGCCCGATTTTTCCGGGCATTTTCACGCCCCTTCAAATATCAAACGAAGACGACCAAAAGACTGTTGAGGCCGCGCTAAAGGCCGACGGCTTTATCGGAATTTCCTTGATTAAGGACGACAAGAAAAAAGGCTCGATAAAAAATCTTTGCGCGGTTGGAACGGCCGCCCGCATCATAAAAAAGATCAACCTTCCCGACGGCGGCGTCAACATTTTCATCTCTACGATAAAGCGCTTTAAAATCCGTTCCGCCTTGCATGAGCAAAGCCCGATGGCCGCGATGGTCGACTACCTTGACGAGGAAGAGGACAACACCTTCCAGGTAAAGGCTTTGACCCGCGCGCTTATCAGCGAGATGAAGGAAATCAGCGAGAACAATCCGATGTTCAGCGAGGAGATGCGCTTGAACATGGTCAACATCGACCACCCAGGAAAAATCGCGGACTTCATCGCTTCGATTTTGAACATCGAAAAAAACGACCAGCAAAAAATTTTGGAGACCGTCAACGTCCGCCAAAGAATGGAGCAAGTTCTTGTCTTTATCAAGAAGGAGCAGGAACTCTTGCGCATTCAAAAAAAGATTCAAAACGAAATCAACGAGCGCGTCGAAAAGAACCAGCGCGACTACTTTTTGCGCGAGGAGCTTAAGTCAATCCAGGAAGAGCTTGGAACGGACGCGGAAGGAACCGCCACCGACTACAAAAAGTTCAAGGAAAAAATCGAGGAGCTTAAGTTTGAGGGCGAGATTAAGGAAAGCGTAGAAAGCGAGCTGGCCAAGTTCCAAGTGATGGACCCCAACTCGCCCGAATACATCGGCACGCGGAACTTTTTGGAATTGGTTTGCGCGCTCCCGTGGAAAGAGCCGGCCGCCGAGGACTACGACATCCTTAAGGCAAAGAAAATCCTTGACGCGGACCACTACGGCTTGGACGACGTTAAAAAGCGCATCGTGGAATTTTTGGCCGTGCGAAAACTAAAAAAAGACAACAAGGGCTCGATTTTGCTCTTGGTGGGGCCTCCGGGCGTTGGAAAAACCAGCGTCGGAAAAAGCATCGCGCGCGCGATGAACAAGCCATTTTACCGCTTTAGCGTAGGAGGAATGCGCGACGAGGCTGAAATCAAGGGCCACCGCCGCACTTACATCGGCGCGATGCCCGGAAAAATCATTCAGGGCCTTAAAATCGCAAAGAGCCGCGCTCCGGTTTTCTTGATTGACGAAGTGGACAAGATGGGGCAGGATTCGCGCGGCGATCCTTCAAGCGCTCTTTTGGAAGCCTTGGATCCCGAGCAGAACGTTTCGTTCCGCGACAACTACTTGGATTTGCCTTTTGACATTAGCGACGTTTTCTTTATTCTTACGGCAAACACCTTGGACTCGATTCCAGAGCCCTTGGTTGACCGCGCGGAAATCATCAGGATTCCGGGCTACATCGACCAGGAAAAAATCGAAATCGCGCGAAATTACTTGATTCCGAAAAACTTGGAAAAGAACGGCCTAAAAAAAGGCCAAGTAAAATACACGCCCAAGGCCCTTCTTAGAATCGCGGAGGAATACGCGCGCGAGTCCGGCGTGCGCGACTACCAAAAGGCTTTGGACAAAATCAACCGAAAGATTGTCGCCGAGCTTTTGACCGCCCAAAGCGGAGTGGCAGCCGAAAAAGCCGCCGTTCAAGTCGACGCGGCCGACCTTGACAAATATCTTGGAAAGCCTGTCTTTGACGAAAGCTCCATCAAGCGAGCGGCCAAGCCTGGCACCGCAATCGGTTTGGCTTGGACCAGCATGGGCGGCGACACTTTGCTTTTGGAATCGGTTTCCTTCCCCGGAAAAAGCGGCGGCTTGCAGCTTACGGGGCAAATGGGCGACGTTATGAAAGAAAGCGCTCAAATCGCCTTTAACTGGGCGAGGCGCTACTTAATCGCGAACGGAAAAAAGGACGCCAAGTGGTTTGACGAAAACACCGTGCACTTGCACATTCCCGAAGGCGCCACGCCCAAGGACGGACCCAGCGCTGGAATCACTATGGCCACCACCTTTGTCTCGCTTTTGACTGGAAAGACCATCAAGCCGAATCTTGCGATGACCGGAGAGCTTAGCCTTACAGGCCAAGTTCTCCCGATTGGAGGACTTCGCGAAAAGGCGGTGGCGGCCAAGCGCAACAAGATCAAGACGATTTTGATTCCCAAAGCCAATTTGCGCGACTTGGAGGAAACCCCCGAGCGCGTAAAGGCCGGCATTAAGTTTGTTCCGGTAACGGACGTGTCAGAGGTTATCGCCGCCGCGTTCTAGACTTGCGAACGCGACTGGGAGCCGTTAAAACGCCGCTTTCTAGGCTTGCGAAAAATTAGCGGGCAAAGCCATTCTCTTTAAGCCAGGGCAAAAGCAGCTTGTCGTTCCACTTTGTGTTGTGGACAAAGGCGTTGTTGCCCATTCCAAAGCCGTGGTCGCCTTTTTCGCCAAGGATAAAGACGTTGTCAACGCCGGCTTTTGCCATGGCGTCGGCCATGCGGACGGAATTGCGGTAGTCCACCGTGCGGTCGTCTTTGTTGGCGATCAGGAATACCGGGCACTTTATTTTGTCCGCGTGAAGCTCAAGCGAAAGCATGTCCTTGCGCTCTTGGCTTAGGTCGTCGCGCAAAAGGCTTTTGCGGGAGCGGACGTGCGCGATGTCGTCTTGCATAGAGACGACCGGGTAAACCGGAACGATAAAGTTTGGCGCAAGGCTCACCTCCGCGTTGACTCCCAATTTTTTCAGCTCATCTTGTTCGTAAAATTCCGCCGCCATCAAGACCAAGTGGCCGCCTGCGCTAAAACCGGCCGCTCCGATTTTGTTTGGGTTGATTCCGTATTGGGCGGCGTTTTGCCGTACTATTTGGATCGCGCGCTGGATGTCCTCCAGCATGGCCGGGTGGGTCCAGCCGTTCCCGCTGACTCGGTACTTTAAGACAAAGGCGGAAATTCCCTTGGAGCAAAGCCACAAGGCCACGTCCTTTCCTTCGTGGAACATTCCCAAGTGGTGGTAGCTTCCGCCCGGACAAACGATCACCGCGGCGTCGGAGCTTTTGTCTATCGGCTTGTAGTAATCCAAACGCGAGCTTTTTCCTTGCATTGAGGGAACGCCGTCCCAAATTTTTTGGCGGACGGGCGTGATTTTTAGCATTGGGTATTCAGATGACGGGGCCGCGCAAAAGGCCGCCGCGGACATTGCCGCGAAAATCGCGAGCGTTGATAAAAGCTTTTTCATGCAAAACATTTTACTAAAAACGGGGCGTTTTTTCTAGTGGGAAAATTTCTCTCCGCTATTTTATGTCGGAGACGGCAAGAATTACCGCGGCAAGAGCCACGACTTTTGTAACCGGGTTTATGGACACCCGCTTTACAAAAATGTGCGCGTTGCTTCCGTCGTTCAACTCTTGGTCAACGATGACAGGCTCTGGGCTTTCGCAGCACTTTCGAATCACTTCAAAGAAGAGCGCGTTTCGCCTGCGGTTTGTTTCGTTGATGTAAATTATTTTTCCGATCGCGCTGCCCTCGGCCGCCATGCGCCTGAAATTCTTTTTTACGAATTCCTTGTAGGACTTGTTGCCGCGAATGATTTTGATTTCGCTTTTTGTCGCTTCAAATATGACCATCGGAGGCGTGTTGAAAACGTTCTTGTAGATTTGGTCGCTTGAGTTTGTTATGGACGAAATGTTGTAAAGGTTTATGCTTCCGATTTTAGCGTAGTATTCGGATTCGTCCGGGTTTTCAAAGCCGATTTGAACGCCTTTTTTGTAGCGCTCTAATATTTCCTCCAAGGGAATCGGCTTGCAGTAATAGTAGCCTTGCAGCTTTACGCAGCCGATTTCTTTTAGGAACTCGACTTGCTCCTCAGTCTCTACGCCCTCGCAAACTGTCTCCAAGCCAAGCTCGGCGGCGATTTTTATCAGGCCGCTCAGCATGACTTTGCACTTTTCGCTCCGCTCAAATTCGCGCATGAACTTCATGTCGAATTTTATCAGGTCAAAGGGAACGTCGTGCAAGACTTCAAGCGAAGAGTATCCTGAGCCAAAGTCGTCAAGCCAAACCTTAAAGCCCAAATCCTTAAAGCGCTTGATTTGGCTTTTCATGTAGTCAAAGTCGCCGCCCAAAATGCTTTCGGTTATTTCTATCGTTATTTTGTCCAGCGGAATCGACGACTTTTGGACGCGCTGGTAAATTTCCTGAACGATGTCGCAAGAGTCAAAGTCCGAGCGCGAAAGGTTCACAGAAACTGGAGCCAAGCATAGGCCGGCCTTTTTTTGCTCTTCCAATTTTTTAAGAATCTCTTCCAGCATGAACAAGTCCAGCTTGTAGATTAGGCCGGAGTCTTCCAAAATCGGAATGAAGTCGACCGGGCTTAAAAAGCCTTTTTGCGGATCAATCCAGCGGGCCAGCGCCTCTTCGTCGCAAACCCTGCCGTTGGCGGCGCGGACGATTGGCTGGTAGTAAACCTTTATCCATTTTTCGGCGATGGCGCGGTCGATGTTTTCCACAATGTATTGGCGCTTTTCGGCATCGACCAGCATCGATTTTTCAAACCAAGTGAAGTTTGAGACAAAGGCGCCCTTGCCCGAGTCGCAAGCCATTTTTGCGCGGTCGCAGGCAAAGCTGGCTCCGCAAACCTCAATGTTCTTGGAATAAATGCCTGCCCGCACCGGGAGCGACCTTCCTCCGTTGATTTGCTCGCAGTCGGAAAAGAATTGCCAAAGGCGCTTTTCCAAGTCCTTGTCGTTGGTGTAGACGCAAAAGCGGTCCATGCCAAAGCGGCTGCAGCAATCGTTTGAAAAGGTTTGCGCCAAAAGGCGGGCAAAGGCGTGGATCAGCTTGTCGCCTTCCGCGTATCCGTACTTGGCGTTAAAGCGCCTCATTCCGCTCATGTCAAAAAAGAGCATGATTGGCGTTTCGCCGGCTTCCAAGCTTTTTGGATAAAAAATTGTGTCGCACATGTAAAAAAAGTGGCTGATTGTCGGAAAGCCCGTAAGGTAGTCGTATTGCAAAAGGCGTTCCTGCGTGTTGGCCCTTAAAAGGTTGGAGTAGGCCGCCGCTAAAAAGTCTCCCTTTTGCTCGCCTTCCTCCTGGTATTCGCCTTCGTCGGAAAACCAAACCACCGCCAGCCTTGCGTCTCCTTTTTGAATGTGCGTTCCGCGGGCGTGGAGAATCTTGTACCTGCCGCCGATTCTTGTGCGGTAGACGATGTTATAGGGCTGGTCTGTCGAGGCAAAGAGGTTGGCCGCGTTCTCCAGCATCGCAAGGTCGTCGGGGTGGCAGCCGTAGTACAAGTCTTTGCTTATGGTTTTTATCGCGGCTTCTCGGTCGGGAATTTCAAAAAGGTTCAAAAAGCCGTCCGAAATGGCCAGCGTGACGATTCGCTTGTCTATGTACTGGTATATGGCCAAGGGAACGCAGGCGCGCTCCAAAAGAGAAAGTTCTTCTTTGTCGTATTGGTATTTTTTCATCGACTCTCCGAACTTTTTTTATATTAATATTGTAACTTATATTCCCATAAAGTCAAGTTTTATTTTCTTGCTTTTTTGCTAAAAGCGCGCTATTGCAAAGCCCGCGGCGGCGGGCGGTAGGATAAATTTCCTATAGCAAAAGCGCGCGGTATTTTTCTTGCTTTTTTGCTAAAAGCGCGCTAGAATAGTTTTTATATAAAGAGAGGTGCTTTATGGACAAAAAAATGTCAAAGTGCATCGAACTGATGCGGCTTTTGGTCAGCGATATACAGGGCGCGCCCTTTGTAGGCGACGAGTTTTCCGCCGAATTGTACTCGATTTGGTATGAGCACGCCCAGCGCGACGCCGTAAACGCCTTTGAATACTTGGACGAAAACTTCACCAACCGCGAAGAAATCATCAAGGCGATTGACAGCCTTCTTAAGTGACAATATAGAAAAAATCCTCAACATTTCCGCCTAAAGCGCCGATAATAAAAAAGAAGAATTGGCGAAAAATCGCCCAAAGGTGGAAAAATGGCCGTTTCAAAAAAGACAATTAAAAACAACGGTTACAAATTAAAGGGATCCCTCAAAAAATGCGGCTTTGACCGCTGGCGTTACTATTTTAACGGGATAAATACAGTTAGCGGGGAGGAACGCTTGTTCTTCATAGAATTGATGTCTGAAAATCCCGGAATCAGCTACGAACATACGGTTTTGCCGGAAAATTCCGGTTCGAAAAAACTTGATTCAAGCGACTTGCAGGACGCGCTTGCCGGAAACATCGAAGTCAAGCCGTCCGCCGGCTCAAAAGTGATTCCAAGCTACGCTTGCGTCCGCGCGGGAGTTTTTGGAAACAAGCCCAAGCAGTTGAACCGCTTTTTCGCCAACAGCGAAATGCTTTTTGAAAAGCGCGGATTTGGCGTAAAGGCCGGCGGCTGCGCTTTTAGCGACAACGAGCTTTACGGAGTCATCGCGATTACGGAAGTGGAGGCCCGATCCTTTACGGAGTGGGGAACGTCTGCCGGCCGCATGGAATGGAATTTAAAGTACGAGCGCGACTTTGACGCCCCCGAAACTTTTACAAAGGACGGTTCGCATTGGCTGGCCGGCGGCCTTACCGCGCGCTTTTCCGGTATGGTCACGCTTGACGGCCATGAATACGCCGTGTCGCCCGACCACTCCTTTGGATATGTCGAAAAGTCTTGGGGCCCGGCTCTTCCGCTTCCATTCATGCACGTTTCCTCAAGCCGCCTTACAAGCATTTTTACCGGAAAGGTTATGAAGGATTCAGGCTTTGCGCTGGAAGGAAATTACGACGGCCGCCTTGTGGCCTTGACAAAATTTGACGGCGAAACATACGACTTTGGTCCGCGTCAAAAGATAAAAAAATACGCTTGCCAATGGTCTTGCGTCCGTTCCCCAGTGAACGACGGCGGCGAGGAGCTGCATTGGTCGGCCAGCGTCAATTGCAAAAAATACATTTTGGACGTTGACGTTTTTTGTCCGGCGGCCGAAATGCTCGTAAAAGATTATTGGCTTCCCGACGGAACCCTGCTTAAGGTTTTGTGCGGCGGAAGCGGAAGCGGAGAGATCCGCCTTTACAGGCAAATCAAAAAATCTTTGGAATTGATACAGCACGCCAAAATTCTTGGCGCGTCTTGCGAATACGGTGAAAAGGACGGAGAGTAGGCGAAGGGTTTTTTGGGGGGACGCTAAAATGCTAGGATGGCTGAACGTTTTTGTGCATTAAAATTACCGCTTCTCTTTTACGCGATTCTGCTTGCCGGAACGAACCTTCGCGCCCAAACGATAACCTTGTCCGAAGACGCCATTGACGGATTGGGCCAGGCGCAAGCCGCAAAAATCGCTTCCGAACAAAAAATCGCGACACCCTCTCCTATAAATGACGAGTCTGGCCAACTTGACTACTCTCCTGACGGCGACCAAGCCTCGGCCTCAGTCTACGGAGCGACGCCCAGCCTAAAAACGCCAAGCCCTGTCCACGGCCTTTGCTGGAGCGACAGCAACGGATATTTTTCGCTTACCGAACAAAACGCGCTTTTTATCCGAGACGGCTTTGACAGCCGCTTGATCCACACAATCGAATACGACGGAGCGGTAAGCCTGCAGTTCGCCTGGGATGTCGTCACCCAATCCGACATGTTCATGGCGCTAAGTTCCGGCGGCAAATTCAGCGTTTGGAATTTCAAGGATCTTCCGAATCAAGTCGCGATTTCAAGCGACATTGAGCCTTCGTATTCCTACCAGTTTGAAAGCGAGCGCCGCGTGACCGCCAGCGCCTTTAGCCATTCTGGAAACCACATGGCCGTCGCTTTTGACGACGGAACGGTAAACCTTTCGATCGTTTTGCACTACACGCAAAAATTGTCGGACAGAGAGCTAAAAGGCCATTTGGGAAACGTATTCGCGCTGGACTTTAGCCGCGACGACAAGTATTTGGCCACTTCCGGCCTGGACGACAGGATTTATATTTGGGACGCAAGCGGCGGGCGCAAAATTGCCTTTTTGCCATTTTATAGCGGAAGCGGGGCGGGCGCTTTGTTCACCAAGGATTCTAGTGAAGTGATTTCGCTTGAACGGCCCGACATGATTACCGTCAGGAATTTTGACGGAAAGCGCCGCTTGGCCATCGTTCCGCGCGGAAAAAGCGCCAAGGCGATAAAGCTTACTTCCAAGGGTGACAGGCTTGTCGTCCTTAGCGACAGGGACAACTTGGAATTTTACGACTTGCAAACGGGAAAGTATGTTGGCTGGATACCGCCCTTTAACGAAACTTCATTGACAAGCTTTGCGTTTAACCGCGACGACAGCGTTTTGCTTACCGGCCACGCTGACGGTTCGGTCTACAAGCTGCGGCTTGAAAAAGTTTTTTTAAAGCCAAACCAAAAGCCGCCGCGAATGCGCGCGATTGGCCCCGACGAAGTTGTGATGAAGGGAACGGCCTACAAGGACACTGTCGGCCAAGAGCCTGACGAAAAAACAAAGAACAATTTGATTCCAAAAGAAAGCGCTTTGACAATCAATTTGGGACTTGCCGGAAGAATGATGCCAAGCCCTTACACGGCCGCGGTGGACATTGACGCAAAGGCCCGCTACCAATTGAACGGAATGTTTTATTTTGGCGGCGGCGCGGCCTTTGGGCTTGGATTTCCCAAAAAAGATTTTCCGTACACTTACAGCGTTAAAGGCGCCAAATACGATCCGCCGTTTTTTTTGAGCGGAACCTTTTACGGGGCCGCCGGCCTTTTGCTGAACTTTAAGAGCAAGAAGGCGCCGTACGTTTTCTTTGAGTTGGATCCCGGCCTTAGGATAGAAAAGCTTTACCAGTCAAAGAACGGCTCTTCGGTGTCCACAAAATGGCACACGGCTTTTTGCGCGGACTTTACCGTCGGCCTTGGCTGGAAATTCTTTGAGTTTGGAGCGGGCGTCGAATTTGACACGATTTTGGGAATAAAGCCAAGGGCGGTTTTTAGCGGAAAGATTCCTGTTCCGCTTAAGCCTAAAAGCGGCAAAAAGAGCGAAAAGAAGGGGGCAAGAGCGTGAAAAAGTTTTTTGCCAAAGCCCTTGTCCGCGCCGCCTTTATCGCCGCCTGCCTTGCCTTTTGCGCCTGCAAGGACATATCCGTCATGATTGACGAATACAACGCCAATTGTACGCATGAGCGAATTTGGGGGAACGACACCGTCTCAAATTTCAAGTACGACGCGCGGCTTTTGATACCGGAGGAAAGCTATGAGATTGCAAAGAATAAGGCGCAAAGAATCATGCTTTCTTGCGTGGTTCCCTGCAAGTGGTATTTAAAGGTTGACGACGGAGCGGAAGACACATACCCGGAGGATCCTATTGAATATACAGAGTATTTGGAAGATAAAATGAACGGCATGACGAATGTTCCTGATCCAGCGGATCCGACATACACTTACGCAAGCGTTTATCTTAACACAGGAAAAATACAGGTTGTAGGCACGACAGGTCTTTTTTACAACACGATAATCGAAATCTCTCCGGCGGCGACTGGCCTTGCGCCCGGCGACTACAAGCTCTTTGTAATGACGTGGATGTTGGACTCTTATTACATAGACGTGGCGGAGGTGACAGTGACGGAATGAGTTTTTTAGTTGGAATTGCAAGCGTTTGCCTGCAATGTTTTATTAGCATATAAATAAGTTTATTTTATGTTTTTTCACAAGGAGGATTTATGAAAAACATTAAAACAGTTTTTTCAAAGCTGTTTGTCCTAGCCCTCGCGGGAGCCTTCTTCGCGGGCTGTTCAAACTCCTTTGACGTAGCCCAAGGAGCCACGGGCGACGCCGCGCAGCCGGCGGGACACGTGCGCGTTTTGCTTGGAAGCGAAATTTCCAAGACAATTTTGCCGTCTGCATGGGACGACGGAAAAAAAGGCGCTTTGACCTATTACCTTTCAGGAACGGGAACCCTTAGCGACGGAGCTGGTTCTTCAAAGACGCTTGCCCCGATGGTTCTTGACTATAGCAAGATTACCGGAACTGGTCAGGAAATCGAGCTTAGCCCCGGCACTTGGGACCTAACTTTAAGCGCCTATCAGTTGACTGGCGATCCTGCCCCCGCGCCTTCCGCCAGCAACATGGTCTTGACAGCCACCAACACAGGCATTGACTTGACCACAACTGGTCAGACAAAAGCCTTTAACCTTAAGCCAGTCGCGTCAACAAGCGCCACCGGAAGCGTAAGCATAACAGGCACTGTTAATTGCGGCCCCTACTTAAAGTTTGTAGTTCAGGATGTTGGCACAATTGCTAACGGAGCGTTTGTGTCTGCCGCCAGCGGCGCTTACAAGACGACCACAGATGTAAGCACAAGCACAGCGTCTAGCACAAGCCTGACATTCACATATGGCAAAGACGTCGTTGCCGCCAATAATTACTACTATGTCGTTGACTTTTACAACGGCGACCCGGCTTCAGGCGGAGAGTCGCTTGGCCACTACCAGGAAGCCTTGGTTGTTGACGGCGGAAACGTCTCTTCAAAGACAATCGCCTTGGGAGACTTCCTAAACTCTCCTGCCACAAACCCGACCCAGCTTTCTGTTGACACTTCGTTCACAAATGTTGGACAGGCCGCCAATATCGCTGTTCCAAATACCTTCCTTGCTACATTCACTTGGAACGATCAGTCTGGAAATGAAACTGGCTTTGAGCTTAAGATTTACAAGGGAACGACAAGCGCCGGAACAACGACATATCCGACAGCCGCCACCTACACAATCAAGAAGGGTCAAATAACAATCGGAACCGCCGCGGGCGAAGTCGCCGCCAATTCCAATGCTGCTGGAACGGCTGATCCGACAATGGGCAAAAACGAAACAAAGGCTGCGGTTTATCTTGAAACCGGCTACACATACAAGGCCTCTATCCGCGCCTACAACCGCTACGATGAGCTTGACGCTAGCGACACTCCGACTACAGTCACAAAGGTCAACAATGTCACTGGATCAGACATGGTCTACGGCATGTTCACTGTGGCTTACACTCTTGGCGACGCTAACGCTCTTGTTCAGATTGACGACGCCAACACGGACAGCAGCGCAATGTATGTTGTAGGATATAACTACAACGAAGCCGCTCAAGACTTGATGGGTTATGTGGCCAGCGGAAGCTCTTCTACTTCTTATCCGTACGTAACGATTAGCTCGGCGACAATGAAGTTCAAGAAATGGATAACTACTGTTGCCGCCATGACTTCGGACGAGATGGACGCCGCCGCTGCTGTGACCAACATTCCGGCCGGAAACATCGACAACCTCAAGCTTACCGGAGTATGGAAGAGCGTTGCCAACGTTACTGTTGTTTTCCCTAGCTACGCGGACCTTGCGGCTTCTGTATGGATGAGCAGCTATAAGGTTGGAAGCGCCGCGGCCGTAAATATTACGACAAACGAACTTGTTCCTATCGCTGCTAGTACAGGCGATGTGATTGTCTTTACGTATGACGACACCAAGGTTTCTGGTGTGACTGCAAGCGTTACAAATGGACGCGACACTGCGACCGCAACTGTGGACGCAAGCGCAAAGACTGTCACATTCGACACAAGCTCTTTGTCAAACGCAGAAGGCCGCTGGTTCCTTACAATCTCCGGTCTTGGCGCCTACACAGACGCCGGCTCTGCAGAAACACGACAGGTTTCCCAAGAGTTTGTAATTACCTTGAACTAAAATTTTCTTTGGCGCCGTTCCAAGGCTAAATCCGGGACAGTGACCCCCGGGGCTTTTGGGCGGCAGAAACCGCAAAAAAAACGCCGTTCCGCGGTTTGCGGAACGGCGTTTTTGCTTGCAAGCCGCGCTATGCTTGCGCCGGCTTTCAAATTTTCTTTTCTTCTTGCATAAAAGAACGCTCCTCAAAAAATAAATTTGCCTTTTTTTCCATTCATTATTATTTTTAAAGGTATGGATCAAGACAAAATGACAATAAAGGCGATGGACGCGCTGCAAGAGGCTTCCAGCGTCGCGCGGCAAAACGACCACGCCGAAATCACAAACGAACATATTCTGGTCGCCCTTTTGGAGCAAAAGGACGGAATCATCGCTCCCTTGGTGGAACGGATTGGCATGGACGCGGGCGCTTTGGCAGGCCAGGCGCGCCGCCTTTTGGACAGCCTTCCGCGCGTGTCGGGCGCCGCAAACCTTACGCTGTCGCAGGCCGCGCAAAGGACGCTTGCCAAGGCCGAGGGCGAGATGTCCTCTCTTGGCGACGACTACCTTTCAACCGAGCATCTTCTTTTGGCGATGACCGAAAATTCCGACAAGGCCGCGGAACTTTTAAAGGCCAGCGGTATAAACCGGCAGTCCATTATGAACGCGCTCAAAGCCTTGCGCGGCTCAAGCAAGGTGGACTCAAACGACCCCGAAAGCTCAATGCGCTCGCTTGAAAAATATTGTACCGACCTTACAAGCCTTGCCCGCCAGGACAAGATTGACCCGGTGATCGGCCGCGACGAGGAAATCAGGCGCGTGATGCAAGTTTTGTGCCGCCGAACAAAGAACAATCCGGTCTTGATAGGAGAGCCGGGCGTAGGAAAAACCGCCGTTGTCGAAGGCCTTGCGCGCCGTGTGGCAAGCGGAGACGTTCCCGAAAGCCTAAAGGGCAAGCGCCTTTTGTCGCTGGACATGGGCGCCTTGGTCGCTGGAGCCAAGTACAAGGGCGAGTTTGAGGAACGGCTTAAGGCCGTAATCAACGAAGTCAAGAAGGCCGACGGAAAAATAATTTTGTTCATCGACGAGCTTCACACGATTGTCGGAGCGGGAGGCGGCGCCGACGGTTCAACCAACGCGGCGAACTTATTAAAGCCAGCCTTGGCGCGCGGAGAACTTCGCGCGATAGGAGCGACGACGCTTGACGAATACAGAAAGTACATAGAAAAAGACCCCGCGCTTGAGCGCCGCTTTCAGCAAGTATATTGCGCCGAGCCAAGCGTCGAGGACACAATCGCGATTTTGCGAGGCCTTCGCGAAAAGTACGAAATCCACCACGGCGTCCGCATAGAGGACGAGGCGCTTGTAAGCGCGGCGATTCTTTCAAACCGCTACATAACGAACCGCTTTTTGCCCGACAAGGCGATTGACTTGGTTGACGAAGCCGCGAGCCGCCTTAAGATGGAAATAGAAAGCCAGCCGACAGAGCTTGACCAAATCGAGCGAAAAATTCTGCAGCTTCAAATCGAGCGGCAGTCGCTTAGCAAGGAAGACGACGCGGCCAGTTTGGAGCGTCTCGCCAAGCTAGAAAAGGAATTGGCAGAAATTTCAAGCAAGCGCGACGCGATGAAATTGCAGTGGCAAAACGAAAAGACGCAAATCGGAAAATCGCGCGAGTTAAAGGAAAAGTTGGAGGCCGCGCGCTTTGACGAGGAAAAATACACGCGGGCGGGCAATTTGGAAAAGGCCGCAGAGCTTAAGTATTCGATAATTCCTGCCTTGGAAAAAGACCTTAAGACCGCCGAAGAAAAGGACAAGCAAAAAGGCTCGGAGCAAAACGCCTCGCTCTTGCGCCAAGAAGTTACCGAAGAAGACATCGCTCGCGTCGTTTCATCTTGGACCGGCATTCCGCTTTCTAAAATGATGAGTTCCGAAAAGGAAAAGTACTTGCAGCTGGAAGGCGAGCTTCACAAGCGCGTCGTGGGCCAAGACCAGGCTGTGCAGGTTGTCAGCGACGCGATTCGCCGTAACCGCAGCGGCCTAAGCGACCCCAACAAGCCGCTCGGCTCCTTCTTGTTCATCGGCCCCACCGGCGTCGGAAAAACGGAGCTTGCAAAGACGCTCGCGGACTTTTTGTTCAACGACGAAAAATCCTTGACTAGAATCGACATGAGCGAGTACATGGAAAAGTTTTCCGTAAGCCGCTTGATCGGAGCGCCGCCGGGATACGTGGGCTACGACGAAGGCGGCCAGTTGACCGAAGCCGTCCGCCGCCGTCCCTACAGCGTCGTCCTCTTTGACGAAATCGAAAAGGCTCATCCCGACGTCTTTAACGTTTTGCTTCAAGTGTTGGACGACGGCCGCTTGACCGACGGACAAGGCCGCCTTGTTGACTTTAAGAACACAATCATCATCATGACAAGCAATCTTGGAAGCGAGCTTATTTTGGAAGCCGACAGCGACGAAAAGCTAAAGGCCGCCCGTCCGCAAATCGACGCGCTTTTAAAGGCTTCGTTTAAGCCGGAGTTCTTGAACCGCATCGACGAAACGGTGATGTTCGCTCGCCTTGACAAGTCTTGCATCGCTGGAATCGTAAAGAACCAATTGGCCCGCGTGGCCAAGCGCTTGGAGGACAGGCGCATAAAGCTGGACTTTGACCAAAGCGCGGTGGACTTCCTTTCCGAAAAGGGCTACGACCCGGCCTTTGGAGCGCGTCCAGTAAAGCGCGCGATTCAAACTTACGTCGAAAACCCGCTTGCAAAGGAAATTCTTTCAGGCAAGTTTGCCGAAGGAACTGCGATAAAGGCCTCCGCTTCCGGCGACGCGATAACCTTTAGCCAAGCGTAAATCACAGGCAAGCCTAAAAAGCGCCGCGCTTGTCATTGCCCGGCTTGACCGGGCAATCTTTTACAGCAGCTCAACCGTGTAAGACGGTTCTGTCGCAATGCCAGGAACGCGCGACAAATACTTTAGCGCTTCGTCAAGTTCCTGGTCCAGCTTCCAAGGCGCGTTTATGACTAGGATTCCGCTTCCGTAAAGGCGCGGCGCCGCGCTGGACAAGCCTGTCTTGCTGGACAAAGCCGCGGCGGCTTTTGCGGCGGCGTTTTCTTTAAGCGGCATTTCCGTGTGGCTTTGCGCCGTGTCCACGCAAAAGTCCGCGCGCAAAATGTTTGTGTTGGCGTTCTGGATTTTTGCCGCCGCGCAAATCGATTCAATCATCTTTTCTATTTCCGCCGCGCGGTGGGCCAAAAGCGGATACCAAACCATTATTATTCCAGCGCTCCATTTTTTGTGGACGGCGATTACAGTTTTTGCCACCGCGTCGTAGTCGGCGGCCTCTTCGTAGCTGGGGTCGATTAGCGCCGCACCCCGCTTTATTTTTGGCGGAGTCTGGGCCAGCAAAGTCTTAAAGCCGTCGGCTTTTAGGATTTGCGTATGCGGAAGATTTGCAAGGCCTGAACTGGCGGCCGCGCTTTTTGGCCTTGAATCGGTATCGGTAGAAAGACCGGAACTTGGGGCGACCCCTTCTTGGTCAGAACCAAAAGCGCTTCTAAGCCCAAAATCTCGCGCGCAGTTTTCCTTTAGCGCCTCAAACTCAGCCGGGTGCAGCTCGCAAATTGTGTGGGCGTCGCCCGGCCGCAAAAAGGCGCGCTCGATTAGCGGCGAGCCGGGGTACAAGTCGCGCGCGAGGTATGGGCGGACAAAGTTCAGGTAGTCGCTTATCGCGGCCGGAAGAGAGCCGCCGCTTTTTAGGCTTGCGTCCGTTTCTTGTTGGCCGCCGCCGTCAACGCCTTGCAATGCATCTTGGTCCGCGCCGCTTTTGGGGCTTGAACCAGTATCGGTCGCAAGGCTTAAATTGGGGCCGCCGCCGTTAAGGTCTTGCGCCGCCTCTTTTCCCGCGTACTCGGCCAGCGCCAAAACGCCGCGCGCGGCCTCGCCGGTTTTGCGGGCCTTTTCTCCTTGCGTGGAATACAAGCCGCTTCCGGCGTGCGTGTCAAAAAAAGAGTAGGGCGCGCTCTTTTGGTTCAGCTTTTTTAAAAGCTGGATGAGCGCGGCGTGCTTAAGGATGTCGGCGTGGTTTCCCGCGTGAAAGACGTGCAGGTAGCTTAGCATTATTCGATGGCGGCGATTTTGTCAATCGCGTCCAATTCCTCTTTTGTAAAGGCGGCGCTTTGGGCTGCCTTCACGTTGTCCAAAATTTGCTCCGGCTTTGAGGCTCCGATGATGACGCTAGCGATGTCGCCGTCGCGCAAAACCCAGGCCAAGGCCATTTGCGCCAAAGTCTGTCCGCGCTCCTTTGCGATGTCGTTAAGCGCCTTGATTTGCGCCATTCGTTCCGCCGTCAAATTTTTTTCGGTTAAAAAGCGGCCGTCGGTTTTGATGCGGCTGTCTTTTGGAATGCCGTTAAGGTAGCGGTCGGTCAAAAGGCCTTGCGCGAGCGGGCTAAAGCAAACCAAGCCGATTCCCTCTTTGGCGGCTCTTTTTTTAAGGCCGCTTTTTTCGATGGAACGGTTGAAAATCGAATATTGAATTTGGTTCACGACAAAGGGGCAATGCAAGTCGCTTAAAATTTTGGCGGCCTTTAGCGTTGTCGGAAGGTCGTAGTTGGAGATTCCTGCGTACAAGGCTTTTCCTGACTTTACCGCCTGGTCCAAGGCTCCCATAGTTTCTTCAAGGGGAGTGTCGGGGTCCATTCTGTGGTGGTAAAATATGTCAAAGTATTCAAGGCCTGTTCTGGCAAGGCTTTGGTCAAGGCTTGAAAGCAAGTACTTCCGCAAGCCGCCGTCGCCGTAAGGGCCGGGCCACATTCCGTAGCCTGCTTTTGTCGTGACAATCATTTGGTCGCGGTATGAAGCGAAGTCGCTTTTTAACACCTTTCCAAAATTCTCTTCGGCGGCTCCGCCGGGCGGTCCGTAATTGTTGGCGATGTCAAAGCATGTGATTCCGTTGTCAAAGGCCGCGCGGCACATGGCGTGAACGTTGTCGATTTTCGCGGACTTTCCAAAGTTGTGCCAAAGGCCCAGCGACACGCGCGGCATTTTCAGGCCGCTCTTTCCGCAATTGGCGTAGGTCATCTTTTGATAGCGGTCTTCCGCCGCCTCGTAAGTTTTTTTCATTTAACCTCCTATACCGCAACATTCGCGCGAGTCTCGTTGCGAGCGCGAATGTTGCGGCTTATGCGGCAATCTAGCATTGTTGGCTTGCCAAATTTCTTCTTGCCGCTACTAGTCCAACTCGTCGATCTCAGAAAGCCAGAGCGCGCAGCTTGCGTCGCTGGGCATTCTCCAATCGCCGCGCGGCGAAAGGCTTACCGTTCCAACTTTGGCTCCGTCGGGCATGCACGAGCGCTTGAACTGCTGGGAGAAAAACCTGGAGTAAAATGTTTTGAGCCACTTTTTTATTTCGGCCTTTGAAAAGCGCGGCGAGCTTTGCTCTTGCGAACGATTGTCGTCCGCCGCTTTTTCAAAGGCTTTTTTTGCCAAAAAGTAAATTTTCGCCGGGGCCATTCCGTAGCGGACGACGTTGTACAAGAAAAAGTCGTGCAATTCGTAAGGGCCCACAAGCTCTTCTGTTTTTTGGGAAATTTTTCCGTTTGTCGGAGGAAGAAGTTCCGGGCTTACGGGCGTGTTCAAAACGTCCAAAAGCGCTTCCTTGAATTTTGGGCTTTGCGCGCTTTCCGCTTCCCACTCCACCAAGTGGCGCACAAGAGTTTTTGGAATCGAAGCGTTCACTCCGTACATCGACATGTGGTCGCCGTTGTAAGTGCACCAGCCTAAGGCCAATTCCGAAAGGTCGCCGGTTCCGATGACGATTCCGCCAGTCTTGTTTGAAAGGTCCATCAATATTTGCGTGCGCTCGCGAGCCTGCGAGTTTTCGTAGGTGACGTCGTGAACGCCTTCGTCCTGCCCGATGTCTAAAAAATGCTGGCGAACCGCGGCGGCTATAGAAACTTCCTTTAACGAAACGCCCGCTTCCTTTGCAAGCGAAAGCGCGTTTTGGTAAGTCCGGTCTGTCGTTCCAAAGCCGGGCATCGTGACCGCCAAGATTCCCTTCCTGTCCAGCTTGCAAAGGTCAAAGGCACGGCAAGTCACAAGCAAGGCCAGGGTAGAGTCCAAGCCGCCGCTTAGGCCGATGACGGCGCTCTTGCAATTAATGTGGCGCAAGCGTTTGGCAAGGCCCTGGGCCTGCAAGTTGATTACTTCCTGGCAGCGCTCTCCGCGCGCCTTGCTGTCCGACGGAACAAAGGGCCGCGCGTCCACGCTCCTGTAAAAGAAGGGCGTCTTGTCGTAGTCAAGCTCTTTTAGGCTTACATGAATTTCTAGGTAGGAGCCGCTTTCGCCCGCCGCCGCCTGGGTCTCGCCAAAAGTCGTCGTCTTTGCTCGCTCGGCCTCCAAAAGGCTTAGGTCGATGTCGGCGTAAATTATTTCTTTTTGGAAGAGCTCGCTCTGCGCCAAAATCTTTCCGTTCTCGCAAATTAAGTTGTGGCCGGCAAAGACCATGTCCTGGCTGGACTCGTCTTGGCTTGCGTCCGCGTAAATGTAGGAGCAAAAAAGACGCGCCGAAGTTGACGCGCACAAAAGCCTTCTGTATTCGGCCTTTCCGATTGTTTCGTTTGAGGCCGAAAGGTTCGCTATTATGTTGGCTCCGTTCAGCGCGTGGCGGGTGGAAGGCGGGTTTGGCGCCCACAAGTCTTCGCAAATTTCAAAGGCGATTTTGGCCGGGGAGTTTTCCGGGCAAATCATTATGTTCGTTCCAAAAGGGACGGCCGGATTTTTTTCAGACAAATAAAGGCTTTCAACAACTTCTGTCGCGGGAGCCGGGCAAAACTGGCGGCGCTCGTAAAACTCGGCGTAGTTTGGGATAAAGGATTTTGGAACAAGCGCCAAGATTTTTCCTTTAAACAAAATCGCCGCAGCGTTGTAAATCGCGCCGTCCTTTTTTACCGGAAGGCCTATGGCTATGACCGCCTTAAGGCCGCTTGTTTCTTTTGCGATTCTTTCGCATTCGCGCGCGGCCGCCTTTAAAAGATTTTCCTGGAAGAACAAGTCTCCGCAAGTGTAGCCGGTCACGCAAAGTTCCGGGAATACGATGAGGCTTGCGTCCTTTGCCTCGGCCTGGTTCGCCGCGGTGATGATTTTCTCAGAATTATAGGCGGGGGCCGCCACCTTTAGGTCAACGCTGGCAGCCGCAGCGCGAAAGTATCCGTAGTTCATAAGATTCATTCTATCATATTGAAAAGAATCATTCAATCTGATAATATTGCTGTCATGACATTATTTGAAGATTTAAAATGGCGTGGTTTGATTAAGGATGTCGCGGGAGAGGAAAGCGACTTGCAAAAAGTTTTGGACGGAAAGCCCTTTGCCTTTTATTGGGGAACCGATCCCACCGCGGACAGCCTTCACCTTGGCCATTATTCATCTTTGTGCATGGCAAAGCGCTTGGCCAACGCTGGCCATCATCCTGTACTTTTGTGCGGCGGCGCGACCGGCCGCATCGGAGACCCGCGCCCCACAGCCGAGCGCGAAATCATCAGTGAAGAAGCCGTCAACGCCAACATAAACGGAATCCGCTCTCAAATCCAGGCGCTCGTTCCCGGAGCGGAATTGGTCGACAACTACGATTGGTGGAAGGGCCGCTCATTTTTGGACACCCTGCGCGACATCGGAAAATACGTCAGCCTTAACTACATGCTGGACAAGGACATAATCCGCCGCCGCTTGGAGACCGGAATCACATTCGCCGAATTCTCCTACATGCTTTTGCAGGGCTTTGACTTTGTTCACCTTTTCCAAGAAAAAAACTGCATAATGCAAGTGGCAGGAAGCGACCAGTGGGGCAACATCACCACAGGCGTAGACCTTATCCGAAAAATGCTTGACAAGCAGGCCTACGCATTTACGATGCCCTTGATTTTGGACGCCAGCGGAAAAAAGTTCGGCAAGAGCGAAGGAAACGCGCTTTGGCTTGACAAAACAAAGACCAGCGCCTACCAGATTTACCAGCACCTTTACAATTCCGACGACACGAAAGTTGTCGAATACCTCAAGGTCTTCACCTTCCTTCCGCGCGAAAAAATCGAAGAAATCGCCGCCCAGCAAAAGGCCGCTCCCGAAACTCGCATTGCCCAAAAGACTTTGGCCTACGAAGTCGTAAAGGACATTCACGGCGCGGAAGAGGCTGACAAGGCCGTAAGCGGAGCCAAAGCCGCCTTTAGCGGAGAAGGCAACAAGGACGACATGCCGACGGTCCAGCTTGAAAAGTCTTTAATTCAAAACGGAATCGGCGCGATCGACTTGTTCTTCGCGGCCAAAATCGGCGGCGCCTCAAAGGGCGACATCCGCCGTTTGATCCAGCAGGGCGGAGCGGCCATCAACGCCAAAACTTTTGACGACGTAAAGCGCGTTGTTAATGAGAGCGATTTGGACAAGGACGGCGAGCTGGTCTTGCGCGCCGGAAAGAAAAAATTCGTCCGCGTGGTTTTCAAGTGATTGCGGCGCGAATAAAAATTATCGCGCCGAAATAATCTCAGTC
The DNA here is from genome assembly GCA_002391235.1 of Treponema sp. UBA4377. Lineage (GTDB taxonomy): Bacteria > Spirochaetota > Spirochaetia > Treponematales > Treponemataceae > Treponema_D. The sequence continues at coordinate 23,118 of DGRX01000013.1, forward strand.
ACTTTCCAAACCAAGAGGCGATTGTCTTAAAGAGCCAAACAAAGAAAGCGACCAGCGCGTCCCAAAGGCGGCGCAGCGGGCTTGGATTTCTAAGGCGCGCGAGCCTCTTGTAGCCTTCCAAAAGCTCTTCGTCGGTGAATTCCTTTCGCTGGTTGTTTTCTTCCAACTCCATTTCAAGCTGGCTTAGCGGAGTCAAGTTGTCGATTATGTTTGCGTTTATGCTGGTCCAGCCAATCGCCTTGGCGGCTTCCAAGCGGCGCTCGCCCGCGATCAGTTGGTATTTTGAGTTTAGCGTTATCGGGTTCAAAAGGCCGTAGCGGCGCAGGCTGTCCTTGAGGTTTTCAAGGTTTCCCAAGTCTTTTCGGACGCGTTTTTTTACTTTGATGTCCTTTATGCTGACTAACATCAATCACTCCATCAAGGAATTGCCGTCAAAATTGTCAAGGCCGCTTGAATTGTCCAAGCTTTGCTTTTCGCTGTTTTCAATTATTGAGTCCAAGTCCAAGCCGGTCGACAAGTCCGAGTCGTCGATAAAGTCGTCCATCGTAAAGCCTGTTTGGTAAAGAGCGTCTTGCAGCATGTCTTCGGCGCGCTTTTCTGTGTTCACGCGGCCAACTCCGTGCAAGTCGCAAACTTCTTTGGGCGTGTTGCCGGCCATAAACCAAAGCGCGATTTGGCTGCAGCCTTCGGCGCAAAGCTTTCCGGTCTCGGCGCAAACGTTGATTTTTACAACCGTTCCCTCTTCGGGCTGCGGCCAGTCTTTGTAGGGAAGGCCCCTGTGGATTATTTTCATAAAGTCGCCCCATGGAGGGCCGGCCAAAGACGCTCCTGTTCCGGACATGCCCATCGAGTTTCCGGGCGTGTCAAAGCCAAACCAAAAGGCCGCCGTGTAGTAGGGGCTGTAGCCGATGGCCCAAGCGTCTCCCCAGTTTTGAGTCGTTCCTGTTTTTCCCGCGAATGGCATTTGGAACTCTTGCCCGGTTCTCTTGTCTGTGTAAATGAACTTGGAGTCTGTCGGGTCTCCTGTTGAAGGCTCTATCAGGCTGGAACGGTTTTGCGAGCCAAAGCGCAAGGTTCCGACTGTCGTCGCGTGCTCCATGATTTTTGTCATCACAAAGGAGTTTTGCGGAGTGATAACTTGCGTCGGGTTCTTTAGGTTGTTGTGAACGTCGCGCTCTATGTTAAGAATGATGTTTCCGTTGCGGTCTTCCACCGTGCGAATCGCTGTCGGAGTGACGGCCTTTCCGCCGTTGGCGAAAATCGCGTAGGCGCGGGCCATTTCTATCGGGCGCACTGAAACCGTTCCCAAGCCAAGCGGGAATCCCGGAATAAAGGCGCGGCTTGGAAGCTCCTTTTGCGGAATTCCAAGCAAGGCGACGGAGCGTTCGATGGCCGCGTCAAAGCCGACTTTTTCCAAGACCTTAAGCGCCGGCACGTTAAGGGAAAGCGCCAAGGCTCTCCAAAGCAAGACGTTTCCGCGCCAGGCTCCGCCGTAATTGTTGGGAAGGTAGCTGCTTCCGTCTTTGGCTTTGAACTCGTAAGGCGCGTCAAGAATCGCAGTGGCCGCGTTAAAGTCGGGCGTGTCCAAAGCCGCGCTGTAATACAAGGGCTTGAACGAGGAGCCTGGCTGGACGCGCGCTTGGCTTGCGCGGATGAACTGGTTTGACTGGTCAAACTTGCTTCCGCCGATAAGCGCCGTGATGTAGCCGGTGTCGTTTTCGATGTTCACCATCGTTCCTTCGATTGTATGGGCCTTGGCTTTTTCTTGCGACAAGCGGTTGGCCTTGTTGATGATGCCGACCTTGAGGTTGTCGATTCCGAACATAAGGCTTGCGATGTCAACCAAGGGGTTTATTTTTGTTTGGAAGTCTTTTGTGGCCGACGACTGCACAAGCTGCTTTGACATCTTTAGCCGCTTTAGGTTGAACATCAAGGTAATCAACTCGCTCATCGGAACGTAAGTGCCAAAGGCGCCCTTTTGCTTTACGGCCATTTGCTGCTTGTAGTTGGCGTTTGCGTTGGCGATTTGCTTTTCCATCAAAAGCTGGGCTACTTGCAAGTGCTGGATGTTTCCCGTCGTGTTCACCGTAAGGCCGCTTGAGTAAATGTCGGCGTCGCCGTAAATCATTTCGCTCAACTCGCGGCGAACGTATTCGCTGAACCAGGGCGCCTTGTCGTCGCGCATAAAGAAGGCCGAGGTGTCGGTGCGCGAAAAGTCAAAGTTGAGCCAGTAGTTGTCAAAGGACTCTTCGGCCTCTTTTTGGGTTATGTAGCCTTCGCTGACCATCGCGCGCAAAACGTCCTTTTGCCTGTCCATCGCGCGGTTGGGGTGCTCAAAGGGATTGTAAAAGGCCGGGTTTGAAAGCTGGATTACAAGAATCGCGGACTCGGCCGGAGTGATGCTGCGAGCGTCGTGGCCAAAGTAATATTTGCTGGCCGCGTTTACGCCGTAGGTTCCTCCGCCAAAGTAGACGCGGTTTAGGTAAAGCTCGAGTATTTCGTTTTTGGAATAGCGGCGCTCCATTTGGATGGCCCACCACAATTCCTTTAGCTTTCGCAAAATCGACATTTCCTTGCGGTCGCAATACAAGGTTCCGGCGATTTGCTGGGTCAGCGTGGAGCCGCCGCCCATAGACCTTCTTGTCAAGACTCCGACAACAGCGCGGAAAATCGCTCGGACGCTAAAGCCCTTGTGCTCGTAAAAGATTCTGTCCTCGCGGGTCAAAAGCGAGTCTTTCATGTGCTGGGGAATTTCTATCAGGCTGATGATTTCGCGCCGCTCTTCCGAAGTGAACTCTGTGATGAGCTCGCCGTTTATGTCCAAAATTTTTGTCGGCAGCGCGGTCGTAAACTCTGTGAAGTTTTCTGTGTTGACAGTGTCGGCTGTGCGCGCCATGCAAAGGCCCAAAATGGCTCCGGTAATCAAGGCGGCCGCCATCATGAGCGAACAAAGTACTTTTGTAGAGGTCTTAATCAGCAACATATATCTTTTCTATTATATAGAAGAACTGTTCGCTCGTCAATTGCCGCCGTTTTTGGTGTACTTGGCCAGGCCGCCCTGCTTGAGGATCGCGCGGCTTCGCTCCGACAAGTCGTTCACTGCAAGAATCGTCTTTCCGTTGGCTTCGATTTTGAACTCGCAGCCTGTTTCCAGCGCTTCACCTATATTGGTAAGTGAAAGGACGTCGCCCATCTTGATCGCGTCGTAGTCGGCCGGATCCTTAAAGTTAAGCGGAATGATTCCGTAGTTGATGAGGTTGGCCTTGTGGATGCGCGCAAAGCTCTTTGTAAGAATCGCGCGGACTCCCAAATACATAGGTCCTAGCGCGGCGTGCTCGCGGCTTGAGCCTTGTCCGTAGTTCTCTCCGCCTACAACAATGCAGTCGGCAAAATTGGCCTTTTCGGCTCTCTCGTAAAATTCCGGGTCCAGGCGGGTAAGAGTGAACTTGCTTATCTCGGGAATGTTTGAGCGCAAGGGAAGCATCTTGGCTCCGGCCGGCATGATGTCGTCGGTGGAGACGTTGTCGCCGGCCTTTAGCGCCACAGGAAGCGTTAGGCTTGGCTTGTATTCGCGGCAAGCGGGGCAGGGCTTGATGTTGGGGCCGCGCAAAATTTCAACTTTGGCCGACTCGCTTTCAGGAAGCGGGGCGATGACCATTCCGCGGTCCTGCGCGGCTTCCAAAACGTCGGCGCTTGAAAGGCGGCTGTCGCCTCCGTCCAAAAGGCTTTGGCGGACTCCGGTCTTGTAGGCCGCGTCCTCGTAGTCCAAGTCTTCGGCGCTTGTGAAAACGCCGTTAACGGCGCTTGCCGCGGCGGTTTCCGGGCTTACCAAGTATACGTTTGCGTCGGCGGTGCCGCTTCTGCCCTTAAAGTTTCGGTTGAACGTTCGCAATGTGACGCCTTGGCTGTTGGGCGCGAAGCCCTGTCCTATGCAGGGGCCGCAAGCCGATTCCAGGATGCGAAAGCCCGCCTTTATAAGGTCGCCCAAGATTCCGGCTTTTTCGGCCATCATCAAAGTGGCGCGGCTTCCGGGCGCGATTCCGGCCTCCACGCCGGGCGCGATTGTCTTTCCCTTTACGATGGCGGCCACGCTTTCCAGGTCGTCAAGCGAAGAGTTGGTGCAGCTTCCGATCACGACTTGCGTGACCGGCTGGCCCTTTAGGCTTTGTATTGAATTGATTACGTCCGGGTTGTGGGGGCAGGCGGACAAGGCGTGCAAGTCGTCCAAGTTTATTTCTATAATCTTGTCGTAAGAGGCGCCCTCGTCGGCCTTAAGCTCTTTCCATGAAGAGCCGCGTCCCATGGACTCCAAGAATTTTTTTGTCTTTTTGTCGCTGGGGAATACTGAAGTCGTCGCGCCCAATTCCGCTCCCATGTTTGTGATTGTCGCTCTCTGGGGAACGGTAAGAGTCTCCACGCCGGGGCCAAAGTATTCGTAGATGGCGAGCGTTCCGCCCTTTACGGTTTCGCGGCGAAGGACTTCCAAAATGATGTCCTTGGCTCCGACGCCTTTTTTTAAAGTTCCTGTCAATTTTACGCCAAAGATTTTCGGCATGGCAAGATGGAAGGCGCCGCCTCCCATCGCGACGGCAACGTCAAGGCCGCCCGCGCCAATCGCTATCATTCCGATTCCGCCGCCAGTCGGCGTGTGGCTGTCCGAGCCCAGCAAGGTTTTTCCGGGCGCGCCAAAACACTCAAGGTGGACTTGGTGGCAAATGCCGTTTCCGGGCCGGCTAAAGTAAAGGCCGTATTTGGCCGCCACGCTTTGAAGGTAGCGGTGGTCGTCCATGTTCTTAAAGTCTGTCTGCAGCGTGTTGTGGTCGACGTAAGAGACCGAAAGCTCGGTTTTTACGCGCGGGATTCCGATAGTCTCAAACTGAAGGTATGTCATCGTGCCGGTCGCGTCCTGGGTCAGCGTCTGGTCGATTTTTATCGCGATGTCCTTTCCGCGCTCAATCGGCTCTCCTTTTGTGAATTTAGTTTCCTTGCAAGCTTCGGGAACGATGTGTTCCTGCAAAATCTTTTCCGCCAATGTAAGAGCCATAGAGAGCCTCCAAAAATTTTTGGAATCAATTATAGTAAATTTTATGGAAGAATTCAAGGCGCTTGTTTTTTCTGGATTTTCGGTATACAATAAAACATTGTGGGAGCGAAAATTCTTTTAGAAAAATCGAACTCTTTTTGCCTTTGCGCGGCCTTGTTCGCGCTGGGCTTTGTCTTTTGTTCCTGCGGCGGCAAAAAAGAAAAAGCCCTTGAAGAATACACGCCGCTTTCAAAAAGCGCGGCGGAGCTTAGTTCTTCCGCCCAATGGGCCTATGAAATCGAGGGCGACCGCCTTTCCAAAAAAATCGACTCCTTTGAAGCGGTTTCAAGGAACGTTCCCCTGACGCCTTTGGCGATGGCTGCCTTGGAAGGCGGGCTTCCGATGCGGGGCGTTTATCCGAACTTGGCCGGCTTTGAAAATTTGGACACGTCCGGCATTGACGGCGTGATTTTGGAAACCGTCCGCTCATTTTGCGGCGCCTACATTGATTTTACGAATGAGGGGCAGGAAAAGGACGAAAACGGCCAAGCCAAGGAAAAAAGTTCGGCTAAGGTCGACGCTTTTTTTTCGGCAAAGACTTTGTTTTCGCTTTCGCTTTTTTTCGCGGACACAAAGGATGCCGGCCCCTTTGATTCCTACGTCGTGGGGAGGCCCTTTTTGGGCGACGATTTGGTCGAAGTGCCCGTAAGGTTTTCGGGGCAAAAGGAATATTTGTTTTGCAAGCTCTACCCAGTCATGGAAAAGGACGCTTGCAAAATCCAACAGATAGAAATTTATAAAAGGGAGGCAAAAGATGGAAGCGGCAAAATTGACCGGGATTGAGCGGGAATTGGTCCTTCAATATTTGATTGACGGAAACGTTCCTGTAACCGTAACGCCAATTGAGGACGACGGCCCGGAAGACGACGGCTCTAAAGTAAAGCCCGCGACTTCGGCGCTTTTTCCAATCGCGATAAAGGCCGAGCAGCTGAAAGTCTTGGAACAGGGAATCATTCTCTTGACCAATCCTCCCCAAAACGTAAAGAACTTTATAGACAAAAAGGCTCGCGTCGAATTTTACTTTAACCGCTTGGGCCTTTACTTTGAGACAAAGGTCAAGCAAATAAAGGCCGGCCTCGCGCTTGTGATTCCGTCGTCGATAAGCAGAATCCAAGAGGCGGCCGCCGCTCCCAGGCCCACGGAGATTTCGGCGCAGCTTTATTTTTCGGTCAACCAAAAGACTGACGTTCACATCGACTGCGTTCCGGCGCAAGGCTACCGGCTTTTTTCAAAGCCGGTTTGGAAGGACATCGACGAATCGGCGCAAGCGAAGGCCAAGGCCTATTTGGAGGAATTCATCGTTCACGCGCGCCAAAAAGGCGTTGCCGGAAGCGGCGTCCAGTTGATTCCTGTAGTCCGCTACTTGTCCGAAAAAGTCTTAAAAATGGAAAGCGTTCAAAACCGAAAAAGCCCCTTGGACATTTTGTTCATCAACCACGAGCGAATCGTTTTTGGACAAAGGGCCGGCAACGCCGACTTGCAGGACGGCTCGGAGTACGCGCTTGAAATGTCGTTCCCGCTGCCGCGTCCTTTAAGCGAGCGAAAGATTTTTGGCACTTGCCGCGTGGAGTCAAACTATTACGACGAAAAAAAAGAGTTGGTTTGCGCTGTTTGCAGGTACACGTCGCTCCAAGAGGAGGACATTCGCTTTTTGTACGAGAAAGGAACCGGCGAAAAATTCATTTAACGGCGCGTTTGACCGTCTTGTTGTTTCCGATTAAAATTCCGATCGGCTTTAGGAAGGAAACGTTCTCGCAAACGATTTTGATGAATACCAAAAATGGAACGGCCAAAAGCATTCCGATAAAGCCCCACACCCAGCCCCAAATGCTCAAAGAAACCAAAATCAAGAAGGGCGAAATGTTAAGGTTTCCGCCCTCGATGCGCGGCTCGACCACGTTCCCCAAAATCATGTTTGTCAAAAGCATCAAGAGGACTGTCGCGATTACCGGCGGAACGGACGGAAAGAATTGAAGCAGTGCGAAAAATCCGGTCAACAGCGAGGATATCACGCTTCCGAATGTCGGAATGAAGTTGAGCAAAAATGCCAAGAACGCCCATACAATCGCAAAGTCCACGCCTATGATTGAAAGGCCCGCGAAAACGACAAGGCCTGTCGCAAGCGAAATGACGAACTTGATTGATAGATAGCTGGTCGTGTCGACGATGACTTTTGTAATTACGCTTTTTACGCGATGGCGCATTTTTCCCTCAAAGGCAAGCGAAATCTTTTTTTCAAAGGAGCCCGCCTCGACAAGCAAAAATGTGTACATCATAAAAACCAAAAAGGCGTTCTTTGCCGTCACCAGCGCCATGTTGGAAAGCGAAAGCGCCGCGCTTTGCAGGTATTGGCGGATTTTTAATTGCGCCAAAAGGTTTTCGATTAAGGTTTTGCCTTCGTCAAAGCTTAGGTGGAATTGATGCGCCGCGTATTTGTAAATCGTCAAGAAGCGGTTTTCGTAGCGGGGGTAGGCGTTGATGATCGAAGCGGCGCTGGCCTGCAAAAGGCGGGCGATCGCTCCGATTGACAAAACAAAGGCGATTAAGGTGATGCCGACTCCAACGCCCCACGGAAGGCGCAGGCGCGAGTGCATTTTTCGAACGGCGGGAAGCGCCACTAGCGCAAGCAAGGTTGACAAGACGATTTGAACCGCGATCCCCTTTGTGACCTTTAGGATGGCCATCAAAACAACCGTCGACAAAAGGCACAAAAGGATGAATATTCGCCTGGGATAGTTTTTTTCTTTTACGCCTTCTTGCGCGGCGCTGTTCAAAATCGTCTTTTCGTCCAAATTTAGCTTCCTTACTTTTTGGGTCCAATCTTGTCAAAGCCGCAAAGCGGAACAAGCGCCTCCGGGATTGTGATGGAGCCGTCCTCGTTTTGGTAGTTCTCGACAATCGCGAGCATCGCGCGTCCAACGGCGATGGCAGTTCCGTTAAGCATGTGCACGTACTTGTTCTTTCCGTCGTCGTCCTTGTAGCGCACGTTCAGGCGGCGGCTCTGGTAGTCCGTGCAGTTTGAGGTGGAAGTAACCTCTCCGTATTCGCCGCCGTTTCGGCCGGGCATCCAGGCTTCCAAGTCCCACTTGCGGTAGGCCGGCGCGCCAAGGTCTCCGGTGCATGTGTCAACCACGTGGAAGGGTAGGCCTAATCCGGTAAAGATTTCCTCTTCGATAAGGCGCAATTTTTCGTGCAGCTCGTCGCTCTGCTCGGGAACGCAGTAAACAAACATTTCAACTTTGTCAAACTGGTGGACGCGGTAAAGGCCCTTGCTGAACTGGCCGGCCGCTCCGGCTTCGCGCCTAAAGCAGTGCGAAAGTCCGCAGTACATGAGCGGCAATTTTGATTTGTCCAAAATTTCTTCGGAATGGTAGCCGCCAAGCGTGATTTCGGCCGTCGCGACCAAGCAAGTTCCTTCGTCCTCGATGCAGTAAACGTTTGACTCGTTTCCGCGCGGATTAAAGCCGATGCCTTGAAGGATTTCCTGGCGGGCGACGTCCGGCGTGATGAAGGGGGTAAAGCCGCGCTTTCGCAAAAGGTTAAGCGTGTACATAATCAAGGCTTGCTCCAAGAAGACCGCCTCGTTCTTTAGGTAATAGAATTTTTGGCCCGAAACCTTCGTTCCGCGCTCAAAGTCGATCAAGTCCAATTCTTCCATAAGCTGAACGTGGTCGCGCGGCTCAAAGTCAAACTTGCGCGGAGTTCCAACCTTCTTTACCTCAAGGTTTTCGGTGTCCAGCTTTCCGATCGGAACGGCGGGGTTGCACATGTTGGGAATCTTTCGCGCGGCCTCTTCCAAGGCGGGCTCGATTTTTTCAAGGTCGGCTTCGACAGCCGCGATTTCTTCCTTGATTTTCTTTCCTTCGTCAATAAGCTTTTGACGCGCGTCCGGCTCCATCTTGCCTTTCATCGCGGCGGCGTTTTGGTTTCGCTGCTGCTGCAAGTCCTGGCGCTTTGTCACGAGCGCGGTTCTTTTGTCGTAAAGCTCGACGACGATGTCCGCGTCGGCTGTCATGTTGCGGTTCTTGATGTTCTCTTTTACCGCGGCAAGGTTTTCTTTGATGAATTTGTAGTCCAACATGTTTTTGCCTCTTTGTTATTATTCTCTATTTAAGTTCGTAGACGCAGTGAACGGTCACGGTCACAAGATTGTCGCCGGCGTTGATTGGAGTCGCATAGTCGTTTGCGACGGCCATCATCTTGGCGCCTTCGGCCCGGGCTGCGTACGCCGGAGCGCCGGCTTCTTGAATCGAAATTATTTTTCCCAGTTCCGCTCCGGCCGTCTTTGCCATAAGGTTCGCGGCTTCGGCGGCGTTCTTTATCGCAAGCGTTCTGGCCTCGCGCATGGCGTCGCCTGTTTTTGTCGAAGTGAAGTCAATCGAAGAAAATTCGTTGGCTCCGGCTTTTACGGCGGCGTCAATCGCGTTTCCCGCCTTGCGGGTGTCCATCGTTACGATTTGAATTGAGTTTGAAACCCTGTAGTCGCCGCGGACTTGGACGCCGTTCCTATACGAATTTTCCTGCCAGATTCTGTAACTGTTTGTCGTAATCGAATCGGGCGCGAATCCCGCGTCGGCCAAAGCGGCGTGGACTTTGGCTACGGCCTCCGCGTTAAGGCGGGCGGCTTCGACAACCGAGCGGTTGTAGGTGACAACGGCGACGTTGATTGTCGCTTGGTCAGCCTTTACGCTTACCGAACCGGTTCCGGAAACTGAAATGCTTCTTGCGACCTCTTTTTTGTCTTCCGCCTTAATGTAGCAGGAGGAAAAGGCCGCCAAGCATGCCGCGGCAATTGAAAGCGCCGCAAGTCGGGCGGCGGTTTTTTTTGAAATGATTTTCTTCATACAAACCTTCTTATCTTATGTCTATGTAAAATCTTTTTAAGTAAATCGAGCGCTCGTTGGCCCTGCGCCAATAATTGCTTTGCGGCCAGTTTTTGATCAGCGTGTCGTAGGCGCCGATCGCGCTCTTTATGTTCCGCACTTCGGACTTGGCTTCCAAAATCAAGCCTTCCAAGTAAAGGCCCGCGTCAAAGTCCTCGCTTGCCGTGTTAAAGAATTGCTGAACCAAGTCCAGCGCTTCGGCGTAGCGCTTTTCGTCGTAGGCTTTTTGCGCCCTCTCCAAAAGGCTCTTGGCCTTGTCCGTTCCGCCTGAAACGTTTTGATCCAAGGCGCTTTCTTTTTTGTCTTCTTCTGCCGCGGGCGAGCTTGTTCCCGCGACGCTTGTCTTTTGCTTTGACTCGCTTTTTTCTTGGCCGGAAGTCTGGATTACGGTTTGGACCTTTTCCGACGGCGACTCTTGCGCGGCTTCTTTTTTGTCAGCTTGGGCCGTTTCTTTTGAGGCCGCCTTTTGTCCCTCGTCCGCGCTTTGGAAAGCGCTTTCTTTTTGCGGAGCGCTTTCGGCCGGCTTTGCCGCGGCTTGGGAGGCTTTCTTTTCTTCAACCGCTTTTGTCCTGTCGAATTTTGGAGGAACGACTTCCGCGTAAGACGGCGCCTCCACGTGGCTTGCGTCCGTCGCGCTCTTGTCGGTTATTGAAATCTGAATGTAGTCGTCGATGTAGTTTCCGGTAAGGATGTCGTTTTTGTAAAAGCGCAAGAGCGCCACGCCCGGCTCCTTTGAGCGGAGGGTAAATGTCGTTTCGCCTTTTCCAAGCTTTCGGCCTTGGAAAATAAAGTGGTCGCCTGAGCCTTCTTCGCCCAAGTAAATCCAGCCGTTTCCGGGATAGATCACGTCAAGGAATTGGTTGTTCTTTATCGTCATCGAGCGGCTGGGAACAGGCTCCGGTTTTTCTTCCGTTTCTTCCGCCGTTTCTTGCTCTTGGCTGTCCTGATCTTTGCCGTTTTCATTGGCCGGGGCTTCGGCGGCTATAACTGCCGCGGTATTCGCGCTGTCGCGGCCTGCTGCCTTGTTTGGCTGGGCATTTATGGGCGTTGACTGATTTCCTGCCGCGCTTTCGCCGCCAGGAACTTTGTCGCTGTCAGGTCCAATCAAAGGGCCGCCCGCGATTTCATTTTTTTGATCGGTCAAGCGCGTAAGGTCCGCGCCGTTTGAGCTTTTGCCGGCGCTATCCGCCGCCGGAAGGGGAGCTAGCGCGACGCTTGTGTCTTTTGGGGCGGACTCGCTGCCGTTTGACGCCTTTATCTTTTCTGCCAAAGAGGCGGATCTTTCTTCTTGGCTGGCGGCGCTTTCTTGGGGCGCGCTTTCTTGGCTTGCAAGCGGAACGGAGGCTTCTTCTTGGCGAGCGTTTTCCTGGCTTTCGGCGCTTTCTTGGCCGTCGTCCAAAAGCGCGGTAAATTCATCCATTTCGCTTTGGGGAATTTTTTCTTCGTAGGCGGCGGCGCTTTCGTCGGCTAAGCTTGCGCCGTCCGCGTCCGTTTCGGCTGCCGAAGCGCTTTCTTGGACTTCCGCGGACGCTTCGGCGGCGTTTTGTTCGGCGGCGAGGCTTGCGGCGCCATCCGTGCTCTGGCAAGAAAAGAGAATCGCGCAAACAAGCGGCAGGGCAAAAGCCGGAATCAATGTCTTTTTCACGGCGCGGCCTCCGTTATGCTTTTAACAAGGGAATCGTTTGACGCCGAAAGCTTTTTTACCGCCTCTTCGTCGGGAACTGAAAGCCATTCGTGAATTTGCCCTTCGGTCCATTTTTCGTTTGTTTGCCGGCTTACGGCGTACTCTTGCGGGATTGAAACTCCCTGGGGCAAAAGCAATTCTTGGTCGGCTTCCAGCGGCTCGCTTCTAAAGGCCGCGCTGGGAACTTCTTTTTTTTGCGGAATCAAAATGATGGCGATAAGCGCCGCGCAAAAAAATATTATCAAAACGCAAGAAAGCAAAAGCGCTTTTTGCCTTTGCGAGAAAAATTCCCTTATGTTGCCGCCTATTTCAGAAAAATCAATCACTGCTGGCTTTGCTCCGTTTCGCCGCTTTCAGGCGCGGCCTCTTGTTCGCTTTTGTCGCGGCGCGGCGGGCGCGGAGGAATTACAACGCCTTCCTCCGGCGGAACGTCTTCCTCGACAAAATCGTCGTTTTGCTCCACGTAATTCTTTTTGATTTTGTCAATGTCTTCGTCAAGGCGCAGTGCGATGATTTTGGAAACGCCTGACTCTTCCATCGTTACTCCAAGCATGGAGCTTGCTCCCATAACGGTTTTTTTGTTGTGGGTGATTACGATGTATTGGCTTACGTTGGCAAACGCCGTAAGCGCGGTTACAAAGCTTCCTACGTTCTTGTCGTCAAGCGCCGCGTCAATCTCGTCAAGCAAGCAGAAGGGGCTGGGGCGCACTTGGTAAGTCGCGAACAAAAGCGCGATGGCGGTCATTGTCTTTTCGCCGCCCGAAAGAAGCGCGATGCTTTCCAGCTTTTTTCCCGGCGGCTGCGCCAGAATGTCGATTCCCGTCGTAAGGACGTTTTCGGGATTCTCCAAGCGCAACTCCGCGCGGCCTCCGCCAAACAGGCGGCGGAACATATTGTGGAAATTTCTTTTGATTTTGTTGTAAGTTTCCAAAAAGAGTTCTGAAGACTTTGACTTGATTTCCTCGGCGACGCGCTCCAAGTCCTTTAGCGATTTAAGCGTGTCGTTGTAGTTGGCCTCTTGGCGCTCGTAGCGCTCCTTTACTTCGACAAATTCTTCGGGGGCCATCAAGTTGATTCCGTGGCTCAATTCGTCCAGCTCGCTTCGCTTTTTGGAAAGTTTCTCCTTTAATTCAAGGGGCTGGACGGTTATCGTGTACATCCGTTCCTCGTATTCCATCAAGTCGCGGGAATACTGGTCAAGGAAGTTTTGCTTTACGTTCTTGATTTCGGTTTCCGTCTGTATCAATGAGCTTGAAAGCTGTTCGTACTGGGCTTGGTACTTATTGAGCATTTCCTGCTTTTTGTTAAGGTCGCTTGTTTTGCCCGAAACCTTGTTGTTGTAGTCCTTGATTTCTTCGTCAAGCTCCTTAAGGCGGTCGGCGGTCTTTGTTCCTCGCGCTTCGATTTCGGCAAGCTCTTCGGCGATCGTTTGAATTTGCTCTTCCAAGTCTTCCTTGCGCTTTTGCTCTAGGTAAAGCTCCTCGTCGTTTTGGCGCAAGTTGTTTTCTTCTTGCGTAAGGTTGCGGCGCAGCATTGTCATTTGGCTTTGGGCCGCGGCGATTTGCTCGTTCATCTTGGCTTCGTTGACTTGAAGGTTGGCCAAGGTTTCCTTGTATTCCGAAATTTTTTCGTTAAGGCTTTCGTTCTCTTTTTTAAGCTCGTCGATTCGCTTGTTAAGCTCGCCGACTTGCGCCAGGTTTTCCTGAACCTTTTGGTCAACCGCGCGCTTCTTTGTGATGATGCCTTCCGGGCTAAGGAACTCGCCGATAAACTGCGGCGAAGCCTTTATGTAAGCTTCAAGCGCGGCTTGGAGCGTTTGAAGCATTTGCAAGGCGTCGCCAAAAGCGGCGGCGGACTCGCTTGCGATTTTGTTTCCGTCAGAAGTCGCGCCGGTCTTTACCGCGTCGTCAAAAATGTTCTTGCGGCCCTGGATGAAAATCTTAAGCTTTCCCAAAGTGTCGTCAAGCTCTTGCTTGGCCTGGCTCATCGCGTTTTGCGAATAGCCCGCGCTCTTAAGCTTTGCGTCAAGCTCTGTGACGATGTCTTCTGTAATCGCGGTAAGCTCTTTTTGCAAGTTCGCGCGGGCCAGCTCAAGGTCTTCGATCATCTCTTGCTTTTCGCTGGCCATCGCGTCGTTGTCCGAGATTCTCTTTGATGCGTTGGTTATGTTCTGTCCAAAGGAGTCGATGTTGCTTTTGATGTCGGCCAGCTGCTTTTCTTTTTCGTGCATCGCGCTTTCGGCTTCGTCAAGCTCTTCGTTGATGCTGTCGATTCGCTCTTGGATCGCTTTTCTGTGGTTTTCTATTTGGGCGATTTTTTCGTTTATTTCCGACTGGCGGCTGTTGAACTGTTTTTGCAGCTCCAGCTTTCCGTTCTTTTCGCCCTGAATTTTTATCAATTCCTGGGTTCCCTCGGCCACTTGGTCTTGAAGGCTCTTTATCTTGTCGGTGTTTTCGGTAAGCGCGCTGTTAATCGCGTCGATTTCGGCGCGGACGTCGGTTCGCTTTTTGTCAATTTCTTTTTTTGTGTTTTCGTTTCTGCTCTGCTGCTCCACAAAGCCCTTCAACTTTAAAAGCTGAATGTCAAGCTGCAAGTCAAAGACTTCTTCTTTTACCTTGCGGTATTTTTTCGTTTTTTCGGCCTGAACTTTGAGCGTTTCGTAGCTGCGCTTGGTTTCGGCCAAAACGGCTTCGATTTGCGTAAGGTTTGAGCGGGTTTTTTCCAATTCGCGCTCGGCTTCGGCGCATTCGGCCTTGGAGCGGCTGATTCCCGCGGCCTCCTCAAAAAGGTAGCGGCGGTCTTCTGGCTTGCTCGAAAGAATTTGGTCGATTTTTCCCTGCTCCATTACGGAATAGGCGGCCTTTCCTACGCCGGTGTCCATGAAAAGCTTTTTGATTTCGGACGGGCCGACTTGCTCGTTGTTGATGAAGTACTGGCTTTCGCCGGAACGGAAGAGGCGGCGCTTGATCGCTATTTCTGAGTCGGGGCGGGGAAGGAGCGAGTTTTCGTTAAGGATTGTTAGCGTGACTTCGGCCAAGTTGAGCGCGGGGCGGGTTTCCGTTCCGTTGAAAATGACGCCTTCCATCGTGGCGGCGCGCAAATTCTTGGACTTGCTTTCGGCAAGAACCCATTTCATAGCGTCAACTACATTGCTTTTTCCGCAGCCGTTTGGTCCCAAAAGCGCGGTGATTCCGTCCGCAAAGTCGATGTGAGTGCGGTCGGCGAACGATTTAAAACCGAATATGTCAAGACTTTTTAAAAACACGTCAATGCCACCCTAAAAATAGTCCGTTTATTTTAGCGCAAATCGCGGCTTTGTTCAATACTGAGAGCCGCCGCGACAATCTTTCCTCTATATAGCGCTTTTGGGTGGACTACAATCTTTAGCTTTTTTTCCAGCGCGGCCAATTTGCGCAATTCCCATTCGTCGCCTATTACGATGTTTACGCCGCTCTTTCCCGCGCGCGCGGTGCGGCCGGAGCGGTGGACAAAAAAGTCTTCGTCGGGCGGAAAGTCGCATTGAATCACGCAGTCAATGTCGGGAATGTCAAGGCCGCGGCTAGAAAGGTCGCTTGTAATCAGCACCGGGCATTTTCCGCTCTTAAAATGGGCCAAAACCGCCTGGCGCTCTTGGTTCTTTATCTTTGCGGTAAGCGCGGCGCAGTCGATTTTCTTGAACTTTAGTTTTTGGCAAATGTTTTCGACTTGGTCGGCGCGGCTTGTAAAGACAAGCGTCTTTTTGCTTTCCATCGCCCTTAGTATTGAGCGGGTCAAGTCGATTTTGTCGCGCCTCTCGGCAAAAAAGGCCCAGTGCTCTATTTTTTCGCGCAAAACGTCTTCGAGCGGCAAAAGGATTGTTTCAAAGCCCGCTTCGGGAACGGTCGCAAGGCCGGAACGCGCGCCGCCTTCTTGGGCTTTTGAAAAGCGCGCGTCCTCAAGGAATTTTTGAGTCTTTTTTGTGATTGTCGCGCTGCAGGCGATTGTTTGAGTCTTTTCGCCAAAAAGCCCGATGAGTTCCGCCGTTTCTTCGGCGATCTCCTTTGAGGCAAGGCGGTCGGCCTCGTCAAGGATTAAGGCGGCGGCGCTTTCTATTTTAAGCTTTTTTAGGCGGCAAAGCTCCAGCAGGCGGCTTACGGTTCCGACGACAATCGCGGGCCTTTCCTTTAAGGATTCGATTTGCCTTTTAAGCGGGGCGCCGCCGATAAAAAGGCCGCATTTTAGGCCGCTGACGCTAGAGGCCGCCTGTTTTAGTTGGGAGGCCAGCTCAAAGGTGGGGGATACGATTACTAGGCGGACGGCTTTGGCCGGGTTTGGCTCCGATTCGATCTTTTGCAAAAGGGGCAGCAAAAAGGCAAAGGTTTTTCCGCTTCCTGTGGCCGACTGAAAAATCACGTTCTTTCCGGCCATGATTTGCGGAATCACTTGCTTTTGCACGGCAGACGGCTCCGTGATTCCCAGCGCGGCCAGCTTTTGGCAAAGGCCCTCGTTTATCCCTAATTCATTAAATCCGCTCATGCCGCATACTGTAGCATATAAAAAATAAAAGCGCAATAAAACGCGCGCGGGCGGCTGGCGGGCTGCTCCCAGTCGACGTGTCGATTGTCGGAACCGCTAGATATCGTCGCTACATGCATTTTGCCCCATGTAACTATCTACGTCTGCCGCTTGCGCGGCAGGGGCAAAATGAATGTTTCCGCCAATCGCCCGCCTCCTTCGCGCAGCCCGCCAGCCGTCCGCGCGCGTTTCTTGTTATTTTTCAGTTTTTATTATATAATTTATTGTCTATGAAGATTGCGATCGACACATTCGCCTGCGACAGCGGAAAAAGCGGCTTTGGCTCATACTTGACCGGCTTGGCGGCCAATCTTCCCGCTCAAGACGGCGTGGAGTACGCGCTTTTCGGCGCTCCGCTGGACAGGTACACATATTCGGCCAACGTTCCCTTTTGCGAAGTCCGCTGCGGAGACTCGATGAACGCGCAAAGGTTTTGGCACAACTTTTCTTCCGCCCGCTTTTACAAAAAGAACAAAATCGACGCGGTCTTGTATCCTGCGGCCACCCGCCTTATGCCGGGCCGCTTTTCGGTCCCAAGCGCGGCGGTCTTGCACGATTCCCTAAGCAAAATTCTGGCCAAATCGCGCTTTTCGCACAGATTGGCCTTGCGGGCCTTTGGACGCGTTCAAAAAATCATCGTTCCCACAAACTTCATAAAAAACGACTTGCTAAGCCTTGGCTTTGACGGAAAGAAAATAGCGGTCGTCCGCCACGGAATAGACCACAACCTTTTTTACCAGCGGCCCTTGGAAGACCAGGCCACGCTCAACGTAAAGCCTTTCGCGATAAAGCGGCCCTACATCATTTACGCGTCCAGCATCACTGGCGCCGGAAAAAAGCACATAGAGCTTATAAAGGCCTTTGAGATTTTTAAAAAGAGAACGGACGCTCCGCACCGCTTGGTTTTGGCCGGCGCCGAAAACGCTTGGGGCGAGCAAGTCCACAAGGCGGCCTTTGAGTCCCCGTATTCTTCTGACATTTTCCTTACCGGCTTTTTTCCGCGCGAGGGCTTTCCGCTTTTGTGCGCGGGGGCGGACGCTTGCGTCTTTCCTTCCGTTCAAGAGGGAGTGGGGCTTCCGGTTGTCGAGGCGATGGCGTCCGGAGTTCCGGTGGCCGCGTCCAATTCGGGCGCCTTGCCCGAAATCTGCGCCGGAAAAGCCGTCTTGTTTGACAGCGACAATTTGGAAGAGATGGCCGCCGCGATAGAGACCGTCGCGACCGACAAAAAGGCCCGGTCAAAGATGATAGTGGAAGGCCTTGCCTGGAGCAAAAAATTCAACTGGCAAGAATGCGCCGAAAGCACTATAAAACTATTGAAGGAAGCGGCGGAGTAAATGTAAAGGCAAAAAAAAACGCGCCTTTCGCGCGTTTTTTTTGCCTTTTTAGGCTGTCTGCTTTACGACTAGGCTTTCTGGCTTTGGAATCTTTTTGTTCTCCACAAAGTCCTTTGTGATTTCCAGCTCCTTCTTTCCTGGGACGCTCGGAAGCTCGTACATCAAGTCCAAAAGCATTTTCTCGACAATCGCGCGCAAGCCTCGCGCTCCGGTCTTTTGCTTTATGGCCGTGTCGGCAATCGCTCCGATGGCGTCTTCGTTGAAGGTCAGGGCCACGTCGTCAACGGCGAACGAGGCTTGGAACTGCTTTGTAATCGCGTTCTTTGGCTGGGTAAGGATGGCCACCAAGTCGTCGCGGGTCAAAGCCTTGAGCGCGACTGTAATCGGCATTCGTCCGATCAATTCCGGTATCAAGCCAAACTTGACAAGGTCGTCGGGCGTCACTTGGTTCAAAAGCTGCATGCGCTCCTCGTCGGTCATCGTGGCGACGTTTGAGCCAAAGCCCAGCGAGTGCTCGGCCGTTCTCTGCTCGATGATTTTGTCAAGGCCGACAAAGGCTCCGCCCAAGATGAACAAAATGTTTGTCGTGTCAATCTCAAGCATTTCCTGGTTGGGATGCTTTCTTCCTCCCTGCGGCGGAACGGAAGCCTTTGTTCCTTCGATGATTTTAAGGAGCGCCTGCTGCACGCCTTCGCCCGAAACGTCTCGGGTGATCGAAGTGTTCTCGCTTTTGCGCGCGATTTTGTCAATCTCGTCAATGAAGATGATTCCGCGCTCGGCGGCGGCGATGTTTCCGTCGGCGGCGTTGATAAGCTTAAGCAAAACGTTTTCCACGTCTTCGCCAACGTAGCCGGCTTCGGTCAAGGTTGTCGCGTCGGCGATGGCAAAGGGAACCTTTAGCTTTTGGGCCAAAGTGCGGGCCAGCAAGGTTTTTCCGCTTCCTGTCGGTCCGATCAAGAGAATGTTTGACTTTTCGATTTTTACGTCGTTCTGCGCGTCGGGCTGGCCCATCAAGGACATGCGCTTGTAGTGGTTGTAGACTGCGACGCTCAAAGCCTTTTTGGCGTAGTCCTGGCCCACGACGTATTGGTCAAGGTATTCCTTGAATTCCTTGGGGCTGGGGACTTTGCTCATTTCTATTTGGTCAACGCCGCTGTCTTCTTCGGCCAAGACCCTGGCGCAAAGCTCCGCGCATTCGCGGCAGATGAAGATTTCGCCTATTTTGCTGGCGGCAAGCTTTCTGTCTGTGTCGGCGGGGCGGCCGCAAAAGGCGCAAAAGTTGTTGTTGGAATTGCGGAACAAGCTCATTTTCTGGCCTCCATTACTTGGTCAATCACGCCGTATTCAAGCGCGTCTTTGGCCGACATGTAAAAGTCGCGCTCCATGTCCTTGGCGATTGTCTTTTCTGTCTGGCCGGTGGCTTTTGCCAAATACTGGATTGAAAGCTGCTTTAGTCGGATGATTTCCTTGGCCTGGATCGCGATGTCGCTTTCCTGTCCGCCAACGCCTCCGCGCGGCTGGTGGATCATGACTCGGCTTGACGGAAGCGCGATGCGCTTTCCCTTTGTTCCGCCGGCGAGCAAAATCGCCGCCATGCTGGCCGCCTGTCCCAAGCAAATCGTCTGGATGGGGCAGTGGACGTACTGCATAGTGTCGTAAATCGCAAGGCCGGCCGTGACAGAGCCGCCGGGAGAGTTGATGTACATGTTGATGTCTTTGTCGGGATTCTCCGATTCCAAGAAAAGAAGCTGGGCGACGACCAAGTCGGCCGTGGCGTCGTTGATCTCTCCGTCAACAAAAACGATTCGGTCCTTTAAAAGGCGCGAAAAGATATCGTAAGAGCGTTCCCCGTTTCCTGTTCTTTCTATTACATAGGGAACCAATGTGTTCATTTTTTCGTTCATAATTATAATATAGCGATTATTCCTCAAATCGTCTAGGCTTTGCAAAAAAAAGGCGGCAAAAAGGCAAAAAAGCCCCTTGCCGCGCCTTTTTTATCCTGTTTTTTGCCTTAGTTCTGCTTGAACAAGTCGGCAAATTCAATTTTGTCGCCCTTGGAAACCTTGACTTCCTTGTAGAGCTCGTCGTAAAGCTTTTGCTCCTTTACGTCGTCGATAAGGTATTCCTTTGAGCGGGGGTCTTCGTAATGCTTTTTGACTTCCTCAACAGTTGAGTTGCTTTGGTCGGCGATTTCCTTGTATTTGGCCTCGATTTCTTCGGGAGTGACGGAAATGTTGCGCTCGCGGATAAGCTCGTCAACGATGATGCGGCTTTTGAGCATTTTCTCAGAGTCGCCTGTCCACTGCTTTAGCATCTCTTCCTTTGACTGGCCAGAGGCGGCGATTAATTTTTCAAGCTGCTCGGGGCTTGTCTGGAACTGCTTGGCCATCATGTCCCAGCGGGCGTTGATTTCGGTGTCGATCATGCTCTGCGGAAGGTCAAAGGGGTTCTTTTCGATAAGCTGGGTGAGCAGGTCGTTGTTCTTGATTTCGCGGACGCGGCGGTCTGCGGCGCTCTTCATGTTGATTTCAAGGTCCTTTTTAAGGTCGTCCAAAGTCTTGAACTTTTCGCTTACGTCCTGGGCCAAGTCGTCGTCAAGCGCGGGAAGGTTTCTAATCTTTACGGCCTTGAGAGTGGCGCGGCCTTTTTTGTCCTTCTTTCCGACTTCCTTTGTCTCGCCTTTTTTCATTCCGACAACGTCGTCAGAAATCCCGTAGGCGTCCGCGTCGCCGATTGTAAAGACGTATCCGTCGCGCTTTGTTCCGGCGACTTCGGCTCCGTCCTTGTCCAACTCAACGTAGTCTACTGTGACGATGTCTCCCTTTTGGGCGGCCTCGTCGTCGGCGCGGTCGGTGATTGTGGCGTTGCGCTCTTGGATGGCCTTAAGCTCGTTCTGCAATTCCTTGTCGCCGATGTTTACCTGCGGCTCCTTTACGTTGATTCCGCCAAAGTTCTTTACCGAAACCTTGGGGAAAACGTCGTACTTTACCGTGTAAGTCAAGTCCTTGTCCAAGTCCAGGGAAGGCGTTCCTTCCAAAACCGGCTGGGAGTAGGGAAGAGGCCTGTTGTCCTTTTCGGCGTCGTCCTGGAAAATCTCGTTCAAAGAGCTGTCGATGATTTCTCCCAAAGCGTCGGCCTTGAGCGCCTCGCCGTACTTCTTTTCCAATACGTTGGCGGGAACGTGGCCCTTGCGGAAGCCGGGAATCTGAATTTCCTTGGCGATTTTTGCCAAAGCGTCCTTGTATGACTTGGCCACGTCGTCCTTTCCGATTGTGACTGTAAGCTTTACTGACGATTTTTCCTGCGGAGTGAATTCCTTCTTCAACTGCATTTTTTTCCTCACTAAAAAGAATTTTATGAAAAAAAAGCGGTCGGGAAAAGTTTCCAGACCGCCAAATTTAAGAGCGGAAAACGGGAGTTGGACCCGCGACATCCACCTTGGCAAGGTGGCGCTCTACCACTGAGCTATTTCCGCAAGGTTTTTGGCCTATAGGCCTAGAGCGGAAAACGGGAGTTGGACCCGCGACATCCACCTTGGCAAGGTGGCGCTCTACCACTGAGCTATTTCCGCATATGCGAGAGGAGGGACTTGAACCCTCACGCCAAGGGCACTAGATCCTAAGTCTAGCGTGTCTGCCATTTCACCACTCTCGCAGGCACTGGCATCACCGCAAGGCGATTTCAGATAATATTATAGAAAAATCAAAAAAGTGTCAATAGGAATGCGCGAAAATAGCGGTTAAAAGCTTCAAAAAAAACGCTCTCGGGAGAATCGAACGGCCTTTCTTGCGGTTGCGTCTTTTTAAGCTTAACAGATAGCTTAACGCGCAAAGCAAGCGGCCGTCCGCCTTCTCCCTGCGCGTTCTTAATTGGTTCTATCGATTTTTTTTCATTGTCTAAATAAAAAAAAATCGCCTTCCGTTTGGAAGGCGATTGGGATGAGCCATGCCGGCTTCGAACCAGCGACCCACAGATTAAGAGTCTGTTGCTCTACCAGCTGAGCTAATGGCCCGTAAAAATAACTTGCGTCCGACAGGATTCGAACCTGCTACCACCGGATTCGAAGTCCGGGACTCTATCCAGATGAGCTACGGACGCTTACCCGGCGACAACGTTTCCTGTGGATTGGGTGCCTGGTGGGGATCGAACCCACGACAACCAGATCCACAATCTGGCGCTCTACCGCTGAACTACAGGCACCAAGTTATCGACGTGAAATTATATTATCAAATTTCGCGCGTTTTTGTCAATAGGTCGGCGCCTTTTTTTTGAATTTTTTTGAAAATGCCGGCGGCCAATGGAACGCGTTTGGCTTTCGAAAGCGCGGGCGTTTTTTTCCTAAACTTTATTTCTAAAATTCCGAAATTCATAGGGAATAGCCGCGTCTGGCGGCGATGACGGAGGTCTTTATGGCAAAAAAAGTTCAGGTTATGGAAATTTTGGAAAAGGAGAACGACACTCTCGACAGATTGTTGGACTGCCAGTCAAGCGTCCACATCGCGGTAAAGACCCGCAATTGGATCGGCCTTGAAGAAGACATGGAAAAAATCCGCCAGCTTTCGTTGGAATTTTCCGCCTTGGAGGAGGAGCGCGAAAAGATTTGCGATTCCGAAATCAGCGGCGAGGAAAAGGCCATGATGCTCAGGCTTCACGCCAAGCTTCTCAAGTCAAAGATCGAAAACCAGATTTTGAACAAATACATAGAGACAAGCCGCTCTTTTGTTCAGGGCATTTTGGAGAACGCCGTTCCCCAGCGCCGAAACATCGTCTACTCGCGAAACGGAAAGGTTCTTAAGCGCGAGCCCGAAAGCGTTGTCTTGAATCGAATATTCTAGCGGCAAGAAAATTAGGGGGCCAGCGGCAAGATAAATTGCAGGCAAACCTAAAAATGAAGGATTGCCGCATAAGCGGCAACAAACGCGTTCGCAACGCTCGCGCGTTCAGCCGTATGGCAAGGAGAAACATAGTATGTCAACATTTGCAGGAATAGAAATCGGAAAGCGCAGCCTTAACGCGCACCAAAGTTCAATCACGACGGCAGGCCACAACATCACCAACGCCAACACCGAAGGCTACTCGCGCCAGCGCGTCCAGCTAAAGTCCTTTGACCCCATCTACAGGCCCGACCTCAGCCGCGCCGAAGTCCCCGGTCAAATCGGACAGGGAATGGAAGCGGAGTCGATCACCCGCGTGCGCGACGAGATGCTTGACCTTCGCATCGTGGCGCAAAGCAACGAGGAGTCTTACTGGGACACAAGAAGCAAGTACTACACGATGCTTGAGCAAGTCTACAACGAGCCGGACGACGTTTCCGTCCGCACGACAATGGACAAGTTTTGGGAGTCTTGGCAGGAACTTAGCTTGAATCCAGAAAGCCAGGCCCACCGCGAGGCCGTCGTCTCCCGCGGACAGTCGCTCGTAAACTCAATCCAAAACCGCGACAAGGCCTTGACTGGAATCGGAAACCTTTTGAACAGCGACATCGAGTCAAACGTCGAGCAGCTTAACGACATCGCAAACCAAATCGCCGCCCTCTCAACCGAAATCGTGCGCTCAAAGGCGATGGGCGACAATCCCAACGACTTGCTTGACAGGCGCGACGCGCTTGTCGAAAAGCTTTCAAAAATCGCAAACATCACAAGCGACCAGCGCGACTCTGACGAATTTATGGTCCACATTGACGGCCACATTTTGGTCCAGGGCGGAATCGCCAGGAACTTTGACGTTGAGTCAGTCGTTGACAATTACGGATACTCGCGCGTCGTATGGGCCGACACAAGGAACGAGGCCGTCGTTAAGGGCGGCTCTTTGGGCGCCTTGATAGAATTGCGCGACGTTGACGTTAGGAACGAAATCCAGTCGTTGAACACGATGACGATGAACTTTACAGACTTGGTCAACGACGTTCACAGAAACGCCGTCGGCGCCAACAAGACGACCGGCCTTGACTTTTTTACAAGCCGCCCCTTTGTCGAAAACACTAACGGAAACTACGACTCAGACGGAGACGGCGTTGAGGACAAGACTTACGCCTTCCGCTTTACGGGAACCAACGCGCTTGACGCTCAGGAGCAAATCGGAATCGAAGGCGTGATGACTTTGGCCGGACACACAGGAACGATCCAAGTGGCCTATTATCCGACCGACCGCGTCGAAGACGTTGTCAACCGCATAAACGACTCTAACGGCGAAGTCAAGGCCTACCTTGACCGCAACAACAACTTGGTCCTTAAGGCCACGACAAGCCAGGCGATAGAAAACCCGGACTTTGTCATCCGCCACGTTGAAGACTCTGGCCGTTTTTTGGCCGGCTACGCGGGAATCCTTGCCGGAAGCGGAGCGGAAAACGCCTACGACTGGAACGCGGCCGATGCTGTCAACGCGCTTAAGGGCGCCGACGGAAACGGAAGCCGCGCGCAGTTCGCCGTGGCTCCCTACACAAATCCGTCAACTTACATTGAAATCAACGGCGTTATCAAAAACGACGTTATGAACGTCGCTTCGGCCTACGCAGCCCGCGACGGCCGCGCGATGAGCGGTGACGGAAACGCCGCCGCCGAGATCGCTTCGATCCGCAACACAAAGGTCATGATCGGCCGCGAGCGGACTCTTGACGACTACTTTGCCGACAGCGTGACCAACGTGGGCCTTATGGGCGAGCAGGCTGAGACAAACCTTATGAGCCAGCATGCGATTATGGACGACCTTCGCGGCCTTCGCGACTCCATCAGCGGAGTCAACATCGACGAGGAGCTTGCCGACATAATGAAGTTCCAGCACGGCTACAACGCCGCGGCCAAGTTCGTTACGGTAATCGACGAGATGATAGACACGGTGATTAATAGGTTAGGTGTTTAAGGGGTAGCGGCAAGATAAACGGTTGCAAGCCCAAGAAGCGGCCGCTTTTTGGTAAACCAAGACTTTTAAGGAGCGCGATATGAGAAGAATCAGTTCGGGAATGAATGACACGGACGTGCAGTCCAGGTTGAGAATACAGGAATACAAGCTTAACAAGGCCAACAACCAGTTGGGAAGCCAGAGGCGCATCCAGGAATTGCGCGACGACCCGATAGCCGCCGGCCACTTGGTCCGCTACCAGTCGTTCGCGGGCCGCGTAAAGCAGTTTGAGGAAAACGCGCAGACGCTCACCGAACGCTTTACCGTGCGCGAAGGCTACATGAACGACTCTTTGCAAATCATGCAGCGCGTGCGCGAGCTTGCGGTCCAGGGCGCTCACGGCACTTACACCAAGGACGATTTGCAAAACATGGCCGGCGAGGTTGACCAGCTTTTGCGCCAAATGATCCAAAACGCCAACGCCGTCGACCAAGACGGAAACTCTCTTTTTGCCGGAACCAACACAAAGGTCACGGCCTTTGAAGTCGAGATGGGAAACGTCGAAGGCTCGGGCGTTCCGATGATTCAGGAAGTCATTTACAACGGAAACGTCGCCTCCAACAACGTCGAGGTTGACGAAGGCCAGTATTTGGAAGTCAACAATTCCGGAAACAGGACTTTCTGGGCCGACAAGCAGACTTTGACAAGCGGCCGCGACACGACAAACTGGGTGGCGCAAAACGACTCGCTCATTTCCGTTGACGGAAAGGAAATCCAAGTTTCGGCCGGCGACAACATTTACGCCGTCATCGCAAAAATCAACAATTCCGACGCTGCCGTAAAGGCGTCGCTTGACCCGATAACCCGCGGCCTTCACTTGCAGACAACCGACGCCCGCCAGCTTTGGCTTAAGGACGAGGAGGGCAGCGTCCTCACCGACCTTGGCGTAATAAGCGGAACGGAACAGAGGCCGCCCTACAACTACGCCACGGGAACCCGCGTCTCGGGCGGAAGCATGTTCGATAGCGTGATCGCTTTGCGAAACGCGATGCTAAAGGGCGACCAAGAGGCGATCGGAAGCCGCGTTTTGGGAAGCCTTGACGCGGGCCTTGGAAACCTTGTGACTCGCATCGCCGAAAACGGTTCCAGCTATGAAAGGGCCTCTCTCAACGTGACCCGAAATTCCCAAACCGCGCTCAACGTGACGCAGATGATAGCGACCGAGGGAGACCTTGACTTCACCAAGGCCGTCACCGACATGAAGATGATGGACTACGTTCACCAAGCCTCGCTTAGCGTCGCCGGAAAAATGTACTCAAGCAGCCTTTTGAATTACATGAGATAATTTAGGAGTTTTTTAACATGGATGTCAAAACTAAAATCGGAACGACAGTTCAAGTCCAGGACAAGGATATTTTGGAAATTCCCGAAGGCCTTTTTGGATTTGAGGAATACAAAAAATACGCGATATACGAAAGCGAATACGCGCCCTTTATGTGGATGCAGTCGATGGAAGAGTCCAGCCTGGCCTTTTTGATCGTCGACCCCTTTTTGGTCGCGGACGACTACGAGCTTGACGTTGACGACAAAGCCTTGGCCAAGATTGGAATCACCAATCCAACCGACGTTTGCGTTATGGCGATTGTCACGATTCCTGCCGGCGGAACGCCTGTCACCGCCAACTTGCAAGGCCCTCTCGTCATAAACAGAACGAACAACAAGTGCATGCAAGTCATCTTGGGAAGCTCCAAGTGGACCACAAAGCATGACATAATGAAGGCGCTCAA
This sequence comes from Treponema sp. UBA4377, assembly GCA_002391235.1. Classification (GTDB taxonomy): domain Bacteria; phylum Spirochaetota; class Spirochaetia; order Treponematales; family Treponemataceae; genus Treponema_D. The sequence continues at coordinate 49,280 of DGRX01000013.1, forward strand.
GGCGAAAGACGCGCGGGGAGACGCTTAATGCTAATCCTTTCAAGAAAAACCGACGAAAAAATCAAGATTGGCGAGGACATCACCCTTACCATAATCGAAATTCGCGGCGACCAAGTCAAAATCGGAGTCGAGGCTCCCAAAAACGTGAAAGTTTTTAGGCAGGAAGTTTTCAACGCGATCAAGAACGAAAACAAGTCCGCGGCCGAAATCCCCAACGTTTCGGGCATCGACGCGATCACAAAGCTTCTAAAAAAGTAGGATTGGCCAAGGCACGCTCCGCTTAAAGCCTTGACACAATCCTTTTTCGGCGCGAACAATATTTTCGCGCCGAAATGAGCCTGCCCGCAAAGCCCGCCATTCGGCGGGTTTTTTCTTTTTTTTTCAATTTTTTTTCAAAATTCTTTAAAAAAAAGCCAAAAAATCGTCAACTATCTATATCTTATAGGTGTGAGGAATTTTGAAAGCAAAGGTCGCTTTGGAAAAAACAGTTTTTGGTTTTCTGTGTTCATTGGAGCCTCCTTCCGGTGTTTGCGGTGTTTCGCCATAAGCAATCTCCTTCCCTTATGTCCAAAATGCGCCCTTGAGCTCCAGAATTTCGTCCCGCTAAATTCTCCCCAGCGTTGTTCCAAGTGTGGAAAGCTCCTGGTTTCCGAAATGGAAATTTGCATGGAATGCCGGGAACGCGAAGGAGAAAGCAGTTTGGACGCGCTTTTTCCAATCCACAGCTATCGGCAGTGGAAAAAGGAATTGGCGTTCGCGTGGAAGTCGGAAGGGCAGAGGAGGCTTTCTCCTCTGCTTGCCCGGCTTCTTTTTAAGGCTTTGAAAGAGCTGGGCTTGGAAAAGACGCCCTTGGTCCCTGTGCCGCCGCGACCGGGCAAGATAAAGGAAAAAGGCTGGGATCAAGTCGAGGAGTTGGCCTCGATTTTGGAAAAAAAGCGCGGAATTTTGGTCCGCCGGGACATTTTGGAGCGAAAAAGCGGCGGCCAGCAAAAAAAGCTGGGCCGTGACGAACGCTTGGGAGCGGCGGGGGCGGTTTACGATTTGCGGCCCGCTTTTACCGGCTCGGTTCCCCCCGAAGTCGTCCTTTTGGACGACATTGTGACAACCGGGGCCACGATGGAAAAATGCGCCTGGCTTTTAAAGGCCGCCGGGGCTCAAAAAGTTTACGGCCTTGCCCTTTTTAGGGTTGATTAAATTGCTTGCATTTTTTGGCAAAGCGCTTTATAATAGAAAGACGTAATTGGAGGATTTATGGCCGGCGAAGAACAATATCAGCTCGTTACATTCCAGCTTGGCGAAGAATTGTACGGCGTGAATATTATGGACGTTAAAGAAATCGTAAAGACGCAGCCTGTGCGGCCTTTGCCAAACGCTCCATATTATGTGGAAGGAATTTTCAACCTTAGAAAAGAAATCATTCCCATAATCAACTTGCATAAAAGATTCCGCCTTAAGAAGGCTGTCTTGGAAGACGGCGAGGACGAGGGCGGATTTGTAATATTGAACATAGACAACAACCGCATCGCGATCATCATCGACCGCGTGGCCCGCGTTGTTCCCGTTGCGGCAAGCGACATCAAGGCTCCGCCGCAGATGTTCAGCGGAATCGGCTCTGAATACATTCAGGGCGTAATCCAAAAGGATCCGGACTCGCCTTACTTGATCATGCTAGACATTCGCCGGCTCTTTAACGCAAAAGAATTGCAAAAAATTATTGAAGTAAAACAATGATTCAAACATTCAGCTCAACCATTCGCCGCAAGGAAATGGACGCTGTTTTGACTTGCATGGTCGATGAAAGAATCGGCCCCGGCGAGTTGAACGCGCGCCTTATCCAGACGGCAAAAGAATTTTTTTCATGCGCCGGCGCGGTCGCCTTGCGCACTCCGGCAGACGCCCTTAAGTACGCTCTAAAGGCCTTGAGCTTGGAAGCGGGAAGCGGCGTCATGCTCAGCGCCTTGGCTCCATCTTGGCAATGCGCCGTGGTGGAGGAATTGGGATACAAGCCCGTGGTCTTGGACGTCCAGCCGGAAAACGCGCTGGTTTCAGCCGAAACAGTTTCGCAAGGAATCCAAAACGGCGGCCGCGCCCTTGTGTTGCGCGAAAGCCTTGGAATCCTTCCTGACTTTGAAGGCATTTTGGCCCTGGGCATTCCCGTGATAGAGGACATCAGCCAAAGCGCCGGCGGAATCGTTCCCGAAGCGGCGCAGGGCGAAGAAGCCGAAAAAGCCGCTCCTTCCAACGCCGAAGAAGGCGGCGAGGGCGACGCTCCCAAAGCTGAAGTCAAAGGCAAAAAGGCCGGCTCGTTCGGCATTTACGCGATTTGCTCGCTTGAGGAGCAGGACGTTATAACCGCTGGAGGCGGAGCCTTGTTGATGGCGGCCGGCCGCCGCGATTGGCCAGTCCTAAAGTCTTTGGCCGAAGGCATTCCTTCGATTGAGATGCTTCCCGACATTAACGCGGCGCTTGCAACCGTTCAGATAAAAGAATTTACGCGCAACGAAGCCAAGCGCAAGGAAATTTACGCGCTTTACAACCGTTCGATCATGGCCGGAAAAAACAAGGGCTTTGTCCGCGACGTTGAATTGAACTCAACGATTTGGTCTTTCCCAATCGCGCTCAACAGCGGATTTAAGGACGTAAAGGCTTACGCGCAAAAAAAGGAAATAGAAGTTCGTTTGGCTTTTGAAGACTCGATCGTCGCGGCCAAGGAAGAGGAGTATGGCGCCGCTTGCAAAAACGCCAAGGCCCTTGCCTTGCGAAGCGCCGTCTTTCCCTTGTATCCGCGCTTGAACAGAAGCCAAATCGAGAAGATTTCAAAAGTTTTGGTAACTCTTCCGTAATGAAAAATTGCCTTATTGTCGTAAACACAGATAAGCCCAAGTCCGAGATGCTCGGAATCGAAATCGCCAACTTCCTAAAGTTGCGCGGCGTCGAATACATGTTCTTGGACTTTAACGGCAATGAGCAAGACTGCGATTGGAAGTCCTTTGGCTTTGCGATTACGCTTGGCGGAGACGGCACCGTTCTCTTTGCGGCCAGGGGAGCGGCAAAACATTCGATTCCGGTTTTTCCCGTGAACCTTGGCGAGTTCGGCTTTATCGCAGGCGTTCAGCCCGACGAATGGGAAAAATCCCTGGACTTGTTTTTGCAGGGAAAGCTAAACACTGTCCGCCGCACGATGCTTTGTGCCCAAGTGATTCGCGGCGGAAAAACCATTGAAAGCCACCAGGCCTTAAACGACATCGTTGTCAGCGCCAAAAGCGCGGCGCAAACGATTTCGATGGACGTAAGCGTAAACGAAACGACTCTCGGCCACTTTAAAGCCGACGGCGCGATCGTTTCAAGCCCAACCGGCAGCACCGCTTATTCGGCCAGCGCCGGCGGCCCGATTGTTGGCCCTGACTTGGACGCGCTTGTTTTGACGCCGCTCAACCCATTTTCATTGAGCGCGAGGCCGATCGTTTTTTCGACCAGGGCTCTTTTGCAAATCAAGCTGGTTCCGTCAAGGAACCGCGACGCGATTCTTACTGTTGACGGACAAAAGCCGATTGACTTAAAGGACAACGACATAATTCAAATAAAAAAATCGGAGCATGACGCGATTTTGGCAGGAACTTCCGTGGAAAAATTTTATAACGCGCTCCGCAACAAGTTGAACTGGTCCGGCGGACCAAACGGAGGCTCTAATGCTTGAATCTTTAAAGATAAAAGACTTTGCGCTGATCGACTCTTCCAGCGTTGAATTCACAAAAGGCTTTACGGTCCTTTCAGGCGAGACCGGAGCGGGAAAGTCCATCCTTATCGGGGCGATTTCCTTTTTGCTTGGCGGAAAGGCCGGAGCGGAATCAATACGCGCGGGCTGTCAGGAAGCCAGCGTTTCGGGCGTCTTTACGATTCCCGCAAAGACTGCCGCCGACCGGGATCTTTCCATGGACGCGGAGGAGGAGCCCTTGAGCGCCCGCGAATGGCTTAGCCAGCGCGGAATCGAGGACGAGGACGGCCAAATCATTTTGCGCCGAGTCGTCAGGGCCGGCGGAAAAAGCGGCGCCTGGATCCAGGGAACGCCCGTGCCGCGCGCGGACTTGGTTAAGTTCAGCGAATTTTTGATAGACATACACGGCCAGCACGAGCACCAGTCGCTTATGCGCGTGGCCGAACACAGAAAATTTTTGGACAGCTATTGCGGCATTGTCGAAGAAGTGGCCGCCTTTACAAAGATTTACGCCGCGCTTGTCGAAAAACGCGCCGCCTTGGAAGCCTTGAGCGCAAGCGGCGCCGAGCGGGAACGCCGCGTTGACTACCTTAAGTTTTCGATTCAAGAAATCGAGGAAGCCAAGCTCAAGGCCGGCGAAGACGAAGAGCTGGCAGCCGAGGAGTCAAAGCTTTTGGGCTTTGAAAAATTGTACTCCGAGGTTCAGTCCGTGAACGAAATCTTTTCCGGCGAAGACGGCGGCATCGAGTCGCTTTTTAAGCGCGTAAGGTCAGCCAGCGAGCGGGCCGCTTCTTTGGACAAAAATTTGGAGGACTTGGACGGCCGCGTTCAAAACGCTTGGTACGAGCTTTCGGACATAAGCCAAAGCTTCCGCTCATACCAAAATTCTTTGGTCTTTGACCCGGCCCGCTTGGAGGAAGTCCAGGGCCGCCTTGATTTGATTTACAAGCTTAAGAAAAAGTACGCCTCCAGCGTCGACAGCCCCTTGCAGGCCGTTTTTGAGTACTTGTCGCAGGCCAAGGCCGAGCTTGAAACCTTGGATTCCTCTTCAATCAACAAGGAATCGTTGGAAAAGGAAATCGCCGCCTTGGAGCGCAAGGTTTACGAGGCCGCAAAGGCGATTTCGGCCAAGAGGCAGGCCGGAGCGGCCAAAATGTCGGCCCAAGTCGAGGCGGTTTTGCAAAAGCTTGGAATGGCCGGAACAAAATTCAGCGTAAGCATCAGCCAAAAGGCGGGCGACGCGGCGCTTCAAAAGTGCGGCCCCTACGGAATGGACGACATTGAGTTCTTGATCAGCGCCAACCCCGGCTCGCCCTTGGCAAGCCTTTCAAAAATAGCGTCCGGCGGCGAGTTGAGCCGCGTAATGCTGGCCTTAAAGACGATTTTCGCCCAAAGCGACAAGGTTCCAACCTTGATTTTTGACGAAATCGACACTGGAATTGGCGGCGAAGTCGCCGTCGCGGTGGGCGAGCACATGAAGAATTTGGCAAAAAATCGTCAAATTTTATGCATAACACATCTAGCGAGCATCGCGGTTTTTGCCGATAATCAAATAAGAATACAAAAGTCTGTTGAGGGCGGCATTATGAAAACACGCGCGGCTTCCGTTCTTGGAGAGGAACGGGTCGCGGAAATTGCCCGAATGTTATCCGGCGACCAGCAAAGCTCCGAATCGTTGGAGCACGCTAGGTCTATGCTGAAGAAGTACTCAAGCCTGCCGCAGTAAGACAGAACGGGAGCGCTAAATGGCGAAAATTACAAACGAAGACCGCGAGCTTTTTAAGAAAGAAGCCAAGCAGTACGAAGATTTGATTAAGGCCGAGTTGGACAAAGAAAAGGAGATGCTCGCCACAATGAAGGGCGACGCTGTAGGCGTGGAATACAAAAAGTTGATTCTCGCCGAGCAGATGATTTACATCGCCACTTTGTACAACGCCATAAATTCCGCCTCCGTAAAGATTCTTGAAGTGAAAAACAACGACGCGCTTAATGAGGGAAGAAAGATTCTTTACAAGGCCATAATCTACTTGGAAGAAGTCGTAACAAACATAATCAACGCCGCGCAAAGCGACGTCAGCGACAATATGGAGGCTATCGCCAACACGCCGCTTGAAAAGCGCTACTTTTTGGTTAGAAAGCTGGGCTTGGCCATTCAAATGATAATCGACGCTTTTGGCGACAACTCCAAATGGAAGTGGTCTTTTGTTGAGTTGGAAGGCCGCTTTGCCGTCGTCGCAAAGAACTTTTACGACTTTAAGGAATACATAAAGGCTTACTTTGACCCCAGCAATCCCGACAACGAAAATTCAATCCTTTACCTGCGCTTGATAAAAACCCTTCTGGACAAGTCGGCCAACGCCTACCGCGACAAGTACGAGCTTTCAAGCCGCCGCCTTGACGACATGAAAGCGGCGATTAACTTTTTGCTTGCCTTGCGCCGCGTAAGCGTTGCCCTTGGCGAAAGCGACGCCGCCGAAGAATTAAAGAAAAAGGCGATGACTTGGAAGGAAAAAATGGAAGCCGACCAAAAGGCCGGAAAGTCTAACTAAAAAAAATAGCGGCTTTTGCCGCTATTTTTTTTAGTTAACGAGTTTCACTTTGCCGCATAGGGCGGCAATTTTCGCTTCGCGAAAAACGTGAAACTCGCTTCAATCAAAAGCACGAGCGGAGAACATGCGTCGGGCAGCCTTCGACGCATTTTCCGCAGCCGCCGCACTTTTCGTAGTCAATTTCTGGAATGCCGTTGACAAGCTTTATCGCGCCCGGCTCGCAAAGCTTTTCGCACTTTCCGCACTTGATGCAGCCGTTCTTGCAGTTCTTCATAATCGAAGGCTTGTTGTCGCTGCGGTTTTGGCAAAGGGCGATGGGGCCTTTTGTCTCCACGTTGTAAAGCTTTATCAAATGCTTGGGGCAAGCCTTTACGCAAGAGCCGCAACCCGTGCAGTTGGCCAAATCGATTTTTGGAAGTCCGTCGCCGCCGATGACGATTCCGCCAAATTCGCAGGCGGCCGCGCAGTCGCCAAAGCCCGCGCATCCAAACGAGCAAAGCTTTGTTCCGTTAATCGCTTGGACCGCGGCGGCGCAAGTTTGAACGCCCTTGTATTCGCCGCGAGGCTTTGCGCAGTCTTTTGTTCCGCGGCACAAAAGGACGGCGGCCTTTTTCTCTGCCGTGACAGTCACGCCCAAAACCTTTGAAAGTTTTTCGGCAACTTCGGCGCCGCCGGCCGTGCAAAGGTTGGGAGCCACAGTTCCCGCCGCGACGGCTTTTGCGTAACCGTCGCAGCCTGCAAAGCCGCAGCCGCCGCAGTTGGCGCCCGGCAATTGCTCGCGCACGTCAACTTCCTTTTGGTTCACCGGAACCGCGAATATTTTCTTAAAAAGTCCCAATAAAAGGCCCAGCAAAAAGGCGATTGCGAACGAGACTCCGATTGTAATTAAAATTGTGTTCATAAAAAATTTCCTCAAACAGTACCGCTGTCCGCGCGCGCCAGTTGGCAAGCGGCGGATGTTGCGGCTTATGCGGCAATCAAAAAGTTTTGGGCTTGCCGCAGTTTATTTTTGCCGCTATCCCTTATATTAGGCCCTTGAAGCCCATGAACGAAAGCGCCAAAAGCGATGTCGCCAAAAAGAGGCCCGCGTTTCCCTTTAGGAAGGCCGGCATTTTTGACGTTCTTAGGCGCTCGCGGATTCCAGCCATGATTACCATTGAAAGCAAAAAGCCGCCGGCGCTTCCAAGCGCGTAGACGATTGACTGGACGTAGCTGTAGTTTTTGCTGATGCAGTTCAATGTGATGGCGAGCACCGCGCAGTTTGTTGTGATCAAGGCAAGGTAAACGCCCATCGCGCTATACAAGGCCGGAGACGATTTTTTAAGGTAGAACTCAACCAATTGAACGAGCGATGCGATTACCAAGATGAAAATCAATGTCTGCAAAAACTGCAATTTAAGCGGAACCAAGACGCAATAGTAAATCGGGTAGGTAGCCGCCGTGGCAAGCAAAATCACAAAAGAAGTCGCGATTCCCATTCCGGCGGATTTTCCAGTGTCGCTCGTCATTCCCATAAAGGGGCAGAGCGCCAGGTATTGGACCAAAATCACGTTGTCGACCAGCATGGCCTTTAAGAATATTTTAAGAAGTTCGTTCATTTTTCCGCTCCTGTCGTGCCGTCGTTTTTGGCGCTTTCCTTTTCCGCGCTCACTTTGGCCGCCGGCTTTTTCTTCTTCATCTCTGAAAGTCCGAGCGTAACCGCGATCATGATTCCAAAGACAAAGAAGCCGCCCGGCGCTCCGCTAAAAAAGCCGATCGCGTTTTCTTCGGCAAAAACCGCGCGGCCAAAAATCTTTCCGCTTCCCAAAAGCTCGCGGATAAAGGAGATGGCCACCAAAACCCAAGTGTAGCCGATTCCCATTCCCAGCGCGTCCAAAATCGCCAGTCCCGTGTTGTTCTTTGACGAGAAGGCTTCGACGCGGCCCATGATGATGCAGTTTACTACAATCAATGGGATAAAGACGCCCAGCGAGTCGCTCAAGGCCGGAAGGTAGGCTTGCAGCAAAAGCTGGACAATCGTCGTGAAGGCCGCGATTACGATGATGAAAATCGGAAGTCTTATCGCCGACGGAATCAGCTTTCTAAAAAGGCTTATGATGATTTCGCTCATCAAAAGAACGAACGTCATGCTTAGGCCCATTCCCAAGCCGTTGAATACGCTTGTGGTTACGGCAAGCGACGAGCAAAGTCCGATGGAAAGAACCAAAAGAGGGTTTTCTTTTACGATGCCGTTTGTGAAAATGTTCAAGGCTTTCATTTGCTTCCTCCCGCAAGATAATTTTTAACGGTTTCCGCCGCGTTGGAAACCAAGGCTCCCATCGTGTTGGAAGTGATTGTCGCGCCGGAGATCGCCTCGTAGTCGTTTCCAAGAACAAGCGGCGCGCTTGCGTCAACTCCGGCAAACTGGCCGTAGAAGGTCGTTCCCTTGGAGTTCTTGTAATTTGGGTCGGCGGCCTTTTGTCCAAAGCCCGGCGAGTCGGTCGTCTGCAAAATGTGTACGCCCGCGATTTTAAGCCCTTGGTCAAAGCCGGCCACAAGCGTAGTCGTGTCGTAAGTGGGGCCGGAAGCCTTTACCGCGTAGCCGGCTGTCTCGCCGCCTTTTTTTACCGCGTAGAACGATTCGATTGTCGCGCTTCCGCTTTGCTTTTCAAAGGCTTCGATTTTTTCAAAGCCGTCCGCGTCGGGGAAAATCATTTTGAGCGCGGCGCTTTCTTTTTCAAGCGCGAGCCGCTCAATTTCCGGAGCGGTCACGTTGTTGACCAAGGCGAGCGCGAAGCAAGCCGCCGCCGCGTAAAGGGCAAGGATTACGCCCAGCTTAAAGGCTTCTTTCATTTGGCGCCTCCTTCTTTTTTATAGCCGTATTTTCGCGGCGTGAGTTTGTTCAAGAAAGGCGTGATTGAGTTCATAATCAAAATCGAGAACATTACGCCTTCGGGGTAGCCGCCGAATTTTCTTATTAGGAACGTAAGCAAGCCGCAGCCCGCGCCAAAAACGATTCTTCCGTAAGAAGTGACCGGAGTCGTGACGTAATCGGTGGCCATGAAGACCGCGCCAAAGACAAGGCCGCCCGACAACAGGTGGGCCAAAACGTCGCCGCCAGAGGCGAACATCAAGAGCGCGAAAGTTCCTACCATAAAGACCGGCGCTCTCCAATCCACAAGGCCTGTTCCTATCAAGAAGAGAGCCGAAATCAAAATCAAAAGGATTGACGACTCTCCGATGCAGCCGGCTTGTCGTCCTATAAAAAGTTCCCAGTAGTCAACGCTTGAAACCGCGTCGGCCTGCTTTAATGTGGAAAGAATTGTCGCAGAGCTTGTCGCGTCGGGAAGAGGGCTAATCCATGAAGCGCCCATCGCGGCGGGGAAGCTTGCGACCAAAAAGGCGCGGCCGGTCAACGCCGGATTCCAAACGTTTGAGCCAAGGCCGCCGAAAAGCTGCTTTGCCACGATGATGGCAAAGGCCGAGCCAAGAATTGTCTGCCAGAGGGGCAGCGTCGGCGGCAATACCAAGGCCAACAAGAGGCCTGTTATGACAGCCGAGCCGTCACCCGCGCTTTGCCTTTTCTTTGTGATTTTGTTGAAAAGCCATTCGCTTGCGACTGCCGTGGTGACGCTCGCGCAAATCGTAAGAAGCGCGGGGATTCCAAAAAGAAGGACGCCCCAAACAGTTTCAGGCAAAAGGGCAAAGACTACAATCCACATTACATGCCTGGTTTTTAGTCCGCTTGAAATGTGCGGTGAAGAAGAAAGCTGAATCATTTCGCGCCTCCGTTAGCGTTTTGGGCTTGGGCCGCCTTTTGCGCGGCCGCGGCTTTTTCGGCGGCGATTCTCGCGCGCTCAAGATTTTTTCCGATTCTTATTGTCTGCACAAGGCGGACTGTCGCAGGGCAAACGTAGGCGCAAGAGCCGCATTCGATGCAGTCCATAAGGCCGTATTTTTTTGCGGAGGCCAAGTCGTCCGCGTCAACCGAGCGGACAATCAAGGTCGGAGTCAAGCGCATCGGGCAAACGTGGACGCAGGCGCCGCAAGTGATGCAAGGCGTTGAGTCCGCCGTGTCGATTTCTTTTTTGGTCAGGAACAAAACGCCGCTCGTTCCCTTTTGGACGGGGAAGGCCGCGCTCTGCATTGAAAAGCCCATCATGGGGCCGCCCGAAATTATTTTCACGACATTCTCATCGTCAACTTCTATGACGGACGGAATCAAGTCGCTTACAAGCGTTCCGATTGGAACCAAAAGGTTTTTTGGCTCCTTTACGCCGAGTCCGCTTACGGTAAAGGCGCGCTCGATGAGGGGCTTTCCAAGCCTAAAGGCGTCGCTGATCGCGCAAACCGTTCCGACATTGCAAACAACGCAGCCCGCGCTTGCCGGAAGGCCGCCTGCCTTGACCTCGCGGCCAGTGACGGCGGTGATTACGTTCTTTTCCGCGCCTTGCGGATACTTTGTCTTTACGACAACGACCTCGACTTTTTCCTTGTCGCTGTCGGCGGCTTTTTTGGCGGCCTCCTCAAGCTTGGGAATAAGATGGGCCTTGTTGCTTTCCAAAACAATCTTTGCTTTTCCGCCGACGATTTTTTGGACAATCAAAAGGCCGTCGATTACCTTGCCGGCGCTTTCGTCCATCGTCTGCTCGTCAACGGTAAGGTATGGTTCGCATTCGGCGGCGTTAAGCAAAACGTAGTCTATCTTGCAATCCTTTGGCGGGTTCAATTTTACGTGAGTGGGGAACGAAGCTCCGCCCATTCCGCAAATGCCGGCGTCCTTTACGCGAGCCAAGGCTTCTTCCTTTGAGCAGGAATAGGGGTCAAGCGGCGGCATGAAAGTCTCGCCCGCGTTTGGGTCTTCGTCCGCGGCGATCACTATGCAGGGAACTTCCGAGTTTGCGGTTGAAAGGTTTGAGACGATTTTCTTTACCGTTCCGCTTACGGGGGAGTGGACCGGAGCGCTTACAAAGGCGTCGCTTTTTGCTATGACTTGTCCGCGCGCCACTTTGTCGCCAACGGCCACAACCGGCTGGTTGGGCGCTCCGCCCATTGTTATTGGTATTGTGAGCGTTTTGGAAGCGGGGAAGGCTGCGGTGATTTTCTTTCCTTCCGCCAATTCCTTATGCTCGGGAGGGTAAATTCCCCCCTTAAAGGTGAATGTTTTCATTGATAAAAGTTCTCCAAATGAAAAGTTGCGATAAAATTATAGCATACAATTATAGAAAAATAAAGATGTTCGCGCGGGAAATTTTTAGGAACTTGCGCGCTGGGGGGAACACTCGCTAGGGGGCGGGCGAGGAAACAGCGGCAGGAGGCCGCGTTGCAATTTGAAAAAAAAAGCCCGGCCAGTCGGCCGGGCAATGCCCATCAGGCATTATCGGAGGCGTGGGTGGGAGGGGAAAACGCCCCCGACATTTATATTATCGTCCACCCCCGGCAAATTCTTTAATTATTTTTAAAGAATTTTTTGCGAATTTTCGCATCCGCCTCCGATTTTTTTTGCGGTCCGTTTTGGGCTTTTTAAGCCTCAGCCGCAAATTTTCTTCTGACATTCCGCGTACAAATCGGCCGTTTTTTTGACGATTTCGGCGGGAATTTCCTTGATGTTTGGATCGCCGGCCAAGTTGTTGGCCTTAAGCCAGTCGCGGACAAACTGCTTGTCGTAGCTTGCGGGGCTGGTTCCAACCTTGTAGGCGTCCTTGTTCCAAAAGCGGCTTGAGTCGGGCGTCAAGACCTCGTCGGCAAGGATAAGCTCGCCGTTTTCGTCCAAGCCAAACTCAAATTTTGTGTCGGCTATGATGATTCCGCGCTCGTTGGCGTAGTCGTAGCATTTTTTGTAAATGGCAAGGGCGGCCTTTTCGATTTTGGTTCCCAGTTCCTCGCCCAAGTCCTTTTTCATGTAGTCAAGCGTCACGTT
>DGRX01000013.1:61557-145711 GCA_002391235.1 Treponema sp. UBA4377
TTTTCGGCCTCCTGGTATTCCTTGTCAAAAGAGTGGCCCAAGAAAGGCTCGCCCTTTTTGTAGGCCTCGTACATGGAGCCGAACATGTAGCCGCGGACGATTACCTCGTAAGGAACCATCTTAAGCTTTTTCACCAGCATAGTCCGGCCCTCAAATTCCGGCTTTTGGAATTCTGCCGGCATGTCCTTTGTGTCGCTTGAAATCAAGTGGTTTTTGCAAATGTCCTTTGTAAGGTCAAACCACTTTTCGCTTACGGCGTTAAGCACTTTTCCCTTGCCGGGAATGTCAACCGGCAAAATCACGTCAAAGGCTGAGATTCTGTCAGTCGTCACGATTACCATGCGGCCGTCTTCTAGGTCGTAGACTTCGCGGACTTTTCCGCTGATGATTTTCTTCATGCAAGAACTCCTCTATAATTACGGCTGTTTGCCGCTGCTATTCCTCTTTTACGCTTGCGTCCACGTTGACGCTGACGTTGTAGCTTTTTCCGTTTTGAATCGCGACTTTTTTTGTCACTTCGTATCCGCCCAAGTTGAACTTAAAGATGTGCTCGCCGGCCTCCAAGTCCAGCGACTCTCCGGCTTGAACCTCGTTTCCGTCAACGAAAATTTTCGTGCCTTCGGGCGCGCGGACGCGGACGGCGGGCGCCACGCTCTGCAAGGCAAGCGAAAGCTCGGTGACTTCGCCCTGGGCTATCATAACCGAGCGCGTTTCGTTCCTGAATTTTTCGGAAACGATGGAGACGTTTCGCTTGCCGGGTTTTAGGATTACAAGGCCTTTTTCGTTGGCCGTGACGGCCTTTTCGTCAACGTAAACCGTGTATTCGCCTGAGTCTGCGGGGGCCAAAACCTTTAGCGCGCCGTAGTCAGCCAAAACCGCTTTGGCGCTGACTTCAAATTCGGCCTCCATGACGCTTTTTGGAACGCCCTTCATGGCCAATTGGTTCCTCAAAAACACAAAGCCGCGGCTTGCGTCGGGAATCAGGGTTTTGTCGGCGTAGGGGCTGGCCTTCATCGTGTTTCCTTTTACAAGCGGAATCGCGATTGTCCATGCCAATTGCCCTGGATAGAGGCTCGAATAGATTTCCGTTCCCGAATAGTCTATGCCTTTTTCTGTCGGAACCGGAGTGACGTTGTTGTAAATTGAGTAGATGATCGTGTTCCTGTAGGCGGCCAAGGCTTGCGGAATCTTTACGGTAATCTCCACGCCTTGCACAAAGGTTGTGTCTTGCGGCAAAAAGGCCGCCACGCAGTCGTTTATTCCGCACGCCTTGCTTTCCGTCGCGCCGCGCTCGGGAACGGAAAGGCATACGGTTTTTCGCGTTCTAAAGACTTCCGCTTGCGGAGCGGAAATGGCGGCGGCAAAAATCGCCAAGGCCAAAAAAGGTGCTTTTTTTAATAAACGCATTCTCTTCCTCAAAAATTACCGTAGGCCGCCGGATCCACGCTTTTTCCGTTCAGCCAAATTTCAAAATGCAAGTGCGGGCCGGTGACTTGCCCCGTGCTTCCGCTTTTTGCAATCAATTCGCCGGCCCTGACAACCGCTCCCTTTTTCGCGCTTTCTTGAATCGAAGAAAGGTGAGCGTAAAAACTTGTCATTCCGCGGCCGTGGTCGATTTGAAGCCACTTGCCGTAGACGGAGCTTTCGCCCCGGCCTTTGACGGTTCCGCTCTTGCAGGCAAAAACGTTGGAGCCTTCCGGAACCGCCATGTCGACGCCCCGGTGGAACTGAGTCTTTGCCCCGTTAAAGGGGTTGGCCCTCTGGCCGTAACGGCTTGAGATTCTGTAATTCTTCACCGGCAGCTGCATGGATGTGTCTAAAAAAAAAGCGCGCTCTGTGGTTGTAAACTTTTCGCCGGGAAAGAAAGCGAAATCTTTTCCGTCAATATTATAGCGCAAATGCCTTGTGTCTTCCAATAGGGCAAGGCGGTTTTTTTGCAATAAAAATTCAAGCGAGCTCAAGTTCTTGCTTTCCTCCAGCGGAACGAAAATTCCGTCGGCGCTGGGCAGCAGCAAGGTTTTTCCTTTTATATGCTCTTCCGCTCCGGTTATTCCGTTTATAAGGCAAAAAGTGTCGTAGCGGATGCAAAAGCGGGCGGCCAAATTGAACAGGTCGTCGTCGTTGTTCACCGTGTATGCGTAAAAAGACGGAAAAACGTCGTTTCCGCTGATAAAAAAACGCTTGTTTTGCTCGACCTCGTCGTCAAACTGCTTTAGCATAAAGTCCTTGTCGCGGACGTTCAGCGAATTGATTTGAGGCGCTTTTGACTTTTGGACTATAATCGCGGAACTTTGCCCGGCCCGTTCCTCTTGGGCAAAGGCCGCCGCGCAAAGAAAGACGGCCGCAAGAAGGGCGGAGCGAAGACAGGCCTTATTTTTTTGCATCGATTTTTCTTTTTATGAATTTTACGAGCTTTAAAACGACAAAAGCCGCGGCCAGGGCCAAAATAAAGGCCGAATACAAGCCGGGCTTTTTTGAGGCGAAAAGCCAAAGCGGCGCGATCACGGCAAAAGCCGCAAGCGCGCACGCCAAGATAAAACCCGCAAGAAGCAAAAGTGAGAACAGCTTGGATTTTATCTTTAAGTTCATTTACTCTTCCGAAATCGCTTCCGCGGGGCATACGCCGGCGCAAGTTCCGCAATTGACGCAAGCTCCAGCGTCGATGACGCGCTTGCCGTCTTTTTCAGAAATGGCCGATGACGGACATTCGGGTTCGCAGGCGCCGCAGTTTACGCAAGCGTCAGAAATTTTGTAAGCCATAGGTTCCTCCTAATTGAATAACAATATTAGCGCATAAAGGTTAAAAAATCAAGAAGAAAACACGGGCTTTTAAACCGCTCCCAGCGGCTGGCCGGACCGCAAAACCGCTAGATATCGTCGCTACACGCATATTGCGCCTTGAAACTTTCTACATTTGCCGCGTTCGCGGCAGGCGCAATATGAGTGTTTTTGCGGTCCGCCCATCCGCTTCGCGCGGTTCTTGCGTTTGCCCGTGTTTTCTTCTTGATTTTTTTTCCATATTTGCATTCCGGCGCCGGGCTTTTAAACCGTTCACAGCGGCTGGCGGCATAAAAAAAGACCCGCGATTGCGGGTCCTTTGCCACCGGTCAGAATCGAACTGACGACATACGGATTTTCAGTCCGGCGCTCTACCAACTGAGCTACAGCGGCGTATTAGGGCTATATTAGCAAAATAAAAAAAAACTGTCAATAGCGCGGCGCCGTTTTTTTTGCGCTTTCTTGATTTTTTTGCCAAAGCGCTATAGAATTGCCGCTATGAAGAAGATTTTTACAATTCTTGCGGCTGTCGCTTTTTCGGCCGGCGCTTTTGCAAAAACATTTACGGCAACGGACGTTAACAATTGCCTTAGCGATTTGTCGATTGTAATGAACAAAACCCTTCCCAACGCCGCGGCGCAGCAAAACGTTTATTCGCAGGCATGGATCGGAAAGGTCTTTCCGTCCGCTCCGCCGCATTTTGCCGTTGGCCTTGAAGCGGGCGTGACAAAGCTGGACTTGGCTCCTTTGGGAACGGTCGCCGAAATTTTTAAGATAGGAAGCTTGCCCAACACTTTTGTTTATCCGACTATAACCGCCAACGCCAGAATAGGCGGCTTTGTCCTGCCCTTTGACATCGGCTTTTCCTGCATGTACATGAATTTTTCCAACCTAAAAGCCGCGGCGGACGGCTTTGGCGTGAAATTCTTCAACATCGGCGGAGACGTTCGCTACGCTTTGCTTAAGGGGGATGGCGCTTTGCCGCAAATTTCCCTTGGACTTGGCTACTATTATTTGGGCGGAAAAATCTCCCTGGACAAGGATGGCGTCAGCGCGGGAATCGATTACGCCACCCACAGTCTTTTTGGCCAGCTTCAGGTTTCAAAAACCTTCCTGTTCTTCACGCCCTTTGTCGGCTTTAGGGGGATTTTCTCAAAAAGCGACACAAAATGGAATTGGGCAGTCACAAACGAAAGAATCGCGTCGGCGGCTTCCTATGTGGGGACCGAGACTTCCGGCAAGGGCTCTGAGACTTCTTCTTGGACGGATTTCTTCATCCCGCAAATTTACGGCGGATTTGGCATAAAGGCAAGCTTTTTCGCGCTGAATGTTTCAGGAGCCTATGACTTTAGGCATTCAATTTGGAACGGAAATTTAAGCATGCGCTTCCAAATGTGACATCCTTGAAACATATTGCGCTTTTCTATATAATTGAGGAATGAATTGGCTCATCGTTTACACTGGAAAAAATTCGTCAAAAAACGACGAATTGAAGCAGTTTTTTAAAAAGAATAAAATCAAGGCAAAGAGTTTTTTGTATGAAAAGGACTCGGAGCTTTCCGTAAATTCCCTTCCCGCAACGCTAAAGGGCGCGACCCATTGCGTTGTTCTTGACGAAAAGGCTCCGGCGAAAAACGCCTCCTTTGCATGGGGCTATCTTTTGGGCTCGGGCGTCGCGCTTTACGCGCTAAAGAGCGGCTTTACCGCCGAGGCCAAAAAATGCGGCCAGCTAAAGGATTTTGACTCATTTGAAAAGCTTTTTGGCTATATAAGCAAAAACATCGCCTCCATCGCGCTTGAGGACAAAAAGAAGGCCGCTTGGGCCAAGCTCTTTAAGACCGGCAATCCCTTTACCGGCGACGCGCTCGCCGTTCACGTAAAAAAGGACAACCGCGACATCGTCCAGACTTACCTTGACGCCGGAATGAGCCTTGACGAGCGCGACGCGGAAGGCACTCCGATGCTTAACGTCGCGATCCGCGCCGAAAAAGTTGACGAAGTGAAATGGATGCTTGAGCATGACGTTGACCTTAACGCCGTTTCAAAGGACCGCGGATATTCCGCGCTTATGGACTGCGTTTGGAAAAAGAACCTTGAGCTTGCAAAAATTTTGGTGGACAAAAAAGCCAGCCTTGACTTTGTGTCCGCCGACAACCAATCGGCCTTGGCCCTTGCCGTCGGCGAAGGAAACGCCGACATGGTAAAGCTTTTGTCCGACGCCGGCGCCAACCCCGACAAGTTTGACGCTTTGGGAATGTCGCCCTGGACTTACGCAAAGCTCTTTAAGCGCCAAGACTTGCTTTCGTTGATGGAAAAGAACCACCATGGACAATAAGGCGCTTGTTGTCGCCTTTACCGGCGGCGGAACCGGCGGACACATTTATCCTGGCCTTGCGGTCGCCGACGCTTTTAGGCAAAAAATAGTTCAGTCGGGAATTCTCCAGGACGGAAAAACTCTCCGCGTTATTTGGATCGGCTCGCGTTCCAAAATGGACAGGGACATCGTGTCAAATTCTCTGGACAAAAACGGCGAAAAGTCCGTCGATGAATTTTACGGAATCCCCAGCGGAAAGTTGCGCCGGTATTTTTCAGTAAAAAATTTTTTTGACCTGTTCAAGATTTTTTTTGGCTTTCTGGCCGCCTTCTTTATTTTGTTGAAAAAAAGGCCCGCTTTTTTGTTTTCAAAGGGCGGCTTTGTTTCCGTTCCGCCTTGCATTGCGGCCAGGCTTTTAAGGATAAGGCTTTGCACGCACGAATGCGACTTCACTCCGGGCCTTGCGACAAGAATCAACTCAAAGTTCGCCGACAAGGTTTTGCTTAGCTACGAGGAGACCCGCGAATTTTTTGCGGGCGGCTCCACTTCAAAATTCGAGGTGACTGGAAATCCTGTCCGCCCGGTCTTTTACGAAACGGATCCCGCCGCCGGCCTGAAATTTTTGGGCGTGTCAAAAGAAGATGCAAAGAAAAAGCCTATTTTGCTTGTGACCGGCGGCTCCTTGGGCGCGGCGCAAATCAACGAGCTTGTATGGAAAAACCTTTCTTGGCTTTGCCAAAAATTCATCGTTGTCCATCAAACGGGCCAAAAGAACGCCGCGCTCTTGCCCCAGAATTTGTCGCAGGAAGAAAAGGAAAACTATCATCCTTACGCTTTTATTTACAAGGAAATGCCGGACGTGATTTCGGCGGCGGACGTTGTCCTTTCGCGCGCGGGGGCCAATTCGATTTGGGAATGCGCGGTTTTGGAAAAGCCGATGGTTTTGATTCCGCTGGAGGGAGCGGGAACGCGCGGCGACCAGGTTGACAACGCCGAATGGTTTGAGCGCCAGGGAGCGGCTGTCGTCATCAAAAAAAGCGGAATGACCGAAACTTCTTTGCAAAGCGCCTTGTCGTCGTTTTTGAGCGCCGCTCAAAGGAAGAATTACAGAGAGGCTTGCAAAAAACTTTGCGGAAGCGAAAGGCCCGCGGAAAAAATCGCGAGAATATTGCTTGAGGGAATGCAATGAGCGTTTTGGATTACATTCTTGCCGCCATTTTGTTGATATTCGTCATTCGCGGTTTTGTCCGCGGCTTGATAAACGAGATTTTTGGCTTTGGCTCTTTTATCATTCCGCTTCTTTTGGGAATTTTGCTCTACCAAAAAATGGGGGCGGTTTTCGCTCCGTCGATGAATTTGATTTTGGCCGACATTCTTGGCTTTTTGGCCGTTTTTATTTGCGCCTTTGTTTTGATCAAGATAATCCAGCTTTTGGTCAAGACGATTTTTTCGGGGCCGATATTGAACAGCCTGGACAAGGCTTTGGGCATTCTTTTGGGCTTTGCCGAAGGCGGCGCCTTGGTCTTTTTGATTTTGGTGGCTTTGGTCGAGATTAAGCCAAAGGTTGACACCAGCGCCTTGCTTGAAGGCAGCGTGGTTTATGAATTGCTGGAAAGAGCCTTTTCAGCGTAATCAAAGGGGGAGCGTAAAAAGTGTTTGACAATTTGCTTTATCAAAGCGCCGCTAAACTCTTGGAAGACGACATCGTTCAGTCAAAGCTCCCCGGAGCCGTTTTGTTTTGCGGAAACGATTCTTGCGGAAAATTGACCGCGGCGCTTGAAACGGCCCGCGTTCTTTCTTGTACGGCCAATCCGCGCGGAAAATGGTCTTGCACTTGTCCCTCGTGCATGAGGCACAAGGCGCTTGTAAGCCCAAACCTTATGCTCTTGGGGCCGCGCGACTGCTCGCTTGAAATCCACGCGGCTTGCAGGGCCTTTGTAAACTCCGCGTCAATGAACGACAGCCATGTCACCGCCACCCGCTATCTTTTTTTGCGCTCAGTCCGAAAATTGCAAAACCGCTTTAACCAAGCCTTGTGGCAAGACAGCGACAAACTTTCAAAAATCGCCGCCATCACAAGCGAGCTTGACGAGTACATGGAAGAGCTTGACGCCGGGCGCGAGCTTCCTGACATAAAGGACGTTGAAAAATACGCCCAAAAAATCGTCGAGCTTTGCGAAAAGCTTGAAGGCGACTTTTTGTACGATTCGATTCCGATTTTGCAAATAAGAAACCTTTCGACTTGGGCCCGCATCGGAGCGGCTTCTGGAACAAAGGTCATAATCATAGAAAAGGCCGAGCGAATGCTTGAAGGCGTGCGGAACGCTTTGCTTAAAATTCTGGAGGAGCCGCCGGCCAACAGCTTGTTCATCCTTACGACTTCAAGAAAGAACGCTGTCATGCCTACGATTTTGTCCCGCTTGCGCCCCTACAATTTTTCTTCCAGGACGCAGGAGCAGGAAAAGGAAATCATTGACCGCGTTTTCCATGACGGAGCGGTGGCTCTGGGTTCCGGCGGCTCTTTGATACAGCATTACCTGGAAGGCTTTTTGCCCGTCCGCCCGGAAGCGATAGAAAAACGCGCCTTTGAATTTTTTGACCAAATCTTTGACGGAAAAATTCCGGACATCGCCGACTTGATAAAAAATTGCGGAAAGTTTGAGCCGCGCGTTTTGTTCAAGCTTTTTTTGTCGGCCTTGGAAACGCGGACCCGGTCATTTTTTTCCAGCGCCGCCGGAAGCCAAAAGGCTTTGGAAATTTCAAAGGCCTTGCGCGAGTCCTGGCTTAACGTTTCTACATACAACCAAGGAATCCAGTCCGCCTTGGAAGACTTGCTTTGCGCCCTGGCCAAGGAGCGAAAGAGGTGAAAAGTTTTAACAAGAGCGTCGCGCAAAAGCTTTCTAAACTTTCAGACTCCCAGATCCAAGAGCTTTTTTCCTTGATAAGTTCCGAGCGCGACACGCTTTCTTCGATAATCGAATCCCTTTCCTTGGGCCTTGTGATTTTGGACAAGGACTACAAGCTGCTTTTGATAAACAAGGCGGCTGAACGCTGGCTGCCATTGACTATTAGGCCGCTTCCAAAAAACGCGGCCGACTTTTGCGAGTTTGTCGCCGACAAAAGCGTCGCGGAATTCTTAAAGACTTGCTTTGAGAAGAACAAGACCAACGCGAGCGAGGAGTTTTCCGTCCAGGCCAGCGACGGCAGGATCCGCTTTATTCAAATAAGCCTTTCGTCTTTGGTAAAAGAAGAAAAGCTTGACGGCTGCATTATGTCCGTGCGCGACATGACCGAGCAGAGGAACCAAGAAATCCTTTTGCACAGGATGGAAAGCTTGGCTGGCCTTACAAACTTGGCCGCCAGCGTCGCGCACGAAATAAAGAACCCGCTTGGCGCGATAAGCATTCACATCCAGCTTTTGCAAAAGGCGGTAAAAAAGGCGCGCGAGTCTGACGGCCTCTTGCCCGACCAAAAATTTCTGGAAAAATACATCGACGTTGTCAACGACGAAATAGCCAACCTTAATAAAATCGTGATGGACTTTTTGTTCGCGGTTAGGCCGATAAGCGCGACTTTTGAATTGCTGGAGCCGAATCCGCTTTTAAGAAAGTTCGCCGAATTTTTCGCGCCGGAATTTTCAAGCAAGAACGTTGAGCTAAAGATTGACCTTTGCTCCGACTCGGCCCGCCTTTTGCTTGACCAAAAGCTTTTGCGCGAAGTGGTCGCCAATTTGGCGCAAAACGCGCTGGCCGCGATTCATGAAAAGTTTGACGGAAAAAAAGGCGGAGTTTTTGAAATCCATTCCGCCGTCAAGGACAACAAGTTTGTGATTTTGATAAAGGACAACGGCGCCGGCATGAGCGAGCAAACTTTGGCCCGCGTCTTTGAGCCTTACTACACGACAAAGGCCAGCGGAACCGGCTTGGGCCTTACGATGGTTTACAAAATCGTGAAGGAATTCTCTGGCGACATACAAGTTGAGTCAAAGGAAGGCGAGGGAAGCGCCTTTATCATAAGCTTGCCCGTTCCGCAAACCGACAAGCGGCTTTTGGAGTCAAAATGAAATTCACGATTCTTGTAATTGACGACGAAAAAAACATTCGCGAAGGCTTGGGCGCCGCCTTTGAGCTTGAAGGCTACGAAGTCAGCTTGGCCGCCAATGGCCAGGAAGGCTTGGACCAAATCGCCAAGGGCGGCATAGACTTGGTTGTCACCGACCTTCGCATGGACGGAATAAGCGGCGAGGAAGTTTTGCGCCGGGTCACAACCCAAAATCCAGGAATTCCTGTAATCGTTTTGACAGGCCACGGAAGCATCGACGCCGCCGTCGACGCGATGAGAAACGGCGCCTACGACTTTTTGACAAAGCCCTTGAACCTTGACCAACTTTTGATGATCGCCAAGCGCGCCTTGCAGGGCCGCGAGCTTTCGCTCCAGCACAAGGAGCTGAAAGACCGCGTGGACCAAACAAAGTCGCTTGAGGGAATGATAGGAAAAAGCGCCGCCATGCAAAAAATCGCCGAGCTCATAAAAAAAGTCGCGCCCTCAAAGGCCAGCGTCTTGATTACCGGAGAAAGCGGCGTCGGAAAGGAAGTCGTCGCCGACGCGATACACGCCTTGTCCCCCCGCAAGGGCCACGACTGCGTGAAAGTCCATTGCGCCGCCTTGTCGGAAAGCCTTTTGGAGTCGGAGCTTTTTGGCCACGAAAAGGGCGCTTACACCGGCGCCGACCAAATGGCAAAGGGCCGCTTTGAGCTTGCCCACAATTCCACGATATTCCTTGACGAAATAGGCGAGATAGACCAAGCGACGCAGGTAAAGCTTTTGCGCGTTTTGCAGGAAAAAAAGTTTGAGCGCGTCGGCGGAAGCCAAACGATAGAGGTTGACGTCCGCGTCGTCGCCGCGACCAACAAAAACTTGGAGGAGCTGGTCAAGCAGGGGAAATTCCGCGAAGACCTTTTTTACCGCCTCAACGTCGTGCGCATAGAAGTTCCTCCGCTAAGGGAGCGAAAGGACGACATTCCGCTTTTGATCGCCCACTTCCTAAAAGAGTTTGAGGGCGAGGCCAAGGACTTGGGAAAAGCCATAACGGGCGTGGACAGCCGCGCCCGCAGCGCCCTTTACAAGTACGACTGGCCCGGAAACATCCGCGAGCTGCGCAATTGCATCGAAAGCGCGGTCGTCATGTGCTCCGGCGGCGAGATAACGCTTGACGACCTGCCTCCGTCAATCAGCAAGGCGACGTCCGCCGAGAGCATCACGATTCCCGCGGGCTCCACGTTGGAGGAAGCCGAAAAAATCGTAATCGAGCAAACGCTCGCCGCCAACAAGGGCAACAAGAGCAAGACCGCGGAGCTTTTGGGCATTGGCCGAAAAACCTTGCAGCGAAAGCTTGGCGAGGCGGATTTTGTTGACCAATGAGCCTTCTTCTATTATAATTAATCATATGAAAAGTCTTGTAAAAACGTTCGCGCTTTTGGCCCTTGTCGCCCTTAGCGCTAGCTTCTTTTCCTGCAAGTCGATGATCGCCAACAAGTTGGGCGACGCGGCTTCGGGTTCCGACAAAAAGGGCGCGGCAATTCCCAAAAAAGCCGACGCCCCTGACATGATGATGGCTTTTATGGGCGAAAAGGACCCAAAAATCATCGCGGAAGTCCTTCCGATGATCGTAAAAATGTACGAAATTTTGGCGCTGCAAAACCCAAGCCATCAAGGCCTTCAAATAATGGCGGGCCAGCTTAACGTGATGTACGGAAACCTTTGCGTCCAAACGCCGGCCGAAAGCCTTCCGATAACGGAGCTTGAAAAGCAAGTGGCCGAGTTCAACCGGGCCAAGTACCACTACCTGCGCGGCCGCCAGTACATCCTTGACGTTTTTGAAAGCCGCTGGCCCGGCTTTGAAAAGGCCTTTTTGTCAAGCGACGCGGAAGCGGTTAAAGCCGCCGTCTCCAACATTACAAAGGACGACGTAAACGCGGCCTATTGGGCGGGCGGAGCCAGCCTTATCTCTTGGTCGCTTGACCCCTTGGACGTTGACGCGCTTTCTTCCATACAAGGGCCAGTCGCGCTGCTTGAAAAAGCGGCCAGCCTTGACCCGAATTATTCAAAAGGCGCCATTTGGGACGCGCTTTGCCAGTTCTACACGGCCGCTCCGATTGACTTTGGCGGAGACTATGAGAGGGGCCTTGAATGCTACGAAAAGGCCCTCAAGGCTTCCGGCGGAAAGGCGCCCGGCATTTACATAACCTACGCCCAGAGCGTTTGCAAGCCCTCGGGCGATCGTGACGGTTTTATAGAAAACTTGAACAAGGCTTTGGCCATCAATCCAGACGACGACCCTTCAAGCCGCCTTATGTGCGTCTTGAACCAGCAAAAGGCCCAGTACCTTTTGGACCATGTTGACGATTACTTTGTCGTTTGGTAAAATATTGTGTTACAAAAATTAAGGAAATCGCTTTTTATTAGTGGAGAATTTGCTATGAAAACTTTTAAGAAAATCGCGGCCGTCCTTTTGGCGGCTTCTTTGGCGGGAACCCTTTCCGCAAAAACGATCATCAAAGTGGCCTCTGTCGCTCCGGCCCGCTCCTCTTGGGACGTTGACCAGAGAACGATTTCGGCCGACTGGGCCAGAATCACAGGCGGCGAGGTGGAGCTCCAATTCATGAACTCCGACTCAATGGGCGGCGAGGCCGGAGTCACAAAAAAGCTTAATTCAGTCCGCCCCGGACAAAAGCCTCCGATTGGCGGAGCGGTTTTCACTTCGCTTGGAATCGACTCTTTTAGCCCGGAAAGCCACATTATGACCCTTTGCGTTCCGCTCATGTTCCGCAACCAGGAAGAGGTCAACGCCGTCTTGGAGGAATTCACTCCCGAAATGCAAAAGCCCTTGGAAGCCAAAGGCTACACGGTTTTGGGCTTCTTTAACATCGGCTGGTGCTGCTTCTTTACAAAGAACCCTGTTCACGTTCCCGCAGACCTTAAAAAGCAGCGCCTTACAGTAGGCGGAAACACGTCTCCCATGTTGGCCAACGCCTTTAAGGCCGCCGGCTACCTTACGATGGACGTTCCGACCGACAAGCTTTTGCAGAGCATGAAAAGCCCCGGAGGAGTCGAAGGCGTCTTTACGATTCCGATGTACGGATACGCCGCGCAGTATTACAAGACGCTCACCAACATTCTTAACGTTCCCTTGTGCCCTGTAATGGTAACCTTCATCATCTCAAAGGCTGAATGGGACGCGATTCCCGACAAGTTCAAGCCGGAGCTTTTGGCCAGCATCAGAAGGGCCGAAAAGAAATTCATCGAAGCCCAGCAAAAGAACGACCTTGAGTACCTTAAGCGATGCGAGACTGGCGGAGCGACAGTGTACACCCCCAACGCGGCCGAGCTTAAGGCTTGGAACGACGAGTTCACCGAAAAGGCCCGCTATATGTACGATCCAAAAACTCCTGTGGCCGACAAGGATTTTTACGAAAGAATCACGGCCTTCCTAAAAAAGTTTAGAGGCAACTAATGCTTAAGAAAATCGAAGACGCGTTTGCGGTCGCGCTTGTGGCGCTTTTGAGCGTCACGGCGCTTGTAATCAAGATCATGCAGGACAACTTGCATTTGCAGGTTATGGACGCTGACTCAATCATAGTCAACATAGCCTTTGTCTTTGCCTGCGTGGCCGGCCTTGTCACTTGGCGCGAAAAGCGGGCCCTGTGCCTTGCCAACGTCACCGAAAAATTTCCGGAAAAGGCAAAAAAGGCCGTAAATGCAATCGTGTCCTTCGCGACGGCGCTCATCATCACCCAACTTTTTTTGGCGTCCTTTTTGCAAATCGCCAATCCCGACCAATTCACAAACAAGATCCTTGGCTTGCTCGAAAAGGTTTACTTTGCCTTTTATCCATTATGTTTTTTGATGATTCTTGTCCTTATCTTCCAAAACGCGGAAGACAAGCCCCAAAAAATCGCCGCCGGCCTTGGCCTGGCTTTTGGCGTTTTGACTTCAATGGGAGCGGTGACTGGAATCATTTGGTACTGGACCGGCAATTCCGACTTTCCAAAATTGTACGCAATGGCAGACGCTTGGAACGCCTTTTGCGACAAAACCCTTTTGCTGTGGGTTTTAATCCTGCTGGCGCTTGCCTTTGCCGGCGTTCCGCTTTTTGTCGTCATCAGCGGAATAACTTATTTGATTTTCTCAAAGGCCGGCGGCTACATCGACGTAATCCCGATCGAGGCTTACTCAAAGCTTGCCGACAAGTCAATCGCGGCGATTCCGCTTTTTACAATCGCGGGCTACGTTTTGGCGCAGGGCAGCGCGGGAAAGCGCTTTGTGGAACTCTTCCGCGCCTTGTTCGGCTGGTTCCGCGGCGGAACTGTTGTCGCCGCGGTTTTGGTTTTGACATTCTTCTCCACGTTTACAGGAGTTTCCGGCGTGACGATTTTGGCGCTGGGCTCTTTGCTTGCGGTCATTTTGACCGGAAGCGGCTACGACAAGGACAGGGCCGAAAGCCTTATCACTTCTTGCGGAGCGGTGGGGCTTTTGTTTCCGCCGAGCGTCGCCATCATTATGTACGCCTCCTCAAACTACACTGTAATCACCCAGTTCGCGCCCGGTTTTGACATCATAACGCTTTTTAAGGCCGCCTTGATTCCCGGCTTTATCATGGCGCTTTCGATGATTGTATTGGGAATCGTTTTTGACAACAATAAAGACAGACCTCCATTCTCAATCAAAGCTATTGGAAAATCTTTGCTTGATTGTTTGCCGGAATTGCTTTTGCCTGTCTTGATTTGCGTCACGTATTTCACCGGCTTTTTCAATTTGTTCCAAGTGGCTTCTTTTGCGGTGATTTACGCAATCGCCTTGGTCTTCTTGTTCCGCCGCGACTTTACCGCAAAGAAAACCGCGCGCGTAATCGCCGACAGCGTTCCTGTTTCGGGCGGAATCTTGTTCATCATCGCGGCCGCCGCTGCCCTAAGCTATTGGATGCAAGACGCCAACATTCCGGAAAACGTCACTTTCTTTATTTCGACTTACATAAAGAACAAGTACCTTTTCCTTTTCTTGATGAACTTGGCCCTTTTGGTGGTCGGCTGCTTGATGGACATTTACTCTGCGATTTTGCTTGTTTCGCCCTTGTTCCTTTACTCGGCGGCTTCTTTTGGAATCCCGGTAGTGCAGGCGGGCGTGATTTTCATTATGAACTTGAGCATCGGCTTTTTGACGCCGCCGGTTGGAATGGACTTGTTCATTTCTTCCTACACGTTTAAAAAGCCGGTCGGACAAGTGATCAAGGGAGTTCTTCCTTTCTTGGTCGTTCAATTGCTTGTCTTGCTGCTTGTAACTTACGTCAGCCCGCTCACAACGTGCATCGCAAAATAAAAAAGGCGCGGCGGGCAATCCGCCTTGCCGCGCCGGCAGCCTTTCTTTTTTGCGCTCTTTTTTCCTGTTCCTCAAAATCCAAAATTGATTTTCGCGAAAAAAAAACGCGCGAGGCTGGATTGGACGCGCAAATCGCCGCCCGCGATTTGGAACAAAAAAAATCCGCCGCGCTTGACTCCTACATAAAAAGCTTGTCTTTGAGCGAGCGCCTTGCCCAGCTTTTTGTAATCAACCTGGAAGGAAACGAGCGCTTTTGCTTTGTCGAATGGATGGACGACGCCCGCGACAATCGGACTCCAGGCCAAAAAGCGCCGCTTGTTCCCGGCGGCTACATTTTCTTTTCTTTCAACATCGCGCGCGACCCTGAGCGAATCGCCGCCTTTACAGATTCTGTCCGGGACTTTGCGCGCGGCCATGGAACGGTTGAGCCCTTTTTGTGCCTTGACGCGGAAGGCGGCTACGTAAACCGTTTGCGCGGCGTGGCCGGCCCGCTTCCCGAAAACGAATGGATTTCAAAAAATCTTTCGCCAAAAGAGGCCTTTTTGCTTTACTCGTTGAACGCAATCCAGCTTAGGGCGCTCGGCTTTGACCTAAACCTTTCGCCTGTTGTCGAAGTTCAAAACGAGGGCAACCAAGAATTTTTGGACGGCCGCTCTTTTGGAAGCGCCGGTCAAGTAAAAGATTACGGTTCGGCGGCGGTCTTGGCCTATCAAGCGAACAAAGTGGCGGCCGTCTTAAAGCATTTTCCTGGCAACAACAGCGTCGACCCTCACAGGGCGCTTCCGCTTTTGTCATTTGAAAAGGAAGAGTTTGAGCGCGACGTTTTGGATCCCTTTAAGGCGCTTTGCGCGCTAGGTCCTTGCGGAGTTTTGATGAGCCACGCCCTTGTTGACCTTTCGCAGTCCGCCGCGCCTTATGGCCAAGACGCTCCGGCAAGCCTTAGCCCGTATTGGATCAAAGAGCTTTTGCGAGGCCGCCTTGCTTTTGACGGGCTTGTCTTTAGCGACGACATTTTTATGGCTGCCTTGGAAAAGAACGGCTGGCCAAGCGAGCGCGCGGTAAAGGCCGCTATTCTGGCCGGCGTCAATTGCATCCTTATGAGCGAAAAGCGTTTCATCAATGAATGGAAACTTGTAAAAAAACTCTACGATTCAGACGCGGACTTTAGGGCGGCCGCCGACGACTCAATAAAGCGCGTTTTAAAGTTCAAGCTTGAACAGGGAATTTTGGAATGGGATTTTGCCGGTGAAAAAATCGTTTCAAAAAAATCGCCGGGCGCTTTGGAAGAGGAGAAAAATCGCGCGGACCGCTTGGCCCGCTTTAATTCCGCCAAAAGCCTAAACCAGGAGGCTCTAAAAGAATATGGCCAAAGATAAAAAGAAAAGCCTCCACGGGGAAGAGGCCTTTGAAGAATATTATTCGGCGATTTACGGCGAGCGTTGGCCAACCCTTAAAGCCGCGCTCTTAAAGGAAAGCCAGCCCAAGGCTTTTAAAGCCTTTGACGGCGGCCCCGAATATTTTTTGGACTCGGCCAGCGTTTTGGCGGCCTTAAGCCTTCCGTTAAAAAACGCCCAAAAGATTTTGGACATGTGCGCGGCTCCAGGCGGAAAAAGCTTGGTTCTTGCAAGGCGCATGAACGGCGGCGCAAGCCTTAGATGCAACGAGCGCTCCTTTGACCGCTTTCAGCGCTTGCGAAAAGTTGTCGCCGAACATTTGCCGCAAGACACGCAAGAGCGCGTGAAAATTTCTTGCGGCGACGGAGCGCTTTTGTGCAAAAAGGAAAGCGTATTGTACGACGCGATTTTGCTTGACGCGCCTTGCTCGTCCGAGCGCCACGTGCTGAACGACCCTAAGTATTTGGCCGAATGGTCGCCGGCCCGAGTAAAAAGCCTTGCGATGCAGCAATGGGCGCTTTTGTCTTGCGCCTTTAGGCTTTTGGCTCCGGGCGGCTTTTTGCTTTATTCCACTTGCGCGATAAACCAAAGCGAAAATTCCTCGCTTGCGGGCCGGCTTTTGGCTAAGTTTCCCGATGCCCGCGCTTTGCCGATTGAGGAGCTTTTGGACAAGCAAAAAGAGGCGGCGGAGGCCGTGAAAGGCTCTTTTGACATGGAAGCCCTTCCAAAATTCGAGGCGCAGGAGTTGGGGTTTTCGATTTTGCCCGACGTTCAGGACGGAGCGGGGCCCATATATTTTTGCCTTTTTGAAAAAACTATGGACAAAATTTAATGAATGTTCTATAATATTAGCGCTTATGAAAAAAGATGAGTTGAAGAAAGTCAAAAATTCGCTTTCCAGCATCAAAGATTTTGACGACTTATTGAATTCTCTGTTGACTCAAACCCGCAAAGCGATTCCTTCGGACGCGGGTTCTATCTATATCGTAGAAGAAAAAAAACTCACTATCAGGTGCGCGCAAAACGACACCCAGCAAAAAGACCTGGAAGAGGGCGAGGAGCTTCCTTTTGTTTCCTTTTCTTTTCCAATAACCAAGACTTCAATCGCGGGCTACTGCGTTCTTTCAAAAGAGCCCTTAAACATTAAAGACGCTTACAACATTCCAAAATCCGAGCCGTATAAATTCAATGTCGGAACGGACGTTGTGACTGGCTACAAGACAATTTCTTCAATCGCGCTTCCTTTGTTTGTGGCGGGCGGCCGCGTTCTTGGCGTCTTGCAGCTTATCAATAGGTTGGACAAAGACGGCAAAGTCACGACCTTTAGCGACGATGATTTGGAAATCGCGCAGGACTTGACCCTAAGCATTTCCACCGCTTTGGAAATGGCCGAGGCCGCCGAGCTTTCAAACGCGGCCTATCGCGGAAAGCACTTGCAGAGCATTTTTGAAATTGACCAAAAGCTTAACGAAATCCAAGATATCGACGTTTTGCTCGAACGCATTCTTACCGAGGCGCGAAAAATCGTCAACGCCGACGCGGGTTCCATTTACGAAGTTCAAGGAAAGAACCTGGCGATCAAGTACGCGCAAAACGACACCCAGAGCGCGAAGCTCCAGCCTGGAGAAAAG
Organism: Treponema sp. UBA4377; assembly: GCA_002391235.1. Lineage (GTDB taxonomy): Bacteria > Spirochaetota > Spirochaetia > Treponematales > Treponemataceae > Treponema_D. Next base: position 79,050 of record DGRX01000013.1, read on the forward strand.
CTTCCTTTCTTGTCTTTTTCGTTCCCGATAACCGAAAAGTCAATTTCTGGCTACGTCGCGTTGAGCGGCGAAACTTTGAACATTCACGACGCGTATAAAATTCCGGAAGGCGTTCCGTATTCCTTTAACCCCGCGTCCGACACCGCCACCGGCTACCACACAAAGTCGATGCTTACGATTCCGCTAAAAATCGCGGACTCAAGCTTGCTTGGCGTGCTTCAAATCATTAACGCAAAAAACGAAGAAGGCGAGTACATTGAATTTGACGCGGACGCGGAACTTTACATAAACCACTTTGCCGCCAACGCCGCCAACGCTTTGGGCCAAGCCAAGAGCCGCCGTGACTTGATTGACGCCATGACAGAGATGGCCAATATGCGCGACCCCAAAGAAACCGGAATGCACGTAGCCCGCGTTTCAAAATTCTCCGTTGAAATTTACGACCGCTGGGCCTTTAACCATAACATTGACGAGTCCACTCGCGAAAAATTCCGCGACTTTTTGGCCACCGCCAGCAAGTGCCACGACTTTGGAAAGATTGGAATCGAAGACAAGATTCTTAAAAAGCCCGGCCGCTTTGACGACGACGAGCGCGCGATTATGAACAGCCACACTTGCTTGGGCGCGCTTTTGTTCAAGAACTTCAATTCGCCGCTTTTCCAAATGTGCCAAAACATCAACTTACGCCACCACGAATGGTGGGACGGCAGCCGCGGCTATCCAGGAAAAATGGATTGGGAGTCTTACGAGCAAGGAAATCCCTTGCCAAAAGCTGAATGCCTTAAGGGCGAAGAAATCCCCTTGGAAGCCAGAATCGTTTCTGTGGCCGACGTGTTTGACGCCTTGAGCCACGCGCGCGTTTACAAGCCGGCGTGGACAATGGAAGACGCGGTCAACGAAATTCAAAAATGCTCGGGCACGCAATTTGATCCTGGCGTGGTCGAAGCCTTTATGCAAATAAAAGACCGCTTGATTGCCATCAGCAATTCTTATGGAAGCGACTAGCGCGCGTGGCGTTCTGGCCTTGAACTGATTTTCATTCTTGGATTATTTTGTTAAAGGCCGCGGCAAAGGCTTCAAATTCCTTTTGGCCGTAGGAATCCCTTTTTTTTGTCCCCAATCCCAGTCGGCTCATTTGCAGGCTAAGCTCGCGTTCCTTTAAGGCGCGCTCAATCTTTTGCTTGTCAAAAACTTTTCCAAAGTCATTCATCGCCGCGACGCCTTTTTCCAAAAGCGAGGAGGCTAGCGGAATGTCGCGGGTAATCACAAGGTCGCCGGCGGCGGCGTTTGCAAGAATCCAATTGTCGGCCGCTTGGCTCTGGGCGGGGCAGACTATCATTTTAAAATTGGGATTTTGGCCGGCGGGCGAATCGGCGGACGACAAGTCGCGGTTTGCCGCGAAGATTAGTTCATAGGCGCTGCCTTTTGCCCGCGCCATAAGCCATTTTCGGACGCGCTTGGCGCAAGAATCCGCGTCAACCAATACACGCTCTTTCATCTGTCTAACTAAGCGCCCTGTCGATTTTTTCAATCATGCTTTTTGTAAGCCGGTCCGCTTCAAGTTCGGCCAAAGGGTCGGACTCGGCGGCGTTTTTTTGCGCCGCGTCTTTGGCTTCCAATGCTTTTTGCTTTTCCTTAAAAAGCTCGTCGGCGATCAAGATTCCGGCCAAGACAGCGGTTTGCTTTTGGTCTTGGATTCCGTCGCTTTTTTGTATTTCGTCGCAAACGTTTTTATAGTATTCGCGGATTTTTTCAAGGTAGGGGAGCTCTTCGTCTGTTTTAAGGGCGAACGACGTTCCTAATATATTTATTTGAATTACAGCCATGCGGGGTGTTTGCTAGAAGATGTCGGGAACGCTTTCTTCTTGGGTTTCAAAAGAGTCGTCGCCGAACAAGTCGCCGCCGGCTTCTGCCGCTTGCGTCGCTTCTGTTTGCTGAACGGGGCTGGCGAAAGACGCCTGCTCTTGTACGGGAGCGGCTGGGGCCGCTTCCGCCTGCGCCGGCTGGGCGGGGGCTGCCCGCTCAGTTGCCGGCTGAACAGCGGCGGCCGCGCCTTCGCCCGAGTCGGCAAGCGGGGCTTGCCGCTCTCTTGTGGTATTGCAGTCGGCTTTAGCGTTGCTAAAGCCTCCGCTCGAGTCGAGCAGGGCGTTTTCCACCGCGTCCAAGCGGTTTAGGGCGCCGAGGATTCCGTCCTCAATCTTTTTTTCGTCAGCGCTAAAGCGGGAAAGCAGCTCCGATTTTTCAGAAAGCGCTTTTGTGAGCTCTGAACGCTCGGCGCGCAGAGCATCGTTTTCTGATTTAAGCTGTTCGATTTTTTGAACAGCGCTTTCCACTTTTTGCTGCAAAAGAAGGATTGTTTCAACGGAAATCATCAGCGTCCTCTTTTATTAGGCCAAAGCCTTCTTGGCGGCTTCTACAACAGCCTTGAAAGCTTTGGGATCTTCAATGGCCATGTTAGACAAGGCCTTGCGGTTTACCTTGATTCCGGCTTTTGTAACGCCGTCGATAAAGCGCGAGTAAGACAAGCCTTCGTCGCGAACAGCGGCGTTGATACGGGCGATCCACAATGAGCGGTATTCGCCTTTCTTGTCTTTGCGTCCGACATAAGCGTGGTCGAGCGCTTTTGTGACCGCGTCTTTCGCGGCCTTGAAGTTTGTTCCTCTGCGGCCCTTAAAGCCTTTTGCAAGCTTAAGGATTTTCTTGCGCCTGTCGGCTCTTCTTGTTCCATCTACTGCTCTAGACATGGTTCGCTCCTATCAACCGTAGGGAAGCATTTGCTTCCTAACTTTCGCTGCTTCTGATTCCGCAAGAATGCCTGTCTGGCGGAGCTGTCTCTTTCTCTTAGGTGAACGCTTGGTCAAAATATGGCGCAAGTTCATCTTCTTGTACTTTACCTTTCCTGTTCCGGTAAGCGAAAAGCGCTTTGAAGCGGATTTCTTTGTCTTCATCTTTGGCATAGCCAATACCTCTTTAATTTTTGGCTTTTGATGATATTGTCATCGACATGAACTTGCCTTCCATAGCGGCCGGCTTTTCGATGACATACGCCGAGGTAAGCCTTTTTAGAACCTCTTCAAGAACTCCAAATCCCAAGTCAGTGTGGGCAAGCTCGCGTCCGCGGAAGCGGATCGTTACCTTTACCTTGTTGCCTTCGTCAAGGAACTCTTGCACATGCTTAGCTTTCGTGTCAAGATCGCCCGGTCCGATTTTGGGCTGCATCCTGATCTCTTTTAGTTTCAATACCTTTTGCTTTTTCTTGGAGTCACGGAGCTTTTTCTCCTGTTCAAAGCGGTATTTTCCGAAATCGAGTATTTTGCATACAGGCGGATTTGCAGTCGGCGCGACTTCAACAAGGTCGAGATCCCGGTCTTTAGCCATTTTGAGGGCTTCCATTGTGGGAACGATTCCCATCTGGTTGCCTTCATCATCTATAAGGCGAACTTCCCTGACCCGAATCCGTTCATTGATTCTAGGTCCCTTATTATTGTCTGCCAACTGGCCTCCTCGTGTCGCAAAAAACACACATGTATATTAAGCGTAAACTAGATTATATCAGAAAAAGCGCTTGTTAGTCTAGTGGTAGGTGAAAAATAATGGTCGTAAAATAAAACGCGTAGCGGAAAGGCAAGTGACGCGAACATAGGACACGTTAAGCTAATCACTAAGCCCCAAAAGCACCTCGCGAGCGGTCGCTTGAATTTCCGCGAGAGCGTTTTTTATTGCATTTTTTTTAATTTTACGATATGATTTTTTTATGATTTTATTCGCATTGTTCTTGATTCCCCTGTATTTTTGCTATTGGCTTTTTGAGCAAAAGAAGCCCTTCGCTCCTTTTCTTTTCAACGCTTTTTTGGGGCTTTTTTTGGCGGCCGTTTTTTGCGCCTACAAGTACTTTTTCTCTCCCTATTATTTTTTAACGCCCGACTCCTTTTGGCGCAATTTTCTCCATATTTTTTTGGAACAGATTGTTTTGCCTTTGGGCGTGTTGACGGCCGCTTTTTTGTTCGTTTTCAAAAAGGACAAGATGGCCGACCGTGTTCAAAAGATTTTGCCCTTTTACCTGGGCTTTTACGCCGTGTACCTGCCTTTTAGGGTTTTGGGCGGCCAGCTTCCTTATCCGGCTTTCGCGCTTTTTGTAAAGCCGGCCATGTTCTTGCTGATGATTGTCGTGTTGAATTCCAGGCAAAAGGTTTTGTTCGTTCCGGCGCAAAGGGCCTTGCTTAGCGTAAAAGAGGCGGCTGTTTATTGGTCTTCTTTTGCCGTAGACCTTCTTATGCCGGCCGCGGTTGAAGCCTTGTGGATTTTGGGAATGAAGCCGCCCCTTACGATTTTGTTTCTTTTGCTTTACGCGGCGGGCGCTTTCGTTTGCTTAAAAAATGAGTCTTTGGTTAAGGACTAGGATTTTTTTCCGCATGAAAAAAGTTTTTTTAGCTTGCGCCTTGGCTTTGGCCGGCGTCTTGGCCTTTGGCCAAAGTTCTTGGAAGCATTCTGCCGGAGCGGCTGTAAACGCCTCTTTTTATTCCCTGCATGCAAAGGACGACGGGTTCAAGAACGCGTTTGTTCCGCAGTTGTCGGCCCGCTATTACGGCGAGGCTCAAAACGGCTTTTGCGTTTCTGGAACCTTAAGCTTTGGCTGGGCCCTCAGCAAAAACTTTAAGTTGGACACAGAAGACAAGGTTTGCGCGGGCCTTGCTTTTGGAACTGCGATCGGAGCGGGGTACGCCTTTCATTTTTCCGACCGCTGGACATTTGCTTTGCTTGGAACCTTGTCTTTTGACTGGATGTTCTATAAGTTCAAGAAAACGATTTCCGCAAAAGTGTCGGGCGGAACGGTGTCTTCCGAATGGACGCAAGAAGATTTTTTGTTCGCGTTTGGAATCGGCTGCGAGGCGATTGGAATCTTTCCCTTGACAAAACATTTTTCGATGTGCGGAACGTTGGGCTTGAAATTCTTTGACGCGGGAAAGCTAAAGCTAAGCGGGAACAAGCTGGGCCGCGATTACAGCGATTCGTTTGAGATAAGGGGAAATATAGCCCTTATTCCCAGCTTTGGCGTTGTCTGGACTTTTTAAAAGCCCGCAAGCGCGGCGTCGCGCCTCATTGCCTAGCGCTCGCTAGAGCGCAAGTTAATAGGTTCAACTTAGCAAAACGGCGGGCTTGCCCGACCGTATGCGGCTTCGTTCAATTATGGTCATTCTAACCCTAAACTTCGCCGCTAAAATTCCGACAATTTAGGTATGAACTCATTCAATCGATCAATTGACTTATTGCACAAGGCCCTGGATGTAAACGCCTTGCGCTACCAGGTTACGGCCAACAATATCGCCAACGCCGAGGTTCCGAATTTCAAGCGTTCCTCCGTCAATTTTGAAAGCGAGCTAAAGAGAGCCTTTGAATCCGAGGAAAACGCCCGCAATTCCTTTGACCTTAAGCGAACCGACCCCCGCCATTTTTCGATCCACAACGTCATGGACTGGCAGGAAGTTAAGCCGCGCCGCGTCGTCGATTGGAATTCAACTGAAAACAGCAACGGCTCAAGCGTTGACGTAGAGACAGAAGCGATGAACATCATCAAAATCCAGATGCAGTATCGCTTGCTGAGCCAGCTGGAGAACTTTGAGTTTAGCCAAGTCAAGACAGCGATGAGTCCTAATCGCTAGGAACGGTCTTAGGCTTGCGCAAGTCTGACCGTTCTGGCAAAGAAGCCGGTTCGGTCAGTTATAAAGATTTTTGTTAGGAGATTATCATGGGACTCTTTTCTGCGATTAACATAGCTTCGACAGGCCTCAGCGCCGAACGCCTTAGAACGGACGTCATTTCAAACAATATCGCCAACGCTTCGACAACAAGGACGCAGGACGGCGGCCCGTTCAAGAGAAGCCGCGTCATTTTCCAGCCTGTCGCCGACGCCAACCCCACGTTCCGCACTCCGTATCTTCCGTCCAACTTGGACAACGGTCCCGGAAAGGGCGTAAAGGTGCGCGAAATCGTTCTTGACACAAGCGAAGGAAAATTGGTTTACGACCCCGACCATCCGGACGCGATAAAGACAGGCCCTCGCGCGGGCTACGTCGAGTACCCCAACGTAAACATCGTCAACGAAATGGTGGACTTGATTTCGGCCAGCCGCGCCTACGAGGCCAACACGACCGTAATCGAAGGCTCAAAGGACATGTTCAATTCCGCTCTTGAAATTGGACGCTAATCGCGCTAGAATGAGGGGAGGTGGGAAAAATGAAAATCAACGAAATGCCTGTCTTGCAAATGCAAGGCTTTGAAAAGATTAAGGACACAAATCCGCTTAAGGCCGCTCCCCATGTGAACATTCTTTCTTCCGCGGAAGAGAACCAGCGCATAAAGGAAAAGTCTTTTGGCGAGTACTTGTCGGAAGCTTTTTCCGCGATGAATAAGCAGCAAACGGATGTCGATTCCCTTACAAAGCAAATGATTGTTGATCCCGACAGCGTTGACATTCACGATGTGACAACAGCGATGGCAAAGGCCCAAATGTCAATGACTTTGGCCAAGACTGTCGTTGACCGCGTTGTCACTGGCTGGACAGAAATCACGACGACACGATAATGCAAGGACACGTTAATAAGCCGGGAACATACGTTCCCGACTCAAGCCTCGTCTGGCCCGCAAAGCCGGACGAGCCGCTTTTAAAGCCAAAGCATTTGCGGCAAGTGGTCGTTGACGAAAACTATCCATTCATCGACAGGTCATTTAAGTTTTTTCTTTGGCGGAATTTTATTTTCTTTTGCGTTTGGACGCTCGTCTTCTTTTTGCAGCATGTCCGCTACGGAATAAAATTTGCAGGCCTGAAAAACCTTCGCAAAAACAAGGCGCTTTTTAAAAACGGAGCGGTCACCGTTTGCAACCATGTTTACCGCTGGGATTATCTGGCCATCGTTCAAGCGACAAAAAAGCGCCTGTGGTTTCCGGCCCGCGCCGAAAACTTGATGGGTAAGGACGCAGGCTTGATTCGCGCGGTGGGCGGCATCCCCGTCGCGCAAAATTTTAGCGGAATGAAAAAATTCTACGAGGCCTTTGACGAGCTTCACAAAAAGAAAAAGTGGATTCATGTTTTTCCGGAAAGCTGCCGCTGGACTTGGTACCAGCCGATCCGGCCCTTTAAGCGCGGCGCTTTTGAATTCGCCCACCGCTACGGCATTCCTGTGATTCCGATGGCCATAAGCTACCGAGAGCCCGGCGCTGTCCGCCGCTTTTTTGGCGTCAAGCATCCGCTTGTGACATTGACTGTCGGAGAGCCGATAATGCCTGACGCAAGCCTTTCGTTAAAGCAAGATTCAAACAGGCTTTTGGAGGAGTGTCACAAGCGCGTCGTAGACATGGCCGGAATCGTCCAAAACCAATGGCCCGCGCTTTAGTCGGCTTGGGCTTAAAAATCGCTTCCGTCTAAAATTTTGGAGGCGAATTCTTCCCAAGAAAGGACAGGATGCTGCAAGTCCCAAATAGGCCTTTGCGCCTTTGTCTTGATCTGAACGAATTTCATTCCGGCGTTTCTTGCGCCCTGGCCATCGGTGTCGTCCCTGTCGCCGACAACCAAAGTTTCCTTAGGCTTGGCTCCAAGGTCGGCCGCGATTTGCAAAAAGCCTCTGGGCGCCGGCTTTAGGCAGCCCAATGTTTCGGAAGAATAAAACCTTTCGCACAAGTCCAAGGCCTCTTGCTTTACTCCGCAAGAGAGAGCGCGCTCCTTGATTAAGTTGTAGTCGGAGTAGAGCGCGATTTTTGTTCCTGAGCCGGAAAGCGCCTTGAACACTTCGAAAATTTTTGAATGGGCCGCGAATCTTTTATGGCTAAGAACTTTTTCCATGTAGCGAAGGTATCGCTTTTCGTACCATTCGCCAAAAACTTTCGGCGAGCAAAAGGCGGCCTTTGAGGCAAGGGTGTAGTATTCCTTCTTGAAGTTTTCGGGAGTCTCAAAGTCGCGGCCTTTAAAGAACGCGCGCGCCTTTCGTTCCGCCTTCATAAAGAAAAAACTGTGCAAGCGCGGAAGAAGCAAGCCTTTTGCGATGCCTGTGTTGTCGTATAGCGTTCCGTCAAAGTCGAATATGACGGCCTTGAAATTTTTTGCGTTCATTAACGGATGACCAACTCTTTAAAGTATTCGCGCCTTTTTTCGTCCTGCATCAAAAGGTTCATCTTGAACTGGCCGTCGCGCGCGCCTTTTTCTATCATGGCGGCCTTGTATTTTTCGAATGAGTTTTCAACCAAGCGGTGGCCGACCGGCTCCTTTACGCGGAAAGAGTCCCTTTTGGCGGCGTACTCAACGTTTTCGCTTTTTAGCTTTTGGTCAACGCAGGCGGCGAACTTGTCGCAAAAGGCCTGGTCAAGGTCTTGCTTTTGGAATTCAATGTATATGTGGTAGGCGCTTTCTTGCAAGTCCGCGAAGCCGACAAAGAAGGCCGCCTTTTGTCCAAGCTCTTTTTCGGTTTCCGCGACCGCGTCGATGAATTGGCGCTCGCTGAGCTTTTCGCCGGTCATCGAAACGATTCCGTTGATTTTTTGAATGAACTGGATTGTCGGAATCGTATTGTAACTGCCCGTGCATTCCACCATGTCGTTCATGTTGTAGCGGTAAAGGCCGCCAAAAGTCGTTATGTATGGAATGTAGCGCTTGCCTTTTTGCAACTGGTGCAGTTGCAGGAATTTTGGGCTTTCGCTTTCGTCGCCGATTTCGGTGAACTCAAAGTAATGGTTGTGCGGGAACAATACCGTGTCGTCGGCTCCGTTCATTACCAAGCCGGCTCGGCATTCGCTGGCAAAGTAGCCGAATTCCTGGTCGAGCGTCTGTTCCGGAAAGTAGTCCTTGTACTTGTCGCGGTAAACGCTTGTGTTTCCGCAGTGCCAAGTGGTTATGGTCTGCAAGTTGGGCCAATAATGCTTGGGAAGAATGCGGCCGTATTTTGCCTTAAGCTCGCGAAGCTCGGCGGCGCGGGCCGGATTCGGCGAGTAGCGCGCTTCCAGAACGGAGCGGATTTCTGGCTCGATGTTGACCTTTTTGCTAAGAGTTCCATGCTCGATGTCGTCAATGTAGTCGTCCAAGTATTGGTCGACGTTCTTTTGCAATTCGATAATTGTCGATGGGTTGGCGGTTACCAAAAGCGTTACGTTTTGCTCGATTCCGCTTCGCATCAAGGCGTAGTAGCGGGCGGTGTAGTCTTTTATCGCGAAAACGTCGGCGGGAGCGGAGTAAAGGCCCTTGATGAATTCCGGGCAGTCGCGCTGGGTCACGCCCGAAACGGAGCCGCATACCGTTCCGTCGGGAGCGTAGCCTTCGATTGACTTTCCTACGATTGAAACGCATTTTCCCCAAAAAGTCTTGGGCCTGTGCATGATAAAGGAGTAAAGCCAAAGCTTTGACATTTTGCTGAAAATGTTTTGGTAGTATTCGTTGGTGATTGGAATCCATTTTGGCTCTTTTGTCGTTCCGCTTGTCGTGGCGTACATCATCGGCTTTCCGGGGAACAAGACGTTCTCCTCGCCGTTCTTGTGGCGCTCGATGTAGGGGCGCAAGTCTTCGTAGTCCTGGATCGGAACGTTCTTTTGCCAGCGCTCGTAAAGCCCGTCGGCGCTCTTGGCTTCTAGAATTTCTGAAAAATGATGGGCTTTTCCCCATTCGGAGTCTTTGGCGTATTCCAAGATTCCGCGCAAGGTCTTTTCTTCCGACTTTGCGCAGTTTTTTGCGGCCTTGTCCAAAGCCTTTTTATTCTTTTTTCCTACCCAGCTAAGCGCGAATGTTATCAAGTTTGCGTTTTTTTCTTTTTTCATGTGAGATCCTTCCGCAAGTTGTTTGTTCACTATATTCTATTCCCTTTGGCAAACATTGTCAACTTTGCTTGCAAAAATGAAAGAATAGGTATATAATAATAGAATAATGTTTAATGAGATTTTTGGCAATAAGGTTTCGCGTTTCTCCGCTTGGAAGGCCGGCTTGGCCTATAAAATATGCAAAAAAATCTTTGGCGAGCAAAAAGAGCCTCTCGACCTTGTCGCCGTTCCCAAAGGCGGCGTCTACAAGGACTTTAAGGCCCTTACTTTGGTTCGCCGCGACGACCTTGAAGCCCAAAAAGACGACGACGGAACGCCGTTAAAGGTTTACGAAGTCAATCCAAAAAACGCCCTGGTCATCGGAACGATTCGAATGGGCTTCGGCCACTGGAGAATAGCCATTGCGCTTGCCAGCGTCGCGGCCAGCATGAACGTCCGGGCCTATATCTTGGACTACCTTTCTTTTTCAAACACTCCGATCGCAAAATCGATAAAATTCTTGGAAGACTTGTACAACACTTTTAGCCGCCTTTCGCAAAGGTCAAAGTGGTTCAACAACCATATTTGGGAAGACATTACAAGCCGCGCCAACGCCACGCTTGACTCCGCGATTCAGAACCGCGAAATTTCAAGGCTTTTTACGGCCGCATTGGAAAGGCTTCCAAAAGACATTCCGCTTGTGGCCGCGCATCCTTGGGTCGGTTGGTCGGCCATGCATTGCGGAATGAAAAAAGTGATTTCGATGGTGCCCGACAATTTGCCCCTGGCCTTCTGGCTTGTGCAAGGAAGCCTTCACACAGTTCAGTCGCCGTCGGCCTACATGGGCTACCGCTCGCTTTTAAAGATGGAGCGCGGAAAGCCAATCACCCATTGCTTGCCCGCCAGCCAGATTGTCCAAACCGGCCATTACGTTGACTACGAGCTTTTGCGTTCCATAAAGTCGGATTGCAAGGCCCGTCTTGACCGCGCGAAGAGGGGAGAGGCCCGCCGCTTCCTTTTGACTATGGGCGGAGCGGGAGCGCAGGCGCATAAATTCGGCGACATAGCCGGCTATTGCAAGGAATACATCAAGCAAGAAAAGTGCGCCCTTATGATAAATATGGGCGACCATGAGGGCCGCTGGCTTGTTCTAAAGGAATTGTTGGAAGCGGCCGGCGTTCCCTATGAAATGCACAGCGATTGGAAAAAGACAAAAGCCTTCGCGAAAGAGGCCGAAAGTTCGCCTGTGACCGGCGTCCACGTTTTTTTGCACAAGGATTTTTACGCGGCCGTTTATTGCACAAACCTCTTGATGCATGTTTGCGATTTTATGGTCACAAAGCCTTCGGAGCTTTCGTTCTACCCAATTCCAAAGCTTTTCATACAGCGCGTAGGCCGCCACGAGGCTTGGGGCGCGATTCGCGGAAGCGAGATTGGCGACGGAACAAAAGAAGCCGAGGAGCGCAATATTTTGCATCGCCTCTTGACTATGATTATAGAAGAGGACGACCTTCTTAAAATGCAGGTTCAAAATATTTTGAACAACGACAAAATGGGAATTTACAACGGCGGCTACAACGTAGTTCAAGCCGCGTTGCAATAAATATAATTTATTATAGGAGACATAAAATGTCGTTTGTTGACGAACTCTTAAAAAAGGCCAAGTCGGCCAACAAGACAATCGTTCTTTGCGAAGGCGAGGACAAGCGCGTGGTTGAGGCCGCCGCTAAAATCGTAAAGGAAGGAATCGCGAAAATCATTCTTTTGGGAACGGAAGAGGAAGCCAAAAAGGCCGCGCCCGGCGTTGACCTTTCTGGCGTAAAACTGGTTGACCCAGCCACAAGCGCCGACGCCGACCGCTACGCCGAGATTTTGTTCAAGGCGCGCGAAGGAAAAATCAACAAAAAGACCAACCAGCCCGAGTACGCCGACGTTGCCGCGGCCAAGGCTTACATTCAAAAAGACCGCACGATGTTCGGAGCGCTTATCCTTAAGGCCGGCGACGCGGACGGCTTTGTTTCTGGCGCCTGCCATTCAACGGCCAACACTTTGCGCCCCGGCTTGCAGGTTATAAAGACCGCGCCTGGAATCTCGACTGTTTCATCAAGCTTTATCATGGTGGCTCCCGAGGGCGGAAATCCCTACATCAAGGAAGGCGTTTCTCTCTTTGCCGACTGCGCGATTAACATCGAGCCCGACGCGCAGCAGTTGGCCGACATCGCCGTCGCAACCGCCGACACTGCAAAAAAAATCGCCGGCATCGAGCCCCGCGTGGCCATGCTTTCGTTCTCCACAAAGGGAAGCGGAAACGACGACAAATTCTTTAAGTCGGTTCCAAAAGTCCAGGAGGCCACGGAACTTGCAAAGAAAGCCGCTCCCGGCTTGTCCATCGACGGCGAGTTCCAGTTTGACGCCGCGGTCGCGCCGGAAGTAGGACAGCTTAAGGCGCCGGGAAGCGCGGTCGCCGGCCACGCCAACGTTTTTGTTTTTCCCAACATCAACGCGGGAAACATCGGCTACAAGATTTGCCAGCGCATGGGCGGCTGGATGGCTATCGGCCCTGTATGCCAAGGCTTTGCCAAGCCGCTCAACGACCTTAGCCGCGGCTGCAACGTTGACGACATCGTCGCCACAGTAGCGGTCACCGCGCTGCAGGCCTAATTTTTTGTTTGAAAAATAGCAAAGGCTAAGAAGCAAGCGCAAAAAAACGCGTAGCGGGAAGGCCGGGCGGCGAGAACTTAGGACACGTTAAGCTAATCACTTTGCCCTAAAAGTACCTCGTTCGCAGCCGCAGCTAGACGCGTTTTTGCCTATTGCATTTATTTTCTTTGTTTGTTATATTAGAAAAAATAAAAACGCGCGAAGGCGCGGGGCGGCTGGCGGCAACTCTCTGTTTGCGCCTGCCGCGTTAGCGGCAGCGTTGGATAGTTACAAGCGCAAACAGCGAGTAGCGAGCCGTGCGGAGCGCGTAAGCGCGACTGCAATACCTTGAGAGGCCTCGTTTCTAACGGAAACGAGACAGTTATCTAGCGGTGCCGCTCAGACGCAGCCGCAACTGGAAGCGTTTTTATTTTTTCAATCTTGGATGATTAGCTTAGTGGTAGAGCGCTTCCTTCACACGGAAGAGGTCGTTGGTTCGATCCCAATATCATCCAAAATTAAATCTTTATAATATAATGATTTAGATGGTTTTGAGATTACCGTGACAGCAGATTGACAGCAAATGGAGGAACAAAATGCGTGTGACGGAACCTTACATCATATTTCCCAGAACACTTCCTTCCGGACGTGTGGTTTATTACTACCAATACCGCGACGCTTCCGGGCGGCGCTCAAGCGCCCTTTCGACCGGAGAGACGGTCCTTTCAAAGGCGAAAAGAAAAATCCAGAAGATGTACAACGATGGCGCCTTTTCGAAGGAAATCCGTTCGGTTTTGTTTTCGGATTTTGCAAAGGGCTTTTTTGACAAAGACGGAAAGTACTTTGAATTCCAAGCCCTTACAAGCCGTCCGATTAAGGACAACACCCTTATCTTGTACCGTAAGCTTCTTGCGAACCAGCTGATTCCTTTTTTTGGTGAAAAGCAAATTGGTGACGTCAGCAAGGACGTTGTGAAGGATTGGATCGTCTGGGCGAGTGGATTCTGGTCAGCGAAGACCGTAAACAACGCCCGTGGCGTCTTGAACATAATACTTGAAGCGGCTGTTGACAAAGAAATCATAGACAGGAATCCTTTGGCAGGAATCAAGTATAGGCCTACTGAAAGAAAGAGCCGCAGGTTGCTTACGCCAGACGAAATTAAAGAAGTGTATTTTTCTCAGCTCTGGACTAGGGATTGTCAAAGAAAAATGTTTCTTTTGGCTGCCCTTACTGGAATGAGAATAGGCGAGGTCGCCGCTTTGCGAAAAGAGGACTTGCACGAAAACTACATCGACGTTTCTCACACGTATTCTGACAGCTTGGGGTTGGGCAGCACAAAGACCGGCGAAAGCCGAAAGGTCCCAATCTTGGAGAATTTTGATTTCGGAGAGTCGCGGACCGAATGGGTGTTTGAGGGGCTTTCTGCAGATCGTCCTATGTTCTCGCACGCGGTATACAACACGTTCGCTAGAATCTGCGACAAGCTTGGTATAGACAGGAAAGGAAGAGGAATCACGATTCATTCGCTTCGGAACTTTTTCATTTCGTACTTGCAGGAAGAGAACGTTCCTGAAAGCAAGATAAAGGCCGTTGTGGGCCACAAGGACAAGTCTGACATGACTGAGCGCTACACCTATTGGCGGCCCGATATGTTTCCCGAAGTCTACGCCGCTCAAAAAAAGCTTTATACAGCTATAGTTGGCTCAGCTGCCCAAAAGGCAAGATAAAGAAAAGCGCTCCACTTTCGGCTTAATTTATTATTTTATATGTAATTAAAGTGCTCCACTTTGCTTAAAAAGTGGAGCGCTTTTGGAGCACTGTTTTTTTTATCTCAAAAACAGGCTCGTCGATTTTTCTTCTTGACATATATAAATATGTATAATTATATATATATGGAGGTGGCTGCATGATGGTGGAAACTGCCCAAATGATGCCGATTACAAGGCTGCAAAAGGAATTGACCCAAACCGTAAGAAAGGTTTCCGAGAAAAACGAATCTGTATACATTCTCAAAAACAACAATATGGAGGCGGTTATTGTTCCATTCCACGAATACGAATATCTTTCCGCCTTAGAAGAGGCCTTCGAGCGGTTGGAAATCGCGGAAAACCTTGCCCCAAGAATGAAGCGCTACAACGCGGCGAAATCTGTCAGCTGGGATTCCATAAGGAAAGATTGATGGACAAAGAAAAAAAAAGAAGTCCGAATCAATTTCATTCCCGAAGCCGTCGAAGACTACAATAATCTTGACGGAAGCCAAAGAAAATCCGTCAACAAGGAAATTGACAAACTGAAGGCCAACCCATTCGCGGGCCGGGAGTTTGGAAACAAGGACAACGTGGATTTGACCGGCTTCTACAAAATGTACGCATGCAACAAAAGCATACGGATTGTTTACAGGCTGCTCTCCGCCGAGAAAATAGAAGTGGTGGAAATTTGGGGAATCGGAAAAAGGGACAAGCTGAAGATTTACAAGACTGTGGGAGCGAGGGCGAACAAAGCGAAATAGGAAGCGGCGGATGCCATAAAAGCTGTAACGGCAAGTTATGGCTACAAGCCTGAGCGCTCTCGTCTCCGCGGACAGACGGGTGCCGCCATTGCTTCCAAGAATATTGTAGCGCAATTTGCGCGCGTGTCAATTACTCACGTTGAGTAAAAGGCTTGACGGTTGTTGCGTATGCACTATACTTGGATTGTCGGTTACGTCAGAGATAGCCGCTGCGGCTTTTCCATATTAAAGAGAAAATCTTCCGACATTACATTGTTCGACCGTAATGCCTTTATGAAGGACGGAACCCTTGTACCTTCGGAAGATTAGTAAAAACGTAACACAAAATTGCCGTTGAAGTTCGCCACACTTCCTCAACCGCCGGACAACAAGTGTCCGACCCCGCAGCAGGCATCTCTACATTAAACGGCAAGGAAGCGGCAGAAACCATAAATGCGGTGAACGCCAGATATGGCTACAAACCTGAGTTTCACGAGATATACGCTCGGGTGGGAGCTGCCATTGCTTCCAAGAATATTGTAGCGCAAATCGCGCGCGTGTCAATTACTCACGTTGTGTAAAAGGCTTGATGGTTGACGCAGCGCTCTTCTTTCTTTAATTCCGTCATTCGCTGAGCCCCAAGCCGGTGACGTACAGAAACTTTGTCTGTCCTTCGGCGATGATTATGTCGGCGAATCCGCTCGCGGCGATTCTCGGAAGAACTCCCATGTATGAAGTCATTGCGTAAACTCTGTAAGCGCCAGCGTCGAGATAAACGTTGCTGTGCGTCACGTCGATGTTGTGGGCTGTCCACACCTGCCTGTAGTTTTCTTTTTCCGACGGACGGCGGACGTACACGCCCCTGATGTACAAATCCTCGGCGTTGGACTCAATCACCAAAAGGCCTTGTCCATCCGGTATGCCCTGCGAGCACGAGCAAAAAACGGCCGCAAACGCCGCCGCCGCGAGCGCCGCCAAGACAAGCTTCCTGATTCGTTCAAATTTCATAACAAATATCTCCTTAAAAAAACGCAGCTTAGCTTTTAAGTTCCGCAAGCTTTTCCGCGACGACGCCTTCGGTGTACAGCGGAATGTAGCGGCTTTGGTTGCGGTGGTCATAACCCCAGTTTTCGTGCCAGTGGCCGAAGAACCAGCGCTTGTAAGAAACCATTCCGTCAATTCTGTCGTTGAAGCGAACGTTGCTGTCTTCCCTAAAGGCAGCCGCGTATTCCGGGTAGTCGCAAGACGACTCTATGCAACTTATGCCGCTGAGCGGGCCGGTATGGGAAAGGACGAAGTCAAAGGCCTTTCCAAACTTTTCTATCCTAGAAATGCAGGCGTTTTCTTCTTCCGAAGTCCATTCTTCTTGAGCCCACAAGTCCTTGTCCAGCGTCCTTCTGCTTTTGTCCTGGCTTTGCGCTCCGCCCAAGACAAGAAAGTTTTTTCCTTGAATGTTGTAAATGTGGCCGCGAATCAAGTAAAAGACATTTTCGCTAACCTTGAGGACTTTGTCGCCGTACATTTCCGCTTGCGGAAGCTTTTCCAGCATATTGTAGTTGTCGTGGTTCCCCATCACGGCCAAAACCTTGAAGGGCTTTTTGTTGTACCAGTCCAAAAGGTATTTGTCGCTTTTATCCGCGGGATGAATTCCGTTTTCGTCAACAGGGCAGTCTTCCCAAGGAAGGCCGAAGTCCCCAAGGACAATGGCCTCCGTTACCTCAGAATACTTGGCGCCTTGAAGGAAGCAATAACGTCGCATCCACTTTGCCGAGAGATGGCGCATGTCGATTGTGTTGTGTGTGTCGCCCGTTATGTAAATCATGTCGTTTTCTCCAACAGTTCCGAAAACTTCAACAACTCAAATCTATTCGTGTCAACGCAAACATTTATGTATTGCGCGGGGTTGACCTTTTGCTTTTTCCAGTGCTTGTTGAAGTCGCTCAAAAAATAGTCCTCCGTCACAAGCTTCTCGTGCGTGTGGCCGTGAATGTTGAATAGGCCGCCGTCACTTTTTGGGTCAAGAAAAACAGGTTCGTGCGACAAGACCATGTTCCCGTATAGCAAAGGTCCCTTAAAAACCTTGTCAAAACCTAGATGTTCAAAAAACTCGATGTAAGTTTTGAACGGCGTTTTCTTCGTCTGAAAGTCGTGGTTGCCAAGAATCAAAAGCATCTTGCGGTTTTTCTTCATCCGCATTATGTCGTTCATGATTCTTGCCTCTTCAATGCGGAGGTTCATGAACACGTCGCCAAAATTCCAAATCAGGCAATCGTCCGGCAGAGCGTCGAATTTCTTCAAAAGGAATTCGTTCATCTTTGCGCAGCCTTCCGGGGAAAAGTCAAACGGACGGCCGCAATACTTTATGATGTTCGTGTGGTAAAGGTGCAGGTCGCTTGTTACAAAAATCTTTTCGGGCGGATAGCCTTGCGAGAATTCTTGTGGTGTCAGAGATTGGAATTGCTGCATTTTTTTATGGCCCCTCGAATGTAATATAATCCCAGTTGGGCTGGCGTTCCATCATCAAAAGAAGGCGATCAGCCAAAGTCCTGTAATACTCCGCCGCCTCTTCGTCCAACGATTCGTCCTTTGAAAATTCTTTCATTTCTGCGGCCATCTTTCTTACAGTGTCGTATGTATAAAGGTTGTAGCCCCACCAGTCAAATTCAGGTTCAGGATAATTTTTGCAGGTATATTTAATAGAAGTGTCATAATGCGGTTTTAAAAATTGAAGATACAAATAAAACATTACGACATCTTCTTCAATTGAAATTTCTTCTTCATAACAGCAGAAACAACCCCATGATCCTTCAGAAGAGTCTTTACCCTGTTTTACAGGCATTACCCAAAAACAGGAACCAGTATTATGTCCTTCTTCCCAATATGGATCCGTGTAAGCCCTCTGAATTGTTGCATTATTTATAGCCTTTCTTAATGCAGGAAATACTTCTTTTAGATTTTCAGAAAAACGGAAAACTTCCTTATTATGACGAAGAACATGCTCAAGTGAAGTCGTAAGAACTCTATCATAGTTCTTCAAGCGAACTGCATACGGTTTATTATGCTTTTCCGCCATCAGAATGTCATGCAAACTGCCGCCAGATTCTCCGTCCCACAACACAAGCATAAAGTCGCAAGCCTTTGCCATTTCCTCGTTTCGCTTATGACAGGCTTTATTGTGATATTTATCATAATCAGGAAGGTATTCAACTACTGGAATATTGTTTTCAATTGCATACTCTTTCGCGATTGAATCCACTCCTCGCGCGCCGCCTTCTAGAATTGTAATATCCTTAAAACCAGACATATAAATGCATTCATTAATTTCTGAAAAAATCCATTTTTTGTCCGTAATTGTTCGGCTTCCGCAAATAAATATATTCATAAGGCCCCGTCCTTTAACGCAAGAAAGTTAAATAAGTTTTCTTGAACATTTTCCACATGCTGCAAATCCTCGTCAATCAAAAACTCGTCTGGCAGCGAGCCGCTTTTGTCTTCAAACGGAGCGGCGTATTTTAAGACGCAGTTTTTGGAAGAAGTTTTTTCACTTCAACTGCAAGGGCGATTCCTCGTTTGTGAAAATCACGCCAATCAAAAGTTTTGGCCAAATCTTCCGGCGTTGTTTCTCCAGATTCGCAAGGGGCAAGCGCTTGAAAGACAAATAAAGAGAGCCACTCTTTGAGTTCCGGCATATTGAGGTCTATGTCGCGCCCCGGCAAGGTCAGATGTTCGTCGTCGCCTATGCAGAATCCCCGTTCCTCGTCGCCTTCGTTGTCGTTCCAAAACAGGGCGTTCGCGTCAGGTTCCATTTTTATCAAATATGGCTTGCATTCCTTCATTCAAACTCTTCCTTTTTCTCATATTCAATCGTAACGAAATCCGTGGCCAAAAGGTCGTCAACTTTGACTCCAAGAATATAGGCAAGGGCGACAAGGTTGTCAAGCGTGGGCAAGTTCCTGCCGGAGAACCAATTGTACATTGTCTGGACATAGGGAAAGCCAAGCATTGCGGCAACGCGATGAAGGGTGACGCATTTTTGTTTCATGAGACGCTTGATTTTTTTTCCAGTTCCCTCTATGCTAAGAACCGGTTTGCAAAAAACAGCTTTCATCGCTTTGTCCAACAAGCGCATTTTACAGCATGTCTGTAACTCTTGTCATTAAACTAAAAATGTAATACCATTTAAGACATGAAAGCCAAGTTTCTTGTTCCGGAGATTGACACAAAAAGATGGGCCGAAGACTTTAAGGAACAGATTCGGCTTTATGATTTAAAGTCAAAGAACTTAAAAGACATAAGCGCGTGGCCAAATTCCGAACAAAGAATTAACAAGTTCAAAAACGGCGCGATACCTACGATAGATTCTTTTTTGGCGCTTTGCAGGTTTTTCAACAGGCCGCCTGATGTTCTTTTACGCCCAATTCACAAATGGGTTGAGTGCGAGATTGACCGCTCGATTGACGACTTTTTGCCATTCCGGATTTTAGGACAATACGAAGGAACTTATTATATCGTTCCCAATTATAAAGTTTATGACAGCTGCGCCGAATTTATTCTCGGGGAAAAAATCAAGAGCCTTAAAAAAGAGCCGGATCCCGCTCGGTATTCAGACTATCATCAGCGGGGGACCAAGTATGACTTGGACAACCGCGTCGTAGAGGGAAAAATAATTTATCATTTTCCTTCTCTGAATGAGGAAAAAACTTCCGCCAAAATTTTTTCTATTTTGGAGAAGCGCGGCCTGTCCAACAAGCAAGTCCAAACTCTGCTAGGCTTGAGCCCCCAGTCGCTGGCAAACAGAAAAAAGGTGAGGCAGGCGTGGACAATCAAGGACATTTACAAATTGTCATGGATTTTGAACCTAAGGTTTGAAGACCTGCTGGAAATAGATTACCTCGACAAGAAAACCACCCGAAAATCTCTTTTTGACCCGATTGTTTTCATAATGCATTATGAGCCTAGAAAGAAAAAGGCTCCCGCCAAAAAGCCCGCTCGCCACGATGATTAAATACAAATTGATATTACTCACGCTGTGTAATTTCTTTACACAACATGTTTAATGACAATCCCCCTCTTGAGGCATTATTATAGGGGCACTGTACTTATAAAAATCAGGAGGTTTTTATGTTTGTTGGAGGAATTGTTCTAATAATTATTGGAATAATTGGAAGGCTTTTTGCGTCAGTGACTCATATCACTGACACCACTGCAAAAGCGATGGGCTGGATAGCCTTGAACAAGATTGTGGGCTTTTTAAGTTGGTTTATGCTGGTAATTGGCGGGATGCTTGTTTTTCTCGCGATTATGTCAGGGGCGGTTTGACTTTAGCCGCGGACAAGCTGCATGGCGTAATCCCAGTCTATGACCAACGGCAACTTGTCCGTGTCTTTTACAAGGCTGATTGAAAAGTCAGCGCCTTGCCCGGTGATATAATGCATTTTGATTGTGTCGCCTGTTTTAATTTTTATATAAAGCGAGTCTTCCGGAAAACAATCGGACTCATGAATTTGATAGTCGCTGAGAAAGAAAAACAATCGTTCCAAAACGCTCATCGTGTCAAAATATTTTTGGAGCGCATTGTTCGCGTTTCCTTCTGCTGCGGCCTCATCAATCCATTCTTGCGGAACGATGTTCTGCCAATCGGCGTATTCAATGTCGTCCGTATATAATGAACCATTTCAAAAAGTGTGACAAGAACAGTGACAGTAAAATCAAGAATAAAAACTCAATAATCTCGCTTTATTCCCTTGTCCAATCCTCAACTTTTATCCAAGGAATGCGGGCAAATTCATCATAGTTATTTGTAACGACAGTAAGATTTCTTGTCATTGCCTGGGCGGCAATTTGTATGTCGTAAGGGCCGATTGGTTTCCCTTCCTTTTCAAGGTAAGCCCTTATCAAGCCATAGGCTTCCGTGTCTTCTGTTGTAAAATCTATTATGTTGTTGAAATCGGCGCAAAAATTTAATAACGCCTGGCGGTTCTTTTCTCTGTTCTGGCTTTTAGAAGCTCCATATCCCATCTCCGCAATTGTGACAGAGGAGAGAAACAGTTCTTCGCTGTTAGATGAGAGAATTTTCTTCGTAAGATTTGGGAACTTATTCTTTATCAAGAAAATGCAGATGTTCGTGTCCAATAGGTGCATTAGAATTCTTCCCTTGACTCAAGCTTTGGTTGATTCCTTCCTGCTGACATAAAATCATCCGTAAACTCCGAAAGGCTTTTCTTAAGATTTTCCCAGGGGCGATTCCGTGGATATAGAATTATTGTTGTTCCAATTTTTTTTATGAACATTTCAGAGTGGTCAATATGATATTCCTTGGGAATTCTTACAGCCTGGCTGTTTCCGCTTGTGAATACTTTAGTAGCGTACATAGAGAACCTCCTTTTAATAGTATATACACAAGTATTTACATTTGTCAAGAAAAATATAATCCGTTTCCATTTTTGTTCGAGTGCGCACGAAAGGAAGGAAACGGAGGAAATGCCCCTTGCTTTCAAAAAGCGTGACAGTAGAAGTGACAGCAAAATCGAGAATAAAATCAGAAAAAAACGTTGTTACGGCGGGAGTCGAACCCGCAATATCAGCTCTTCGGTTTACAAAGAACTGCCCGCTACCGTGTTGCGACCATCAATAACAACGGGAAGCGGCGGATGCCATAAAAGCTGTAACGGCAAGTTATGGCTACAAGCCTGAGCGCTCTTTTCTCCGCGGACAGGCGGGTGCCGCCATTGCTTCCAAAAAAACGGCAAGACAAAAATCTTGCCGACGTTGCCCAAGTTAGCGGATTTCTCCGTTGTTCCCCCGGCGCCTTCCAATATAGCGCGCGTCCGCGTTTTTGTCATTAAAGTAATACTTTATTGACAACTTCTTCTTTTTAGCTTACACTTAAAGAGCCTTGAGTGGCCGACCATGGGGGCAATAGTAGCCCTTTTCCGATTGACCACTTGAGGATTTTTTTTGCCCAATCGACTGTATGATATCGTTGGGCAATTTTTTTTTGCAAAAAAAGGAGCCAAGAAAACCCAATATGCCGCGCTCTTATTACGCGGTGTTTTGATTTTCTTGGCTCATAAAACGGCAAGACAAAAATCTTGCCGCAAACACCCGAGTTGGCGGATTTCTCCGGTGCTCCCCCGGCATCTTCCAATATAGCGCGCGTCTGGGTTTTTGTCATTAAAGTTCTGCTTTAATGCGCGAACCGTGTTATCGTGTCTTCGATGGAATAGCCGCTGTCATTGGAATTGTTGTAAATGTCAATTAAAAAATATGAAATATCCAGCGCTGTCGTTTTTGAATCCATGTCGCATTTTCCATCGCAAAGAGTGGCAGAAAAAGCAATCTTGCCAAAATTTTCTTCTATGCAATCCGCAAGGGGCTTTGTCTCAAGTTGCCCCGAATGGTTGATTTCAAAAGCGAAAGTCTTTTTTTCTTTTCTGTCGCAAATGATTAAAATCGCGATGTCCTCATAGCCTTTGGATTTTGCCAACACTCTTGCGACGCGCCATCTGTACAGTTTTGTATATCCCAAGTCTTCGCAATAGTCGCCCTTTTTCTCCAGCATTTTGAATGCGTCCGCTATTACGAATTGTTCTAGAATTTTTTCATAAGCGCGCTCGCGGCTGTTGTTCAAACTTGCGAAGTACATTCCTGGATTTGAAAGCACCTCAAGACGATGGCAGCTTTTGTTCTCTTTTGGGTTGTCGAGGTTCACACGCAAGGTTTCTATGGGAAGTTCAAGTATCACATCCATTTCTTTTAGAAGCTTGTGAACTGTTTCATAAATCCGTTCCGAATATGAGTTGTAGAAATCGTCCAGCCCAATATTTTGAATGTAAAAATTTATAATCGTGCGAATCGCGTTTTCGGCCTCTTTTCTTTTGCAAGGATTTTTCAAATCGAGCGGGTAGCAATGCGGGCCTTTGTCGCTTTTTTCAACCGACTTTATGAAATTATCGACGATGCAAGATTCGATGTATTCTTTTGTTGACTGTTTTGTTTCAAAAGGATTTTGCTTTGACAGCGCGCATCCATGTTTGATGTAATGGTCGATGGAACTGTTGCCTCTAATTCTTGCGAATTCCGCAAACGGCATGTATGTTGTATGAACAATTTCGATTCTGTCATACAAGCTTGAATGCGACGCAAGCGACAGCCCCAAAGACTCTGTTCCCGACACGACAATTCTGGCGTTTTTTAAGTCAACTAAATTGTCTGAAAGAACTTCCGCCAAAATTTGGAATTTGTCGGTAAGAGTTATCTCGTCAATAAAAAAATATTTTTTTCCGCTTGCGATTGACTCTCTTAAAAATTCCACAATCCGGCGAAAATTGGATTCTTTTTCACAAGTGATGAAAACGGATTTTTTTCTTTCTTCGTCTGGAATGGAAAGAGCCGCTTGCTTCATAAGCGTTGTTTTTCCTGTTCTTTTAAGCCCAAAAACGCCGCAAATTCGTTTTTGGTTTTCACTGCGCAAGTAATTAACAATCTTGGAAAGACAATCTCGCTTTTGAGGAAATTCATCTTTTATTTTGGAAATGTCAGTGGACCTAAAATCCATAATTTCTTTTTGGCGGACAGGCGGGTGCCGCCATTGCTTCCAAAAAAATAAACTTTTGAAGAAGCGGGAGCGCTCTATATGCGAGTCTCAAATCCTCAAAAGTTTATGCCGAGGGCGTTAAGTGTGGTTACGCTCTATATGCGAGTTAGCACACTTAACGCTCTCGACAGGATTGATTATAGCGCGCGTCTGGGTTTTTGTCATTAAAGTTCTGCTTTAATGCGCGAACTGGCGGCGCGCGATATAATTACAAATATGGGCGTTGACATTTTATATTATGTGGACCATGACTTGCCGACGGATTGCGCGCAAAGTTTTTTGGCTGAATTTAACAAGCGCGCCGGAGCTGACGGCAAATGGCGAATTATTGGCGGTTGGGCTGACGGTTCGTTAGAAAAGCAATTTCCAAATCCGGGCGGAGACATACATATTTATAAGACTTGCGGCGATTCAGAGATTGAGTTGGAATTTGAAAAAAACACATTGCTGATTCGAAAATTGCCCGGCTGGACGGATAAAGTGGATTTTTGCAGATGGCATACAATGAACGATTTCTTTGCTCAGAATGTCGATTATGCCAAGGAATGGAAAGAAAATCTTGTTTCGTTAATCAAAGAAAATCTTGCGCAAGTGTTCCATCCAACAAAAGTGATTCTTTTAAAGGACAGTTCCAGCTACGAGCATGAAACGTTGGGCGGC
This sequence comes from Treponema sp. UBA4377, assembly GCA_002391235.1. Lineage (GTDB taxonomy): Bacteria > Spirochaetota > Spirochaetia > Treponematales > Treponemataceae > Treponema_D. Next base: position 103,208 of record DGRX01000013.1, read on the forward strand.
GAAAACCTTGAGGAGGAGGGCGGCACGATAGAAGAAGCCCTCGCGCTCAATTCAACCTTTGAAGAGCCGTGCGCCGTTTTGAAAAACGACGAGGCCTTTGGCCACTCGAAGGATTTACGCCAGCCGATATACGTTTTTGATTTGTGAAAGATGTCCTTGCCGCCAAGGCCGCAGCTCTTCATTCTTCTTTTTCAAAGAACGCCTTGTAAAAGCGCGTGGCGAGCGGTTGGCCAAAGGCGTCGGCAAGTTTTTGCGTCGCGCTTTCTTGGATCCAATTTAGCTCGCCGCCGACTTGCGACTTTATGTCGTTTATTTTCTTCATCGTCTTTTTGTAGAAGCTGTTGAATTCCACCAGCGTCATCGGCTGGATGCCAAGGTTATTTGTGTCGATGATTCCAAAAACTTGATGCCGCTTTGAGTCTGTCGCTACCACGATATTTTCGCGGCCAGTCTTCATGTCTTTGTCCGTGAGCGCGACAAAATCGCCAAGGCAATATTCTGTGTGGCCAACCACTTGCGTTTGGTAATGCGCGTCGCGCAACAGCGCCTCTGGCCGGATCCACAGCGGGCCTTGCGTGACTTCGTTTCCGCTTCCGCTAAAATATCCGTGCCAGTCCAAGAGTTCCTCAAACTCGTAGTTGAACGCAGCGTCTCCCTTTTGGAGCGAAAGCGAGCGCCAGGTCTTGTTCAAAAAGTCAATCGACCATTTGCTTGCGTTCATGTTAAAAAGTTTTAGAATTGTCGCGACCCAAGTTTTGGAAAAGCCGCCGTGCGAGAACGCCACGCCGTCCGCCTCAAAAGCCAAGTCCAATATGTCGCGCGCGGAAAGCAAAAGACTTTTTATTATGCCCGCCCTTTCGTTTTGGTGGCCGGAACAGCCAGCGCCGTAAACCGTCGCGCTTAGGTAGCTCCAGTCGTGGTTTCCCAAAAGCGCCTTTCTGCGCTCGGGGTCCTGGCGGACAAAGGCGCAAATCGCCTCAAAGTTTTCGCCTTGCTCTGGCCACTTGTTTTCCCACGCGTCAAAGTAGTCGCCCATAAAGACAATGCGGTCGTAGGAATCTTGCGGAAAACTTTTTGCCGCCTCCCACTCGCGCGAGCCGTGAACGTCTGGAACAACTAAAACTTTCATGCGGCCATTATAGCACAAAGAGCAAGATCGCGCATTAAAGCGCAACTTTAATGACAATTCTGATGAACGAGAATATAATTCAATTATGATTTTAGACGAGCTATGACTGCGGACACGGCTTTTATGTCATCGTCGCTAAGCGAGTTCAAATCTTTAATAAGCCTTAAGACCGGCTTTTTAGTCTCTCTAGGAACGGAGGATTCAGAGTTTGAAACTAAGTATTCAACCGAGACGTTAAGCGCGTTTGCCAACTTTACTGCTTCTGTGGCTCTAGGAACTGTGCCTGCTTTTCTCATGCTAGACACGGTGGTTTCAGAAATGCCCATTTTGCTGGCAAGCCATCGGTATGTCGTGTTTTGCTCTCTTCGTAATGCTTCGACATTTTTCCAAAAAACCATACTTTGATTATACAAAGGTGAAATGCTTATTTCCGTAGTTTTTCTATTGAATAATGCGGTTTTAAGTAGTATATTTGGTAATAACTACGAAAACCCGTAGTTCTTATAAATTCAATTTAGGAGAAGAAAAAATGAAAAGAATTTTTTCTGTTAGACTTGCGGTTTTTGCCACAATATCATCGTTGCTTTTAGCGTCTTGCTCTTCAACAAAGTCTATTGGGGTTAACACAAAAAAGACAGAGACCAATATAGTTGACTGGTCGAATAGGAATCTTGACGTCGTGGCCAAGCCAGAGTGGCTAAAAAAATTGGTGGTAGGAAATTCCGATTTATTTAAAAAAGAATTTGGGGTTGAAAAGGACGCTATAGTAAAATTTGGAATCGCCGGAGCTAAGACACGTGACGCTTCGATTGCCGCTAGCCGGGTTAATTACAATGCCATGAGGGCGGAAGAGATAAAGAAAAAGGTTGTTTCGGAGGCTGCTGCAACGCTTAACAATGAAGGTTATACAGAGGCGATAGCCAATGCGGCGTTTGTTGCTAAACTTGACTTGAGCGGGCACCAACTAGTTACACAGTTTTGGCAGAAGATTGAAAGCTATGATAAAAAGAGCGACGAAATTACAACAGAATTTATATGCTATTCTGTTTATAAAATTTCAAGAGAAGATTGGACAAAGACATTAAAGGGCTATTTATCTCAAGTAATTCCCGCTCTACCTGATTCGCAAGCCCAGGTGAAAATGGCCCAGACAATCAAGTCTTTGTATGAAGACACTGCAAAAGAAAAAGAGATGAGCCAGCAGGCGGCTTTGGCTCAGTTCAGGGCTCAGGAAGAAGAAGCTCGCGTAAAGCAAGCCGAGGCTGCCGCGCAAGTTGCCAAGAACAATTCTGTGGCGGCTGTGGAGCAGGCGAAACGAGCGTCAAACAATGTTGATTGGGCGAGCACTCTATCGAAGGCTGCTGAAAACTTGTATTAAAATAATATGGACATGAAAGATTTTAATAAATCGCTTGCGTGCGTTTTAATTTTCATGTGCGCGTCTGGACTTTGTTTTGGAAAAAGCAAAAAAAAGGATTCCAAGGCAAAGTCCGACGCCCCGCTTTGGCTTACTGACGCGGGCCGATATTCTGTTTTTCCTGACAGCAGTTTTGTTTCTTCGTTTGCAAACGGGAGCTCCGCCGATGAAGCCAAAGAAAAGGCGTTGGCCGAAATTTCGCATGGAATTAAGACAAGCGTTTTGGCTGAAACAAAGCGACGGTATTCTATGGCGCAAGAAGGTTATTCAGCCTCGGAAAGGCTTTCTATAGACGAAAAACAAAAGATTCAGTCTAAGAATGATCTTTACATGGCTGAATGGACAACGCCTTATTATGATTCGGCAATGGGGATGTACGCTTGTGTCGCTTACATAAACAGAAGAAAGGCTTTTGAGTATGTTCGGCCTACGCTGGACAAAGCAAAAGAGCTGTTTCCTGACGCGTATCAAAAAGCACTTTTACAAGATGATGACTTTAAGAAAATAGTCTGCATTAAGCGGAGCCAAGACTTGTTAAAAGATTTCTATTCCGTTTATGATTTCGCGCGCTTTATACAGCCAAGCGCGGCGGAAGACTATCATGACATTGATTTGCTTTGCGGAAAGAGTTTCGCCAAGTTGAGCGAATTGAAGTCAAAGGTTGTAGTCAGTGTTCTCGTCAAAAAAGATGCAAATGTCGAAGCAAAAGAATGCCTTAAAAAAGTTCTGAATGACGCGGGTTTTTCTGTTTCGGATTTTGATTCCAGCTATGTCGCTTTGTTGGAAACATCCTTTGAGATTGCAAAGAAAGAAAAGGTTTATTTATCTTATCCGGCTATTTCTGTTGAAGTGCGAAGGGTTGCTGACGGCCAGATTGTCGGTTCATATTCCAATAAGTTGGAAAAATGCGCCGGCTTTGACTTGAATGGGGCAAAGCAAAAGGCCGAATTCGAAATAAAAAGGGATTTGGAAGAAAATTTTATAAGCAAACTGTAAGAGGTTTTTATGAAAAAGAAGTTTTTGTTTGTCGCTTTGTTGACAGTTATGAGCGCCGCTTTTTTTTGCCAGGTCACTGACTCAAAGAAGGGGTATTTTAAGTTGGCGTGGGGATCCACGGTTGAGGATGCAAAGAAAGCTGGGTATAAATTGACAAAGCATGAGTTGAGTTCTAAGGCGCGTGAAGACTTGCTCGAACCGGTTGATTTTTATTTAGTTACCCCCCGAGAGAGTGTAGTAAAAAACCTTTCCTTTTGGTATTACGACGGAAAGCTTTTTGATGTTTTCGAAAAGGTTCAACTGCAAAATGTTCAGTCCAAAATCGAAAGCCGCTATGGAAATTTTAAGAAAAATGGAATTTCTAAGCTTAGTAATGGCGTTATGACGGATGTTGTATTAGATAATAACGGTAAGATTCTTTCTAGCTCGATTTCCATTGCGCCAAATGGATCTCAACTTGATGTTGCAATGTTCGATTGGAGTGTCGCAAAAAAAGTTTTTAAAAACTTTAGAGATTCTGCGGCGGATGTTGGCGGCAACGACAGCGAAGGTCTTGTATCAGCTCTTGAAACGCTGGCAAAAAAGCTTGTGAATACAGGCGACGACAAAGTTTCGACATACGCGATTCTGAAGTTTTCTTCCGATTTTAACAATGTTCAGTATGAGGAATATATTACGGACATTTTAACAGAAGCTATTTTCAATACCGGTTCTGTAAAAATTATAGAACGCGCTAACCTTGAAAAAATTCTAAAAGAGCAAAAGCTTCAAGCAAGTGGTTTGATAAATGAAAAGACTGCTAAGGCGGTTGGAATGGTGTCTGGCGCGGATTACGTTTGCTACGGCTCCATAAAAGACATTGGAGCAAAATTCACGATCATTGCCCGCGTTGTTGATGTTGAGACAGGCGAAATTTGCGCGATGAGCCGTGACACAATCGAAAAGGACGAATATTTGCTTGGTTCATCTGGCGGTTCCTCTCGTTCACCTGAGACTAAATCAAATCGCGTTTCCGGCAAACCTGACAAAACAGCATGGACGTTAAAAAAATACAGAAGCGAGTTTGATGGATGCACTATTTACACATTTATTTGTCCATGCGCGGATGGCGCTTTCTTGTTCTTTGGCTATGAAAAGCGAGACAATCCATTGGAGTCTAGAGTTAGGGCTTGCCATGGAAAAATATATTCCGATGGTTATGTTGTAGATATAAAGCTTGAAAATGGCGCCTTTGTACATAAAGAGCTTGATTATAACGGTGGAAATTCTTTTCGCTGGTATTTAAAATCAGGAACGGTAAAGGGGGCTTTCGATGCAGAACGCGTAAATATTTATAAAGAAACAGTAGAAGATGCTAGGGACTTTTACAATTATTACAAAGAAAATGATTCTATTATTTTAAGAGAAACCAAAAGGGATTCGATCCATAGTTTCAAAACAGCAGGTTTTATGGCTTTGCTTGAGCAAAACGGGATAACCGACAAAGAGATTATGGACGCCTTGGCAAACGAAGAGTTCTAGGTTTTTAAAAACTGGCTTTCCACGAAAATTGGAAAGCCAGTTTTTTTTTGCAATTGCCCCGACGGTAACTTGTCATAGAAGTAATTTTTTAATATCTTTATTATATGAGCGTAAAATTTCTTGTGCCGGAAATTAACAAAAAAAGGTGGGCCGCTGAGTTCAAGAAAAGAATCCGTTCTCGCAAATTAAAGTCAAAGGACTTGTGCGACATTGGCGCGGAAACAAATTACGAGCAGAAAATTAATAAATATAAAAACGGCGCGATACCCTCAATAGACATCTTTTTGACTTTTTGCAGGTTTTTTAATCTTCCGCCGGATTCATTTTTGTTCGCAAAGCCTAAATGGGTGGAATGTGACATCGCCTTTGGGAACATAGGCATTTCATTAAATCGATGGCTGGGATGGTTGGGCGATGTTTTCTATATAATTCCATTTAATGAAAATAAAAACGAAGACAAAAAGAGTCGTGGCGGCGTTTCCACTTATAAAGTCACTCTCTTTGACAAAGAGCCAAGTCCCTCAAAATTTTCGACTTTTCATCTTTCTGGAACGGAATATGACTTAAAAGAGCGCGTTAAAGATGGAAAAGTTATTTATCGATTTCCTCATGTGAACAACGAAAGAACCTCTAAAAAAATTTTCTCGCTTTTGAAAAAATACAAGCTTTCAAACAAGCAAATACAAGCCTTGCTGGGCTTAAGCTGCCAGTCTCTGACAAACAGAAAAAGGGAAATCCAGTCTTGGACAACCCAAGACATTTACAAATTGTCCTGGGTTTTAAATAAGCCTTTTGAAAGTCTTCTTGTAATTGATTACAGGGAAGAAACCCGCGAAGCGCTTTTTGATCCAATTGTTTTCTTAAGGGAGTGCTTGCGCGATGCCTATCACTAAAACTCGCCTTTGTTCTTGAGTTCATGCTTCTTCGTATTCAAAATCAACGGTTCCTTTGGCGACAAGATCGTCCATTTTTACGCCAAGGATGGACTCCAGAGCCAAAAGGTTGTCCAAAGAAGGCATGTTTTTTCCGGCGAACCAATTGTAAATAGTTTGAACGTAAGGAAAGCCAAGCCTGGCTTGAACTTGTCTTGGCGTAATTCCTTTTTGTTCCATAACCGTCTTGATCTTTCGTCCTGTTCCCTTCATGTCTGGAACGGCCTTTATATAAGATGATTTAATCATGGAAAACTCCTGTTTAAGCTTATCGTTGCTTTTGCAATTGCATTCACTGTCTACAGATTATAAAGCATCGCTTTAATTTGTCATTAAACTTAAAATTTAAAGTGTTTGTGTTAAAGAACGTCTTTAATGACAATTCACCGTTTCTGCGTTATCCTACGTTCAGATAGGAGACATGCGTGGTTTATGGAAAGACCTGTGATTGACATTCCCGCGACGTCAAAGAGACTCAAAGAAATTCGCGAAAAGCGCGGGCTAAAAATATCAGATGTTCAAAAGTTCTTCAAATTTGAATATCCGCAGGCCGTTTACGATTGGGAGAACCCCGAGAAAAAGACTCTTCCCAGAATCGAAAACCTTGTCTTCTTGGCAAAGATTTACGGTGTTTCTATGGACGAGCTGATTGTTTATGAGCGGTGAGGAAGTGGAGGGTGGAATTAAATTCTTTTTCAAAGTTTCATCGCATATTCCACGCTTGTGTTTAATATGGCCGCGGCCTTGGAAAGCGACATAAGCTCTTTGTCCAAGGCTTCGCTTACAGCCGACTCTAGAACGCTTTCAAAGTTGTCCGCAGTGTACGATATTTTTCTGCCCAAGACTTCTTCAAGATGCTTAATTTTTCTTTCCCGTATCGCGGGAATGACGGCGCTTTTTTCCGTCACTCTTTCTCCAAGCTCAAAAAATGAGTCCACGTTTATTTTAAAGTATCTTGCAACGCTTATCAAAAGGATGTCCGTAAACATTTCTTTTCCGGCAAAACACGCCTTGAGCCGTTTCTTGTCGAAGTCTTTTGAGAATTCTTTTCCGGGAAAACATGCCTTGAGCCATTCTTTGTTGAAGTCGTTTGAGAATTCTTCGGCAAGGTCGTCCGGGGTTATGTCGCGCAGCAGGCATTGTTCGTATAAGCGGTCTGAAAAAAGTTTTTTGATGTCAGGCAGTTCCATAGCGCCTTCCAATATAGCGCTAGTCCGCGTTCCGCGCATTAAAGCCGCGCTTTAATCTTGGCGTTGGCTTTCAAGCCATTTTTTCTTTTCGTCTTGCGCGGCACTAGTTAATTCGGCAAGGACTTTGTCGTATTCGCTTTTGTCAAAATAAAATTTCTGCGGATCTCTTTCACACCTGTATTCGTCAACCGTCCATTCAACGACATTGTCAGAAACTGGCCTGCATTTGGCGATCAAAGAACTGCATTCCCAAACACCGCAACCGCAATGAGCCAACACGACCAAGTTTCTCTCTTGCGCCCTTTCGTCAAGAATATCCCAACAATTAGCGGGATTGTAGTCATCGGACTCGATTTTCTTTCCGTCAATGAAAAAATAGAAGGCCAAGTAATTTCCGCATTGGTCGCCTTGTTTTAAGTTGACTCGTTCGGTGGCAAAGGACAGTTTGCTTATTTTCATTTTTCGCTCCGCTTGTGCCGAGAACGATAAGCGCGGGTACGCTATATATGCGAGTTATGCGCGCCTTCCGTTCTCGACAGGAATAATTATAGCGCGCTTGCGTTTCTTGTCATTAAAGTATTACTTTATTGACAACTTCTTCTTTATGGCTTACACTTAAAGAGCCTTGAATGGTCGACCGCGGGGGTAATAAGAACCCTCTTTCGCTTGACCATTCAAGGCTTTTTTGTTGTGTCAACTTACCTCGAACAGCATTATAATCGCGCTTTAATCAAATTACATTTTTTGTTGACAAAATTGTATTTACACTTTATAATTACTTTTAGGCGGTGAGAAATGCCAAAAGGCAAATTGGTGGTAAAAGGCCGGTTTGAGTGGTTCAGCGAAAAAAGCGAGGCGAACAAAAAGCACGGATTCACTTTTGAAGAAATCCTTGACGCTTTTGACGACCCGTTTTTCTATGAAATCTACGACTCCGGACATTCAAAAGTGAACCAAGCCAGGTACAACGGCTTTGGGTATGCGAAAGGGCAGCTTCTTGTGGCGCAAATCGTCTACACGGAAGCGGAACGGACGCATATAATTTCGGCTCGTCCCGCAACGTCACGGGAAAGGAAACTGTATTATGAAAGAATTAAAGAAATTTATCGCTGAGCGGGAGGCTCACGCCGTTCCCGACAAAAAGATTGACACCTCGGACATTCCCGAATTGACGGCGGAAGACTTTGCCCGCGGACATTTCAAATACTGGAAGCCCGCGAAAAAGAGCATAACGATTCGGATTGACATCGACAATTTGGCTTGGCTGCAAAGCGTCGGAAAAAAAGACTACCAAACCCGCCTTAACGGAGCGTTGCGCTGGGCCAGAATGAACGATTGTCCTGTGGCTCAGCTTTAGGCATGATTCGCGCATTAAAGTATTACTTTATTGACAACTTCTTCTTTTTGGCTTATACTTAAAGAGCCTTGAGTAGACATCTGGGTGGGAAAATATATCCCTCTTCCACGTGTCCACTCAAGGCTTTCTTGTTGTGTCAACTTCCCCAAAAAAAAACGCTCCCGCCAAAAGGCAGGAGCGAATGCCGTTAGAGGGCAGCGCTCCTCTGTCGCAGAATCCCGAAGGAAACACCGCAGTGGCTATCTCTGACGTAAACGACAAGCGTATTATAGCGCAAGAGCGGGAAGCGCGCATTAAAGTTGCGCTTTAATTTGCCGCCTCTTTTGCTTTGCGATAGGAATCCAAAAGCTCGTACATCGCTTCGTTCGCGGCCCATCGAAAGATGGATCCGATTTCGTCATAATCAATGGAATTTCTAAAATAGTCAGGCGATTCAATGAGAAATCCCGCTTGGCAGCCCGCTTGGTAACTGCATTCGCCGCCGCACAGGTCAAACAAGTCCTCGTCGCAATCCGCGCAATGCTTGTAGCAAGGATTGGCGCCGTTTTCCAAAAGTTCCTTTGCCGCCTTAAAATCCATTCTCTTAACGGCGACATTCAAGTCCAAGTCGATTTTCCTCGCTCCGTTGGAAATGAAGTCGCTTTTCTTGCCCTCAAGAATTTCTTCGTCGCTTTCATCTTCGCGCGCCCATAACGCAGGGGGAATCTTTGAAAATGGAATTTCTATCGCGTTAATTCCTTTTTTTTCTTTGATGAGGGAAAGAATTTTTTTTGCGTTTTCATAGTTTGGGCGCGTTATTTGAGCGAATGGCTCGCGAAAATCTTGCCAAAAGCAAATCTCCCAGCAACGGCTTATGTACTGAATGGGAATTGGAATCCCAAAATATTTTTCCATGCCTATGTCGGAAAAAACGCCGTCGTTGTACGCGCCCGATTCCAATAATTCTTTTGCTTTTTCATATTCGTTGAACACGACAGCCAACACGAGCGGGTCTTTAAAAAAATATCTTTCCATAATAGCATCCTCCGCAGGTTATGATTGTAGCGCAAGAGCGGAAAGCGTGCATTAAAGCCATACTTTAATTATTACGGAGGCGGAAAAAAGAAGCCTTGAATGGTCAAATAGAAGACGGCTCTTATTACCGAATCAAATGACTATTCAAGGCTCCTAAAATCTAATTCAAAAACAAGGCATTGTCAATAAAAGCAAGCGGTCTTTTTCCAACTTGGCGGCTTAGTAGCCGTAGCCATAATTGTTGGGGGGATTTTGCTGAGGTCGTTTCTTGCGCTTAAAAATCATTTCTAAAGAAGCACCGCCAGCGAACGCAGTAATTCCTGCTAACTCCCAGCCCTGTTCTCCAAGTTGGTTCATTCTTTCTTGGGTTACTTTAGTAACTTCTTCAGACATATACTCCCATTTGGTCAACTCTTCCTCTTCCATTCTTCTTCTCGCGGCCGCGTCCTGCGCGGCCATTCTCTCGTTCTCGGCCTTTATCTTTTCCGCCTCGGCGTTGAGCCTCGCGGTCTCGGCGCGGATCTTCTCGATTTCTCCGCCTGGTTCGACGCCCGTCTTTCCGCCTTCGACGGCGCGCGGCCGCGGCAAGTCGCTAAAAATGTCAAATTCGACGCTCATGCGCCCCCTCCTTGTTTCCTTAAAAAATTCTAAGCCATGCCGCCAATTTTGTCAAGCGACTTGGCAAAGTTTTTTAAGTTCCTTGCTAGTCCAAGCCATAATGGTGTTTAGGCTCTTTAAAGCCTTTTTAGTTTTTGCCAAAGAGCTTTTACCGCCGCCTGGGTAGATTGAGTCCGGGCCGTATGCATTCAAGTCGGCGCAAGCCGCAAGAACTTTTGCCGGGACAGTGGAACGCTTCGCCCGCAGTTTTATTAAGCGCGACAAGTCATGGCTTTCGCCAAATTTTATTCCGAAAGCGGTTAGCAAGGCTTTTAAATGTTTTTCCGCGGCTTGCTGACAATCAAAGCATATTATCTTCAATGGAGGCGGAGTCATGCTTTGAAAAAGATGGAGCGCGCTGTCATAGTCGCGTTTTGCGTATTCCAACCATTCCTTTACATGCGTTTCGGCTTTCATGCTTCTTTATGTTCTCCTAAATTGATTGTATGATGAATGCTCCGTTTTGTCATTAAAGTATTACTTTATTGACAACTTCTTCTTTTTGGCTTACACTTAAAGAGCCTTGAGTGGTCAATCATGGGGGCAATAGTAGCCCTCTTTCGTTTGTCCATTCAAGGCTTTTTTGTTTTAATTGACAAATAATTTTTTCTTGTGATATATTTTTTGAAAGAGCTTTAAAAAAAAGACCGCCACGTTCCCTAGCACTGCAAAAAGCAGGAGAAAGGATTGCGTGGCTTACATAAGCATTATATGCGATATTAGTATAAAAGTCAAGGACAGATTTTTATTGGAATAATGTGATTCCGCTTTCACAGTCAGAAGTCGCGATGCTTAACGACGCCCAGCTTAAAATGAAGCGAAATGGCAAAAAATATAGCCACGGCCGCCTTGTCGCTGAACTTACTTTGGGATTTTGGGTTGCCCTTATGGGAAGAAAATATAACACTCAAGCCTTTCAGTTTGCCATAATAAAGCGCTGTCTTCACGGCTGTCCGGCAAATCAAAAGAAATCCAGCGCCGTTCAAAAAAATTTGTCGGAAATTAGATTTTTAAGAAATCGAATCGCCCATCACGAACGAATTTCACATTGGAAAGATTTAAAACAGAAACATGACTTGCTTTTGGATTTTACATTTTGGCTGAACAAGGACATGCATAAAATCGCCGTGGACCATGATTCCTTTAATGATGTTTATAACACTGGCATCGCGCCGTTCCTTGATTTCGTTGAGAATGAATTATAGCCCAAACTCTTACCTAAAAACGGCGCTTTAATAACAAAAAAACGTTGTTGCGGCGGGGGTCGAACCCGCAATACGAACTTTATTGCGTAAAGTTTCCTCTACCGCGTTGAGGGCATCGCAACAACGGGAAGCGGCGGAAACCGTAACGACGGTAAACGCCGTTACAGCTACAAGCCTGAGCGCTCTCGTTTCCGCGGACAGACGGGTGCCGCCATTGCTTCCAAAAACTCAAAACAAGCCGGATTAATTCCGACTGCCCCAAGCAAGATTCCATTGGTAAACTTGAATCTCAGAAACAATATCTGAGGCAGAGATTTACTGACAATGGAATTAATTAATTATATAGCATGGATGCGATTCTTGTCATTAAAGTATTACTTTATTGACAACATATTCTTTTTGGCTTATATTCTTGACTGTCCGATCGGGGGCAAGCGTTATTTTGCGGTTGCTCAAGATTGGGCGGTAAAGGCTTGTCCGAAAGGGCAAGCCGGATTTTTTTAAACGGAAGCGGTGGATTTTGTCATTGCTAAAAAAACGCTCCCGCCAAAAGGCAGGAGCGAATGCCGTTGAAGTTCGCCACATTTCCTCAGCCGCCGGACAACGATTGTCCGACCCGCAGCAGGCATCTCTACATTAAACGGCGCGTCGTTAGAGGGCAGCGCTCCTCTGTCGCAGAATCCCATCAAGTCGCAAAAGCTCAAAGCCGTTGGCGTCCATGCAAACATTCTTGTAGCGCGACGGATTGACTTTGCGCTTTGGAAAGCTTTTGTTCCAGTCGTTCATAAAATAATTTTCGGTCACAAAAGTTTGGTGCGTGTGGCCGTGAATATTTGCGCATGCGCTCTTCTTGTCCAAAAAGACAGGCTCGTGCGACAAGACATAATCGCCAAAAAGCAGCGGCCCCTTGTAAACGTTGTCAAAGCCAAGACTCTTGTAGAATTCGATAAAAGTTGTGAAAGGCCGCTTGTCGTTCATAAAGTCGTGGTTTCCAAGAATCAAATTCATCTTGCGGTTCATTTTCATCCGCATCACGGCGTTCATGATTTTTGACCGCTCCATTTTTGCGTTCAAATACACGTCGCCAAAATTCCAAATCAAGCAGTCGTCGGGGAGCGCGTCGAATTTCTTTAGCAAGAACTCCGTCATCTCCGCGCAGCCTTTTGGCGAATAGTCAAACGGGCGGCCGCAATATTTGATTATGTTCGTGTGGAACAAGTGCAAGTCGCTTGTGATGAAAATCTTTTCCGGCGGATAGCCCAGCGTAAATTCTTCTTTTGTCAGCCGCTTGTAGTCCATAGCGGCGTTATTATAGCGCAGGAGACGGAAGAGCGCATTAAAGCCGCGCTTTAATGAAAAAAAACGGAAGCGGCGGAAACCGTAACGACGGTAAACGCGCGTTACGGCTACAAGCCTGAGCGCTCTCGTCTCCGCGGACAGGCGGGTGCCGCCATTGCTTCCAAAAGACGCGGAAAACAAGACCGCGCTTTTATTGGACAGGATACAACAAGCGCTATCTCTCGCCCAACAATTTTATTATAATGCAAAAACGGTTTTTGTCATTAAAGTTGTACTTTAATTTGTTGTCAGTATGGAACGAAAGTCAACTCGTTCGTCGCCACGGTGAAAAGGCTTTGTAGCGCCGCTGACATGGAAGTGTCCGTTGTCGTTCCGCTTGAGTTTGTCGTGGTTTCGCTTGACACTAAAGTCCACTTCATTTGCTGCGCGGTTCCGGAGACTTCGAAAACGTCGGAAATCGACACGTAGTTGCCGCCGCTGTTGTCTATTTTGAATTTTATTGTTATTCGAGAGCCGCTCATCGTCGCCTTGCAGTTGGTGTAAAGGCCGGAGGCGCTTCCGCCTTTGAACATGTTGAAAGAACTGTCGCTATTTATCTTCAAGTACGTTCCGCTTTGCGCTTCCCCTTGTTTTTTCCAAGAGCCCACGACGGAGAAACTGGGGCTTTGTCCGCCGGACGAGCCGCCGGAAGAAGCGTCGAAGGTTATGGAATAAGTTTCCGAAAAGATGGGAGATGAATCCTTCAAGTCTCCGCGGACGAACATCGCCTCGATTTTTCCCTCCGAAGTTTTTCTTAAAGCAAGAGCTTTGACATAAGGATTGCTTCTTGACGTGGGGCTGTTTTTGTTCGTTATGACTTCGTAGAGACAGGCGTCGGTCGCGTGGAAATTTCTTCCGGGTCCGGACATGAGCGTCGCGACGGCCGAATTCAAGTCTTGCGAGAGGTCGGGATGAAGCGCGACCGCCTCGTTCGTCGCCGCGTTTAGAGTTGAAACGCCTTTCCAATTGTTCAAAAGGTGGCTGTACTGTCCTGTTTGAATGGTCTTAGCGTCGGCGTAGAACACTCCTCCCGAATAGCCTTTGAACTCTCCGTCCGCCGCGAAAGTAAGCGTCGCTTTCTCCGAGTCGATGACTAGGGTGTTGGTCTTTCCCTGCGAGTCGATTTTGGTCCACGTTCCGGCCATCGCGATGTATTTTGTCTTTGCGGCCGCTGCCGCCAAGTCGGCTTCGCTTTGTCCGCCGCCACCTCCACCGCCAGAAGCGTTGGAACATCCAGCCAATGTCAATGCCGCTGCAGCCGCAATAGCGGCGATTTTGCGCCGCGCAAAAATTTTCTTCATTTTTTTGCTCCTTATTTTTTTTTCTTGTCTCTCAACCGACGGAGAAAAGTATAGAGCAAACAATGGGTTAGCGCATTAAAGTTGTGCTTTAATACTGTGCCAGTTGAGATGATGCAACGTTGCGCCATCTTGTATTTCTTTCTTAATTGTCAACGGATTCGTTTTTTCCATAGTGCCTAAAAGTGCCCCAAAAGTGCACTCAAAGTGCCCCAAAAAAAATGTAATGTGGGGCACTCTAAAGCACTATAATAAAAAGAATTAAACGAATTATGGGGCACTTTTCTTTATCTTGCCTTTCGGACAAATCACTTGACTATTTCTTCTTAGGGTGTATTTTCATCCTGCCAACTTTTTTTTGCTTGGTACGGACGGCTTTTGGCTAGCCGGGAGCAGTCCTTGGGTAAAATGACTGACTGGCTCGCAAGATGGCGCAACGTTGCGCCGTCTTAACTGCGAAAATTTTTCTAGGGAAAGCGCAAACTTTCAGCTTATAAGAACTTAGTTTGCGCTGGTAACCTGAGCCATAATTTTTTTTTCTTGACAAATGGCATATCCATAATTATATTCTAATTAAGCGAAGAAGTGGGGCGTACGAGCCAAAAAGGTAAATGGCTTTTGGCTTGAGCTCTTCAACGAATTTTCCGACAATGTCTTTTATTTGTATTTTTGCTTCTCTTGTCATTAAAGTTGTTCTTTAATTATTCAATAAACCATTGACGGAATTATGTTTGCCTGTTACTATATTATCGCTTGAAGAGGAATCAATTTCTTCGCCGAGTGTTAAAGGCTTGTCCGAAAGGGCAAGCCTGATTTTTTTAAACTGAAGCGGCGGATTTTGTCATTGCTAAAAAAACGCTCCCGCCAAAAGGCAGGAGCGAATGTCGTTAGAGGGCAGCGCTCCTCTGTCGCATAATTCCAATGGAAAAGCCGCAGTGGCTATCTCTGACGTAAACGACAAGCAAATTATAGCGCAAGATCGGGGAGAGCGCATTAAAGCCGCGCTTTAATAACATGCGATGCAATCAATGACGGGCAGCTTTTTTTTCTTCTTCCAAATAAGAGCTGATTTTGCGAATTATTTTTGCGACGTCGAACTAATCGGGATTTTTTATGGACGCGGAATATTTTTCAGTTTCCACATCAAATGTCAATCGGTATTTTTGGTGAGGAAGGGTGTCCATTGATTCGACAATCATGGACACATTTCTTCCAGTCCGTTCAATGTTGGTAAGCTTTATCATGTACGTTTTTGTAAACTTTTCTTTTCACTTTTCTTAGTGAACATAAAAACGGAAGCGGCAGAAACTATAAATGCGGTGAACGCCAGATATGGCTACAAACCTGAGTTTCACGAAATATACGCTCAGGTGGGTGCTGCCATTGCTTCCAAAAATATTATAGCGCTCGTCTTTAGCGCTTGTCATTAAAGTTGTGCTTTAATACTGTGTCAGTAAAGATGGCGCAACGTTGCGCCGTCTTAGATTTCTATCCTAATTGTCAACAGTTTTGCCGTCCCATAGTGCGTTAAAGTGCGTTAAAAGTGCGTTGAAAAATACGATGTTTAACGCACTCCAATTATTGATAATGTAAAGAGTTAGGAGATGTTCAACGCACTTTTCTTTATCTTGCCTTTCGGACAAATCACTTGACTATTGCTTATTAGAGTGCATTATCCTCCTACCAGCCTGATTTTGCCTGTTTTGGGAAGCTTATGGCTTGCCGGTCGCCTTTGCCGCTTGGATGGCTGGCCGGTTTTCAAGATGATGCAACGTTGCGCCGTCTTAACTGAAGACAATGCTTCTAGGGAAAGCGCAAACTTTCTGCTTAAAAGAACTTAGTTTGCGCTGGTAAACGGAGCTTTAATTTTTTCCTTGACAAAAGCCATATCCATAATTATATTATAATTATGCGAGGAAGTGGTGAGAATCATTTCCGCCAGAAAAGCTGACGGACAGGAAACTGAGCAATACGGAGGGCTTTGATATGAGAGACCATTACGATTTTTCAAAGGCTGTGAAAAACCCTTATATTGGAAAACTCAAGCAGCAAATAACAATCCGCTTGGATGAGCAGGTGATTGACTATTTTAAGGAAATGTCGAACGAAACGGGAATGCCTTACCAGAACATCATCAACTACTATCTTCTTGACTGCGTGAAATCGAATCGCCGTTTGGAACTCGCCTTCGCGTAACTTTGATGCGGTTTAACGCTAAAGTTCTGCGCGGCAAAATAGGCGAGTGTTCGCATAAATGAAAAACAGTTGACGTTGGGAAAAATTGTCAGCATTTATGATAGCAGATATGATAGCAAATCGAGACATTTTTTGCTGTTTTGCAATAATTATGAT
The DNA here is from genome assembly GCA_002391235.1 of Treponema sp. UBA4377. Taxonomy (GTDB): domain Bacteria; phylum Spirochaetota; class Spirochaetia; order Treponematales; family Treponemataceae; genus Treponema_D. The sequence continues at coordinate 119,614 of DGRX01000013.1, forward strand.
AATTTTCTTGACAAAAGTGTTTATATAAATTATTATATTGCAAGGAATTGCGTGTAGGTCGCGCAATTTAATGAAAAACAGCTGGAATCCGCCGTTGGTTCGATCCCAATATCATCCAAACTTCTTTTTCTTGACGCGCTCAAAGAAAAACAGAGAAAGCGTTATCGAAATCGTTTCGGCAATCAAAAAAGACCACCACACATTGTTTATGTTTCCCGTGAGCGAAAGAAGGTACGCGCTAGGCAGCAAGAACAAAAGCTGGCGCGCGATGCTGACAAACATGCTGTAGCTTGCGCTTCCAAGGGCTTGGAAAACCGATCCAAGGCAAATGCAAACCGCGGCTCCCATAAAGCTGGGCGCGATTATGCGAAGCGCCGGGATTCCAATTTCTAGCATTTTGTCGGAAGCGTTGAAAAGGCCAAAAAACTTTTGCGGAATGAACTCAAATAGCGAGACGCCGACGGCCATTATGGTGCACGCGGCGATTATGGCAAGCTTTATGACGCGCTTGATTCTGTCTGGCTTTTTCGCGCCGTAATTGTAGGCTATGATCGGAACCATGCCGCTGTTCAAGCCAAAGACCGGCATAAAGACAAAGCTGTTCAGCTTAAAGTAAACGCCGTAAACAGCGATTGCCGTGTCGGCGATGCCCTTGAACATGCCCAAAATCAAGTTCATTGTGTAAGAGGTTAAAGAGCCCACCGCCTGCAAAACGATTGACGGAACTCCGACCTTGTAGATTTGCAAAATCACTGTCGGGTCCGGACGAAAGCCCTTAAGGCTAAACTGGACTTCATGGTTCGCTTTAAGGTTAAAGACAAGCGACACGATTGCCGCCAAAATTTGTCCTGCAACCGTAGCCGCCGCCGCTCCTGCGATTCCCATTTTGGGAAAAGGTCCGATTCCAAAAATCAATATTGGGTCAAAGATGATGTTAAAGATGGCGCCTGTCAGTTGCGAGGCCATGGTCCAAACTGTTTTTCCTGTCGCTTGCAAAATGCGGTCAAACATCGTTTGGCCAAACTGGCCAAAGCCCAAAAGCATGCAGATGGAAAGGTAAGTTATTCCGTAATTTATAATCGTTTGGTTTTGCGTTTGGCTTCTAAAGAAGGGCGGAACGAAAATGACGCACAAAAGCGCAAAGAAAATATAAGTGACCGCCGCCAAAAAAATTCCGTTCATCGCGCTTTTGTTCACGGCGTCAAAGTTCTTTTGGCCCAAGCGCATCGAAAGAAGCGCGTTCACTCCGACAGCCGTTCCCATGCCAAAACTGACCATAAGCATTTGAAAGGGAAATGCCATCGAAACCGCGGTCAAAGCCTCTTCGTTGATTTTCGCGACAAAAATGCTGTCGACGATGTTGTAGAGCGACAGCACGAACATGCTTATCATCATTGGAAGCGACATGTTCACCAAAAGGCGGCCAACCGGCATGACGCCCATCTTGTTTTCTTTGACTGGATTTTCTTGCATTCCGCCATTCTATAGGAACGCGGAATAAATATCAAGCGGACAAAAAAAAGAACGGCGTTGGCCCTTGTTGCCGTTTCGCCGTTCTTCATATGTAATGCTTCGCGCTTAATTCCGGCGGCGAACCGCCGGGTAATGCTTAGCTTACCATTCCTTCTTGATGTCCTCGATGATGTTGGGCTCGCCTTCTTCTGTAGAGAAGAACTTGGCCTTCTTCATGTCGGGGAGCAAGGTTACAGTCTCGCCCAAGCGGAACGCGGCGTTGGCCGTTGTCTTGGCGATGATGTTCTGGCCCTTGTTTGTAGACAAGTAAAGGTGAGTCTCAGCTCCAAGCGGTTCCTTGTTGGTGATCTTCATCTGCATGGCGTTTTCGCCGGCCTTTTCGCTGTATTCCAAGTCTTCTGGACGAATTCCGAAGTAAACTTCCTTGCCAACATAGGCCTTGAGGCGCTTTTGCTGGTCGGCTGTGGGAACGACAGAGAACGAGCCTTCGTCAACGACAACCTTTCCGCCCTTTTCGATTACCTTTACGGTAAGGAAGTTCATCGGCGGAGTTCCGATAAAGCCGGCAACGAATTTGTTGATCGGGTTGTTGTAGAGGTAGAGCGGGGCTCCAATCTGCTGGATAACGCCGTCTTTCATTACTACGATTTTGTCGCCGAGCGTCATGGCTTCGATCTGGTCGTGGGTAACGTAAATCATTGTGGCCTGCAAGCGGTTGTGAAGGGCCGCGATTTCGGCGCGCATTGTAACGCGAAGCTTGGCGTCAAGGTTTGAAAGAGGCTCGTCGAACAAGAATACCTTGGGGTTGCGGACGATGGCGCGGCCTACGGCTACGCGCTGGCGCTGTCCGCCCGAAAGGGCCTTGGGCTTTCTTGTAAGGTACTGCGTAAGGTCAAGCTGTTTGGCGGCTTCCTGAACGCGGCGGTCGATTTCCTTTTTGTCCATCTTGCGGATTTTAAGTCCGAACGCCATGTTGTCGTATACTGTCATGTGAGGATACAAAGCGTAGTTCTGGAAAACCATCGCGATGTCGCGGTCTTTCGGCGGAACGTCGTTCATTTCCTTTCCGTCAATAAGAAGCTTTCCTTCTGAAATGTCTTCCAAACCGGCGATCATGCGAAGAGTGGTTGACTTTCCGCATCCTGAAGGTCCTACGAAAACGCAGAATTCCTTGTCTTCAACTGTGATGTTTGAATTGGTAACCGCGCGGACGTTTCCGTCGTAGATTTTGCCAATTCCTTTGAGTTCAACTTTAGCCATGCTGGCCCTCCGTTAAATTATATTATTAGGATTATTTTAAGGCCTTTTTGCCGATTTGTCAAATTTTTTTTCGCTTTTTTTGGGAGAATTTTCACATTTTTTGAGCGGAAAGGGTGAATTTCTTTTTGCGGCTCTTGAACTTTTTTTGAAATTTTGCTATTATGGCGGAACTTGCCAACTTAGCTCACCTGGTAGAGCAGCGCACTCGTAACGCGCAGGTATTCGGTTCAAGTCCGGAAGTTGGCTTTAACTTAAGCGTTTCCTTTGGGGGGAACGCTTTTTTTTGTTTGTGAGCGTTTTGGTTACTGCGGACTTAAACCGAGCGGCTCAATAAATTTCGCCGCGCGCCGTTCTATCGATGAGGCTAAAAGCGAGCGGCGCTCGCTTTTTTAACGCCTCTTCGATTGTCGGCGGGTTCAAGTCCGGAAGTTGGCTTAAATTTACGCCTAACCATAGCGGTTGGGCGTTTTTTTTTTTTTATTTTTTTTTCCATAAAAACTTGACGATTTCCAGTCGTTTTTATTATCTTTATAGGTATGGAAGAAAAGGAAGAAGAAAAAGAGCGCCAAGAAAGTCAAGAAAGCGCTTCTGACGGCAAAGAACAGGAAAAAAACGCAGAAAACGCCAGCGCGGAGGAAGGTTCCGCTCAAGAAAGCGATTCCGCTCAGCCTGAGGGCGACAGTTCCGCAGAGAAAGAAAAAGAGCCGACCCCGGAAGAGAAAATCGCGGCTTTGGAAAAAGAGAACGCCGACCTTAAGGACCAGCTTTTGCGCCGCGCCGCGGACTTTGACAACTACCGCAAGCGCACTATTAAAGAAAAGCAGGACGCCTACGACTACGCCAACACCGCGCTTTTGCAGGACTTGCTGGACAGCCTTGACAACCTTGACCGCACGGTTGAGGCCGCCGAAAAGGCAGACGACCCCAAGGCAATAGCCGACGGAGTCAAAATCATAAGCTCGTCGCTGATTTCGATGCTGGAGTCAAAGTACAACTTGACCGCTTTTGGCCAGGCCGGAGAGGACTTTAACCCCGACATGCACGAGGCCATCGGCAGCTGCCAGGACGAGGTTGAAAAGCCGGTCTTGAAGGAAGTTTATCTTAAGGGATATAAGTTGAAGGACAGGGTCATCCGTAACGCCAAAGTTATGGTGACAATGCCAAAAGACAAGTAATATATAGAAGAATAGGAGAATAATTATGGGAAAGATTATCGGAATTGACTTGGGAACGACAAACTCTTGCGTGGCCGTGATGGAAAACGGCGAGCCGGTCGTCATCCAGAACGCTGAGGGCGGACGCACGACTCCCTCAATCGTAGGCTTCACGGCCCAGGGCGACCGCATTGTCGGAGCGCCGGCCAAAAACCAAATGGTCACAAACCCCAAAAACACAGTTTACTCAATCAAGCGCCTTATCGGCCACCGCTACAGCGAGTTGACCGGCGAGGCCGCCAAGCTTCCTTACAAAATCATTGACAACGGAGCCGACTGCCGCGTCGAGGTCACCGACAACGGCGCCCAAAAGCAGTTCAGCCCCCAGGAAATTTCGGCCTTCATCTTGCAGAAGATGAAAAAGACCGCCGAGGACTACCTTGGAAGCGAAGTCACTGAAGCCGTAATCACGGTTCCGGCCTACTTCAACGACAGCCAGCGCCAGGCAACGAAGGACGCCGGAAAAATCGCCGGCCTTGACGTAAAGCGCATCATCAACGAGCCTACGGCCGCCGCGCTTGCCTTTGGCTTTAACAAGGACCAGAACAAGGAAAAGACAATCGCCGTTTACGACTTGGGCGGCGGCACTTTCGATATTTCAATTTTGGAATTGGCCGACGGCGTCTTTGAGGTAAAGTCTACAAACGGAAACACCCACCTCGGCGGCGACGACTGGGACCGCCGAATAATGGACTGGCTCGTGGACGAGTTCAAGAAGGACACAGGAATCGACCTTTCAAAGGACCCGATGGCCTTGCAGCGCCTGCGCGAAGCCGCCGAGAACGCCAAAATCCAGCTTTCCGCCCAGACATCGACGGCCATCAACCTTCCGTTCATCACCGCCGACGCGACAGGCCCCAAGCACTTGCAGAAAAACCTTACCCGCGCCCAGTTTGAGCAGATGACAGAAGACTTGTTCGAGGCCACAAAAGAGCCCTGCCGCAAGGCTTTGGCCGACGCGGGCATCACGGCCGACAAAATCGACGAAGTCCTTTTGGTAGGCGGTTCAAGCCGCATGCCCAAGGTTCAGGACGTCGTCAAAGAGCTTTTTGGAAAAGAGGGAAGCCGTTCCGTCAACCCCGACGAAGCGGTTGCCATCGGAGCGGCCGTTCAGGGCGGCGTTTTGCAGGGCGACGTAAAGGACGTCGTTTTGCTTGACGTAACTCCGCTTTCTTTGGGAATCGAAACCATGGGCGGCGTAATGACAAAGCTCATCAACCGCAACACGACAATTCCTACAAAAAAGAGCCAGGTTTTCTCCACCGCCGCCGACGGACAGACTGCCGTCACAATCCATGTATTGCAGGGCGAGCGCGAGATGGCCGACCAAAACCGCACTTTGGGCAACTTCAACCTTGACGGAATTCCCGCGGCTCCCCGCGGCGTTCCGCAAATCGAAGTCACCTTTGACATCGACGCCAACGGCATTGTGAACGTAAGCGCCAAGGACTTGGGAACAGGAAAGGACCAGCACATCACGATCACTTCTTCTTCCGGCTTGAGCGAGGAAGAAATCAACAAGATGGTGAAGGACGCCGAAGCCAACGCCGCCAGCGACAAGGCCAAGCGCGAAGCCGTTGACGCCAAGAACGAGGCCGACAGCTTGGTTTACCAGACAGAAAAGTCCCTCAAGGAATTGGGCGACAAGATCAACGGCGCCGAAAAGCAAAAGGTTGAGGACGCTGTGGCCGAGCTTAAGAAGGCTTTGGAAGTCGGAGACACTGCCAACATCAAGGCCAAGACCGAAGCCCTAAAGCAGGCTTCTTACAAGATTGCCGAAGAGCTTTACAAGCAGCAGCAGGCCGCCGGCGGAGCGGCTGGAGCCAATCCTGGCGCCGGTCCCAATCCTGGAGCTGGAGCGAACCCCAACGCGGGAGCTTCCGGCTTTGACAAAGGCAGCGCCGAAGACGTGAACTACGAAGTCCACGACGACAAATAAGTTCAAAAGCGCCTCCGCGCGCTTTTGAACTTGTCGAGTTTCGCTTTTTGCGAAACTCGCGGCATTTGTTCAATACCAAAAACGGCGCGTCCATGCGCCTATAGATGAGAATAAGAGATGTCTGCAAAACGCGATTATTACGAAGTATTGGGAATAGAGAAGAGCGCCTCGATTGACGAAATCAAAAGGGCTTACCGCAAGCTGGCCGTAAAGTACCATCCTGACCGAAACCCCGGCAACAAAGAGGCCGAGGAAAAGTTCAAGGAGGCCACCGAAGCCTACGAAGTCCTTTCCGACGACAAAAAGCGCCCGATTTACGACCAATACGGCTTTGCCGGCCTTGACGGAATGGGCTCAGGCGGCGGAGCCCAGTACTCGCACGCCTTCCATGACTTTTCCGACTTGTTCGGCGGAATGGGCGGCGGCTTTGGAGACATATTCGACAACATTTTCGGCGGCGGGTTCAGCGGAGGCTTTGGAGGCGGCCGCGGCCGCCAGGCCGACAACGACGGCGCCTCTTTGCGCTACGATTTGGAAATCACCTTTAAGGAGGCGGTTTTTGGCGTAAAGAAAGACTTGCGCTTTGCCCACAACGCCGCCTGCAAGGCTTGCAACGGAACTGGCGCCGAATCCGGTACCGGAAAAAAGACTTGTCCCGCCTGCAACGGTATGGGCCAAATTAGGCGCTCCAGCGGCTTTTTCGCCGTTTCGCAGACTTGTCCCCAATGCCACGGCAGCGGCCAAATAATAGAACATCCTTGCAAGGTTTGTCACGGCACCGGCTACCAAAAGGAAAACAAGGTCGTTTCGTTTACGATTCCGGCCGGAATTGAGGACGGAAAGCGCATTGTAATCCCTAAGCAGGGCGACGCGGGCCGAAACGGAGGCCAGCCGGGCGACTTGGTCGTCGTCGTCCACATTGAAAACGACGAATGCTACGAGCGAAGCGGAAGCGACTTGTATTGCGCGATTCCGATTTCGATGAGCCAAGCCGCGTTGGGCGGAACGGTTACGATCGCGGCGCTTGACGGCCGCAGGATAGACATACCGATTCCGGCCGGCTGCCAAAACGGAAAGCTTTTGCGCGTCCGGGGGGAGGGAATAGCTTCCGCCTCCAGAAAGGGCGACTTGTACATAAAAATCGTGGTCCAAATCCCGGCCAAGCTCAATTCCAGGCAAAAGCAGCTTTTGGAAGCCTTTGCCGAAGCCGAGGGAGCCACAAAGAGCCCCGCGCTTCTAAAACTTTCAGAACTCAATCGCTAGCCTATTGTTTATGGTCTTGCAACCGTAAACACGGGCGGCGCATTTTTTGCGCGTTTTTTCCCCTTTTTTGCCGATAATGTGTTATAATAGTCTGAATTCTTTTCAGGGGATTTTATGCTCAAAACAAAAAAACGATATGTCTTTATAGTCTCAAACATTCTTGCGGTGGCGCTTTTCTTGATAGTTTCGCGCTTTATTCTTCCTCCCATCACGGCCGGCATAGAAAGCGCGTATTTTATAATACTTGAGTTTGTATTGCTTTTGTTCAGCCTTACTATTATGTCGACCGCCTCGATAGCCATAAATAAAAAACTCGAGAACGACGTTTTGCAAAAAGGCGAAACAAGGTTCATGCAGCAATTCATGGACGCCTTGCGCTTTTGCTACTCCCTTGACGACTTTTACGAAATAGTGAAGAACATTTTGGAGCGAAAGGCGGACTGTTCCGTCTTGTACATCGATTCCGAAAAAGACTATGTCCTTTATTCTTCCACGGACTTGCTTACAAGCGACAAAAAGACCGTCACGACGCTCAACCAAAACTTTCCGGCGTCTTGGCAGGACGGATACCACTTTATCGGAGACAAGCTGGGCGTAGTTTCTTCATACAAAACGGCGCGAGGCTTTTTCCTTTGCGCGAACAAACACCACTTTTTCATTTTTTGCCGCTACACGCGCCTTTTTGACACCGGCATATACAAAGAGCTCTTTGACGAATTCGTCCGCTTTAGAAAAAGGGCGGAGACAATCGCAAACCTTTCGGAAATCGCCTCGCTTTCAAAGGACTGGGAACAGTTGGCCGAAACTCAAAAGCTCTTTTTGCCGCAAAAACTGCCTGAGCCGCACCGCCTGCGCTTGGCCGCTTACTTCCGCCCGCTTGTCAACGTTTCGGGCGACTACTACACGGCGCTTCCGATCGACAAGCATAAGACGCTTTTGATGCTTGGCGACGTTTCGGGAAAAGGCTTGCCGGCCGCCCTTATCATGGGCTTGGTAATGAACACGGTGAAGATTATGGAAAACAAGGAAGACTTGGTTTCCATCGTATACGCGATTGACAAGGCGATTAAGGGAATGAAGCTTCAGGACAAGTACACCGTTCTCTTTATCAGCGTAGTCGACACGCAAAAGATGACGATCCGCTATGTCAACGCCTCGATGTCCGACCCCTTGATCATCACAAGGGCGCCGGACGGATACACAATCAAGCCGCTGTCGTCAAACTGCGGCGTTGTCGGAATCATCGACTTGGACAACGTCCACATGGACGAGCAGCGCCTCTTCCGCGACGACTTGATTTTGTTCGCCTCGGACGGCGTTTCGGAAGTAATGAACGAAGAGGGCGTGGAGTTGGGCGACACTGAATTGTACAAGCAGACAATCACAAAGAGCGCCGCCAAGCAGCCGCAGGAATTTGTCGACGACGTAGTCAAGTTGATTTTTGACTACAAAGGCGAAAACAAACTTCACGACGACATTACTATGATGGTTACAAAGGTGGTAGGCTGATGATTTACGTAATTCTAAATATTGGAATAGCCGCGTATTTGGCTTGGGCTTCGTTCAACGTCAACACAAAGAACATGAGGAACGAAAACTCCCTCATTAACATTGTGCTGCTTTCGGCCGCTACCGCCGTCTTGATGGTGGTCTCCTTGCTTATGGTCATGTGGGGGCCTGAACGTTTCACCGTTTTCTTGGAACACGCGATGCTGTTCTTGATCGGCTTGATATTCGTTGTAATAGCCTTTTATTTTTTGGGGAACGCGGTCAAGCGCAATAAGTTTGCCAGTTTCTTGGAAGTGTTCTTCATCCTCGCCGCGCTTTATATTTCTTCTTCAAAGATTGAAATTGCCGACTACACCCGCTTTGAACTTGGCTCCGAGCTTTTGTTCAAGGGCGAGCTGGCGAAATTCTTTCCGATAAATTGGATCCACGCGTACTTTGGAATTTTTGTGTTTTTCCTGCCCGGAATGAGCGCCTTGATAGTGCTTCTTAGCGCCGAAAACTCTAATTCCAGGCAAGCCTTCCAGCGCGCGATTTTGTTTGGCGCGGCCCTTGCTTTCGCATGGATTTCAAGCTTTGCGCTGGTTTACATTTCGGAAATGCTTCCGATGATGATTACGCTTTACACTGGAGTCCTTGCGATTTTTGTCACCTTCTTGACTAGAATTTCGGTCCAGGACAAAATTTACGATACGATAACGCTGCTTTCGGGGCTGTTGGTCAACATCATCAAGTACGCTCTTCCGTCTTTTGTTGCGGCCTTGTTTTTTGTGGGCCTGCGTCCGATTTATTCAACCTCAAAGGGCTTGTACACGACGGTGCTCTTTTTGATCGCGCTTGTGGCCGTTTTTGCCGGCCGCCTTTTTGCCGCCGCCTTCTCAAAGCTTTCGACCTTCCGCTCTTCAAGCTACGGCGCGGCTTTTGAGGCCGACTTGGCCGCCATCGACTACAACGACGAAACCAGCGACATTTGCAAAAAGCTTTTTGAAATATTCCAAAACCGCGCCAACGTCGCCGAGATGAAGGTCCTGATAGCGGGCGGAAACAATGAGTTGAACACCGTTTTTGCCAGCAAGGGAACAAAGCCCACGCTTAGCAGCCTGGATCCCGGCCTTGAGGCGATTCGCCAGCAGAACATCAACATCTTTATGAAAAACCAGGCCGAAGGAATCTTTGCGCTTGAGCAAAAGCAGGCTGAAATCAACGCTTTCTTTAAGGCTGTCGGAGCGGAAGTCTTGATCATCCTTAACGAAGGCCGCCACTTGGTCGGCGTCATCGCCCTAGGCGAAAAGCGCGGCGGAGCCAGCTACGACGAATACGACAAGCAAGTCTTTGACAAGCTTTACTCCTACTTCTTTGTTTTTGGCTACTACATGTCAAACATCGCCAACGCTTCCGTCGTCGGAACCGTAAACCGCGAAATCCGCATGTCTGCGCAGATCATCACTTCGATCCAGGAAAACATGGATCCAGTTGAAAACCCCAAAATGGACGTGGGCTACTTGATGGTTCCCGCCCACAACATTGGCGGCGAATTCGTTGACCTTATCCGCCTTAACGAAAAGCGCCACATTTTTGTCACCGGCTCCCTTAGCGGAAAGGGCATCTCGGCCTCAATGAGCATGGTAATCTTAAAGTCTATTATCCGCACTTACCTTAACTCAACCCACGACTTTAAGAAGCTTGTGGCAAAGGTCAACCAGTTCATTCGCTTCAGCCTGCCCAAGGGAACTTTCTTTGCCGGCATTTTCTGCTTGATGGACTTTGAGACCGACACGCTGTATTACATCAACTGCGGAATCCCGACAATGCTCTTGTACACCCGCGCCTACAACAACGTCATCGAAATCCAAGGAAACGGCTACGTTCTTGGCTTTGTAAAGGACATCAGCCCGCTCCTTAAGGTAAAGCAAATCAAAATGAACGCCGGAGACGTAATCGCGATTACAACCGCGGGCCTCATCAACAGCCACTCTCTGCGCGGCGAACAGTACGGAAAGGACAGAATAAAGAAGTCCATGACCGACAACTATATGTACAGCGGAATGCGCATGTGCTCGTTCTTGTTTGACGACCTAAAGCGCTTTATGGCCAAGGAACTTGACGACGACATCACGGTAATGATGATCCGCTACCTTGACAAGGACAGCCAGACTGTAAGCGACGAGGAGGACAGCGACAATGGAAGCGTTGACAATAACTGAAAAGAAGGGCGCCAACTACATTCTTCTTGAATTGAACGGCGCGATAAATTCATACACTTTGACGGAATTTCAAAACCGCGTTTACGCGGCGATTCAAGAAACAAACTTGGTTCTTGACTTGTCCAACGTTTTTGAAATCGACTCCACCGGAATGGGCGTTTTGTTCGCAGCCTTTAACGACGGCCGCGAAGCCGGAAAGCGCCTTTACCTTATGAACATGTCTCCGCAAGCCCAAAAAACGGTCAGCGACACCGGCTTTTTGGACGCCTTTAACGTCATCAGCTCGGTCACAGAAGTAGAATAGCGGCAAAAAAAAGCAAAAGAAAGCCTAAAATTGCTTGTTAGCCGCATGAGCCGCAACATTCGCGCTACGTTCCGTTTTGCTATTGGAATTTTATCCAACTGCGCTCTTGCGAGCGCTGGCAATCGCAACCAAGCTTGCGCGAACAGCGGTATTATCGCGCTGCAATAACGCCGTGAAAATAATCACAGTAAACCGCCTGTTTGGGGCGGTTTTTTTATTGGCGGAGCGCTATGGCGGGCTTTTTGGTTAGCATATGCTAATTATTGTGGTTTTTTAGTGAAACTTTTCACAGAATGGCGAAAAAATCGCGAAATTCGCGCGAATTCTTCATATATATTGACGTTTGCTTATTAACAAAATCTGAATATGGGTTTATACTTTAATTTGAATTTATTGTATCCTTGGGCTTATTGTCTTTGGACACATAGATTCAAACTATAACAGGCAAAAATTAAATTCTATATCGGAATTTACAGGAGTTTTTATGGCAAACAAAATTACCATCATCGGTGCGGGCCAAGTAGGATCAACGGTAGCCTACGCGCTCACTTTAAAGCAGTTGGCTTCGGAAATCGTGGTCATTGACATCATCAAGGAAAAGGCGATGGGCGAGGCGATGGACATTCGCCAGGCCACTCCCTTTGTAGGCCCCATTTCGGTTCGCGACGGCGACTACGAGGACGCCAAGGGCTCCGACATCGTCATCTTCACTTCCGGAGTCGGAAGAAAGCCCGGCCAGTCGCGCCTTGACCTTACCCAGACCAACGTCGACATCACAAAGTCTGTTATTCCTTTGATAACAAAGGCTTGCCCCAACGCTCTTTACGTAATCGTAGCCAATCCTGTTGACATTTTGACATACCAGTTCGTAAAAACTTCCGGCATCCCGGAGAACCGCATTTTCGGAACCGGAACTTTGCTTGACACGGCCCGCTTCCGCGCCCGCATCGCCGAGACCTACAAGGTAGGCGCGACAAACGTTCACGGCTACGTCTTTGGCGAGCACGGAGACTCTTCTTTTGTTCCGTGGTCTTTGGCCAACATCGGTTCGATCCCAGTGGACAACTTCGCCAAGTCTTTCACAGGCCCCAAGCTTCCCGACTTTGACAAGAACGACGTTGAGGACTACATCAGAAAGTCTGGCGGAATCATCATCAGCGCCAAAAAATTCACAAACTACGGAATCGCGGCCACTACAGCCGACTTGGTCGAGGCGTTGAACTACCACACGGATTCTGTCTTGACAATCTCCTCAATGATGAACGGCGAGTACGGCATCAAGGACGTTTGCCTTTCAATCCCGACATTGGTCGGCTGCAACGGAATCAAGGGCCACATCGCCGCTCCGCTTACGGACGACGAAGTCGAAAAGCTGCGCCACTCGGCCGAATGCCTTAAGGACGTCATCAAGCAGGTCAACTTCTAGGCCGCTGGACAAAAGGAAAAACTATGGCAGAAAAATTCAGGATTGAACACGATTCAATGGGCGAGATGAAAGTTCCCGCCGACAAGTACTGGGGCGCCCAGACAGAGCGCAGCCACGAGAACTTTGAGATTGGCGTTGGCATCGAGACTATGCCGCGCGAAATCACAAAGGCCTTTGGCTACCTCAAAAAGGCCGCCGCCATGGCCAACAACGCTCTTAAGCCGCAAAAGATGACCGCCGAAAAACTTAAAGTTATCTCCAAGGCTTGCGACGAAGTGATTGAAGGAAAGCTCAACGAGCACTTTCCCTTGGTCGTATGGCAGACCGGAAGCGGCACGCAGAGCAACATGAACGCCAACGAGGTAATCGCCAACCGCGCCAATCAAATCGCGGGCAAAAAGCTTTGCCACCCCAACGACGACATCAACATGAGCCAGTCGTCAAACGACACTTTCCCCACGGCGCTCCACATTTCCGCCGTATACGCCATCGAAGACAAGCTCTTCCCGGCGATCGACACTCTTGTTTCAACTTTCAAAAAGCTTGAAAAAGAAAACATGAAAATCGTAAAGAGCGGCCGCACCCACTTGCAGGACGCCGTTCCGATTTCATTCGGTCAGGAAATTTCCGGCTGGAGGACAAGCCTGGAGCGCGACCGCAAAATGCTCGAAAACTCTTTGCCGTACCTTAAGCAGCTGGCCCTTGGCGGAACCGCCGTCGGAACCGGCCTCAACGCGCCCAAGGGCTTTGACAAAAAGGTCGCCGAGTGCGTTTCAAAGTTGACCGGAAAGAAATTCGCCACGGCTCCCAACAAGTTCCACGCGCTTACAAGCAAGGACGAGTTGGTATTCGCCCACGGCGCCATAAAGGCTTTGGCCGCCGACATGATGAAGATAGCCAACGACGTCCGCTGGCTTGCTTCTGGCCCTCGCGACGGCCTTGGAGAGATCCGCATTCCCGAAAATGAGCCGGGCTCTTCCATCATGCCCGGAAAAGTCAACCCGACCCAGTGCGAGGCCGTCACGATGGTGGCCGTGCAGGTTATGGGTAACGACGCTGCGATCGGCTTTGCCGCAAGCCAGGGCAACTTTGAGCTTAACGTCTTTATGCCGGTAATCGCCTACAACTTTATCCAAAGCGCGCGCCTCTTGGCCGAAGCGATGCTCAGCTTCAACAAGAACTGCGCGGTTGGAATCAAGGCCGACAAGGCTAAGATGAAGCACAACCTTTACAACTCGCTCATGCTTGTCACCGCTCTCAATCCCTACATCGGATACGAGAACGCGGCCAAGACCGCCCACAAGGCTTTTGACGAAAACATTTCGCTCAAAGAAGCTTGCGTCGGCTTGGGCTTCTTGACGGCCGCCGAGTTCGACAAGGTCTTCAAGCCGGAAGCCATGGCCTTTCCTAAATGACAACGACAAAAAACAATAGATAAGGAAACTTTATGGAGAACACAACTTATTCATACTTTCCCGGATGCACGCTAAAGAACAAGGCCAAAGACCTTGACGCTTACGCGCGCGTTTCGGCGGAAGCTTTGGGATTTTCGCTTGAGGAAATTCCTGAATGGCAGTGTTGCGGCGGAGTCTACCCGACGGCCGCGGACGAGGTGGCGCAAAAGCTTTCTTCTGTCCGAGCCTTGGCGGCCGCCCGCGACGCTGGACGCGAATTGGTCACTCTCTGTTCCGCCTGCTACAACGTTCTTAAGCAAGTGAACGCCGACATGCAGGGCAACGAGTTTGTGGCTTTTAAGGCCAACAACTACCTTAAGCAGGACGGAATCGAATACCACGGCGAGGCCAACGTCGTCCACTTTTTGGAAGTCCTTCGCGACAAGGTGGGCTGGGCCAATGTCAAGGCCGCCGTCAAGAATCCGCTTGCCGGAAAGAAAATCGGCGCCTACTACGGCTGCCTGCTTTTGCGCCCGGCCAACGTCCTTAAATTTGACGATCCCGAAAATCCGCAAATCTTGGAAGACTTCATCAAAGCCATCGGCGCCACTCCGGTCATTTACGCGCAGCGAAACGAGTGCTGCGGCGCCTACACGATGTTCGACGATCCGGCCATTCCGCAAGAGCGGGCCAAGAAAATTCTTGAAAACGCCTCGGACATGGGCGCCGACTTTTTGGTCACCAGCTGCCCCCTCTGCAAGTACAACTTGATTAAGAACAAGGGCGACTCAAAGCTTGACGTGATTTATTTTTCCGAGCTCTTGGCCGACGCGCTTGGCGTAAAGGAAAAGGCCTTGAAGTTGATCAAGGAGGAAAAAATTGCTTAAGTCCGAAAGCGAGCAAATCAAGGAAGAAATCCTTAACGTCAGCGGCGTCAATCCCAAGAAGTGCATGATTTGCGGAAAGTGCTCCGGCACATGCCCCAATTATGACGCGATGGAATACCACCCGCATCAGTTTGTTCAGATGGTCGAGAACGGCGAAGTCGAGAAACTGCTCTCAACCAAATCGATTTACGCTTGCCTCAGCTGCTTTGCCTGCCTTGAGCGCTGCCCGCGCCAGGTTGAGCCGGCAAAATTGATTCAAGCCGTTCGCGACGTTGTGGAGCGCAAGCGCGGTCCGCATCACTTGCAGTCGGAGGACGTTCCTTCTTACTTGGACAAGGAAATCCCGCAGCAGGCAATCGTCAGCGCCTTTAGAAAATACAAGAAATAGGAGCAGGGACAGATGGAAAGAATTGGTGTTTTTGTATGTCACTGCGGCACTAACATTGCTGGAACAGTAGACGTAGCGAAAGTCGCGGAAGAATTGGGAAAGGTTCCCGGAGTCGTTTATTCGACCCATTACACTTACATGTGCTCTTCCGCCGGACAAGCGATGATCGAGGAGCGCATAAAGGAAGACAAGCTTACGGGCGTCGTCCTTTGCTCATGCTCTCCGCGAATGCACGAAAAAACCTTCCGCGCTTGCGCGGAGAGGGCGGGGCTCAACCCCTATAAGGTTGAAATCGCCAACATCCGCGAGCAGGACTCGTGGGTAATGAAGGACATGGCGGAGGCGACTACAAAAGCCATCGCGCTTGGAAAAGCCGCCATCGCAAAGTCAATCTTGGACACTCCGCTCACTCCGGGCGAAACTCCGATGACAAAGCGCGCTCTTGTAATCGGCGGCGGAATCGCCGGCATTACAGCCGCTCTTGACATCGCCGACGCTGGCTTCCCGGTCGATTTGGTCGAGAAAAAGCCGACGGTCGGCGGAAAGATGGCCATGCTGGACAAAACTTTCCCGACCTTGGACTGCGCCTCTTGCATCGTAACACCGCGCATGACAGAAGTAGGCCAGAACCCCAACATCCGCATTTTGTCTTACAGCGAAGTGACGAACGTCACCGGCTACATCGGAAACTTTACGGTGGACATCAAGAGAAAGGCCCGCTACGTTGACGAGACAAAGTGCACGGGCTGCGGCGAATGCACCGAAAAATGCCCGATGAAAAAGGTTCCCAACGACTTCAACCTTAACCTCAACAACAAGACCGCGGTTTACATTCCGTTCGCCCAGGCCGTTCCAAAAATCGCGACGATTGACGCCAACTACTGTTTGCACATGAAGGCGCTTAAGAACGGAAAAGACAACGTTTGCGGAATGTGCCAAAAAGTTTGCGGTGCCGGAGCGATCAACTTCAACGCCAAGGACGAGGTCATCACCGAAAAATACGGCGCGATCGTAGTGGCCACCGGCTACAACATGATCGACCTTAAGCCTTACGCCGAATTCGGCTACGGACTCAGCAAGGACGTCGTTTCCTCTTTGGAATACGAGCGCTTGATGAACGCGTCAGGCCCGACAGGCGGACATCTTCTCCGGCCGTCGGACGGCGTGGCTCCCAAGAAAATCGTATTCATCCAGTGCGTCGGAAGCCGCTGCTCGGCGGAAGGAAAGGGCAACCAGTACTGCTCTAAAGTGTGCTGCATGTACACCGCCAAGCAGACTATCCTTACCAAAGACCACTGGCCTGACACAGAATGCTACGTCTTCTACATCGACGTGCGAACTCCCGGAAAGCAGTTTGACGAATTCTACCGCCGAGCCGTGGAGCAGTACGGCGTTCATTACATCAAGGGCATGGTTGGAAAGGTCACTCCGCAAGCCAACGGAAAGCTTGACGTTCAGGGAAGCGACTTGATTTTGAACAAGCAAGTTCACATCGAAGCGGACATGGTGGTTTTGGCCGGCTCTTTGGAAGCCGACGAAACCGCGCGCCCGCTTGCGACAATGCTCACAACCTCTATGGACAACGACGACTTCTTCTTGGAAGCGCACGTAAAGCTCCGCCCGGTGGAAAGCCCGACAGCGGGAATCTTCCTTGCAGGCGCCTGCTTGGGCCCCAAGGACATTCCGGAAACCGTCGCCCAGTCTTCCGGCGCGGCGGCCAAGGCGATTTGCCTTTTGGTAAAGGACAAGCTCAAGAACAATCCTTGCACGGCCAAGCCCGACGAGAACGCTTGCAACGGCTGCGGCCAGTGCGCGAACGTTTGTCCCTACGGCGCCATCAGCTACGTGGACAAGGATTTCCGCGGCCCCAACCGCACTACAATCACGCGCCATGTGTCGCAAGTCAATTCGGCCATGTGCCAAGGCTGCGGCGCTTGCACCGTCGCGTGTCCCAGCGGAGCCATGGACTTGCAGGGCTTTAGCAACAAACAAATCTTGGCGGAGGTCGACGCTGTACTATGAGCGAGAACGTAACAACAAACACATCTTGGACACCAAGAATCGTTGCCTTTTGCTGCAACTGGTGTTCCTACGCCGGAGCCGACCTTGCGGGCAACAACCGCTTGGAGTATCCGGCCAACGTAAAAATTATCCGCATTCCGTGCTCTTGCCGCTTGAACCCTCTCTTTATTTTGAGGGCTTTCCAGCGCGGAGCCGACGGAGTGATTTTGTGCGGCTGCCACCCTGGCGACTGCCACTATTCGACAGGCAACTACTTTGCCCGCAGAAGAATGACTTTGCTCTTCAGCATGCTTGACTTCTTGGGAATCGAAAAGGCCCGCACAAGAGTTGAATGGTGTTCGGCGGCGGAAGGCGTCCGCTTTGCCGGAATTATGAACGACTTTGTAGCCAAAATCACCGCTCTTGGCGAAAACAAAAAATTGGAGGACGTACGATGCAAGAACTAACTTCCGATTTGATAAAAATCGCCAAGGAAAAGTTGGCGAGCGGCGCGGTCCAGCAGGTTATCGGCTGGAGGCGCGGCCTCTTTGACGAGGACGTGACTCCTTCGACCTTTAAGGACGCGGCCGATTTGGAAAAGAATTTTGTCTTTAACAAATACTGCAAGGCAAACCTTTCAAAGTATTTGGTAAAGATTACCCGCGCCATCGAAACGGCCAAGACTACGACACGCACGAACAACGCGATGGCCAAGCAGCGCGACCCCAACGCGGCGGAAGCGCCTATTCCCAACGAAAAGGTTTTGGCCTTCCTAAAGCCCGGCGACACGCACTCGTTCTGCCAGCTTTTAAAGGAAAACAGAATCACGCGCGACGACGTTTACATTGTTGCCGTTCCTTGCGCTTGCGAGATGGACGAGGCCGTTAAGGAAGGCGAGGGCTGCGACCACTGCCGCAACAAAAAGCACGTCGTTTACGACGAGGTTGTCGGAAAGGCCCGCGAAGAGGCGATTGGAGATCCGTCGCGCTTTGAGGGCGTTGAAAAAATCGCCGCTATGAGCGCCGACGAGCGCCACGAGTTCTGGAAGAACGAATTCAGCCGCTGCATTAGATGCAACGCTTGCCGCGACGTTTGCCCGGCCTGCACTTGCGAAAAGTGCGTCTTTGACAACAACGCTTTGTACACAAGCCAAAAGGTGGCCCAGGTTCCCTTTGAGGAAAGCCTCTACCACATCATTCGCGCCTGGCACGTCGCCGGCCGCTGCACCGATTGCGGCGAATGCTCTCGCGTTTGCCCGGAACACATTCCGCTTCACTTGCTCAACCGAAAGTTCGTCAAGGACATCGACGAAATCTACGGACCCTATGTTGCCGGAAGCGACATGGAGACCAAGCCGCCGATGCTCACTTGGACAGCCGGCGACGCGGAGCCGAGCGTTGTTTACGAGCGCTCGCCTGAAGAAGAAGGAGGCGAATAATGCTTAGCGTATCAAAAGACAAAATCAATTCGCTCTTTGAGGCGATCGCAAAAGACAAGACGCTTTACCTTCCCGTTGACAACTCAAGCGGAAAAGCGAATTTTGAAAAATGGCAAAAGGGAACTAAGCTTTCCGAAGCGCTAAAGACTGTCCGCAGCGCCAAGGACTTTTTCTTCCCCAAAACCGAAAAAATGGTTGGCTACAAAGTCGAAGCGGGAAACATCACCGTTGAAGACCCAAGGAAAGAGTTGGACGACTTTGTAGTCTTTGGAGTCCGCGCTTGCGACGCCAAGGCCTTTGACATCTTTGACAAAGTTTACTTGGAAATGACTCCCACCGACAGCTACTATAAGAACCGCCGCGACCACGCCATCGTCGTGACCCTTGCTTGCTCTGAGCCTGACAAGAACTGCTTTTGCTCAAGCTACGGCTTGGACGCGGCCAATCCCGCCGGCGACGTAAGCGCTTGGCTTGCGGGCGGAGACTTTTACTTTAACGCCAACACCGACAAGGGAAAGAAATTCCTTGACAGCGTGAAGGGCGCGCTTAAGGAAAAGGACGCGGCCGCCGTTGACGCGGAAAAGAAGGCGATTAAGGAAAAGATTGAAAAGCTTCCGTTCGCGCATCTTGACTTGGAAAGGTTCAAGAACGTTCCGATGATGACGCTTTTCAACTCGGACGTTTGGGCAAAGCTTAGCGAGTCATGCCTTGGCTGCGGAACTTGCACCTACGTTTGCCCGTCTTGCATGTGCTTTGACGTCCGCGACTACGACACTGGCCACGGAATCGAGCAGAGCCGCACTTGGGACTCGTGCATGTATTCCGACTTCACGCAAATGGCGGCGGCCAACCCGCGCCTCACGCAAAAGGAAAGGTTCCGCCAGCGCTTTATGCACAAGCTGGTCTACTATCCGATGGCCCACGAAAAGCTTTTTATGTGCGTAGGCTGCGGCCGTTGCTTGGACAGCTGCCCGATCCACATGAACATCGTAAAAGTAATCAAGGCTTTTAACGAAGCCGATTTGGGAGGAAAGTAATGTTGGAGCAAGAATCATTTATTCCGTATGTCGGAGTAATCAAAGAAATGTTCGACGAAACTCCCGACGTAAAATCGTTCCGCGTCGTCGGCTTGGACGGAAAGAAGCTCTTTGAGCACAAGCCCGGCCAGTGCGCGATGTTGATCGTTCCCGGAGTGGGCGAGTCGATGATTTCAATCACTTCTTCGCCGACCGTTCAGGAATACCAGCAGTTCTCAATCAAAAAGTGCGGCTGCGTCACAAGCTGGCTTCACGCCGCCAAGCCCGGAACGCAAATCTGCGTCCGAGGCCCGATTGGAAACGGCTTTCCCGTTGACACGACATTCAAAGGCAAGGACATCTTGGTAATCGCCGGCGGAATCGGCTTGGCTCCGGTTCACTCGGTCGTTGACTATATGCTTGCCCACCGTTCCGACTACGGAAAAATCCAGGTCATCTACGGTTCAAGAAGCAAGGCTGACCTTGTCTTCCTAAAGCAGCTTCAGGAAGAATGGGCCCACGCCCCAAACCTTAAGCTTGACTTGACGATTGACCGCGCCGAGGAAGGCTGGGACGGACACGTTGGCTTTGTTCCGCCTTACGTGACCGAGATGAATCCTGATCCCAGCATGACTGTCATTATGTGCGGCCCGCCGATTTTGATTCACTTGTCGCTTGACGCTCTTAAAAAGCTTGGCTTTAAGGACGACAACGTCTTTACAACGCTTGAGATGCGCATGAAGTGCGGAATCGGAAAGTGCGGAAGGTGCAATGTAGGAAACAAGTTCGTCTGCAAGGACGGCCCTGTGTTCAGTTTTACGCAGTTGGCGGATTTGCCGCCTGAATATTAATAGGAGAACGATATGGCAGAACAAAAGGAAATGGCCACAATTTACATTTTTGGAAAAAAATACGACGTTCCGGCGGAACTGACGATTATGAACGCGATGGAATACGCCGGCTACCAGCTTAAGCGCGGATGCGGCTGCCGCAACGGCTTTTGCGGCGCCTGCGCGACAATCTACCGCATCAAGGGACAAAACCAGCTTCAGACTTGCTTGGCTTGCTCCAAGAAGGTTGAGAACGACATGTACATCGCGACTCTTCCGTTCTTCCCCTTGGTGAAGCAGGTTTACGACATCAACAAGATTAAGCCCGAGCAGCAAATCATGATGCAGCTTTATCCTGAGATTTACTCTTGCGTAGGCTGCAACGCCTGCACCCGCGCCTGTCCCCAGGAACTCAACACAATGCAGTACATCGCTTACGCCCAGCGCGGCGACTTTGCCAAGTGCGCGGACCTTTCGTTTGACTGCGTTATGTGCGGATGCTGCTCCAGCCGCTGTCCGGCCGGAATCAGCCACCCGCAAGTGGCCGAGCTTGCCCGCCGCCTTAACGGAAAGTACTTGCAGCCGCAAGCCCAGCACCTTCTTGACCGCGTAAAGGAAATCGACGCCGGCAAGTGCGAAAAGGAAATCAAAAAGCTTATCGCTATGTCGACCGGCGACAAAAAACAGATCAAGAATCTGTATAACACTCGCGAGATTGAAAAATAAGGAAGGAGACGAATATGTACGGAAATTACCTTGACAAAGCCGCGAAAATCGTGGCGAAAAAGCGCGAAGCGAACCTTAAGTTTGAACATGCTCGTCTTACAGCCGAGGAAAAAGACGATTTGCTTTTGAAGTTCCACCCCGACCGCATCAAAAAGCAGTTTGTGGAGCTTAAGATTGGTCCCAACAAGGGACAAAAGGCCCCGATCGAGTTGGCCGAAATGCTTCAGGCCAAGCCCCGCATCGAGCCCGAAAAGATCGACCTTAGCCACATTGACTACGAGACTGACGTTCTTGTAATCGGCGGAGGCGGAGCGGGAACCAGCGCCGCGATTATGGCCAGCGAGGCCGGCGCCAAAGTTTTGCTTGTCACAAAGCTCCGCGTTGGCGACGCCAACACAATGATGGCCGAAGGCGGAATCCAGGCTGCTGACAAGCCCAACGACTCTCCGGCCCAGCACTACCTTGACGCTTTTGGCGGCGGCCACTTTGACGGAAAGCCCGAATTGGTTTACACATTGGTAAACAAGGCGCCGTCAGTAATCAAATGGCTCAACGACCTTGGCGTTGAATTTGACAAAGAGCCCGACGGAACGATGGTGACAACTCACGGCGGCGGAACAAGCCGCAAGAGAATGCACGCCTGCAAAGACTATTCAGGCGCCGAAATCATGCGCACTCTCCGCGACGAAACATTCAACCGCGCCGACAAAATCACGGTCGTTGACTTTACGGCCGCCATCGAAATCATCAAGAACGAAAAGGGCGAAGCCGCCGGAGCCGTATTGATGAACATCGAGACTGGCGAAATCCGCATCGCCAAGGCCAAAGTCGTAATCATCGCCACTGGCGGCGCCGGACGAATGCACTACCAGGGCTTCCCGACGTCAAACCACTACGGCGCGACAGCCGACGGCCTTGTAATCGCCTACCGCGCCGGAGCCAAGCTTCTTTACCAGGACAGCTTGCAGTACCACCCGACTGGAGCCGCTTACCCGACCCAGATTCTTGGAAAGCTCGTAACCGAAAAAGTCCGCTCGCTTGGAGCCAAGCTCATCAACAAGGACGGTGAGGTTTACATCCACCCGCTTGAGACTCGCGACGTAAACGCTAGCGGCATTATCCGCGAAGTTCGCGAAGGCCGCGGAGTTAAGAACGACGTTCAGGACGCCGTTTGGCTTGACACTCCAATGATCGAAATGATTCACGGCGAGGGAACGATCCTTAAGTCAATTCCGGCCATGTACAAGATGTTCATCAAGTACGGAATCGACATCCGCAAGGAGCCGATTTTGGTTTACCCGACGCTCCACTACCAGAACGGCGGCGTTGAGATTGACAAGACTTGCCACACAAACGTCGCGAACCTTTTGGTGGCCGGCGAGGCCTCAGGCGGCGTTCACGGAACAAACCGCTTGATGGGAAACAGCTTGCTTGACGTTGTAGTCTTTGGACGCGAAGCCGGAATCGAAGCCGGAAAGATGTTCAAGAAAATCAAGCTTTCAAAGACTCTCTCGCTCCAGCACGTAAAGAACTTTGAAAAGGCCAGAACCGCCGCCAAAATCAAGGGCAACGCGGTCTCTCCCAAGCTTCTTCCGACATACCACCACGGAAATCCTGAGTTTGACAAGGAAATCCCCGGCGCGACAAAATAAGCGTTTGGCGCAAACGCGCAGGGCTTGTTTGCAAGACTAAAATAGCGGCCGCTCCAAAACGGAGCGGCCGTTTTTTATGGCTTGAAAACTTTTTGGGCGGCGCTTTTTGGCCTTGCAAGCAATTATTGCTTGTCCCGTCCGGCCCAAAAGTCTTTCATGCGGATTATGCGCTGGTTGGACGAGCCTCTGAAGGCCAGCTGCAAGTCTTTTTTTTCTTCGATAAAGGGGCCGTCGACCAAAACGTCAATCGAGCGCAAAATTTGTTCGGTATGCTCGGTGTGGCGGCGGCCGTAGTCGGGAAGCAGGTCGGATTCCAAAACGTAGCCGGTCCAGCACCAAATGTCTTTTTGCGGGAACTTTTGGCGAACCTCTTTTATCAAGTCCAAAACGTCGGCTTGGTTTTCGATTTCAAAAGGCTCGCCGCCAAGGATTGAAAGGCCTTGGATAAAAGGCTTGTCCAAGGCTTCCAAAAGTTCGTTCAGCGCGTCAAGGCCAAATTCCTTTCCGTAGGAAAAATTCCAAGTTTGCGGCTGAAAGCAGCCCTTGCAAGCGTTTTTGCAGCCAGAAACGAAGACGCTCACGCGAACGCCTTCGCCGTCTGCGATGTCAAACTTTTTTATTTGGCCGTAGAACATAGACTACAAGTGCAGGACGCGCTCCTTGATTTCCTGCGTTCGGCCTTGGTTCCAATACTGCGTTCCGATGTAGCCGCAAGTTCGGCGAGCCACGTTCATCGTCGACTGGTCGCGGTTTTGGCAGTTGGGGCATTCCCAAACAAGCTTTCCGTCCTGGTCGGCGACGACTTGAATTTGGCCGGTGTAGCCGCACTTTTGGCAGCAGTCGCTCTTTGTGTTAAGCTCGGCGTACATGATGTTCTCGTAGATGTGCTTTAAGAGCGCCATCACGGCCGGAATGTTGTTTTCCATGTTGGGAACTTCGACGTAGCTTACCGCTCCGCCGGGCGAAAGGACCTGAAACTGAGACTCAAAGGTAAGCTTTGTAAAGGCGTCCATTTGCTCGGTGACGTGAACGTGGTAAGAGTTTGTGATGTAGTTTTTGTCGGTCACGCCTTTGATTTCGCCAAAGCGCTTTTTGAGGCACTTTGCGAATTTGTATGTCGTTGACTCAAGCGGAGTTCCGTAGAGCGAAAAGTCGATATGCTCTTTTTCTTTCCAAGCCTTGCAAGCCGCGTTCATGTGCTTCATTACCTCAAGCGCGAATGGCGTCGCTTCGGGGTCTGTGTGAGGCTTTCCTGTCATGTAGCGCACGCACTCGCAGAGGCCCGCGTAGCCCAATGAGATTGTCGAGTATCCGTTCATCAAAAGCTTGTCGATTGTCTCGCCCTTGGCCAAGCGCGCCAAGGCTCCGTTTTGCCAAAGGATCGGCGCCACGTCGCTCTTTGTTCCCATCAAGCGGTTGTGGCGGATCATCAAGGCGCGGTAGCACAAGTCAAGGCGCTCGTCGAATATTTTCCAGAATGCGTTGAGGTCGCGGTTTGAAGAGCAAGCCACGTCAACCAAGTTGATCGTTACGACGCCTTGGTTGAAGCGGCCGTAATACTTTGACTTTCCGGCCACCCAGTTTTGCGCTCCAGCCACGTTGTCGTAGCCGTTTGCGCTTGAGTCGGGCGTAAGGAAGGAGCGGCAGCCCATGCAGGGATAGCAGTTTCCGCGGCCCGCGCCGTCGATTTTGAGCTCAAGCATTTTCTTTTCGGAAATGTAGTCGGGAACCATTCTGCGCGCGGTGCACTTGGCGGCAAGCTCGGTGAGGTAGTAGTACTTAGAGTCGGGCTCGATGTTGTCCTCTTCCAAAACGTAAATCAATTTTGGAAAGGCCGGAGTCACCCAATAGCCGCTTTCGTTTTTTACGCCCCTATAGCGCTGGCGCAAAACTTCCTCGATAATCAAGGCCAAGTCGGCCTTTTCCTGCTCGGACTCAGCTTCGTTCAGGTACATAAAGACAGTCACAAAGGGAGACTGGCCGTTTGTCGTCATCAAGGTTACGACTTGGTATTGAATCGTCTGAACGCCGCGTTTGATTTCGTCGTCCAAGCGCTTTTGAACGATGTAGTCAAACTGTTCGCTTGTGTATTTGATGCCGGTCTTTTGTTCGATGTCGTGGACTTCGGCCGAAATCTTTTTGCGGCTTACGTCGACAAAGGGAGCCAAGTGGGTTAGCGAAATGCTCTGTCCGCCATATTGGCAAGAGGCGACTTGCGCGATGATTTGCGTGGCGATGTTGCAGGCGGTTGAGAAGGAATGGGGGCGGTCGATTCTTGTTCCGCTTATGACAGTTCCGTTTTGAAGCATGTCCTCCAAATTGACAAGGTCGCAGTTGTGCATGTGTTGGGCAAAATAGTCCGCGTCGTGAAAATGAATCAAGCCTTCTTCGTGGGCCTTGACCAAATCTTCGTCGAGCAAAAAGCGCTTGGTTATGTCCTTGCTTACTTCGCCGGCCATATAGTCGCGCTGGACGGAAACGACCGTGGAATTTTTGTTTGAGTTCTCCTGCTTTACGTCCTCGTTGTTGCATTCAAGCAAGGAAAGAATTTGCTGGTCTGTGGAATTCTCTTTGCGGTTCAGCGCGTGCTGGTAGCGGTATGTGATGTATTTTTTTGCGATGGAGTAGGCGGAGTTTTCCATAATCTTGGTTTCGACCAAGTCTTGGATTTCCTCAACATTGGGTTCGTGGCCTCTCTCCTCAAAGTTTTTTGTGATTTCGGCTCCGATTTTGTGAATCGTTTCCTCGCTCAAACGCTCGGCGACGGGAACCGTCTCGTTTGCCTTGCGAATCGCGTTTTCTATCTTTTGAACGTCATACTGAACTTCTTCGCCGTTTCTTTTTATGATTTTCATTTGAACTTTTTAACAAATCGCGCTGTTTTTCGCGCTTTTTTGCCGATTTCCTCCCTTGATTTTTAGCAAACGCTATATCTAGTGTTTAGCATAGGTATATGATACTACTAATAGCGGCTTTTGTAAAGCGAAAAATTAGCAAAAAATGAAAAAAAATCAAAAAAAGGGCAAAAAAAAAGCCGCTTCCAACGAAGCGGACTTTTTAAAACAAGTTTTTAGCGCCAAAAACAGCGCTAAAACACTTATTTCTTTGCCGGAGCCTTCTTTACAGCGGGCTTTTTGGCGGGCGCTTTCTTGGCGGCCGGCTTTTTGGCGGCTGTGG
>DGRX01000013.1:145824-192467 GCA_002391235.1 Treponema sp. UBA4377
CTTTTTGGCGGGCGCTTTCTTGGCGGCCGGCTTTTTGGCTACAGTTTTCTTAGCCGCTGTCTTTTTAGCGGGCGCCTTTTTGGCGGCCGGCTTTTTAGCGGCGGGCTTTTTTGTCGCGGCCGCTTTCTTGGCGGGCGCTTTCTTGGCTGTTGTTTCTGCCATATTCCTTCCCCCGGCTTTTTTCAAAGCCTTTTTATTTTTTTCCAAAGTTACCGACGCTTTTGCGCCAGACTTTGCCTTGGACTGTTTTACAGTTGCGGCCGCTTTTTTGCCGGCGGCTTTCGCAACTTTATTTGTTATTATATTTTCGGCGTTTTTCTTTTTTGCCTTTACAGTTTTTGTTTTTTTGGAAGCCGTCGATGCCGCGCTCTTTTTTGCAGCCGGCTTTTTGGCGGCAGACGCTTTTTTCGCGGCGGTTTTCTTGGCCTTGCTTTTTGGCTTTTGCGGCTCAAACTGCTCCACAAGAGCGCGGCACTTGTATTGCGCCTTTTCTTGCGCGGCGGCCATAAGCTTGTAAAAGGCAAGGATATCCTTGTCGGAATTGATTCCCAATATAAACTCGTTTTGGGCCGCCAAGAAAAGGCTTCTGTCAAGCTCTTCCTTGTTGAACCAAACGACGTTGTCAAAAGAGTTGGCGCGGCTTAAGGCGACGGCGTCCGCGCTTTCGCAGCACAAAGAGGCTAGGGCCAGCGCCGCCGGATTTGCGGCCGCAGTTTTTTTCGAAGCCGCCGCTTTTCCCGCCTTCTTGGCTTTGCTTGCGGTCAAGTCAAGGCCGCTAATTTTTGCAAGGACAAAGGCGCGGTACAAAACGTCCCTCTGGCCCTTCCATTCAACGCCGGCCGCCTGCATGGCCTCGCACAATTTTCTGTCAAGCGACCAGCGCGCCGCGAAGGCCCGCTCGGCAAGGCTAAGCGCGACGCATTCTGAAAGCAGGATTTCTGGGTTCGTCCAATTTAAGCTTTCGCCGTAAAGAACAAAGTCCGCTGCGTTTTTTGCCTTTGACAAATCTTTGGCGCCTTTTTTGGCGGCCGCTATTTTGCAAGCCTTCTTAAAGGACTTTTCAAAAGCCTTGAATTGGTCTTGCGCCGATTTTTTGGCGGCCGCCGCGCTTAGGGGCTTTGAAGGCTCGCCAAAGATTTTATGGTCTTGCGCGCGGAAAAGGTCGGCTTTTTGGTAAAAGGCCAGCGCGGCTTTTTTGCTTGAATCCAAGAATTTTTTGATTCCAGCGGCGGCCGGTTTTTTTAGGATTGCAAGGCCTTTTTTGTAGAAGTCTTCGTTCACAAAGGCGGACAAGGCGGCGTACAATTCCTTGTAGCGGATTTCTTCCCATTCAACCTCAAGGTTCGCGCAGCCTTTTCCGGCCAAAACGCTGTTCAATGTGCTCCACTTTTTGTCAAGCGTGTCGCTGACTTGGTGAACGTCAAGCATGACTTGGCATTCAAAGCCCCTGAGGTTTATGAACATTCCGTCGCGGCAAATGTCGGAGCTTTTTCTGACATACCAAAGGTTGGCGCGGCTTTCGCGGAATATAAGGTACTTGTCGTCTTCGGCTGTAAGGCCAAGGCCTTCGCTGATTGAGCGGCTTGTCATAACCTTTTCGTCGCCGTGGCCGGTCTTTACCGCGTATTCGCAGGATTGCTTTATCCAGCCCGAAGCGCTTTCGTACTTGTTGTTGTAGAAGACCACGGCGGCTTCGTTTCCGACGCGGTTGGAGTAGGCGAAGACGTTTTCGTTCACGCGGCCGTTGTCCCAAACATCGTAGAAAAGGAAGTCTTCGACCTGGGCAAAAAGCCAGCGCTTTTTCATGAGCGGGAATATCAGCTGCCAGTGGCCGTTTACCAAGCCTTCGTCGGGCTTTTCGTCGCGGTAGGCTCGCGTGTATTCCATTCCGTATTTTTCTTCAAAGCCTTCGATTTGGCCGTGGCCGAACATCGGAAGTCCGGGCATCGTGACCATAAGAGTGCAGACGCCAAAGTACTTGTCGCCCTTTCCGAACTGCGCCACGGCGGTTTCCTCATCGGGATTGTTCATGAAGTTTACGTAGCGCTTTAGGATTTGCGGGTCGAATTTTATCGTGTTCTTGACCGTGTCGCGGTACTTTTGGTTCTCTTCCTTTTTGAGCATGTTCATAAAGGCGGAATTGTAGACGCGGTGCATTCCGAGCGTTCGGACAAAGTAGCCTTCGAGCATCCAAAAGGCTTCGGCCAAAAGCAGCGTGTCGGGCACTTCCTTGGCCACGCGGTCAACGACCTCGCGCCAAAACTCGTTGGGAATCGCGTCCTCAAAGGCTTGGCTTGAAATCGCGTATTCGCTTCGCGTGGCTATGTCTCCTCCGTGTCCCGGCTCGGGGTACCAAAGGCGGCGTATGTGCTTTTTTGCAAGAACCATGGCCGCGTCAAAGCGGATTATCGGAAAGTTCCTGGCCACGTGCAAAATGTCCTGTATTACGGCCTCGCGCGCGGCGGGGTTCAAAAAGTCGATTTGCGCGGTGTCGTTCCAAGGCATTCCGGTGCCGTCGTTTCCGTGGTAAATGTAGCGGACGTCGCCTGTTTGGTTGTCCACGCGCTTGAAGACCACCGCGCAGTCGCTCTTAGAATAGTAATGGTCTTCCAAGTAAACGCTGACGCGGCCGTCGTGGCTAAGGTTTTCGCCGTTGAATGTGTATTGCGGGAAGGGGCAGTCGCGCCTTTGCATGAAAAGGTCGGGCCGCTCGACGACCCAGCGGCTGTCCATCGCCGTGTGGTTTGGAACCATGTCGCTTGCAAGCCTGATTCCGCGCTGCCAAAGGCGGCGGCGCAAGTTGTCCAAGGCGTCCCAGCCGCCAAGGTTTCCGGCGATCGTGTAGTCCATCAATGAATAGGCGGAAGATGCCGCCTCCGGGTTTCCGCAGATTTGCTTTATGCGCTTTGAGGCGTTGCTTCGTTCCCAAAGGCCGATGAGCCAAAGGCCCGTGAAGCCTTGGTCGCGAAGCGTGTCCAATTCCTCGTCGGGAATTTGGTCAAGGCGCTCGATCGGGCGGCCGTACTTTTTTGTCAGCTGGTAAAGCCAAACAAGAATGGTCTTTGCCATCAAGACCACTTTTGGCATCCAGTCGCGGTCGGGCGAGTAGCGCTCGTATTCGTTCATCAAGTTTTCGTAGCTGTATGGCGACATTTCGACTTCGCCGCCCTTGATTCCGCGCCAAGCGGCCTTTTCTTCCTCGCTAAGGGTGTCAAGGCTTGCCAAGAGGCGCTTTTTGAGCCATTCGCCGATAAGGTACATCCAATGCTTTAGGATGTACTGCAATTGGCCGCGAAGGCTTTTTGGGCTAAAGGCGACCGGCTCGCGCAAGAATGTGACAAAGTCGTTGTTGAAGGGGCCGAACTTTGGCTGGCCCTTAAAGTATTTTTGCGTCTCTTCCCAGGCTTGGGCGTAGACGGGGTTTTTCCTGAGCTTTGTTTCGCTAAAGAGAACGGAGAACTTTGCGAAGGCCGGGTTTTCGTTGGCCAAGTGAAGCATCATCATTTCTTCAAACGTGGCCTCGCGGTTTGTTCGCTCAAGCTTTGTTCCCGCGTCGACGGCGCTTTGCTTTAAGTATTCCTCCGCTGAAATTTCTTTGCGGTAAACCGTTGTGGGCGGATACTCGTTTGTGAACTGCAAAAGGATTTCGTCGATTTTTTCTTTGCCGAATTTTTGGTCGAGAGAGGCGAGCGCTCCTTCAAACGAAGCCTTTAGAACGTCGCGGCGGTAAAGCATCGAAACGTAGTGCAAGATTTCGTCAATCAAGCCCATCGCGTTAAGCTGGCCCGCGCTGATCCGCTTTTCGCTTAGTCCTATTTTGTCGTAATACTGGTTGAGCTTCTCCGCGAAAATCCTTACTTTCTTTAAATCAGTGATGATGACGTTTCCGCTTGAAGAGTAAAGCGATGAGTCAAAGTCGCACTTGTCGCGAATGTCTTTTGAAACGTGAAACTCGTTGCAAGAAATTTTCATATTACCCTTATATTATAAACCTACTTTCTTTTTTTTGCAAGAAAATTTATTTCGTCGCAAAGCGTTTTGTCGGCGGACAATTCTTCCACGCTCGCGGGAATCCTGTATGTCCAGTTGAACTCGGTCACTTGGCCCGGAACGTTGACGCGCTCGTCCTTTGCGTCGGAGAGCCAATATTTTTTTTGCAAGTACAAAAAGTCTTGAAGCGGATGAATCGCCCAAAGGCTTTGGCTTGCGGCCGCCGCTTCCAAAATAGAGCGCGCGGTTTTCTCGGTAAAGGTTTCAAAATTGTTTTCAAATATTCCGTTGTCGGCGAAAATTTTTCCGTTGGCCTTGAAGAAGGCCGCCGCGCTTTCTTTTTCTTCGGTCCACCATTGGCGGATTGTCGAAGAGTCGTGGACGCTTGTGGTCGTCACGCTAAGCGGCGGGTAGTCGGCGAACCGAACGTAGGGCGAGCCTTGAGTTCCCCAATCGCGGCTCCAGCGGACAACGTTGAGGCGGAGGATTTTGTTCTTGCCCATGACTTGGGGAACGGCCGCAAGGTTTACGCCCAAGTCCTCTCCGCAGGGAACCATGTCGACGCTATTGGTGAGCGTTTGCAAAATGTCGGAGGCTTGCTTTTTCCAAAGGCCTTCTTCCTTGGCGCGATGAGCGTCCACCAATGCTTGCAGCTTTTTCTTTTCGTCGCCGTTCAAGGTTGACCAAGGGTAGGTGTTTTGGTAAGTCCAGAGCGCGACGAATTTGTCTTTTTTTATTTCGCGCAAGGTTCTGTCGCGCCATTTTTTTGCGAGCGCTTCCTTTATTTTTTGCTCGGCTTCCGCCTGGCAAAGGCCTTTAAAGTCGGCTTCGTAAATGTCCTTGTCGCCTTTTACCGAGCTTTTAAAATTCCACAGTTCTTCTCCTGGAAGTTTTGTCGCGATTTTTTCCAAAATTTTTGTCGAGGCCTCGTGGTTCCAAGTAAAGTAGTCTATGTCTCCTGTCGGAACGTGCGGCTCGGCCAGCCAATGAATGCGGCCCTCGTTAAAGCCCGCTTCTATCAACTCGTCGCGGCTTATCGGGCTTCCAGGCTCGCTTCGGCCAAGGAGCGCGGTTGTCTCGCGCTCGGGTATCGCCCAAATTCTAAAAAAGCCCAGGATGTGGTCAAGCCTGTAGGCTTGGTAATACTTTTCCGCGCTTTTTAAGCGGTCTATCCACCAAGAATAGTCCGCGGCCTTTAGGTTTTTCCAATTGTAGGTCGGGAAGCCCCAGTTTTGGCCGCATGGATTTGGGCCGTCGGCGGGAGAGCCCGCGCGCAAGCTGTGGTCAAAGAATTCTGGATGCGCCCAAGCGTCGCAGGAGTCTTCGTTCATCATAATCGGCATGTCGCCCTTAAGAATTATGCCGGCCTTTTTTACGGCGGCGGCGGCTTCGGCGAATTGCTCGGCGGCGCGCATTTGTAGCCAAGCGTAAAAGAGCTGGTCTTTTTTTAGCGCCTTGTCGCTCCACCTGCGCTCGATTTCTTCCATGCCGGGAACTTGGTCCTCTTTTTTCCAAGCCTTCCAAGAGGCCTGCATGTACTTCCACTTTAGGTTTTTGTAGACCGCGTAGGCTTTTATCCATTCGTTCTTTTTTATCCAAGCGGAGAGGGTCGCGTCGGGCTTTCCTGTCGCGGCGGCAGCTGTCGTCTGGTAAAGGCGCATAAGGAGCGCGATTTTTTTGTCAAGGATTCCTTGGTAGTCGTAGCGGCTTTTGTAGGGGTGGAACTGGAGGAACAAGTCGTATTCTGTCTTGAAATTTTTGTCGCTTTTGTAGAGCGCGGAAAATTCCGGAAGGTCCTTTATGCAAACGTAAATCGGATGCAGCGCGAAGGCGGATAGTCCTGAGTAGGGCGAGGATTGCGTTCCCGTGTCGTTTACGGGAAGCAGCTGGATTATCTTTAGGCCCGCGCCCTTGCAAAAGGAAGCGAACTTTTTTAGCGAAGGAAACTCTCCGATCGCCGGAGACTCTTTTGTCCAAAGCGCGCCAAGCGGAACGGCAACGCCAGTCATTTTTTTTAAAAGGGATTCGTTCATGCTTATATTCTAACACAGATTGCGGAAAAGCGGTAGGAAAATTTTCGCGGGAATTTGGATTATTGTAAGGGGCAACTCGTGAATTATGCTTGCAAGACCGTAACTGGTATTTCGAGTTGTTTCACCGCGACCTATGGTCGCTGCCCGTTCCGACAATCGCCCAACGACTGGGAGCGCTCTGTTTTTTTTACGCGCGCCACAAAACTTTCGCAAGCTTGTTTCCAAAAGGCTCTGGTCTTGTAAAGTCGGGGAGCCAACTTGTGTCGTCGGACAGCTCTTGGTAAAAAAGCGTTTCAAAGTCGTAGGCTTCTATCAAGTCCTGTAAGTCCGCGTCCTCTTGGCGGGACACAAGGCGGTTTTGGATCGCGCCCAAGGAGCCAAGCCTTTTTTGCAGCGCCTCCGCGTCCTCTTTAAACGGAACCGGAGTGTACTGCGACATAAGGGAGATGACCGCGCGGCCGTCAAGGTTTTTCTTTAGCCAGTCAAGAACGTCGGCGCTGTCCTCAAAGCGGCCCGGCAAAAACAGGTGGCGCGCGATGACGCCGCTCATTATTTTTTCGCGAGTCTCGCCGTCTTTTTTTTCTTCCACGATTTTTAGCGGAGAAGTTTCCGTCATCCATAAAAGGGCGGCTTTCGCTGCCTCGGGGTAGTCTGGGGCGTTGAAAAGTTTTTTTGAAAGGGCCGCGTTCAAAGTCTTTATGTCAGGAAGCCAAATGTCAACCAAGCCGCGCAATAGCTCCAAGCTTTCCACGCTTTCGTAGCCGCTGGAGTTCCAACAGATAGGAATCGCAAGGCCAAAATCGCGGGCGGCCGTCAAATATTCGGCCAAAAGCGGAATCTGGTGGCTGGGCGTGACAAGGTTGATGTTTTCCGCTCCCGCCTTTTGCAAGTCAAGGCAAATGCGGACAAAGCCGTCCTTGCTGATTTCCTTTCCGTAGCCTTTTTGGCTTATTTGGTAGTTTTGGCAAAAGGCGCAGGCCAAGGTGCAGCCGGTAAGGAAAATCGTTCCGCTTCCGCCAAAGACCGTCACAAATGGCTCCTCCCCAAAGTGCAGGCAAGCCACGGCCGCCCGCAAGCGGTTGTCCTCGCCGCAAAAGCCCTTTTGACCCGCGGTCCTGTCCACGCCGCAAGAACGCGGGCACTGCGCGCATTTTTTGTAGTACGATTGTGTGTCGGGCATAAAATACGACCTCGTAAGTTATTGTAAAGAAAAAAGTAAAAACACGGACATAAAGGGGCGGGACGTTTGGCGTCTGGCTCTGTTCGCGATGTTAAAATAATTATGGTAAAAACTATAACTGCCGCGCGAGGGAGAAGGCGGACAGCCGCTCGCTCTGAGGCTGACAATTTCGCGAAAGCGAAATTGTGTGTATGTACAACTTTCCTAACAGCCTCAGCCGCGAGAAAGGCTGGACGATTCGACCGGGAGCGGCAGTTTTTTTGTTTTCATTTTTCCAAAATTATGTTATCCTTTATTTTATGCTCAAAACCTTATTTAGTCAATTGACAGATTTGTTTGCGCGCGGCGGCGCTTTTTTGTTTTTTGTCATCGTCGCTTTTGCAGCGCTTTCGTTTTTGGCGGGCTTTTTGATTTGCGCCTTAAGCTTTTCGCGACGCCTGCGAGAGGCCAGAAAGGACGCGGTCAAAAAATCCCGCGCGGTTTTGGGAGGCTTGGCCGGCGAGCAACTGGCCCCCTTTTTGCCGGGCTTTCCCTGCAATCCCGCCGACGCGCGCTTTGTCGGAAAGCCCGTGGACTTTGTGGCCTTTCCGGGAGCCGCCGACGGAGACGAGATAAAAGAAATTTTGTTGATAGAAGTTAAAAGCGGCGAAGCCTCCCTTTCCAAACGCGAGCGCCAAATAAAGGCCTGCGTTCAAGAGGGAAGGCTCCGTTTTGTCGAGTATAGAATCCCTGATTGACAGTTAATTGAAACGCGCTAGTTGAAATGATTCAAAACGCGCAGCGGAAAAACAGACGGCGCGAACTTAGGACACGTCAAGCTAATCTCTTTGCCCTATAAGTACCTCGTTCGCAGCCGTTTGTTTTTTCCGCGAGAGCGTTTTGTTTTTTGTTGCGCGTCCGCGTTTTAGTTAAACCTAATCTGCTGCCACAATTCGTGGTACTTGTCCAAGCCGTCGCCCAAGTCAGCCTTGAGAGTGCAGTTGAGCGCCTGGTCGGGGTCGTACATCGGCTTTGTCGTAACGTACTGGAGCGCGGTGGGGTTCACTACGCAAGGATAGCGGAACTCGTCGATGAAGAGCGCGTAGTTTTCCGGCTCGTGGATGAAGTTGATGAAGTTGTTGGCCAATTCCGCGTGCGGAGCGTCCTTAAGGATTACCATGCAGTCAAGAGTGGCCGGACCTCCGACTTCAGGAATGAAGAAGTCTATGATTTCGTCCCAGCGGCTTTCGTCAACTTCGCCGTAAACGATTTCGGGGTAGCCCTGGCAAAGCCACAAGTCTCCAGCGGCGAACGACTTTCCGAATGCCTCGGCGTCAAACTTGGCCAAGTTGGGCTTCCACTTTCCGTTGACCAAATCAAACGCTTCTTTCAATTCGTTGTCGTCAAGGCTGTTCATGTCGTGGCCAAGGCTGAGCAAGGCGCTTCCGAAAACCTCGCGCGCGTCGTCCATCATAGTGGCGTGTCCTGCAAAGCGGGGGTCGGACAAAATGCTGTAGTCGCGGGCGTAGCCGGACGGAACCTTTGTCTTGTTCACCATGATTCCCGTGGCGCTTAAGGCGTAGGGGACGCACCATTCCATGTGGCTGTCAAAATCAAGCATCTTTAGCACGCCGGGATTGATTTTGTCGGCGTTCTTAAGCTTTGAGCGGTCAATCTTTTGAAGCATTCCTTGCTTTATCATGATTGAAACGAAGTCGTTTGACGGAATGACAACATCGTAGCCTTTCGCTCCGGCGCGAAGCTTTGAATACATTTCTTCGCAAGTGGAATAGCTGTCAAGCTTTACTTTGCAATTGAACTGCTCTTCAAATTTCTCGACGACTTTTTCCGGCGTGTAGTATGTCCAGTTGTAAAGGTAAAGGGTCTCCACGTCTTTTTTCGCGCAAGACGCGAGCGAAAGCGCGGCGATAACCGCTCCCAACAATACAGATGCTTTTTTCATGGCGAATCTCCTTAAAAATTATCTAACCTCAATTATATTTTGGCGGCCCCAAACAGGCCGCGACAGTTTTATGATACAGGCCCGCAAGCGAAGCGTCGCGGAAATTCGCTCGAACCAACGCTTGCGGTCTTGCGTTCGCAATTTACGAGCGGCTTAGTCTGTAAAGCGGATGCGCTGCCAGCGCTCGTTGTACTTGTCCAAGCCTTCGCCCAAGTCAATCTTAAGCTCGCAGTTGTTCATTTGGCTGGCCTCGTACATAGGCTTTCTTGTCATGTACTGGGCGGCCTTTAAGTTTACAAAGCAGGGGAAGCTGAAGGCGTCCAAGAACTTGGCGTAAACTTCCGGCCTGTGGATGTAGTTGATGAACTCGTTGGCCAAGTCGACGTGCTTCGCGTCCTTAAGAATGCACATGCTGTCAAGGTAGGCCGCTCCGCCTTCCTTGGGAATGAAAAAGTCGATTGTCTCGTCCCATTTTTCTTCGGGAACTTCGCCGTAGATTACCTCGGCGTAGCCGTGGCAAAGCCAAAAGTCTCCTGAGGCGAAGGACTTTCCAAAGCTCTCCGCGTCAAACTTGACGATGTTGGGCTTCCATTCCTTTTCGACCAATCTTTCGGCGGCGTCAAGTTCGGCGTCGTCAAGCGTGTTCACGCTGTGGCCCAGGTGAACCAAGGCGTCTCCCATGACTTCGCGCATGTCGTCCATCATTGTGGCATGTCCTGCAAAGCGCTTGTCGGCGAATACGCTCCAATCGCGCGCGTAGCCGGCGGGAACCTTTGTCTTGTTGACCGAAATGCCGGCCGCTCCAAAATAGTAGGGCACGGCGTATTTCATTGTCGGGTCGTAGGTCGCTTTTTCCAAGGCCAGCGGGTTGATGTTGTCCTTGTTTGTCATCTTTGACTGGTCCAAGGGACGCAGCATTCCCTGGTTGATCATGATCGAAACGTAGTCCTGCGAGGGAACTACGATGTCGTAGCCTTTGGCTCCGGCTTTGAGCTTTGAGTACATTTCCTCGTTTGAAGCGTAGGAGTCAACCTTGACGACGCAGTTGAACTCTTTTTCAAAGTCTCTCAAAACTTCGTCAGGAGTGTAGTAGGTCCAGTTGTAAAGGAAGAGAGTCCTGTCGTCCTTTTTTGAGCAGGAAGAGAAAAATGGCAACGACAAAAACGAGGCCGCGGCCAACACAATGGCGGAGATTCTAACAGCGGTTTTTTTCATAAAAAAATCCTTATAAAAAGTTTAGCGTGAAGAGGCGAAGCTCTTGACGCTTTTTCTGAGAATTATTGTAACGAAACAAATCGCGACAATCAAAACAAATGAGAGAGCGTTGATCACCGGGCTTACGCCAAAGCGGATCATCGAGTAGACGTGAAGCGGAAGCGTCGTGCTTCCCGGTCCTGAAACTAAGAATGTGATTACGTAGTCTTCCAAGGACATCGTCACGCTCATCATAAAGCCGGAGACGATTCCGGGCATAATCGCCGGAAGAATCACCTTGAACAAGGTCTGGACTTCGTTGGCGCCCAAATCGTGGCTGGCTTCTATAATTGAATAGTCAAACTCGTCTATGCGCGCGCTTACCATAAGGTAGACAAAGGGCATGCAGAAAGTCGTGTGCGCGATGAAAATCGTCATAAGGCCCAGCGACAATTTGATTCCGCTAAAGAAAATCAAGAGCGAAACGCCCATGATTACTTCGGGCAAAACCATCGGCAAAAAGCTTGTCGTCTGGATGTAGCTTTTTCCGCGGAACTTGTACCAAGTGATTCCAATCGCGGCGAGCGTTCCCAAAACAGTGGCCACGAGCGAAGAAACAATCGCGACAAAGACGCTGTTCCAAAGCGAGGCCCACAAATCGCTGGAGCCGAATATCAGCTTTTCGTACCAGACAAGCGAAAACTTTGTCCACGTCGTGTCCTTGGCTTCGTTGAAAGAATAGAAGACAATTACAAAAAGCGGCAAGAACAAAAAGACCAAGGTGAGCGCGAGCGTCGCGTTTGAAAAGCCGAACGAGACGGCTCTCTTTTTCCAAGAGCGCTTGGCGTGGCGCGTGGGCTCGGCCGGGCGCGCGGGCCGGCTGACCAATTTGCTAAAGAAAGGAAGCTTGTTCATTTTGCGCCTCCCAAGCTTTTGGCGATTATCGGGCCGTTCATGTTGGCGGCCAAGTCTTCCTTGTTGGAGGATTTCTTGAGCGCCGCCTCTTTTTTGCTGGCTGTGAGCATCCACAAAATCGAGGCCATCGAAACGATTGTGATTACAAGGCTAAAGGCCGAGGCCAAGGGCCAGTTGCGCGCCTTTTGCACTTGGTCGACGATGATGTTTCCGAGCATGTAGCTGTCCTTTCCGCCCACCATTTGAGGAACGGTGTACTGGCCGAAAATCGGAATGAAAGTGAAAATCAAGGCGCTCAAGATTCCGCTCTTGATTCCCGGTATCAAAACCTTTGTCATCGACTGGCTCTTTGTCGCTCCCAAGTCGCGCGCCGCCTCAAGCAAGCTAAAGTCAAAGCGGTCAACGCTGGTGAAGATGGGAAGAATCGCGTAGGGAAGGTACATGTAGACGCTTACCAATACGATCGCTCCCTTTGTGAACATGAACTTTCGCGGCGCGAAGTGAAGCATGCGCAAAAAGGAGTTGAGCAAGCCGTTGTCGCCCAAAATCGTCATCCATGCGAATATGCGGATGAGTGAATTTGTAAGGAAGGGAATGATTACCAAAATCAAAAAGAGCGTTTGATGCTTGCTTCTCGCTATGGCGTATCCGCAGGGAAGGGCGATGGCGATGCACAAAAAGCTTGAGAAAACCGAGATGAAAAGAGTGCGCGCGAAAATTTTTCCGTAGGCCGGATCCAGCATTTGCTGGTATGCCTTGAGAGTGAATTCCGCGGTTACGCCGCCGTAAACGTCGCGCTTCATGAATGAGTAGCAGACGATGATGACGATCGGCGCGATGAAAAAGATTGTGAACCACAAGCCCATCGGCCAAGCGTAAAATGGGCCGGGGTTGGCCTTTTTAAAGGCCTTTGTTTCGCTAGTGTTTTCTGCCATCGCCGTCCTACTTTTCAATGTCTTCAACAAGATAAGCGTCCTCGGCTGACCAAGAGACGTAAACCTGGTCCTTCCATTGAATGGCAGGTCCGTTTTCCATGTAGTTTGTGTGCTGCTTGAAAATTTTGACGAGCGCGCCGTTCTCCAAGCGGACGTAGAACTTTGACTGGAAGCCGGAATAAATCGGCTCCTCGACGACGCCTTTGTAAACGTTGATGTCGGTTCGGCCGCCGGTGTCGGGCTCTTGCTTTGTGATGCGCACTTTTTCGGGGCGAATCGTGAAGGCGACCTTTTGTCCGGGCTCGGTGTGTTCGTAGTCGGTGACCATCATGTATTTGTCCAGGTTCTGCTGTTCCGCCGTGTCGGTGGAGAGCGAGGCTTGCTTTCCCAAAGCGGGAACCTTGCAAGTGACCATCCAGTCGTCCTGGCCGTTGGGGTCCTTGTGCTCCACGCATTCCACGACTTCCGCCTCAAAGAGGTTTGTGTCGCCGATGAACTGCGCGACAAACTGCGTCGCCGGGCTTTCGTAAATTTCAAAGGGCGTTCCAACCTGCAAGACGTGGCCGGAATTCATTACCGCGATTCTGTCGCTGACAGAAAGCGCTTCGCTCTGGTCATGGGTTACGTAAATGAAAGTGATTCCGATTTTGTCGTGAATCGCGTCCAAGTCCAAAAGAAGGTTCGCGCGAAGCTTTGCGTCAAGCGCGCTAAGGGGTTCGTCAAGCAAAAGCACTTTTGGCTCGTTTATCAAGGCGCGGGCGATGGCGACGCGCTGCTTTTGGCCGCCCGAAAGTTGGTTTGGCTTTTTTTGCATGTGGGCCTCAAGCTGAACCAAGCGCAAGTACTGCTTTACTTTTTGGTCGATTTCTTCTTTTGCGACCTTTTTAAGGCGCAAGGGGAAGGCTACGTTTTCATAGACCGTAAGGTGCGGAAAGAGCGCGTAGTTTTGAAACACAGTGTTCGACTGGCGCTTGTTGGCGGCCAACGGAATGACGTTTTTGTCGTCGAACAGAACAACTCCTTCGTCAGGAAATTCAAAGCCTGCTATGATGCGCAAGAGCGTCGTCTTTCCGCATCCCGAAGGGCCCAAAAGCGAGAAAAACTCGCCGGGCTTAATCGTAAAGTTGATGTCGTCAAGCGCGACAAAATCGCCGAAACGCTTGCTGACATGGTCGATGGTAACTTGACTGCCTTTCAAATCCACGAGCCTCTGTAATGTTTAATATGCGCCGCCATAGTCAGGCGGCCTTACGCCTATAAAACGCATAAGGCATAGAATGATGTTATTGAGCCTCTTTGTCAATAGGAATTTTGAAAAAAAAGGCTAAAAAATGCGGCTCAAAAGCATGAACAAAATGGTTCCGCCAAAGATGCTTACCATCGAATTGCGCTTCCACAAGTGAAGGCCGACTGTGGCGGCGATCGCGATGAATTGCGGGGCTCCCCAGGGCTTTGCGGCGTAGTTTACGTCCTTTAGGCAGTAGACAATCAGCGTGGCGATTATCAGGGGCGGGAGGCATTTTTCGACAAACTTTAGGCCGGCCGGCGGCTCCCGCTTGGAAAAAATAAAGAAGGGGGCGCCCCGGTAGAAGAACAAGAGCGCGGTTGTGAGGACGATTGTAAGGGCTACGACAAGATTGTAGTTCATTTTTCGCCCCCTTGGCCCAAGGCGTTTTGGGGCTTTCCGCCGTTTTCCGCCGGAGCCGCCGCTTGGGAGCCGCCCGGCGCGGTTTTGGGCTTGGAAAGATTTTTGGCCAAGGCCAGCGCGGTGATTCCGACCGAAAGAGAAAGCAAGAGCATGTTCCCTTGCGGAAGGATTCCGACGCGCTCCAAGACGGCCGAGGCCACGGACGAGGCGATTCCGATCGCGGGCGGCAAAAAGTCCTTGCTGGCCAGTATTTGTTCCGTCAAGATTACGCAAAAGAGCGCGGTAAGGGCAAAGTCAACGCCCTCAAAAGAAAAGTTTATCAGGCTTCCGGCGACACCGCCGATTATCGCTCCCAAAGTCCAGTAAAAAAGGTCCATCGCGGCGATCGCGGAAAAAAAAGGCCCTGGCTTTTGGCCGGCCGGAGCGTCTACCGAGCAAAGGACCGCGTAGGTTTCGTCGGTCAAGGCGTAAATCAAAAAGGCCTTCCATTTTCCGACGCCCTTGAATTTTGTCAAAAGCGACAGTCCGTAAAAAACGTGGCGGATTCCGACCAAGACTTGGACCAGCATTATTTGCGCCAAGCCCGTGCCGGCCGCGAACATTCCGATGGCGATGTACTGGCCCGTTCCCGTGTACATCGTGACGCTCATAAGAGGGGCCAGCCACCAGGGGTAGCCCGCTCGCGCGACCATAAGTCCAAAGGGAATTCCGATGGAAACATAGCCAAAGAAAATGGGGGAGGTGATTCTTAATATTTTAGCGAAGTCTGACTTTTCCATTTTACGCGCTTCTTACTTTTTGTTCACGGCTTGGACAAAGCGCAAGAAGGCTTCCTTTCCGGCCTTGTCGCGCTTGTAGACTCCCGCGTGCTCCAAGACTTTGGAAAATACGATTCCGATTTCCTTGCGAAGAATTTTGTCGGCGTTGTCCTTTGTGAACTTGTACTTGCGCTTTAGCTCGTCGGCCCATTCGGCGTGCTTGGCCAAAAGCTCGTCGCCCGAGATGTCCGTTCCTGCAACAAGCGCGTCAGAAAGCGCGGCCATTTCTGTTTTTAGGCGCGACGGCAAGACCGCCAAGCCCATGACTTCTATAAGGCCGATGTTTTCCTTTTTTATGTGGTGAAGCTCGGCGTGCGGATGGTAGACTCCAAGCGGGTGCTCGGCTGTCGTTATGTTGTTGCGCAAAACCAAGTCAAGCTCGTAAAGCCCGCCGCGCCGTCGCGCGATGGGCGTAATTGTGTTGTGCGGCGTTCCGTCGGTCTTGGCCAGTACAAAGGCCGCCTTGTCGGAGTAGCCCCTCCAAGCTTTGAGAATCTTTTCGGCCAAGCCGGCGAGCGGCTCTTTTTTTTCAGAGTCCAAGCGGATCACGCTCATCGGCCACTTTACGATTCCGCCTTTGACGGAAGGAAAGCCCGTGAATTTAATCGGCGTTTCAACAGGAGCCTTTGCCATCGCGAACTCGTAGGCGCCGCCCTGGAAGTGGTCGTGGGTCAATATCGAGCCGCCTACAATCGGAAGGTCGGCGTTGCTTCCCAAAGTGTAGTGGGGGAACTGCGTCACAAAGTCCAAGAGGCGCTCGAATGTCGAGCGGCAAATTTTCATCGGAACGTGCTTTTTGTTGAAGACTATGCAGTGCTCGTTGTAGTAAACGTAGGGAGAATACTGGAAGCCCCAAGCCTCGCCGTTTAAGGTTAGCGGAATGATTCTGTGGTTTTGCCGCGCCGGGTGGTTTAGGCGGCCTGCGTAGCCTTCGTTTTGCGGGCAAAGGAGGCACTTGGGGTAGCCCGACTGCTTGGCCAGCTTCGCCGCCGCGATGGCCTTGGGGTCTTTTTCGGGCTTAGAAAGGTTTATCGTGATGTCAAGCGCGCCGTAGGGCGTGGCCGCCTTCCACTTTAAGTCCTTGGAAACGCGGTAGCGGCGGATGTAGT
Source organism: Treponema sp. UBA4377 (assembly GCA_002391235.1). GTDB lineage: Bacteria > Spirochaetota > Spirochaetia > Treponematales > Treponemataceae > Treponema_D. The sequence continues at coordinate 161,589 of DGRX01000013.1, forward strand.
CTGTGTCCTGCGAAAATTTATAGAACCAGTCGGTGGCCTTTTGCGGGGCAAAGTCCGAGCGCAGCGTCTCAAAAATTTCTATGACGTTCGACGGCGGCGGAACCAAGAGGCCCATGATTTTTGTGTCGAACAAATCGCGCGAGGCCGTTCCTGTGTCGTCGAAAAGATTGTTGGCGGCGGCCCAGTCCAAAAGTTCCTTTAGGATGTTTTCCAAGTCCGAGACGCGGACCGTTGGCAGCTTTTCGCCGCCTTTTTTGTCTTGCGAGCCGTTTGAGCTTTCCGCGTCCTCAAAGCCGTCCAAGCGGAACAATTCCAAGAGGCGGTTTTGCGTGTATGTGGCGTCTTCCTTTGCGATGAGGCCCGTCTTGAGGGCGTAGGAAACGAGGCGGTTGATGTTTTGAAAAATTGTCATGGCGTTATTATATCGCGCTTCGCGCGCTTTTGCTAGTGGTAGTATTTACCGCCCGCTTCCGCTAGCAAAAGCGCGCGAAGCGCGATATAATGGTCTGCATGAAAAAGCTTTTTCTTTGTTCGGCGCTTTGCTTTTTTGCCGCCGCTTTTTTTTCCGCGCAAGCCTTTGAGGTCCGCCTGGAGCCGGATCCCCGCTTGGACCAAAGCGTTTTTGGCGCGGCGGAAATTCCAGCCGAGCCTTTCATTCGGGCGGCCCTTTTGGCAAGCGGAGCGGATTCCGAGGCCGCGGACAAACTTGCCGCTCGCTTGGAAAGTCTTTGGCGGGAACTATCTTCCGATATGGGCGAAGGCGAAAGCGTCGAGGAAAGGGCCGACAAAATCCTGTTTTTCATTTACCAGAAAATTCTTTCCAAATACGACTTTTACCAGACCCGCGTCGACCTTGCGATGGAAAGCGGCGCGTACAACTGCGTTTCTTCCGCGATAATATTCATGTATTTTTGCAAGGCCGCGGGAATTCCCGTCGTAGCTAACGAAACGCCCCGGCACGCCTTTTGCTCAATCTTTCAAGACGGCAAGGCTGTCGACGTTGAGACGACAAACCCTTACGGCGTGAACCCCGGAAAAAAGCGCGGCCAAAACCTTTCAAACGGAAGGACGCAGTACATTACCGTTCCCGCAAAAGATTACTCAGGCCGCCATCTAGTCGACGACCGGCGCGCTGTCGGAATGATTTACTGCAATCGCATTTCAGCCCTGCAAAGAAAAAAGCGGGACGACCAAACGGTGGGCCTTGCGGTCGACGCATACGAAGTCCAAGGCCATTCGCCTGTTTCAAGGAGCGAGCTTGACATTTGCGTCGGAAACGCCTCCAACATTCTCACAAAGGCGGAGCGGGAAGGCGAGGCCATCGCCTTCCTAAAAAAGGCGGAGGAAATTTTCGGCCCTTCGCAAAACTGGACAAAGAGAATCGCGACAAACTACTATAACTTAACCTTGGGAAAAATAAAAAAAGATCCGCTGGGAGAAGGCCTTTCGTCGCTGGAGGAAAACAAGGAAAGCCTTTCAAAAAAAGACTTTGACGACCTTAAGGAATACGCCTACTTGACGGCGGCCCAGCTTGCGGCCAACAAGCGCGACTGGCGCTCCGCCATAAAAACCGCGCTCTCCGGCCTTGCGGAGCTTCCTCAAAGCAAGCGCCTTCAAAACAACAAAAACGTCTACGAGCAAAACGCCGCGATCGACTTTCACAACGAGGCCGCCGACTTGTTCAATTCCGGCGACAGGGAAGGCGCTCTCCAAAAAATCAAGCAAGGCCTTGAAGAGCTTCCGGGCAACAAAATCCTCTTGAACGATTTGAGCAAAATGTCCAGATAAACTTTGACAAAAAAGGCTTTTTGAATTATAATTCGTTATATATGAACGGCGGCGCGAAAAGAATCGGCGTTGTAGTGAACGACGTCAATTCCGATTACGTTAAGGAAATTGTTGACGGAATTGCTTCTGTTTGCGAAAAATACGAATCTCCTCTTTTTGATTTCAGCGTCAGCGAATTAAACTATTCTTACAGGCCTTTTGACTACCACCAAAAGGCGCTTTGCGGTTTTTGCAATTCAAAAAACATCGACGGCTTGATCATTTGTTCCGCGGTTTTGGGAAACCATTCAAAAAAGGAGGAGCTTGAAGCGTTTGTAAAAAGCTTTTCAGGCGTTCCCATTGTCAGCATCGGAATGAAAATCCCCGGCGTTCCAAGCGTTTTGTGCGATTCAAAAAGCGGCATCGAGACGATTTTAGACGACTTTATCGGCCATCACGCTTGCAAAAAATTCTGCATTGTCGGAATCGTTCCCGGTTCCGAAGAGGCCAACGAACGCGCCGAGATAATTAAGAATTATTTAATGGCAAAGAACCTCCGTTTTGACGAGCGAAGCCGCATTGGCGGAAACTTCACGTACGAAAGCGCCATGGAGTTTTTGGACGAGTATTGGGAAGAAAAAGGCTCCTTTGACTTTGACGCTGTTTTTGCCTTGAACGACGACATGGCTTTTGCCGTAATAGACTTTTGCGCCAAGCATAAAATCGCCATTCCCGAAAAAGTTCGCGTGGCCGGCTTTGACGACGTTCCCCGCGCGGAATTTAGCGTTCCGTCGCTTACGACTGTAAACCAACAAGTCTTTGAACAAGGGCAATGCGCCGCCGAGGCTTTGTTCGCGCTCTTGAACAAAAAAAAGGCGCCGACGCAGATTCCTGTAATGTCTTCGGCCCGCTTTAGAAAGTCCTGCGGCTGCGCTCTCCAGGACCAAAACATCGAAGGCCGCGCCCTTGACGTAAAGAGAACTGGCGACATGACCGCCACCGAATGGCTTGGAAAGAAAACCCAGTTCCACGTGATGAACAACTTTTTGTCGCTTGGACAAAATCATCTCAACTTGGCTAAATTCCGCAGGACTTTCAAGGAGTTGGTGGAACGCTTTGACGTGAGCGCGGCGGCCCTTTGCGTTTACGAGGAGCCGCTTTATGTAAAGGAAGGCAACCAAGAACTGAGCCTTCCCGGCAAGGCTTTTGTCATGGCTTCCTTCGACAGCTCCCTGAATTTTATCCAAAACATTAACGAAAATCCAATCGCCTTTAATCCAAACGAAAAAATGCTGCCCGACGTTGGAATCAATTTTTCGCGCGGCCAATACATCGCTTGGATTCTTTCAAACTGCGAAACCCAGTACGGCTATATTGTCTTTAGGAAGGGCAGCTACGAAAATTTGATTTATTCAATGATGTGCATAGAGCTGTCCCGCTTTGCCAGTTCCGCTTGGGAAAGCAGCCGCGCCGAAAAAGTCGCGAAAGCCCAGCAAGAAAGCGCGGCCCGCCTTAACATGATTTCAAAGACCGACGAAATGACCGGCCTCTTGAACCGCCGCGGCTTTATGGAGTTGGGCCAGCAAACTATTGACATCGCCGTCGTCTTAAAGCAGGGCGGAATGGTGATTTTTGGCGACATGGACGGCTTAAAGTTCATCAACGACAATTTCGGCCATGACGCCGGCGACCGCGCGATCAAGGCCGAGGCCGAAATCCTTAAAAAGAATTTTAGGGCCTCGGACATTGTCGGCCGTCTTGGCGGAGACGAGTTTGTTATTGTCGCCGCCGGCTTGGCGGAGCCGCGGCTTGCCGAAATTCGCGAGAACATCAACGCGGCCTGCCGCGCGTGGAACATCGTTCACAACGAAGGCTTTGAGCTTTCGATAAGCATGGGCTGCATTTCTTTTGACGAGAACACAAAGTATTTGGAAGACATTTTGCGCGAGGCGGATTCGCTTTTGTACGAAGAAAAGCGCCTAAAGCATAACGCCCGCCGCTAGCTTAGCTTGTCCAAAATCTTTTTAAAGGCGCTGTTTTCCTTTCTTAGCTCTTTTGAGCCGCGGGTGATTTTGCACAGGGACATGTTGAACTTTTTGGCTATTTCGCGCTGGGGAGTTCCCTTGTAAAGCTCTTTTACGCTAAGCCAGCGCTTTGAAAAGTCCGCGCGCTCGGCGGGAGTGCAGAGGCAGGACAAGAATTCCTGGGCTTCCGTTTGCGAGGAGCATTCCGCGAGAATCTTGCAAATTTCGTTGAAGCTTTCGGCCACCGCCGAATCTTTTGTTTCTGCCATTAGAAACAGAATAGCGCGCAAAAGTCCTTTTGTCAAATTTCTCCAAGGAAAACATATTGAAAGTGATGCAAAACGCTCTCGGGAGAATCGAACGGCCTTTCTTGCGGTTGAAGCCGTGATGTACATATACTTCAATTTTGCTTCGCAAAATTGGCGGCTTCAAAGCAAGCGGCCGTCCGCCTTCTCCCTGCGCGTTTTTAATTGTTTGTAATGTGTTTTCCTTGAAGAAATTTAAATAAAATCGGAAAAAACACGGGCGAAAGGTCTGTATGCCGGGAGCATACGGGGCTTTCGCTCGTGTTTTTACCATTCTTATGCGTTTATCGCAAAAACATTTGATTAAATTTAAAAAGCGCGCTATTATTAAAGTTACTGTGGAAGCTCAATTTGAAAACATCGACATAAGCGAGTTTTTCGACAAGCAGGACGTCCAGGAAAAGGACGACGGAATCGTCGTTTTTACCAAAAAGCAGCAGGACATGTTCGACGCCGTTTTGCCGCATTTGCGCGACGCCAATCCCGACCGCTTTGAAACTTTTTTGACCCGAATCGACGACCTTAACGACTTGGCCAAAAGCATCGCCCGCTTTCCGTCTTTGTTGGAGCGCCACCGCTTGGCCGGAGGGGAGCGCACGCCGACTTCCTTGATCGACTCGCTTATCGAGCACCAAGACCAAGGCGACGCGCTCTTGCAGCTTCCGTCAAAGGCCACTCTGGGAAAGGGCTTTTTGATCGCAAAAATCCACACTTTTTCTTCGCTTTCAAAAATCGCCAAGAACATCGGCGAGGACGACAAAAAGGTCAACGACTTGCGCAACGAGGCCGTCACGATGATGTTCTCGCTTTTGGCCGAGGACGTTTACCTAAACTGCATCCGCGACAAGAGCGTGGAGATTGACTTGCGCCGCGAGATGGCGATGAGCCTTCTTTTGCTGTGGGAGCACCGCAACGACGAGGCCATCGAGCAAATCGCGCCTGTTTTGCAAAGCATTTGGACCGCGCGCCGAAAGCTGGCTCCAGCCTTTGGAACGATGATGGGCACCAGCGAGTTGATTTTGATTTCCATGCAAATGGACGAGATGTGGACCAACTTCATAAAGGACAGGCTTAGCGACCCGATGGTGAGCCAGGCGATGGAGGAATTCCTTTTTGGCATTTCCTTTGAGCAGATAAAGGCCTTGCGCGAAATTCTTAAAGGCCAGGGAATCAAGGCGATCGGCCGCGACGAGGTTTCAAAGTATTTGGGCGTTCACGTAAAGACCGACGCCGGCTTGGACTACCGCGACTTTTACTCGATGTACACCCTGCGCCGGGACAACGCCCGCGCTCGCTCGCGCCTCAACGCCTCCGGCCCGCAAAAAACGCTTGAAGACTACTTCATTCAATTTGTTATGAGATTCAACAAGGAGAAGCAAAAACATGACAGTTTCGCAAAATAAAAAGGCGCCTTATCATTTTGGCGAAAAACTGCGTTCCGTCCGCGAGCGAAAGGGCTTCACTCTTAAAGTGGTCGCCCAGCGCGCCGGCGTAAGCGAAAGCCTTGTCTCGCAAATCGAACGAAACCGCGTAAGCCCTGCCATAGACACGCTTTTGGCCTTGGCCGAAGTCTTGGACATCAACTTGGAATTTTTGTTCGAGGAATACCGCAAAAAGCATCCGGTCGAAATCATCGGAGCCGGGGAAAGGCGCAGCGTGGAGGAAGACGGAGTCCTTTACGAGGAAATCGTTCATCCCAACAGCGACGACGGAAGCCATATGATGGAATCCTACTTGATCACAATTCCGCCGCATTCGCAAACCCACCGCGGCTCCTACGGGCACATCGGCCGCGAAACTGGCTTTGTCCTTAGCGGGCAGGGCGAGCTTCACTACGAGCAAAACGTTTACCAAATAAAAGCCGGCGACGGCATTTCATTCAGCGCCGGAGCGCCGCATGTTTTGGTCAACAACGGCGACCAAGAGTTAAAGGCTGTGTGGACCGTGACGCCCAGCCAAAGATTCAACAAATAGGACTAAAAGATGAAAGAAAGAAGCGGCCGCTTGAAGGCCATTAGAAAACTGATCAAGGCCAATAAAATAGAAAGCCAAGAAAAGCTGCTTAACCTTTTGACCGAAGAAGGCTTTGAGGTTACGCAAGCGACTCTTTCGCGCGACCTAAAGCTTTTGAAAGTCGGAAAAATCGCCGACGGCCGCGACGGCTATGTCTACACGCTGCCTACGGAGGAGGAACGGCAGGAAAGCGACCGCCTCTTCGCGCAGGATTTTTTGCGCGGCTACATCAGCATAGAATGTTCTGGGAACATTGTCGTCATAAAAACCTTTCCGGGGCACGCAAGCCCGGTTTGCAACGCGCTTGACTGCATGAACTTTGACGAGATTTTGGGAACAGTAGCCGGCGAAAACTGCCTCTTTGCCTGTTTGCGCGAGGGCGTAAGCGGCGCTTCCTTCCTTAAAAAACTGAAAGAAAAAATCCCGGAGCTTGAAACGCTATAGAATTTCGAGGGCGGCGGCGACAACGTCTGGATCAAATTGGCTTCCGGCATTGGCCTTTATTTCCGCCTTTGCCTCTTCTACAGTCATGGCTTTTTTGTAGCTTCTCTCGTGGATCAAAGCGTCAAAAGTGTCCGCCACCGCGATGATTCTCGCGCAAAGGGGGATGTCTTTTCCAGCCAGGCCGTCAGGATATCCTTTGCCGTCAAAGCGTTCGTGGTGGCTTCTGACATTGGCCGCCATCTCGGGCATTTCGTGGATTCTAGACAAAATGCGCTCGCCGATGACAGTGTGCCTTTTCATCTGCTCGTATTCTTCGTCGGTAAAGGCGCCTTGCTTTGAGGTTATGTCTTCGGACACGCCGATAATTCCAATGTCGTGCAAGATCGCTGTGTAGTAAATTTTTTGCGCCTCGTTTTTGGGAAGGGCCATCATGTAGGCTATCTTTCGCGCGTTTTCGGCGACGTTTTCGGAGTGGTTGTTGCGGTTCGCGTCGGCTACGTCAATTGTCGCGGCCAGCGCGTCGATGATTTGCGCCGAAAGCATTTCTTTTTGCTTGTCGCGCTTGTGGATTTTTTCTGATTCTATGGCCGCCTTTGCCTCTAGGTTCTTTTGCAGCTCGTTCAATTCCGCCCGCTTTCTGGAAAGTTCCGCGTAGTCGGGGGAAACAAGGACAAAAAGGCAAAGAATCAATGAAAAGAGCGAAAAGAAATTTGTCAATAGAATTTTGGGAAACAAAAAGTATTGCAATACCGGTCCGGCCACAGACGTAAGCAAGAGGCAGAGCAAGACCGCGAAAATTTGGCCGGGCAGGCGCTTGTGGAGAAGCATGAATGTTCCGCCGCATTCAATCAAAAAGAACAGCGGAATGCCTATGCAAAGCGTGTGCAGCTTTCCGTATTCGTAGAAGCCTCTCTCAAACGAAAAAAATATTCCCGTTGGAATGTTGGCGACTAAAAGCGTAAGGAACGTGACCAGAACTAGGCGCGAAAGAAAGAGCAGGGGAACTCCTACCTTTTTCTTTAGGCCGAATGATATGAAAAACAAGTGCAAGGTGTAGAACAATACGCTTGAGGAGGCAAAGTACAACGTGTTTAGCGCTATGTTGAACCAAATCGGAACTTTGTCCGGGAACGAAATTGTCAGCGCCGTTCCTATGTCAAGAATGATGGCGATGATTTGGCAAAAAACCAACCGCCTGAATGTGTCGTTTACAGGGCTTGTGTTGTAGTATTTTTTTCGCAAGTAAATGTACAAAAGCGCGATAAAGCAAAGCGCGGCGGCTTCAAAGTTTATGTTGTACGCAAGGCCGGATGCGTCTTTAAGATTCATGGACAGCCTCCTCTTCGCTTTTGTATTCATGAAGGATGTAGCGTTTGTCGTCGTCGATCAATTCGATCATAAGCGACGCGATTTCCCTGTCAAACTGGCTTCCGCTTCCGTTCGCGATTTGCTCTTTAACCGCCGCTTGATCCATCGGCTTTCTGTAACTGCGGCTGGAAGTCATCGCGTCGTAAGCGTCTGCCACCGCGATTATTTTAGCTTCCAGCGGAATCTGTTCGCCGTGGAGTCCGTCCGGATAGCCGCGGCCGTCAACGCGCTCGTGGTGCCAGCGCGCTCCAATCCTTAGTTCCGGCAAGAGCGAAACTTTTTCCAAAATCGTGGAGCCGATTGCCGGGTGCGCTTTCATTTGCGCGTATTCTTGGTCCGTCAGCCGGCTGGTCTTGTTGATGATTTTTGAGGGAACGCCGACTTTTCCGATGTCGTGCAGGATTCCCATCATGAAAATTTGCTGGCATTTTTCAACGCTTAGGCCTTTTTTTTGCGCCAGCATCTTTGAGTAGCGGGCCACGCGCGCGGAGTGGCCGCTAGTGTAGTGGTCTTTCGCGTCGATTGTTTCTGCCAGCGTGTACATCATTTCCATCGTGAGGCGCTCTATTTTTTCGCGGCGCTGCGTGGCTTCGGCGGTTTTTTGCTCCACGCTGGCCCTTAGGGCGCGCTGCAAGTTTTCCAATTCGCTTATGGTGGAAATCATCGCCTGGTCGTCCGGCGTTTCTATCGTGAGCAAAAGCGCGGTTGAAAAAAGAACGAAGGCAAAGGAGACTATTCTAAATGACGGGCAGACGAACGCTTGGACAAAGGGGAGCGCGATCGTCGCTTCGTAAAGCAGGCATAGGACCGTTATTTGCTGCTTGTTGAACTTTTGGGCGTGCCGGCCCATTTGGCTCGCGCTGTGGAGCGCGAAGAAGGCCGAAAAAACCGGCAGGATTACAAAGAATTTTCCCTTTATCAAGGAATAATCGTCTTCAATGAAGAACAAAAAGCTGGTGTTGGCGTTGACTAGCAAGAAAACCACAAAAACAGGAAAGATGAATTTTGTGACGATCTTCCGTTCACGCTGCGCCTCGCTCTTAGTGAAAATGTACGCGTTTGTGTAAGCTAGGACGCTTTGCGAAAAGGCTAGGAACGAAAACAAATAAAAGGAATAAAGAAGACATTCCAAAAAAGAGCCGGCCTTGAGCCTTATCGAAAGGCAGGCAAGATAGTCCGTGACGCACAAAAGCAAGTTGCAAAAAACCAAGCGCTTAAAGGCGCGGTTTCCAAGGCTTTGCTCAGAATATTTTGTGAACGTGTAAAAAGTCACCGCTAGGGCGACAAAAAAAGAGACTATGTCAAAATCAGTGACAAGATTCGCGCTGCTCATTTGTCCTACTTTATATAAACATTGATTCTATCATAGGCGGGCGATTTTTTCAAGGTTTAAGGCTTGTCAATGATTGGGCGACCCTTGAAATTCTGGCCGCAAAGCGCTAAAATCTTTACCGCAATTTTTTAACGATTTTATTGAGGTATCCATATGTCAGACACAGAAGTCAGAGTAAGATACGCGCCGTCGCCGACAGGAATGCAGCACATCGGCGGCGTTAGGACAGCGCTTTTCAATTACTTGTTCGCAAGAAGCAAGGGCGGAAAATTCATCCTGCGCCTTGAGGACACAGACCGAACGCGCTACGGCGAGGAATACGTAAAGAACCTTTACGACACGATGAGCTGGCTTGGCTTGGAATGGGACGAAGGCGGAGACAAGGGCGGCGAGTACGGCCCCTACGTCCAGAGCCAGCGCTTTGACCTTTACAAAAAATACGCCGAAGAGCTGGTCGCCAAAGGCGAGGCCTACTACTGCTTTTGCGACGCTGAGCGCTTGGAGCGCATCCGTAAAATTCAGACTGAAAACAAAATGGCTCCCGGCTACGACAGAAACTGCCGCCACCTTACCCCCGAAGAAGTCAAGGCCAACCTTGACGCGGGAAAGCCTTACGTAATCCGCCTAAAGGTTCCGCTTGAAGGCGAGACAAAATTCCACGACCACCTCTTGGGCGACATCATTTGGAAAAACGAGGACATCTCTCCCGACCCGGTTTTGCTTAAAAGCGACGGCTTTCCCACTTACCATTTGGCCAACATCGTCGACGACCATTTTATGAAGATAAGCCATGTAATGCGCGCGCAGGAATGGATTCCGTCAACGCCGCTCCACGTGCAAATGTACCGCGCCTTTGGCTGGGAGCACCCGGAGTTCTGCCACCTTCCGATGGTCAACGGCTCGGACGGAAAAAAGCTTTCTAAGCGCCACGGCTCCACAAGCCTCAACGAATTCCGCGCCCGCGGCTACCTTCCGCAGGCCATCATCAACTACGTGGCCTTGCTCGGCTGCTCTTACGAGGAAGGCAAGGAATTTTACACGCTCGAAGAGTTGGCCGCGTCCTTTAAGCTGGAACACCTTAACAAGGCGCCGGCGGTCTTTGACTACAAAAAATTGGAGTACTACAACGGAAACTACATCCGCATGCTTAGCGACGAGGACCTTTACAAGTGGACGCTTCCATTCATAACAGGAACCGGAGACGCCGCGCTTGAAATCAATCCCGAAAACCCGCAACCAAAGCCAAAGGTGGGCCCCGAATATTCCGGCGTCGCTCTTGGAGACGACGGCGAGCCTGTTTGCGTGGACAAGAGCATGAACATGTCAAGCGCCGACGTCAAGGCCGCGCTGATGAAGCTTATGCCGCTTATCAAGGAGCGCCTAAAGTATTTGACCGACGCCGCGGAAATGGTCCGCTTTTTGTTCACCGAGCCGGCCGTTCCGCCAAAAGACCAGATTATTCCCAAAAAGCTTGACGAAGCCAAGACAAAGGAAGTTTTGCTGAAGGCCAAGGACTTTGTCGAAAAGATTTTCGGCATGAGCCACGAGGAGGCGGAGGAGTTGGGCCGCAAGATGTCCGAGGAAATCGGAGTCAAGATGGGCGACTTTATGATGCCCATCCGCATGGCCGTAACCGGAAGCCGCGTAAGCCCGCCGCTCATCGGCTCGATTTTGATTTTGGGAAAAGACGAAGCGCTCGCGCGATTGGAAAGAACAATCGCCTCATTTTAAGGAGACAAAAATGGAAGTAGTTCAAAGCTTTACGATTGACCACACAAAGCTAAAGCCCGGCATTTACATTTCGCGCGAGGACAAGGGCTTTACCACCTACGACTTGCGCATAACTACGCCCAACAAGGAGCCTGCCGTCGCTCCCGGCGCGATTCACAGCATCGAGCACTTGATGGCCACTTGGTTCCGCAACTCCCGCGTAAAGGAAGACGTCGTTTACGTTGGCCCTATGGGCTGCCTTACCGGAATGTACGTCATCATGATGGGAAAGTATTCCGTCCAGGAAATGCGCGAGCTTACTATTGAATGTTTGGAATGGATTTTGACGCAGGACAAGGTTCCCGCGACGGAGCCTGAGTCTTGCGGAAACTATCTTTTGCACGACCTTCCGATGTGCAAGTGGGAGTGCGCTCGCTACCTTGACCGCCTTAAGAACGACTTTCACTGTGAGTACACAAAGCTTCAAGTCAAGCTTGAAGACGGCAAGGTTTTCGCCGACGCGTAATTAGCGGAACCGCGCAGCGTCCGCAAGGACGCGGTGATCCCGCTCGAAACAGCAATTATGGTCTTGCGTTCTTAATTAACGAGCGGCGTTCATCTCGATTATCTTTTGCGCGGCTTTGAGCGCCTTGTCCACGCTTATTCTGTCGCGCGATGTGATCGAGCATGTGTAGCCGCCCATTTGCCAAACGGCCTTTCCGCATTTGTTTCCGTTGGCGTAGAACGTGATTTCGTGGCCGTCAACGGTTTGCGACGATTTTTCCGTGTAGATGTTGAAGTCGCCGCTGGGGTCGTTCTTTCCGGGGGCCTTTCTGATTCTTATTTCGTCGCCGCTTTCCGAGTCGTAAATCGCCTCTATCATTTGCTTTGGAATCGCGCGGTAAACCTGAATCGCGCAGTCTTCAAAAACGTCCAAAAGGTTAAAGTCAAAGCCTGCGGCTTTTTCCGCGTCTTTTAGGCTTTTGCAGCTTTTAAAGGGGTTGGCTATGCCGACGCTTTGCGGGGCAGGGGCCTTTTCGTCTTTTTTTTGCTTTTTCGCGCTGGCGCAGGCGCACAAGGCCGCAAGCGTTAAAATTGCGAGAATCGATTTTTTGATGACTTTCATAATGTTTGCTCCCAAAATTTTATTTCGCTGTTCGCGCGGGCTTAGTCGCGGGCGCGGTTGCCCGTCTGCCGTTTAGCGCATGGCTAGATTGTCGGCATAAATTCATTGTATCATAAATTCATCATTATTTCTAGCCCTAGCGGCAAAAAGCCTTTTTTCATTTTTTTTAAGTTTTCTATTGTAAAAACCGAAAATTTAATGTATAATGGCAATTGGAATTTTTTTATTCCAGGTGGGGAAATTTTAGGGTATGCCTGGCTATAGCCAATTAAAAAAACTCAGCGAAACTGTTCTCAAATTAGGAAACGAAATAAAGCTTCGCGCTGAGCGAGGCGAAAAGGCCGTTCCTGTTTTTATCCCCGACACAATAGAAGACATCGACGACAGCCAAGACTTTGTCCTTGGAATGCCGGAAAAACCCAAGCCGCCGGAGCCGGAAGAGCCCGAAACTCCGCCTGAAGAAGAGGCGGCTTCTGAAACGACGGACGTTAGCGTTGACGACCTTTTGAGCGGAATATCCGCCGGAGGGGACGCTCCGGATTTGAGCGCTTTTGGCGACGATTCTTCCGCTTCTTCAAGCAAAAGCAAGAGCAAAGGAAAAGGAAAGGGCAAGGCCGCAAAGGCGGAGCCAGAGCCCGAACCGGAGCCGGAGCCTCCGCCAAAGCCAAAAGGCATCAGCGGCTCAGGCTATTCCGGCTTTGGATTTGACGACGACGGAGTTTTGGAAAGCTCTCCTGACGACGGAAAAATGCCCGACATCGGCTCCCTTATGGGAGGCCCTGGAAAACCCGCCGCCGCGGCAAAGCCCTTTGACGGCGCCACCGGCATTCCAGAGCTTGACGCGATCCTTAATCCCAACAAGGGAAAGGAAGAGGCCGCCGCTTCGGACATACCTGACTTGGATTCCATCTTGAATCCGCCAAAAGCGGCCGCCGAGCCGGTTCCAGAGCCGGCGCCAGTCGAAGACTTTTCAATCGAATCCATTCCCAGCGCGCCTGAGCCAGAGAGCGCGGTTCCGCAAGAAATTGATTTTGGCGACCTTGACGATTTGCAAGTCGAGGACTACGCGGCTCCCGAAAAGGGCGAGGAGGCCTCAGCCGGCGACATTGACGCCAGCGCGCTTTTTGGAGACGACGTTGAAGACTTTGAAATGCCTTCTTCAGTCGAAAAGCCAAAAAAGAAAGACTTTAAGCCTCTTCCGCCGGAAGAGGACGACGCGATACTCAAACCGGACCTTTTTACCGATGATTCAAAAGTTACGAAAGACAATCCGCCCTATTACGCCGCGGAGCCGGCTGGAGAGCCTTCCGGCCAGGCCGCGGCCAAAAAAGAGCCTGCGGTAGAAGAGCCCGCGGTCGAGGCGCCGGCGCCGGAAGAAAGCTTTGACTTTGACGACATTCCGGCCCTTGACGAGCTTTCCGCCGACGAAGAGCCGTTGGCCGAAGAAACGCCTGTCGATGAAGCGCCTGTCGAGGACGCCCTTGCGCAAGACGTTCCGGCCGCCGGCGCGCTTGACGACGGCCTTGGCGGCATGGACTTTGACTTGCCCGAAATGCCGGCGGAAGAAGCTCCGGCGGAAGAGGCTCCGGCGGAAGAAGCGCCGGCCGTTGATTTAGACGACCCCTTTGCCCAAAGCGAAAAAGAATTTGAAGGCGGCGGGGCCATTGACCTTAACATGGACTTGCCCGAGGAATTTAGCGAAGTTCCCTCGGAAGTTTCGGCTTTGAATAATGACGGCCCGGTAGAAGAACCGGCGGCTGAAGAACCGGTTGCCGAAGAAGTTCCGATCGAAGAAACTCCAATCGATGAAACGCCGCTTGCGGAAGAGCCGCCCGCCGAGGACGCTCCCGCCGAAGAAGCGGCGGACGGCGGCTCAGACCTTGGCGCCGACTTTGGCGGCATGGACTTTGACATGCCCGACATGTCTGAAATGCCCGACATGGGCGGCGAAGAGCCCGCCGCGGAAGAAAGTCCGGCCGGAGGAAGTCCCGCTGAAAGCTTTGAAATGCCCGACATGGATTTTGGCGCGGCGGAAGGCGGACAAGAGATTTCGGCCGACGCGGTTGAAGCGCCCGCCGGCGACGCGGACATATTCAACACGGACGGAATGGACTTGGGCTCCTTTGACATGCCCGATTCATTCGGCGGCGAGGATTCCGCTCCCCAAGAGGACGGAGCGCTTCCAGGCGAAAGCATGGCCGGAACCGACGAAGCCACCGCGAGCGCGCTTGGCGACTTTAACATTCAGGACACCGACAGCCAGCTTTCAAAGGCCGGTGACGACTTTGCGCTTGAAGGCGCCGGAGACGACTTTAGCATTCCGGGCTTTTCTGAAGAGGGCGCCGATCCCTACTCCAACGAAGGAAAGAAGGGCGCCGCTGTTGACCAAGTTGACTTTAGCGGAGCCGTGACGGGCGACGGAAAGCAGAGGACTTCCCTTACCGAAGAAGAATACGAAAAATTCAAGAAAAACCTGCGCGACTATCCTCTTAACGTTCGCATAGCCGTTGAGGACATGATCGCCAAAAACGAATTCACCGACGAAGTCGTTTTTGAAGTGATCGAAAAAATCTTGAAGAAAGTGACGGCCAGGCAGCTTGCCAACCATTTGGAAAAGATGCTTGACATAAGCCTGCCCGTTCCGCGCGACTACGAGCGCCGCAGCGCCGAAGAGTACGAGGCGTACAAGGCTTCTTTTGCCTACCAGTTAAAGAGCAGGATTCTTCCGGCGGTCATCATAGGCATTTTCGCCGCGATGATTTTGTTCTGCTTGGGCTTCCTTGGACATCGTTTTGTGTTCAAGCCCTTGATGGCTGAAAAGCTTTACAAGGAAGGCTATGTTCTTATTCAGCATGATGAATACCCCTTGTCAAAAGACAAATTTGACGAGGCCCTCAAATACAAGTCAAAGAAAAAATGGTTCTTCAAATACGCCCGCGCCTATAGGGAAAAGAAGCAGTACGATTTGTCCGAGCTTTTCTACAAGAACATTCTAAAGCGCTTTGACCACGACAAGCAGGCAGGCCTTGAGTACGCCCAGATGGAAGTCGAGGACCTTGCCAACTACGAGCTTGCCGAAGAAATTCTTAAACGCGAAGTTTTGGACAACCACGTCAACGACGCGGACGGAATTTTGGCCTTGGGCGACACATACCTTGAATGGGCCACGGAAAAGGATCCGGCCAAGTTTGACGACGCCTTCCAAACCTATTCAAAGCTGCAGCAGCTTTACGGCGGCAAGAATCCCAATTTGTACCAAAGCCGCTTCTTGCGCTACAACATACGCACCGACCAATTGAGAAACGTCTTGGAGCTAAAGGAATTCTTCTACGGCCAAGGCGAAAAGTCTTTGGGAGCCTCGGATTGGACGGAGCTTAGCGGCTACCTTATGGACAAGCAATACGGAGAGCTTCCGTTGGAACAGGAGTTCTTGCGCTCAAAAATCGAGGACGTCCGCGACATGATTTTGTACGCCGTAAAAGCCGCTCCCGAAGATCCAGTCGCAAACTACAATTTGTCCCGCTACTTGGTTAAGGTTGGAGACCATAAAAAAGCCATTCAATCATTGAAGCAGACGGAAAAATTGTTTGACAAGGCGACAAACTTGCGCAAAAAGGCGATTTACAAACAGTTGGACAATTACAGGCTTTTGGGCGAGGAATACTTGTACGACCGGGAATATATTTTGGCGCGCGAAGAGTTCACCAAAGGCTTGAATTTATTTGAGAAAAAGAAGCGCTCAAGCAATTTTGACTCTGACAAAAATGTTGGCGTCATGTACTCGGACATGGGAAACTTGGAGTACTTTATTTCTGGCGATTTGGACGCCGCGCGCGCCAATTACCAAAACTCAATTGACAACAAACACGACACGCCTTCAATCCGCTACAGGGTGGGCTACATCGATTACTCCAACGAAGACTATCAGAGCGCCTTGAACAACTTTATCAAGGCTAGCCAGCAATTGCCTGACGATTCGCACACTTTGCTCGCCTTGGGCAACACCCTTTCAATCAAGGACGACAATTACGCCGCCCAAGGCTACTACAAGCGCTTGCTTGACCGCCTTGACTTGATCCGCGAAAAGTTCGGAATCGTCTCTCCGCAAACCGACGAGAGGGCCGGCGACATGGTTGAAATTTACATGAAGGCCGCCAACAACTTGGGCGTAAGCCTTTTCCGCATAGCGCGGCAAAGCGGTTCCAGCTCAAAGAACGCGGCTTCGCTGGTCAACTTCCAGGATTCAATCCGCTACTACGACGCGATGACCAGGAACCAACAAACGATGGTCCGCCTGCCGGGAAGCAATTTGGCGGAGATGAACTTGCGCTACGCGACCAATCCTTTCCCCAAGTTTGAGCCGGAAATCTACACGGACATTCCGCGAGTCCTTGACGGCGAAAAGGGCCTTGAACAGTGAAAATATACTGTCCTTTTGTCGGCGTTCTTTGGAAACGCAGGCTGATAGTTTTGTACAAGGAAATCTTTAGAAAATCGATTCACTTGTGCTCCGGCTTTGTTCCCTTGCTTCTAAAAATCTCATACCCAATCACAATCGCGCTTCTTTGCTTTGCCGGAGCCTTTTACACGCTGACCCAAATTCTTTCATTGCGGGGCGTAAAGGTGCCGTTGGTGTCCGACATAACTGACATGGCCGCCCGTGAGCGCGACCGCGGCAAATTTGTCTTGGGCCCATTGACGCTTGTGGCGGGAATATTGCTTGCGGCCCTTTTATGCCCTCCCAAGGCCGCCGCGGTCGGAATTTTGGCGCTGGCCTTTGGCGACGGCTTGGCAAGCCTTGCCGGAAAATTTTTGGGAAACCTTCGCATTCCGCATACGGGAGGAAAAACTTGCGCCGGAAGCCTTATGTGCTTTGTCGCGATTTTTGTTTCAAGCTTTTGCGTGACGGGAAGGGCAGACCTTTCGCTTGCGGCGGCCCTTTGCGGAATGTTCATAGAAGTCCTTCCGTTAAAGGACTTTGACAATATTTTGATTCCCTTGCTTTTGGGAAAAGTCGCCCAATATTTTTAGGCGTAAAGTTTGTGCAGGGTTGACAAGGCCCTTTGCGTTCCCACGGTGAGCAAAAGCGCTCCAATGGCGGAAACTATTAAGACCGCGCTTGCGTTCAAAATGTAGTAGCCGACTTCCATGCAAAAAATGCCAAGACCCAGCCGCAGGTAAAGCGGGTTTTCGTTAAGCTTGGCGTTGACCGCGTAGGAGGCTGCCGTCAAGATGATAGTCACGATGTAAGTGAAGTTCACAAAGTTGTTCCAGCCGATTCCGATTGAAAAAGTGGAAGTGATTTTTGTCGTGTTCACTGGAACGATGTTTGCGAGCGCGAGCGAAAAGACCAAAAGAACGACGATGTTTTGCTCGGTTTCCAAGCCCTTGCTCTTGCTTGAAAAAATCGAGGCCGTGAACAGGCTTACGATGGAAAGCGTTCTTCCCCAAAAAAGCGCGCGGCCCGCGATTACCAAAAAGCTGGGCAAATTGTTTTTCATCGTCTCCAAGGGAATAAAAAGGCGGACAAACTCCGGCGCGCAGCCCAGCAAAAACAATACCAAATAGGCGACTTCGCTGGAAGGGGTTTTTTCAAAGCGCGCGTAGATGTAAAATGAAACGGCCGGAATGTAAAGCGCCAAAAAAAGCGAGGCAAGGACAACCGTGATGTAGTGGGGCTCAATCAAGCTGGGCTTGTCCAAAGAAATGCCGTAATTCAAGAAAGAGTCTCCATTTGTTAGGGAATTCATTTTATATAGAAAATAAATGGCTACAAGAACTGAAATAAAGAGAAAAAACGTGGAAAAAATCAATGTGTAACGGTTTCTGGTTTTTAGCGTCATTTACTATATTATATTATTTTGTCTTTTTTTACTCAAGATGATTTTTTTTTTGCCGATAATTTAAGTAAGGAAGGGAAACATGAAAAGAGCATTGATTGCAGGTTTTGTTCTCATCGCAGCCGGCCTTTGTTTTGCCGGCGACGCCGCTGCATTCAAGGACATTGGATTCTCAGACGACGGAAGAATTTACATCTTTGGCCAATTCGGAAAGACCGACGTAAAATTCCAGGGTTACGCGGAAATCTACACGATTGATGTAGAAAAAAATGAATATGTTCCCGGCGGCGTTTACAAAAACTTGGAGCCAAATTCAACAAAGAGCGGCAGCCAGGTTTACGAAGACTTGATCGCAAAGCACTTTTTGGACATAAAGAAGTACAACTGCGCCCCCGCGGCCGTAGACGACGTTCTTTATATTTTGGAGAGCGAAAAGAAAAAAGGCGAGGACTTGATTGAGTTCAAGAACTACGGCGACGACGGAGAGTCCAACCGCTTGACTTACAAGGTCCGCTTGGTTCCGACCATTTACGGCCGCGGAAAAGACTTGCGCTCAAGCTTTTACATCAACCTTGACGTTTGCGAAAAGGACGGCGCTCCAGTAAAATCCTACAAAGTCGGATCGCCGGACATAAAAAGAAAGGGCGTAAGCGCTTACAAGATTGTCCGAATCTTTAGGGACAAGGCTAAAAGCGGCCTGGTGTTTGTTGTGGAAAAAACTGTCGAAGACTCTGCCGGCACCTCCATTCGGTATATGGTCGAAACAGTTAAATTATAATGTAAAAAAAAATCGTGTGGCGGAGACGGCGGAGCTTTCAACATTCGCCGCTTCCGAAAACCTCCTGCTCAGGTTGGCTTGCGCCAATCCTAAATCGTTCGTTCGGCTTTTGTGTGTGAAAGGCCGAGCGAACGATTTTTTTTATTGACGCTAGTAAACGCTTTTCTCGCTGATTTTCCAGTCTGATTTTGAAGAAGGGCCTTCCGCCTTTACAGGGCCGCTTCTTACTAGGGGCTTTACTTTGGAAGTCGATTTTTCAACCGCTCCGTCTGCGGACGCAAGGCCGGACCAAGCGCCCTTGTCTATCGCTTTTTGAATTTCCGCGGCCAAGTTCCAAGTCGTCTTTCCGCTCTTGACCGTGCAGTAGGTGAGCGCGTCCATAATCTTTCCTGTGTTCCTGTCCCGCAAAATAAGCGCGTCGTTTGTGGCCGAGATGTTCTTTGGCCCAATGTCAAAGTAAAGGTCGCGCCAAGCCGCGGAAGCCCGTCCGCTTTTTGCAAGGCTTAGGTCGCTTTCAAGTTCGCTCGCGCAAGCATCCGGAAAAGCGGTTGGCTTTAGGTGCAGGACGATTTTGTCGCCGGCCTTCGCTTCAACAGGCGGAAGTTGGTAGACAGCCTTGTTTTGCGCGCAGTAAAGGTCAATGCCAAAAAGGTTTCCCGCTTGAAGCGCCTGGATTATAACGTAAGGGCTTTCCGCGGATTGGTCTTTTGCGGAGTTGTTTTCGGGCTGGACTTCCACCATTTTGCAAAGGGGAAGCCTTTCGTTAAAGCCGTCAAAGGGAATGGCAAAAGTCAGCGTGTTTCCGCGCTTGTCGGAGATTTGCCCAAAAAGCTGGTAGCGCTCTCCAAGCCGCGCGCTTTGGTCAAAGATGTAAAGCAATGACTTTCCTCCGCCGCAAGATGTCGCCGCGGCTTGGATTGGATTTTCAGAAATGACGTCAAGCGACGCTTTTTGGCCTTCTTGAAGTTTTGAGACTAAGCCTGTTTGTCCGTTGACTTCCTTGGAAAAATCGATCTTAATGGATTTTGAATTCAACACGCTCGCGCTTACGATTTTGGGGCATTCTTCCGCTCCCAAGGCTTGTATGCCCTGGCTTGTCAATTGGCATGAAGAGTGGCAAACGCAAAGAAGGACTCCGGCGACAATCGCCGCCGCAAGCAAAAACAGCTTTAGAATTTCGCCCGGGCCCAATTCCGGGTTTTTAAAAATTTGTCTTTTCATTATAAACTCCTTGCATATATCATTGCGCTGTTTGCAAAGATTTTGGCCTAAATTTCAAAAAAAGTTGAATTTTTTTTGCTTTTTTTATATAATCTTTCGAATTATGGCAGAACTATTGGCTCCGGCCGGAAATGTGGAATCTCTTGACGCGGCGATTGGCGAAGGCGCCGACGCGGTATATTTGGGCTTAAAGACTTTTAACGCCCGCCTTAGAAGCTCAAATTTTTCCTTTAGGGAATTTGAGGGCGCCGTTTCTTCGCTCCACAAAAAAGGAAAGAAGATTTACGTCACCGTCAACACCGTTTGCGAGGAGCGCGAGACAGAGCGCCTTTACCGCTTTTTGGCCTACCTTAACCGGGTTGGCCCCGACGGCTTGATCGTCCAAGACTACGGCGTTATCAGAATGTGTCAGGAATTCTTTCCAAACCTTGTATTGCACGCCTCAACGCAAATGAACGTCGAATCCGCCTCCGCCGTGAACCTTTTGGGAAAGGAAGGCTTTAAGCGCGTTGTCCTTGCCCGCGAGCTGGGCTTGGAGGAAATAAAGGACATCAAGTCCAAGACCAACGTTGAGCTTGAGGTTTTTGTCCACGGAGCCTTGTGCGTAAGCGAGTCGGGCTTGTGCTTGTTCTCCAGCTTTTTGGGCGGAAAAAGCGCCAACCGCGGAATGTGCGCCCAAGCCTGCCGCCGCTTGTACACGACCGAAGGCGGCGGAGCCAATTTCCAAGGCTATTACTTTTCGCCCTGCGACTTGCAGTTGATAGACAAAATCCCGGACTTGGTCCAAGCCGGCGTCGAGTCCTTTAAAATCGAAGGCCGAATGAAAAGCGCCGAATATGTCGGAAGCGTCGTCGCCGCCTACCGTTACGTCCTTGACCATTGGCAGGAAAACAAAAAGGAAGCGGTCGCCGCCGCCAAGCGAATGCTGGCCACCGACTTCGCAAGAAGCAAGACTTCCTACTGGTACAACTTTAAAAGCGTCCAAGACGGCGTTGAGGGAGCGGGCGGCCAAATCCTTAATCCCAACCAAGCGGGCGGCACCGGCATTTACCTTGGAAAAATCGCCGCGCAAAAATACGCTCCAAAAGAGTTGTCCGACGCCGGCAAAGAGGGCGGAGTCCAGCTTGCCTTGATAAAGGGGGGCTCCTACGATCCCGATCCCGGCGACTCAATCCGCATCCACAAAAAGAACGACAGCGGCCGCCAAAGCCACAAGGTGCGCTATGTGGAGACCGACAAGCAGGGCAGGCGCTGGATAGACATTCCCGGCGGCTTTGGCGTCGACGACGAAGTCTATCTTTTGCAGACAAAATCGATGTCCAAGCGCTACCAGCGCGTGTTGCCGAACGATTTGGGCCCGTACAACCACCAGCCCCGCGACGAGCTTCTTCCGGTCATGGACTTGACTCCCGTTCAAAAAAAGGAGTTGGATTATTTCCCGGAAGGAATTTATGTCCAGGTTTCGTCGGTGGCCGACGTGTTTTCGGCGCAGGCCCTTAATCCGGTCCGAATGATTTTGGAGCTTAACTCCGAAAGCCTCTACGACTTGCTTAAAAAGAAAACGGCC
Organism: Treponema sp. UBA4377; assembly: GCA_002391235.1. Classification (GTDB taxonomy): domain Bacteria; phylum Spirochaetota; class Spirochaetia; order Treponematales; family Treponemataceae; genus Treponema_D. The sequence continues at coordinate 183,085 of DGRX01000013.1, forward strand.
TTGCCATTCTCAAAAAAGCAAACGCTTTTGTCGCTTGACCCCTTTTGTCCGCAAGGAATCGAAGGCGAGCAAGCCGCTCAAATTGACGCTCTAATCGAAATGGGCTACAAAAACTTTGTCGCCAACAACTTGGCGCAAGTCGCGCTCTTAAGGCAAAAGGGAGCGACCGTTGTCGCCGGGCCTTACTTGTACGCCTTTAACCGCTGGGCCGTTTCTTGGCTGGAAAATTTGGGCCTGGGAGCCTTTGTCTCTCCCTATGAAAATTCCAAGAAAAACTTGGAGGCCGTCTACGAGCCAAAGCTGCGCGACCGCGTCTTGATTCCCGTTTACGCTTATCCGGCCTTGTTCAGAATGCGCTTTAAGCTTCCAAAGGAATACGACTTTACCTACTTTAGCGACAAGGAAGATGTCGCCTTTAAAGTCAACTCCACCGCGGACGGCTCGTTTGTAATGCCCGAGGCGCCCTTTAGCATTGTCGACAAGACCGCCGCCTTGCAAACGGAAGGCTTTAAGCGCTTTTTGCTGGACTTTTCAAAGACAAAAGTCGGCCGCCAGGAAATCAAGGCCGTCCAATTGTCTTTGGCAAAACAAAAGCCCTTGGAAGGCGTCTCGCGCTTCAACTGGAAGGAAGGCTTTTACACAATCTCCCCGGAAGACTACAAGGCCCGCTACGACAAAAGCGCTTCGCCTGCCGCTCCCGACGCAAGGCGGCCGCAAAAGCAGGCGCCCAGGTCGGGAAAGGGCCGCTCCAACGGAACGGCTCAAAAAACTTCTAGAACTGGACGGCCTCCCCGCCGTCGTCGCTAGAGCTTGCGGCTTCGGCCAACGAAGCGGCCGTGGCTTCTTCGGCGGCGCTTTCAGTCTCGGCGGCGGAGGCGTCGGCTTCCGACTCTTCGGCCTCGGCCTTGTTAAAGCGCTGCTTGAACTCAATCTTTTCCGCGATAATCGTTACGCGGCTTGTGTTCTTGCCTTCCGGCGTTTTCCAGCGGTTTTGCTTAAGGCGGCCCACAACGCTAAGGCCGCGTCCCTTTTGGCTGAACTTGGCGCAAATCTCCGCAAGCTTTCCAAAAGTCTCCACGTCAAAGTAAGAGACTTCGTTTTCGTACTCGCCAGACGCGGCCTTTTTGTAGTAATGGTTCACCGCGATCGGAATTTTGCAAATCGGAAATCCGCTTGGCGACGTCCTAAAGTTTGGCTCCCGCGTAATGTTCCCCTCGACCACAAGACAGTTGATGTTGTTCATAATGAACTCCTTAAAAAAAATTTTTTTGAAAAGAAGCCAAAAGGTCTTTTCGCATATAAGATATATGCGATTGGGTGAAAAATTTTACTTTTTTTGAAAAAAAATGAAAAAAAACGCGATTTTTTCCTCTCGCGCCCAATTGGACGCTAGAGATTCTTTACAAGATAGATCATGTAAAGCTGAACGTAGACGTACAAGGAATCCTGGTCGGTGATTTTTTGCATGTTCGGAGTCTTGCAAAGGGTCTCGGCCAAGTCTTGGATTCTATCAATCGTAAAGCTTTGTCCGCTAATCGTTCGCAAAATCTTTCTCATGTAGTCGCGGATAAGGGAGTTGACGTCTTCTGTAAGGTTTAGGTAGGCCTGCTTGGTCAGCATCCTGTTCCACTGCTTTTTGTAAGAGTTCAGCTCGCGCTCGATGGTCGAGCCTTCGGGAACGATGTTGCTTTCGACTTTTTTGGCGGCGCTGACAAGCGCGTCCTTGCGCGACTCGCTCTTGTGGCTTGCCGACTTTCTTTCTTCGGAACTGTCGCCCGCGCTTTCGCTCTGGTAGACGGCGTGTGAGGCCTTTTTCTTTTTCTTTGCCGGCTTTTTGTTGAACAAGCCCATCAGCCATGAGAAGAAGGGAATCGTGTACCAGAAGGGCAAGAGAATCTTGGCGTTGGCCAAAATCGTCTGCCTGTTAAGCATAAGCAAAGTAGAGTATGGCAAAAGGTTGTCGCCCAAGAAAAGGTTGGCCGAATTTCCAACCTTGTTTGTCCTGGCCATTTCTACGTTCAGCACGCTAAGGAAGGTGGCGTTCAAAAGCGCGTACAAAACCGGATTCAGCTTTTCAACCTCATGCTCAAGGCGCTGGTTAAAGGCGGCCTCGTCAAGCATCTCCGGCTTTTTGTCGTAGTTTTTAAGAACCTCGTACCATTCGCGGGTAAGCTCGTCGTTGATTGTGTCGTGCAGCTCGTTGCACATTCTGATTACAAGCGGGAACACCTTTTCCTTGTAAATAAAGTAGCGGGCGCCGCTTGCCGTCTTGAACACAAGCAAGTTCGGAAGCTCGTTGGCCATAGCGTCGGTCGTTTCCTTTTGCAGGAACTCTTTAAGCGCCTCGTCCTTGTACTGGCCCTGAAGCGGAACGCCCTTTGCGTCGGTGAACTTTAGGATTCCGTCCATCGTAAAGAAGTAGGGCGGCATCTTCATGTGGTTTTGAACCGACTTGAGCGCGTTCTCTTGCTGCAAGTTTTTGGCCGACTCGTTTTTGTAGAACGACGTTACGATTTCGGAAATCGCGACGGCCTGCAATACGTTGACGTCTTCCTGCGTAAAGTCCTTGACCTTTTCGTAGTCCTGCTTGATGAAGTAGCAAAGCTGGCCCCAAAAGTAAAAGCAGTCGGCGGAATTTTTGAGCGACTGCAAGGCCTCTTCGGGCGACTTTACGAACTGGCTGAAAAAGTTCTTTACCGAAATTTCTTTTCCAGGATTTGACATGCGAAGCTTTTTTAGATAGTAGTCGTGGTACTCGTCCTTTTCCAGCATGTGCTGCATTTTTTCCAAGCTGGCGTTGACAAGGACTGAAACCGGCACGTTCCCCGGAAATATTATTGACGGCAAATTCATCGGAACAATGATCGCGTACAAATTTTTGTCGTCTGGCTTTTGGTTTTTCAGAAGGTCAAAGATGATTTCGGTGTATTCGGACTTTATCAAGACTTCGCTGGGAGTTTGCTTTGGCATGTCTTGAATCGTCGGAAAAGGAACCGTCGCGTTTGACTTGATTTCCTTGTAGCGTTCGGCGAAAATCGCGTTGTAGTAGCCTGTCACAAAAATCGCTTTTTTTGCCGGATTTGTGTCGATGATGGCGATTTGCTTGCTTTGGATCAAAGGCTCAAAAGCCTTTTCCAGCTGCGGAACGGGGTCTCCCAAGTAGGGCACCAATTCCGCCTGCTCCTCAACGTTCTTGGCCGCGTAACGCTTTACGTAGTCTACGAACGAGGAATACAAAATAAAAGGCGACTTCTGCTTGCTCGCGTAAAAGCGCAGCAGAACTCCCATGTCGCTTGTGGCTGCCATATTGCAAGTATAGCGCATAAACATAATTTTTTCAAGACAAAAAAAACGCTCTCGGGAGAATCGAACGGCCTTTGCGTCACTTCGTTCCGCTTTGCTGTAGGAAGTGATTTGACTGCGCTCTTACGAGCGCCTGCAATCTCGCGGTCAAAGCGATTGCCAGCTCGCGTAAGCGAGCAAATGGATAATTTCCTTGATCAAAACGGCGGGTTTGCCCGACGTAGCGGCCGTCCGGCTTCTCCCTGCGCGTTTTCTTGTATCGCGAAAATTGTTTTATTTGCGCTATTGCCAGTTGTCCGCGCGAGCGGACACGTAAATATTACCACTAGCAAAAGCGCGCTCGGCGCGCTATAATACGCGCATGCTATCCACACGAATGAAAAACTTGGACCCCTACAAGCCGGGCGAGCAGCCGCGCGACAGGGACTACATAAAGCTCAACGCAAACGAAAACCCTTATCCGCCCGCGCCAAGCGTGGCCGCCGCCGCCGCGGAATTCCTAAAGGAAAATCCGCAAAAGCTGGCCCTTTACCCCGACCCCGACGCCAACGAGCTTAAGGCGGCGCTCGCCGACCTTTTGAACAAGTCGGGCGGCGTTTTGTCAAAGAACCAACCCTTTGAGGGCGGCTTTAAGGTCACCCCCGACATGATTTACATAGGGAACGGAAGCGACGAAGTTTTGTCCTTTGTCTTTTACGCTTTTTTTGACTCCGACAAAAAGCTTGTCCGCCCGGAGCATTCCTACAGCTTTTATCCGGTCTACTGCGGCTTTTACAATATTCCAAGCGACATCGTCCCCTTAAAGGGCGATTGGAGCCTTGACGTGGACGAGATGGTTTTTAGGGCCAACAAAAACCATTCGTCAACGATTTTCGCAAACCCAAACGCGCCCACGTCGCTTGGCCTAAGCCGCGACCAAATCCGCGCCTGGATCCGCCGCGCGCCCAAGGACCGCGTCTTTGTCGTGGACGAAGCCTACGTGGACTTTGGCGGCGAGACCGTCCTTCCGCTTTTGGCCGAGTTCAAAAACCTTGTCGTCGTCAGAACCTTCAGCAAAAGCCTTTGCGGCGCGGGCCTTAGGTGCGGCTACATCGTGGCAAACCCGGAGCTCGCGCAGGCGGTGACCACTGTAAAAAATTCATTAAACCACTTTCCGCTTGACGCCTTTACCCAAAAGTTCGCGCTGGAGACATGCAAGGCCGTTGGCTACTACGCGGATTGCGCCCGAAAGGTTGTGGCCGAGCGCGAGTCCTTCATCGGCTTTTTGCGCGAGCGCGGATGGAACGCGCTTCAAAGCCAGACAAACTTTGTCTTTTGCCAAAAGAACGGCGTGGACGGAAAGGCCGTTTACGAGGCGCTCAAAAAAGAGGGCATCCTTGTCCGCCGCTTTGACACGCCGGGAATCGAGCAGTGGCTTAGAATAACAATCGGAACGGCTGGACAAATGTCGGCGCTTAAGGCCGCGATGGCGGCTTTTTAGGAGGCTAGCGGCGACGCGCTTGCTTCCAAGCCAAAAAACATAAGACGCCGCATAAGCCGCAACATTCGCGCTCGCTGCCAAGCTCGCGCGAACAGCGGTATTGATAGGAGGAATGAAAAATGAAACTTCTTTTAATATCAGACTTGCACGGAAACCTTGACAACTTGCAAAAGTTGGAAGGCCAGATAAAAAGCGCCGACGCGGTTTTGTTCGCGGGCGATTTTAGCAAATTCAAAAAGACCGAGACCGGCCTTCCTTGCGCCGAAAAAATGCGAGAGCTTTGCCCCAATCTTTTTGCTGTTCTTGGAAACTGCGACGAGCCTAGCCTTTTGGAGTCAATCGAAAAGCTTGACATAAGCGTCCAGCGCTCGCTTGCGAGTTTTGAAGGTCTTGTCATAGCGGGCTCGGGCGGCGGATCAAAGTTCACCGGCGAGACGCCCAACGAGCGCGACGAAGACGATTTGCAAAGCGATTTTGACGTGATAAAAAATTCCGGCCTGGAAGAAGAAGGGCAGTGGAGCAACTTGATTTTGATAAGCCACAACCCGCCCAAGGCGCAAAGCGTTGATTCGCCGGCGGAGGGCGTTCACGCAGGAAGCCAGCCCTTCACCGACTTTATCGAAAAGACAAAGCCCCTTGCCGTCTTGTGCGGACACATTCACGAAGGAAAATGCGTTGAAAAAATCGGCGAGACTGTCGTGGTCAACCCCGGCCCGCTTTGCGAAGGAAACTACGCCGTCATGGAAATAAAAAAAGACGGCGACTCTTGGAAAGTTGCCGACACGCAGTTAAAGAGCCTTTGATCGAAAAATACTAGTCATTTATACCCCCCCCCATTCAAAGGTATAGGTTTTTTGCCTGCCCAAGCCTTCGTATTCGGCCTCGGGGACTTCCTCAAACTTGTACAAGTCCTTTAGCTGGAGGAATACGTCTTCCGAAACGTGGATGGAATTGGCTTGCGCGCTTTGCTGCAAGCGTTCGGCGAATGACATCGCGGAACTCCAGGCGTTAAAGACAAAGTTTTGCGTTCCCACAAGGTTTGCCACAAAGGGGCCGCTTGCGATTCCAATCCGCACTTGCAAATTCATGCCGTTGGAGTCGTTGCTCTTTTTTAGCATGTTGAGGATTTCCATCGCAAAGTGAATCAATTCAGAGGCGCTGGACCTGTTCTCTTCGGGAATGCCGGCGACAGCCATGTAGGAGCTTCCGACGATTTTTAGTTTTTCGATGTTGAAGGTTTCGGCCGCTCCGTCGATTCTGTCGTAAAAGCTGGACAAGTATTTTGAAAAGCGCTCGATTCCCATTCGGTTTGAAAAGCGAGCAAAGTCAACCACGTCCAGCGACAAGACGCAAGCCTCCTGGAAAAAGCTGTTGGTCTTTTCCAGGCTGTCCATGCTTTTTCTGCTGAGCGTTGAAGTCGAGTAAAATTTAAGCAGTTCCCTGGCTCGTTTGTTGGCGTGCGAAAGGCGGCTTATGGTTTGCGCGTCTGGATTTTCAACCGTAAAGTACATTATGAAAAGGGTGACCGCGCAGCCAAAGCTTACCAAAAGCAGTTCCCTGTTGAACATTTGCACAAAGGCGATCGTTCCTTCCATAAAGCAGAACGAAAGAATCGAAAGCAATTTTGAAAGCGGAACGTGCTTAAAGTTGAGCATCATTACAAAGAGAACGAATGCCACCGAAAAAGTCGAGAATACGTAAATCAAGTCCGACGGAAGGCCGTACGAAAAAATCTGCCTGCCGTAGCCGGAGTAGTAGAGCGTGTTGGCGCAAATCAAGCCTATGATCACAAGGACGACGACGCCCAAGAAAATGATGACGCCTTCCTTGATTTTACGCCTGTACACTGGAATGCCTTTGTTCATTGTCGTGGCCACCGCGTAGGAGTCGATCGCATAAATGTATAAAAGCATGGCTATCAAGTAGCCCTTTGAAAGAATGTCGTTTAAAAGCGGATATTCGTCGCGGTGGTTTATTGAAATGACGCTGGCTATGTCAAACGCCAAGACCAAAAAGGTTATTAAAAGCAAAAGCTTGTAGAGCCTGTTTGGAAGCGAGTCCCACTTTACCTTTTTAAAAAAGGCGAACGTGAGGATGACTATATAAATTAGGCCGGCGATTTGAAATTCGATAGAGACAGACATATTATCCTATTGTAAACCACTTTCCGCTAAAAAGCAAGTTTTTTCGCGCGGCCTTATTCGCTGGCTCCGCTTTGGCAGAGCCTAAAGCCTAAAAAGTTGTAGCATTCGTTGGGGTCGTAGCCGTAGCGGTCGCCGCAGTAGATGAAGCCGGTGTAGGGCGACCAAGAGCCGCCGCGGCAAACGCGCTCTTTTCCAAAGTCGGGGCCGGCGGCGCGCTCGACGCCTTCGGTTTCCTTGTAGTCGGCAAGCCAGTCCCAGCAAAATTCAAGGACGTTTCCGCTCATGTCGTAAAGGCCCGACGCGTTTGCCCTTCCGCTTCCGGGCGCGGGCTGCTCGTCCTTTGTGAAGACCGTTCCGGCGGTTCCGACGACGCGGGTTTCGCTTGCGTTGGAGTCAAACCATGCCACGTCGCTTTCTGTCACGCTGTCGTCGGTTTGTCCCGAGGCGAGCGCGCCGTTTTGAAAGCCCTTCGCGGTCTTTCGCGCGGCGTATTCCCATTCTGTTTCGGTGGGAAGGCGGTATCCGTCGGCCGACCAGTCGCAGGAGCACTTGTCCAGCGCGGCGCTGTCTGTGGAGTCCTTCAACACTTTTCCGTTAAGAGTGTAGCAAGGCTTTTTTCCGCTCATTTCGCTAAGGGCGTTGCACCAAACGGCCGCGTCGTACCAATTGATCATCGTAACCGGCTGGTAGCTTCCAATCGCGGTGGGCGCGGCGCCGCGCTTTCCGGAGGAGCCTTCCTGACCGGGATTGGCGAACGTGTATCCGTTTTGCTCGGCGTAGATGCGGCCGACGTACCACAAGTTGTAGGTGGTTTCGTAGGCGTTCATCCTAAAGGGCTGGACAAAGCGCTCCGCCGTGTAGCTTTGCGTGTTCTCGCCGATTGTGTAAACGTCGTATTCGGCTTCGGGCGCGGCGGCCTTAAAGGCGACCATGTTTATGTCGTTGAAGCCCGAGCCGGCCTTTGGGGATTTTCTTATAGAGCGGGCAAAAAGCGGCGCGCAAAGAATGAGCGCGCAGGCCGCCGCAAAAATTCTTTTCATTTCATTGCCTCCAAGTTAAGCTCTTGCGCTTCCAAGGTCTTTTTAAGGCGCCTGATTTCGGCGCGCTTGGCGCGGTTTTTCTTTTTCTTTTCTCTGTTGGCGGAAGACTTTGTTCTGTCCATAAGCGAAAGGCGCAAGAGCGTCACCATTACCGCGAACAGGCAGAGCATCGTGATTATCGCGCAGCCGAACAAGCCGTAGCGCGCGAAGGGCAGCTCCACGTTCATTCCCCAAAAGCTTGTGATGAAGGTCGGAACGCTGATCGCGACTGTGACGATGGTAAGCTTTTTCATCACTCCGTTCATGTTGTTTGAGATGATCGAGCCAAAGGTGTCGCTCATGCGGCTGAATGTGTTGGAATACGTGTCCGCCATTTCCAAGGCCTGCCGGTTGTCGACTTCAACGTCGTCAAGCCAGTCCAAGTCGTCCTCGTCGAATTTTAAAAGGCGGGTCTTGCGCAGCTTTTCCAAAAGCAGTTGGTTTGACTTGATGGAAGTCGTGAAGTAGACCGTCGATTTTTCCAAGTTCAAGAGCTGAAGAATTTCCTTGTTCTCAACGGCGTACTGCAATTCTCCTTGGATGCCCGAGGCGCGGCGGTTGATTTCCTTAAGGTATCGCAAGTATGTTATGTCGGCGCGGCTGAGAATCTGGATCAAAAAGGCCGGAAAGTCGTTTAGGTTTATGTTCTTTACGCGGCCCGCGGAAAAGTCCTTTAGCACTTCGCAGTCGGTCCAGCAAATCGTGATGATGTAGTTTTTCATCAAGATTACGCCGAGCGGAATCGAAAAGTACGACACTTCCGCCGTGGGAACGAAAATCGGAAGCCTTGTGATTGTAAGGATGTAGGTTTCCGCGTCCTCGATGCGCGAAAGCTCGTCGGGGTCAAGGATGTCTATTATGTGCTCTTGCTCGATTTTAAATTCTTTTTCAAGAATGTTTATGTCTTCGCGCGTGACGTTGCGGGCGTCGACCCATACGCGCTTGGAGCTGATGAGGTTTTCTTTTTCTGTGTCAACCAGCTTTCCGCCTTCTTGCTGCCAGTAAGTGATCATCAGAGCTCTCCAACTAAAAAAAATCAAAAAATTATACCAAAAAACGCTTTTTTTTGCAATATTTTTCAAAAATAAGCCAAAATTTTAACAAACTCCTATATCTTTAAAGCAACGGAGCGTAAAAAAGTTATGGAAAAAAGAATTGTTTTTGGAACGGAGGATTCCACGGAGTCCTTTAAGATTTATTCAATCGTCAAGATGGAGCGGAGGCCAAAGTCCCTTTTGGCCCGAAGAGGAAGGCCCCTTGCGGCGCCGGATTTTTCCTGGCCGCCCAAAAAGTCCGGAAGCCTTATAAGCGACGCCGGACGCGGCGGGGAGGACAAAAACTGACGCGGCGCGACCTTAAGGCATTCAAAGACCAAAA
>DGRX01000013.1:192560-192717 GCA_002391235.1 Treponema sp. UBA4377
CCGCGCGAAACGTTGGCAAGCCCAAGAAGCGCCGTTTTCTTGGCGGCGGCCTTGTCGCTTTTTGCCCTTTGCTCTTGCCAAGCCCTAAAAAGGGCGGCCGCGCCTGTGCTTGTCTTTGACCAGCGGATTTGCGAAAGGCCGCCGGATGGACAGGATG
>DGRX01000013.1:192785-210249 GCA_002391235.1 Treponema sp. UBA4377
CGGCGGCCAAGGCTTGGGCGTGGAATTTACTGCGGTCAACCTATGCGGCCGCCCTGTAAAAAGCGTCTCGTTTAGGGCAAGCGTCGCGGAAAAGGAAGAAGGCGGCGACGGAGGAGATGCGTTGGGCTTGGCGTTTTACGAATCCTCTTGGACTTTGGAGGACGGCCTTGACGCTGGCGAGGAGCGGACGGTTTTCATTCCGCTGGACGGCGTTGACAGCGAGTTGGAGGCCGACGGCTTGGAGATTGAAAGCGTTCTTGTGGAAAGCGCGGTTTTTGAGGACGGCGGCTGGTGGAGGCGGAAAAACTAGGCCTTGGGGTCAAGCGCCTCTTTCATCGTCCGCCAGCCGAGTTCCGCGCACTTTACGCGGGCGGGCATCTTGGCGATGTCCTGCAAGGCGGCGGCCTCGTCCAAGGATTCAAGCTCCTCGTCGGTGACCGTTCCTGTTATCATGCGCATAAAGACGTCGCAAAGGCGCTTGGCCTCGTCCTCGCTTTTTCCAAGGATAAGGTCTATCATCATGTCGCAGGAGGCTTGGCTTATCGCGCAGCCGCTTCCGGTGTATGAGGCGTCGGCGATTTTTCCGTCTTGGACTTTTAGGTTGAGCGTGATTTTGTCGCCGCAGCTGGGGTTCACGCCGTCAAGGACGCAAGTCGCGCCGGACAGCGGTTTTTTGTGCAGCGGATTCAAGTTGTGTTCGTTTAGTATTTCGCGGTATAGTTCCTTTGTGTCCATGTTGCCTCCTAGTGGTTGCCGCCGCTTTTAGTCCTTAAAGCCTGCCCATTCTCGGACGCGGGCGAGCGCGGCGCAAAAGCGGTCCACTTCTTGGGCGCTGTTGTAAAAGTAAAGGCTGGCTCGCGCGGTGGCCGGAAGGTCAAGGTATTGGCCAAGCGGCTGCGCGCAGTGGTGGCCCGCGCGGATGGCGATTTTTTCGGTGTCCAAAATGCTGGAGATGTCGTGCGGATGGACGCCGTCAATCGTAAAGGTGACGATGCCGCATCTTTTGGCGCCGTCTTTGCTTCCGACAATGTTCACGTGTGGAATCGCGCCCATCTTTTGAACCAAAAGCGCGGCCAGCTCGTTGTCGTGGGCCGCTATCTTTTCCATGCCGATTTCCATAAGGTATTCGGCGGCGGCGGCCATTCCGACCGCGCCTCCGACGTTGACCGTGCCCGCCTCAAATTTTTCTGGAACTGGCGCCCATGTGGCTCCTTCGCGCGTGACGTATTCTATCATCTCGCCGCCGCGCAAAAAGGGCGGCATTTTTTCCAAGAGCTCGCGCTTTGCGTAAAGGCCGCCGATTCCTGTCGGCCCGCAAAACTTGTGGCCGCTAAAGGCGTAAAAGTCAACGTCCAAGTCTTGGACATTGACCGGAATGTGGGGCAGCGCCTGCGCTCCGTCGGCCACGATGACAGCCCCTTTTTGGTGGGCGAGGGCCGCGATTTTTTTTATCGGGTTTGTCGTTCCCAAAACGTTCGACACGTGGGTCATTGCGACGATTTTTGTTTTTTCGGTGATCTTATTGTATTCCTCTTGGGGAATCTCGCCTGTCGCTTTGTCGCATTCAAGCCATACAAGCTTGGCTCCCGTTTTTTGCGCGGCCATTTGCCAGGGCAAAATGTTTGAGTGGTGCTCCATCACGCTGACGGCGATTTCGTCTCCGGCTTTGAGCGCGGAAAGCGCGTAGGAGTAGGCGACAAGGTTGAGGGATTCGCTTGCGTTGCGCGTAAAGACGATTTCTTCCGCCTGGGCCGCTCCGACAAAGCGCGCGATTGTCGCGCGCGATTTTTGGTAGGCCTCGGTCGCGCGGACGCTAAGGTTGTAAAGGCCGCGCAAGGGGTTTGCGTTGTCGGCCTCGTAAAATTTTTGGACGGCTTCCAAAACGGCGCGGGGCTTTTGCGCCGTGGCCGCGTTGTCAAAGTAAATTAGGCCGTCGTTTTTTTTGTCTGAAAAAATCGGAAAGTCCTTTTTGTAGTCGCGCATTATTTTTGGCCTCCGTCCGCGCTTGTTTCCAAGCCTGCGTCAAAAAAGTCCAGGGCTTTTTGAGCCTCCGCGTCGTCGCCTATCAACGCGGCCACTCTAGCGATTTTTGAGCGGGCCATCATTTTTTGCGCCTCCTCAAGCGGAAGTCCGCGCGTTTTCATGTAGAACAAAAGGTCCTCGTCCAAGCGGCCTATCGTCGCTCCGTGCTCGCCCTGCACGTCCTCTTCGTCGCACAAAATAAGCGGAATCGACTTGTTGACCACGTCTTGGGAAAGTAGTAGGACGTCTTCCGTTTCATTTCCAATCGAACCTGTACAACCCCTTTTAAAGTCGATCGTTCCGCGGTAAGTTTTTTTGGCTTCGTCCTTTAGGGTGCCGTAAACGTTCATAAGGCTTTTTGTCTCGCGGCCAGTTTGCTCGGCGATAAAGTTCATGTCTAGCTCGCGCTGGCCGTCCAGGCAGTAGGCCGCGTTGTGGACAAAGCATGAGCGCGCGCTTGCAAGGGCGGATTTTATTCCTTGGTAAATCTTGTCCGCGCCCAATTCAAGCTGCGCGATTTCTATCGAAGAATTCTCTCCGGCTTCGCATCCGATGTCGTTAAGGTGGACAAAGCCGCTTCCCAAAAGCTGGACCGTCGCGACCTTAAGGCGCGAGTTGCTGCCCGCTTGTATTTTTGTCTGGAAGGCGTTGAGGCCCTTCGCGCTTTTTTCGCTTGTCCATTCGATTATGACTGTGGCCTGGACGTTGTCGCCGGCCTTTACAAAAAGGCGCTTGAATGAGGCCGCGCCGTCTTTTAGGTTCGCGCGGACAAAGAGCGGAGAAGCGGAATTAAAGCCGTCCTTCAATTCAAGGAGCGCGGCCGCTTCTTGGGCTTTCGATGAGTTTTGGTCAAGGAGCGCGTCAAAGTCTTTTCCAAGAGCGCCTTCGATTTGCGCCGGGCTTTTTGGCGCGGCCGCTTCTTGGGCTTTCAAATCTTTTCCGCTTGTGAACGCCGCTCCTTCCGGCAGCGCGCTTGTCTCTAGCGCCGTCGGTTTGATTGCGTATTCCGCCTCCTCCAAAAAAGAGGCCTTGTTCATTCTAAGCCAGTTCCATGTAAGGGCGGGCAGGGGATTTAAAGTCATCTCTTTCATAGCGTCCCCTTCATTTCTAGGCGGATCAAATTGTTCATCTCAACCGCGTATTCAAGCGGAAGCTCCTTTGACACAGGGCTTGCGAAGCCCGAGACTATCATGGCCCTGGCTTCTTCCTCTGGAACTCCGCGGCTCATCAAGTAAAAAATCGCGTCGCTTGAAATGCGGCCAATCTTTGCTTCGTGACCCACGTCGGCCTTGTCGGTCAAAACCGTCATCGCGGGAATCGTGTCGCTGCGGCTCTTTGAGTCAAGCATGAGGCTTTGGCAGGAGACGCTTGCCTTGCTGCCTTCCGCCATCTTTCCGATGTAGACCGCGCTCCGGTATGTTGAGATTCCGCCGCTTTTAGAAATGCTCTTTGTGTTTATTACGCTTGAAGTGTTGGGCGCCAGGTGGAGCATCTTGGCTCCCGTGTCAAGGTTCTGCCCTTCGCCCGCGAATGTCACGCCTGTGAATTCGGCGCGGGCCTTGTTTCCCACAAGGTCGCTTTCCGGGTACAAGTATGAGATGTGGCTTCCAAATGAGCCTGAAACCCATTCGATCGTCGCGCCTTCCTCGACGCGGGCGCGCTTGGTGTTCAGGTTGTACATATTCTTGGACCAGTTTTCTATAGTCGAGTAGCGCAAGTGCGCGCCCTTCTTTACAAAAAGCTCGACGCAGCCTGCGTGCAAGTTGGCCACGTTGTATTTTGGCGCCGAGCATCCTTCGATAAAGTGCAAGTCCGCGCCCTCGTCAACGATTATAAGCGTGTGCTCAAACTGGCCCGCGCCCTTTGCGTTCAACCTAAAGTAAGACTGCAAGGGGAATGAAAGCTTCGTTCCCTTGGGAACGTAGACAAAGCTTCCGCCCGACCAAGCCGCCCCGTGAAGCGCCGCGAACTTGTGGTCGTTTGGCTTTACGAGCGTCATAAAGTATTCTTGGACCATCGGGCCCCATTCGGCGCTCTTCAGCGCTTCCTCAAAGCCAAGGTATACCACACCCTGCTTGGCAACTTCCGACTGAACGTTGTGGTAGACAAGCTCGCTGTCGTATTGCGCTCCGACTCCGGCAAGAGAGGCGCGCTCGGCTTCGGGGATTCCAAGCTTTTCAAAAGTGTTCTTTATGTCGTCGGGAACGTCCTCCCACTTTCCGCTCATTTTTGTCTTGGGGCGAACGTATGACGAAATGTTCGCGATGTCCAAGCCCGCGATGTCGGGGCCCCATTCGGGCTCCTTCATCTGGTTGTAAATCTTAAGGGACTTCAATCGGAACTCGCGCATCCACTGGGGGTCGTCCTTTTCTTCCGAGATTTTCTTTATGATGTCTTCCGACAGGCCCGACTCCATTCTGTAAAAGTCCTTGTCGCTTTCTTCGTAGCGAAAGTCGTAGAGGGAGCGGTTTATGTCGTTTACTTGGGTTTTTTCTTCAGCCATAAATCATTCTGCCAAATATTTGTCAAAGCCGTTTTGGTTTATGTCCGCGACGAGCTCGGCGCCGCCGGTCTTTAGGATTTTTCCCTTGGCCAAAATGTGCGCCTTGTCCACGGTCAAGCTTTCCAAAATTTTTGTGGAGTGGGTGATGATTAAAAGCGAGCCGTTTTGCGTCTTTTGGAATTCCTCGATTCCCTTGCTTACGGTGCGAACGGCGTCCACGTCAAGGCCTGAGTCGGTCTCGTCCAAAATCGCGAGCTTTGGCTTTAGCATCAAAAGCTGCAATATTTCGCTCTTTTTTCGCTCGCCGCCCGAAAAGCCCACGTTGAGGTCCCGGCCCGCGTAGGACTCGTTCATGTTCAAAAGCGCCATCGCGGCCTTGAGCTCTTTTTGAAAGGCGAAAAGCTTCACCCGCTCGCCGGTCTTTTGCTGGAGCGCGCTTCTGATGAATGTTTCCAGACTGATTCCGGGAACCTCTAGCGGCGCCTGGAATGACATGAAAAGGCCGGCCTTGGCGCGCTTGTCGGCGCTCCAGTCGGTCACGTCCTGGCCGTCAAAGAGAATCTTTCCGCCCTGCAAGGCGTAGACAGGGTTTCCCATAATGACGTTGCCCAGCGTGGACTTTCCGGCGCCGTTGGGCCCCATCAAAACGTGGGTCTCTCCCTCGCCGATTTGCAAGTCCAGTCCGTCGAGCACGGTTTTTTCGCCTATGCCGACCCTTATATTTTGTATTTCGAGTAAATTTTTGGCCATAATAGCATTAATATAGTGAAAATCGCGCATAATTGCAAGACAATTCATAATTCATAATTCTTAATTCTTAATTCTTAATTCTTAATTCTTAATTATGAGAATGAATATTATTATATAATTTGCGGAATTTTGCACGATTTTTTGCGGAATATGGCGAAAATCGTTAAAAAAATGGCAAAATCCGCCGTTTTTTTCTTTACAAAAAAACGCCTCCGCGCTATAATCCTCTACCATGAAAACAAACAGAAGAAGCGGCATTTTGGTCCATCCCACAAGCTTTTCAGGCTCGGCGGGAATCGGAACGTTGGGAACCCCCTCTTATAAATTCGTTGACTGGCTGGCGGCGGCGGGCCAGACCTTGTGGCAAATCCTTCCTTTGGGGCCCACCGGCTACGGAGACTCGCCTTACGCCTCCTTTTCGACTTTTGCCGGAAACCCGCTTTTGGTTGACCTTGACGACTTGGCAAAGCGCGGCTGGGCCGACGCCGCCTCGATCGTTCCGCCGGAATGGATAAAGGATTCAGGCCGCGTTGACTACGGTTCCGTCGTTTACTGGAAAAAGCCCGTCCTGGCCGCGGCGGCCGACTTTTTTCAAAAAAATTGTTCCGCCGCCGACCGAGTGAAATACGAGGCCTTTAAAAACGACAATTCGGCCTGGCTTGACAACTACGCAAACTTCATGTCGATAAAGGCGGTCTACGACAAAAAGGCCGCCGACGAAAAGACAAGCGGCATTTGGTTCAAGTACTGGCCGGCCGACTTGCGTTCCTGCGAGCCGTCCGCCGTTTCCAAGTGGAACGCGGAGCATGTCCAAGAAGTCGAATCTATAAAGACAATCCAGTTCTTTTTTGCCGAGCAGTGGGGCGCGCTAAAAAAATACGCCAACGAAAAGGGAATAAAAATCATCGGCGACATTCCGATTTTTGTCGCGCCCGACTCGGCCGACGTTTGGGGAAGCCAAAGCCTTTTTCAGCTTGAGGCGGACGGAACGCCCAAGGCCGTAGCCGGAGTTCCGCCGGACTACTTTAGCGCGACCGGCCAGCTGTGGGGAAACCCGCTCTACGACTGGGACGCGATGGCCAAGACAAACTACTATTGGTGGGTGGCCAGAATCCGCCGCTGCCTTGAATTGGTTGACGTTATCCGCATCGACCACTTTAGGGGCTTTGAGGCCTATTGGTCGGTTCCCTTTGGGGAGGAAACCGCCGTCAACGGAAAATGGATTCCCGGCCCCGGCCGCGCCCTCTTTGACGCGATAAAAAAGGAACTGGGCGACATTCCGATCATCGCCGAAGACCTTGGCCTTATAACCGAGGGCGTGCGCGCGCTTCGCGACGGCTGCGGCTTTCCGGGCATGAAAGTGCTTCAATTCGCCTTTGACCCGGGCGAGGCCGGAAAGGACGGAATGGTCAACGCCTTCCTTCCGCACATGTATCCGCAAAATTGCGTCGTCTACACCGGAACGCACGACAACCAGACGATGCAGGGCTGGCTGGACACGGCAAGCGAGGACGCGGTCAAGATTACCGCCGAATACGCCTACGGCCGCGAGATGCCGATCGACGAGGCCAAGCGCCTTGCCTCCAGCGGAGAGCTTAGGAAGGCCCTTGTCCGCTGCGCCATCGCCAGCGCCGCCGAAACCGCCGTCATTCCGATGCAGGACATCCTTGGAGTGGGCGACGAGGGCCGCATGAACGCGCCTTCCACCGTCGGAAGCAACTGGACTTGGAGATTTGACCTTTCGGAGCTTACCGAATCGCGCGCCAAAGAGCTTGTATTTTTGAGCAAAATCTACGGTAGAAACCTGTAAACCAAAAACGCGGGCCCAAATGGGGCGGGTTAATAATGTCTCCCAGCGTCTGCGCGTCCCGCGAAACCGCTCGATATCGTCGCTACACGCAATATGCGCCATGTAACTTTCTACGTTTGCCGCTAGCGCGGCAGGCGCATATTGAGTGTTTTCACGAGACGCTCATCCGCTTCGCGACTTAGTTTCCCGCCCCCTCTATGCCCGCTTTTTATTAACAGTTATTCAAGGGTAGTAAATTTCAATCGATAAGACACGGGTGAAAGGGGCGGGCTGGCGGTAACGCATATGGAAGAAGACAAAACGCGCGAAGGAGCAAAGAGTCTGGCAAAAACTCTCTGTTTGCGCCGCCGCGCAAGCGGCGACTGGGATTGCCAGCGCTCGTGAGAGCGCAGTTGAATAAAATTCCCATAGCAAAACGGAGGGCTTGCCCGACGTAGCGTTTTGTTTTTTTTGCGATTCGTTTGCGACTGGGAGCCGCAACGCCATTCACCCGTGTTTTTTCCATTGGATTCCGCTTGCCCTTTAATATGAAAGAATGTTATAATTAGCGGTAATGAATAAACGACTTTTGGCGCCGTCCTTGCTGGCCGCGGATTTTGGCCGCTTGGCGGAGGCCGTTCAAAAAATAGAGGCGGGCGGGGGAGACGTCGTCCACATTGACGTTATGGACGGAAGCTTTGTCCCCGAAGTTTCCTTTGGCCAGGTTGTGGTCCGCTCGCTGCGGCCGCTCACAAAGCTTCCCTTTGACGTCCACTTGATGGTTCAAAATCCTGAAAATCAAATCGATTCATTCGCCCTGGCCGGAGCGGACTGGATTACCTTTCACTACGAGGCCGCCGAAGAGCAGGCTAAAAAGGGCGGAGCGGATTCCGTCCAGCTATTGAAGAAAATCCGTTCCTTGGGCAAAAAGGCCGGCATAAGCGTAAAGCCGGGAACTAGCGCCAACTCATTGAAGAATTTGCTGGAATTTGCCGATATTATATTGATAATGACTGTCGAGCCGGGCTTTGGCGGGCAAAAGCTTATTCCCGAATGTTTGGACAAAGTTAGGGAATTGGCCGCGCTGAGAGGCCAACTTGGCTTGAACTATAAAATTTCCGTTGACGGCGGCGTGAACGCCAAAACCCTTGACTCCGTTTTGCAAAGCGGAATCGACATCGCGGTTTCTGGCTCGGCCTTCTTTAACGGCTCTCTTGCTTGGAGAAATTAAAAGTGAAGAATTGTGTAAAAAGCGTTTTGGCACTTGTTCTGGCCGGAGCGGTCGCGCTTTCCCTTCCTCTTTTTGCCCTTGATTACGGGGCCGCGCGGGTCAACTCCCGGGAGGCGGACGACGGAAGGAATTCCCTTTTGGGAGCGGCTTACAACGCCTACGCCCAATCCGACTGGCAAAGCGCGGTCATGCTTTTTAGAAAGGCATTGAGCGATCCGCAAAACGAAAGCGATTCGGCCCTTTACATGCTTGTCATGGCCGAGATGCAGTCAAAGGGCTACAAGGCCGCTTTGTCTGACACCGCGTATTTTTTAAAGTCGTATTCCGATTCGCGATACGCTTCCTTGATTAAGTATCAGCAGGGAAGAAGCCTCTATTTCCTTGGCGAGTTTGACAAGGCGGTTTTGGTCTTGAGCGATTTTTGCCACCAGAATCCGAATGACGAAATGTACGCGGCCGCGCTTTTCTTGATCGCCGAATGCTTTTATGCCGGCTACAACTTTGAGCAGGCCCGGCCCCTTTACGAGCGCGTCGTCGACGAGTTTCCCAAGGACCCAAAGGCCGTTGACGCCAAGTACCGACTTGACGCGATAAACCAGCGCCTGCGCGAGGAAAAGCTTTTGTACCTTTTGCAGCAAACCGGCGAAAGCTACCTTTCTTCAAAAGAGAACTACGAAAAGGCCTTGCGCCGCTACGAGCTTGAAAGCGCTTTGGGCGCGGCCGTTCCCGCGAGGGCGGAGGAAAGCGCCGCCGCGGAGAAGGCTTTTGAAGGAGCGGTGGAAACTGTCCTTAGCGACGAGGCCGCGACGCCTGTTTCAATCGAAAGCGCGGCTTCAGCTTCGCCGTCCGACCAAGCATTTGAAAGCGCCTTGGAAAAGCTAAAGCGCTCCGCAGCCGAAGCCCAGGCG
This sequence comes from Treponema sp. UBA4377, assembly GCA_002391235.1. Lineage (GTDB taxonomy): Bacteria > Spirochaetota > Spirochaetia > Treponematales > Treponemataceae > Treponema_D. The sequence goes on from DGRX01000013.1 coordinate 201,989, forward strand.
CTCCTTGACCAAAACGGAGGGCAAAAATGAAAAAGAGAATTGCGGCGCTTGCCTTGCTGGCCCTTTTTGCCGGCGGCCTTTGCTTTGCTAAAAAGGCGAAGAAAGTTGACTTTGACGTTGAGGTTCAAGAAGCGGAGCAGGCAGAAAAAGAAAAGCCCGCGAAAGAAAAAAAGCGAAAAAAGAGCAAGCAAAGCCCCGAACAGGCGGAGACGCCCGCGCCCGCCGAGACTGCGGCTTCCGCGCCAGAGGCCGGCGCGCCCGCCGAGACTGCGGCTTCCGCGCCAGAGGCCGGCGCTCCCGCCGAGACTGCGGCCGCCGCGGAATCCGCCGCGCCTTCCGAGGCCAGCTCTCCTTCAGAGCCTGCCGCCGCGCTTCCCGCGGCTACTGTCGCGCCGCCAGCGCTTGTTCCAGCCGGTTCTGACGGAAACAATAAAGTCACCGCCGTCGTAAAAAGAATCGGCGGCGACGTCGCGCTTCAGGACGGCGTTGTCAGAATGGAAACCGTAAGGGAAAGCGGCGCCGTTTTGTTCTATGTCGTGAACGGAAAGAAAGCCTATCCCGCCGTAAAGACTTCGGAATACGGACAGAGCAACTACCTTTCGATTTTTTTCGGGGCCAAGGAATACCGCCTGAACAAGTTCGGCCACTGCTCCTACAGCTACGACGTGTCTTCCAATTCCATCACCGAGACGATGTTGGTAAAGGATGTCGCGGAAGTCGCCGCCGTCTACCAGTTGGAAAAGTATTCTCCCAAGGACAAGGACACGAATTGCGTTCGCGTAAAAATCACTGTAAAGAATTTGTCGCAAAAAAAATCCGCGCTGGCGCTTAAGGCCGTTTACAACCTTTGCCTTGGCGAAAACCGGCAGGCCCATTACTCAACCGCCGCCAACAAGTCGATCGGCTCTGAATATTTGATGATTCCGTCAAAAGAGGACGCTTGGGTAATTTCAAGCGACGGACAGAACGCCGTTGAGTTTGTCCTTTACGGAAAGGGAGTGACTCCGCCCAAAAAGGCCGTCATGGCCAACAAGGACGTCATCGACCTGGCCACTCCGATAACGCTCTTTAATCCAGGAAACACGTTCCACTCGATTTTGTCTTACAACGATTCGGCCCTGGCCTTGTTTTGGGATCCGGTTGAAATCGACAAGGACGCCAGCGTAAGCTATTCTTACGCGATCAATTTTTCGGACAGCGACTTTCAGAATTCAGGAAAGGAAGTCCTTGAGGACGCGCAAAAAAAGCCCGCTGACGTTGAGGAAAAGCCAGCCGCTGAAAATTCGCCGGCGGCGCAGGACAAGCAGCCTGTCGCCGTTCCTGAAGGATCTGTTGACCCTTCCAAGTTGAACAAGGAGTACGTCCAGCAATTGATAAACCACATCAACTCTCTGGAGCAGGGCGACCCAAGCCTTAACACGCTGAAAATCCAGCAGCTGCAGACCGAGCTTGACGAAATTCTAAAAGTCTTAAGGAGCGGAAAGTGAAAAGCGCGATAGACCAGGCGCGCTACTTGATGCGCTGCCGGGATTTTGCCGGAGCGATTCAAGTCCTTAACGAAAAGCGCGGAGTGTACGAAGAATCTTTTGACTACAACTACACTTTGGGCCTGGCCTTTTTGTACGCCGGAGACACGGGCAGCGCCTCGCAAAGCTTTGAGGCCGCCCGCAAAATAAAAATCAACGACGTGAACCTCTTGCTTGCCCAAGCCGCGATCCACTTGCGCCGGGGCACCACCGACCGCGCGGTCCAATACTATCTTGACATCTTGGACTTGGACCCGCAAAACCCCGACGCAAAGCGCTGCCTTGACCTTGTGCGCTCTCATGGCGACTACGAGGAAATTTGCCGCTGGGTTGACGACGGCCGCATAGAGCTTTACTATCCGCGCTTGGGCTTTAATCCAAGGAAGTTTAGGAACCTTGTTTTGGTTTTGCTGTGCGGAGCGCTTGCCGGCGCCCTGGCCGTTCATTTTTGGCCCAGGAACTTTTCAAAAAGCTCCCGCGCCGACTTGACGTCTCTTGTCCTTTCGATTGACGACAGCGCCAACGCCCGCGGAATAAAGAAGGCCTACAACCAGGCGCTTGAGTACTTTGAGGAGCGCCGCGACAACATGGCCCAGCGCGAGGTGAACCGTGTCCTTAACTCGACCGCCTCGACAGGCCTAAAGCAAAAGGCGCGAAGCCTTATGGGCTACTTTGAGGCGCCGGGCTTTGACAGCCTTAAGGACAACTTTACTTACAGGGATGTGGCCGAGCAAAGCTCCCTTTACCTTGACTGCTACGTCGACTGGTCGGGCCGCGCCTCCAACGTGGAGCGGGGCGACTCTTCGCTTTCGTTTGACTTGCTTGTAGGCTACGAAGACCTTAAGGACTTGGAGGGCATTGTCCGCGTCTACTTTGACTTTTTGCCCGACCGCGCGCTCGACCCCGAAAAGCCCGTCCGCGTCCTTGGAAAAGTCGGCGTTGACGGAAACAAAATCGTCCTTAAGGGCCGGTCCATCTATCAGAGCGTAAAAGAATTCTAAAAAAAAAAAGACCCTATGGGCGGGGCTCAGTGTAAAAAAACAAAAACGCTCCCAGTCAAAAACCTTCCGCCGAAACCGCTTGATATCGGCGCTACTCGCTGTTTGCGTTTGTAACTATTGTACTTAGCCGCTTGCGCGGCTGCGCAAACAGAGAGTTTTCGTCGGAAGTTTTTTTCCTTCGCGCTTTTTTATTCTTTATATCAATAGCCCCGCCTCATTTTGTCCGTGTTTTTAGATTGGTCTACTAAAACGTTTTGAGCGCCGCGTAAGCCCGCCGTTTTTGGTAGGAGAAATATAAAAAACGCGGGAAGGAGCTGGGCGGCTGGCGAAAACATTCGCATTGCTCCTGCCGCGATAGCGGCAGGTAGAATAGTTTCAAGGGGCAATGCGCATGTAGCGACGATATCTAGCGGTTTCGCAAGACGCGCAGCAACTGGTAGCGTTTTTTATATTTTATACAAAATACTAGCGGTTTTTGCGCAAAAGCCTTGAAAATTCTTCATTTTTCTTTTAAAATAAACCAAATTTTTAAATAAAATTTATACCTTATGGGTGGAGGTCATATTATATGGCAGAAAAAAAAGAGGCGGCGGCCGCAAGCGAAAAGCTTCAGGCTTTGGAAGCGGCGCGCTTGCAAATCGAAAAACAATTTGGCCAAGGCTCGCTGATGAAATTGGGGACTCAGGCGGACACGGCCAAAATCGACGTGATTCCGTCCGGCTCCATCTTGCTTGACGAAGCCTTGGGAATCGGCGGCTACCCGCGCGGCCGCGTCATCGAAATGTACGGCCCTGAAAGTTCGGGAAAAACTACGCTCGCGCTTCACGCTGTGGCCGAGTCGCAAAAGCTTGGCGGAATCGCGGCCTTCATCGACGCGGAGCACGCGCTGGATCCCGTTTACGCAAAGAACCTTGGAGTCAACATCGACGAGCTTTGGGTAAGCCAGCCGGACACCGGCGAGCAAGCCTTGGAAATTTGCGAAAACCTTGTCAGGAGCGGAGCGGTTGACATTGTCGTAATCGACTCGGTCGCCGCGCTCACTCCGCAAAAGGAAATCGAAGGCGAGATGGGCGACAGCGTCATGGGCTTGCAGGCCCGCCTTATGAGCCAGGCGCTTAGAAAGCTTACCGCGATTGTCGGAAAGTCAAAGTGCACCGTCATTTTCATAAACCAAATCCGCATGAAAATCGGCGTCATGTTCGGAAACCCCGAGACAACGACCGGCGGAAACGCGCTTAAATTTTATTCCAGCGTGCGCCTGGAAATCCGCCGCATCGAAACTATTGACGGAAAAGGCGACGAGGACGCTGTCGGAAACCGCGTGCGCGTTAAGGTTGTCAAGAATAAGGTCGCGCCGCCGTTCAGAAAGGTGGAGCTGGACATTTACTTTGGAAAGGGAATCTCAAGCGCGGCGAGCCTTTTGGACAGCGCCGTAAAGCACGGAATCATCGACAAGCGCGGCGCCTGGTACACCCGCGGCGACGAAAAGGTTGGCCAGGGAAAGGAAAACGCCGTGGCCTTTATCGAAAACAATCCCGACTACAAGATGCAGCTTGAAAAGGACTTGCGCCAAAAGCTTTTCCCGGGCCAGGTCTTGCGCAACAAGGAAGGCGAGGTTGTGACCGAAGAGCAAATCCGCGCCTACGAAAAGGCGATGAGAGAGAAGGGCGTTGGAACGGGAAGCCTTCCGACTGACGCGACTCCTCCCGCAAAGGAAGCCGCGCCCGCAACGCCCGCCGCGCCTGAGGCCAAGGCAGCTCCTGCGCCGGCCTCCAAAAAGTCCGCGGCCAAGTCCGTTCCGGAGGAATTGTTCTAATGCTTCCAGTCGCGCTGGGCCTTGGCTCAAACAGAAAATTCGAGGGCCGCTCGCCCGTCCAAATTTTGGGAGAAGCGGTTTTTGAGCTTAAAAAGATTTTAAAAGGCCTTGAATTTTCCGGAGTGTACAAGACCCGCGCGATGTATTACGAAGACCAGGACGACTTTTACAATATGGCCGTCCTGGGGTACGTCGATGGCGATGCGGATGGCGGCGCGCGGGGCGCCTTTGAGCTTTTGCAAAAGACTCAAGGCGTTGAGGCTCGCTTTGGCCGCGACCGTTCCAAGGAAATAAGGAACGGACCTCGCAGCCTGGACATCGACATAGAGCTTTACGGCTCGCAAAAGATTAGCGCGGAAGATTTGACCGTTCCGCACCCAAGGCTAAAAGAAAGGGCCTTTGTTCTTGTTCCTTTAGTGGAGATTTTGGCAAAAGATGCCGATAATATAAAGTGGAAGGGTTTCGGCTTGGAGACTATATCCGAGTTGAGCCGCGTATGTCCAACGCTTTGCGGGCAGGGGATTGCGTTGGAGCTGGGTTCGGAAGCCTTTCTATCTTATATAAAAGAGGAACGTTATGGAACAAGAGACATTGGAACAGGCGCCTGCCCAGACAGAGACAAAAGCCAAGAAATTTTCAGCCGGCCAGTTTGAAGGCCCGCTAGACTTGCTTTGGAGCTTGATCCGCGAAAGCAAGATCAACATTTACGACATTCCGATCGGACAAATCACAGAGCAGTATTTGGACTACCTTGACAGCATCGTGGACACAGACTTGACCGACCTTAGCGACTTTTACAGCTGGGCGGCCAAGCTGGTTTACATCAAAAGCCGCATGCTGCTGCCTGTGGAAGTTGCCTACGACGATGACGACGACATAGAGGACCCCCGCCAGGAATTGGTCGAAAAGCTCATCGAATACCAAAAGTTCAAGAAGCTCAGCGAGCTTATGGAAGAAAAGGAAGACGACTCTGCCTACACCTTTGAGCGAAAGAAAATCCAGCGCATGCTTCCCTTTGACGACGCCGAAAGCCAGTGGGAGCGCGTGGACACTTGGGAACTCTTGCAGCAAATGCAAAAGATTTTTAGGAACATGGTCTCCAAGTACTCAAACGAAAAAGTCCTTAATATGTACGAGGAAATCAGCGTCAACGAAAAGATTACCCTGATGAACGAAAAGCTGGACGAAGCCGGAAGCTGCATGTTCACAGACCTTATCACAAGGCGCGGAAACGAAATGGACGTCATCTGCGCCTTTATGGCCCTTTTGGAAGCCGTAAAATTCAAGATGGCCACGATTTTCCAAAGCCGCCTCTTTGGCGACATCAAGATTTGCAAGTATGAAGAAGCGGCTTGACATTAATAATTTGTTAAATTATATTTAAATGTAATGAACACTGAAAAGCTTTTTCAAACCGTCGCTTTTCTTTTGAGGAAGAACGACGGGAAAATGGATTATTACAATCTCATAAAGGAGTGCTATATCGCCGATCGCAGGGCGATTGACGCAGTTGGCATTCCTATAACGGGAGATTCGTATGTGTCCATGAATCGCGGGCCTGTTCTAAAAGGACTTTATTCTTTTATAAAGGGCGCGAATGGCGACATTGAGGCGCAGTCAAAATGGAACCGCAGTTTTTCAGTTGTAGAACATAAAATTTCTTTGTTGGACAAGAATATTGCGGACTCGTATCTATCAAGTTATGACGAAAGCGTTCTTTCTGAGGTTGCCAACCAGTTTTATGGATATTCATATGAAGACATGAAAGAATATGCCCACGCTGATGGCAGGTTTCCTGAATGGGAGCCTACCGCCAAAGGTGAGGAAAAACCAATTTCGCTCAAATCAATTATGAAATGCGTCGGCATTTCCGAAAACGAAATAGACCTTTTGCTTGCTGAACAACAGTCCTACGAAAAAGAGGCCAAACTATTTCATTCCAGCTAGACAAAGGAAAATCCTTCCGCGGCATCGTTGACGTTTCTCAAGACGGCAAAAAATATCTGCATTTGCGGATTGTAATTTCTCATGTTTCAGAAAACGGTAGAGCCTTAGTGATTCCAATATCAACCATTCATGAAGGAATGACAAGGTATGATAGAAGTTGCGTCTTGAGCAAGGGAGAACATTCGTTTTTGACGGAGCCGCGCTCTTACGCTTTTTACGGCAGGGCCGAAGCTTTATCGCAAAAAGACTTGGACGAGATTTCTAGGCAAAATAAGCTTATCGCATACGAAGATGTTTCTAAGGAGTTGCTTGAACGCCTTCAAGAAGGCGCAAAAAAATCGCCATTCTTGCAAAAAGTTTTTCAAGAATATTTTGAGGATTTTTAAGGACGGTTTTGGCTTAGTTTTTTTTTATTTCTTCAATTTTGCAGAAATAGGTATGGAAAATAGTGATAAATCATTAAATTTGATGAATTAATTCTTGGAAAAAATGTTAATTCGCCGCTTAGCCAATTCCAGTATGTTCAAAAAGTGCTCGTTCCTAAACGCTAAAAGGACAAGAGCGTAAATTACGGCGCCCGCCGCGGCCTCCAGAATTACGGTCGCGACGTTTTGCCCGACATTTGCCATAAGGAAGGCCACAAAAAGCCCCATCACAAGGGCGCCCGCCGCGTATTGGTAAATTTTGGAAAAGAAATAAAGAGTTCCGCCCAGCGTTTTGTAGGCCAAGAAAATCTTTACGGCCAGCATCAAGGCCTCGGACGTAATGCTGGCGACGGCCGCTCCCGTTATTCCGTACCTGGGAATCAAAATAAAGTTCATGACAAAGTTGACGCAAGCGCCAAGAACTACGGGGTACAAGACATACTTGTTTTTTCTGCGCGCGACAAAAACCAAGTCTGTTATGACAGTGTTGAGTGTGGTTACGAACACTGTCGCGCTAAGAATCTGCATGCATGCGATGGCGGGCTCGTAATTTTTTCCGCAAAAAAGAATGATGACAGGCCGCGCCAAAAGAGCAAGGCCAACGGACATTGGAATGGAAAGCGCCTGCAAAACGTTCGCCGTGTTATTCAAAAGGCTCTTGTATTTTTCCTTGTCGTTTTCCATGTAGTAGGAAAGCCGGGGGAGCGAAACTCCTACAACTGCCGTAAGTATCAGCGTAAAAAGCCGGCCGATTTTTGTCGCGGCGGCGTAATAGCCGACCTCCGCGTCGGTCCGCATGATTCCTATCATCGTCTTGTCCAAAATTGTGTAGACAGACGCGGCCAAAACAGAGGCGGACAAGGCAAAAATCGGCCTTAAATGCTTTTTTATCTCAAAGCCTTGGGCAAAAGTAAAATTAAAGAATTTCCTTGCGTAAAAAAAGTTGCAAACATTGGCGCCTGCCGCCGACAAGACGGTGAATATCATGTACTTGTTTATGTCCTCTGGGGAACGGACAAAGGCGAACAAAAAGGCGAGGCTTATCAATTGAAAGGCAAAGGTGCGGCGCGCGATGTATTTAAATTCCTCTTGCGAAACGATAAGCCATTCCAAGCCAAGCGTGGAAAGCAAAATGCGGGCGCTGGCCAAAAGCAGCAGCGCTTTGTAATCTTGCAATTTTTGCGAAAACATAAGCGCGACCGCAAAAACCGCCAAAGAAATCGCCATAGTGGCAAGGTTTATGACTATTACTTCTGTGGAAAATTTAGAAAGCCGCTCCTTGTCGTCGCGAATTTTTGACGCCTCTCGTATGGCGTAAGAGCCTATCCCCAAGCCGGCGAACAAGACAAAGATGTCAATGACGGAGTTGGCGAAGTTGATTTTTCCCAAGCCATCGGGCAGCAAAATGCGGCTCGCGTAAGGGAATGTAATCATTGGAAAAAGCATTCCAAGGACTTTTGTGAGAATGTTGAATATCGAGTTCTTTTTTATGGATTTTTGTTCCATGCCACTTCCGTATTCTTATTGTAATGCCAAAAGGGAAGCG
>DGRX01000022.1 GCA_002391235.1 Treponema sp. UBA4377
GCATACAAATCGCCATTGATGTTGCCTGCCTCTGTTCATTCCTCCTTTTGCATAATTCTACACCAAAAAAATGGATTTTTCCATAGGGGGAAAAAAAATTTTTTTAAAAATTTTCGTCCGCCGAAAAAAAACGCGCGTTTTTTGGCAAAAACCGGCGCAATTTTTTTTCAGGGCCTACAAATCGCTATTGATGGGAATAAACGGCGGGATTTTGACGGGAGCGAAAAACGCTATATATAGGGGGTCACTGCTTTAATGAATATAATACACTTTTCTTTAATTTTTCATCAAATTCTTTCTGCTTTTTGTGATTCAATTCATCATTGAAAATTTCCGTCCCCCTTTTTAATTCCGTGTCATAGAAAACGCTGTCAGGAAATGTGTGATTCCATAGAAAATATACGGAATCCCTATCATAGTCCAAATAAACAAAGAACTCATCTTCATTATTCTTTATGCGTATAAGATTTTTTGAAACCACAATGCCTTTTTCCAGCATATCATGAACATGGTCATAACTGCATGTATACGCAATCAAATATTCTGAAGAAGTTATTTTTTCTATTGTCAATGAAACATAGGAATTATCGCCATATTCATGAACCCAAATTCCGCACATATTGTCAATTTTTTCATGCGCATAACATGCAAATGTTAGAATAAAGTTTAAAACGATTAGAATTAAAATCTTGGCTCCACGATTTTCCATGTTTTTCCTCTTAAAACATTTTTTATAATTCCAAAGAATTGTCGTCAAGCAGAAAATTCCATAAGCCGATAGTGACAATTCCATTTTCATCACGGCGGGGCATTATGTCATCCTTTACTACAACGATTTTTTTGAAAGAGTCTTTTATTTCCAACAAAGAGCGTTTTTCTTGACTTTCCTTTTCTTCGGAAGAAAGCGACAATGCCGATTGAATATAGTATTTTCTGCTTCCGCGATTTGCAATAAAATCAACTTCATACGAGCTTTTTGTAGTCTTTGAGTTTTCATCTTTTCCGTATTTTTCAACTATTCCGACATCGACCTTGAAGCCTCGAATTTTCAATTCATTGAAAATTATGTTTTCCATTATGTGGGTTTCCTCAGACTGGCGGAAATTGAGCCGCGCGTTTCTGAGGCCTGTGTCTTCAAAATAATATTTGACAGGAGTGTTGATGTATTTCTTTCCCTTTACATCGTATCGTTGGGCGTCGGAAATAATATACGCGTCTTTCAAGTAGCCGATATAACTGTTGATTGTTTGATGGCTGAAATCTATTTTCTTTTCGCTTTTGAATGTATTCTCCAATTTAGTGGGGTTGGTAAGGGAGCCGACGCTTGAAGCAAGAATGTTCACAAGCTCGTCAAGCTCGTCTTTGTTGCGGATTTTCCGGCGTTCGATTATGTCGGAAAGGTAAGTCTTTTCAAAAAGCCTGATTAGATAATCTTCCTTGTCTTCCTGATTTTTATATGAAAGAACCAACGGAAGCCCGCCGTACATAAAATACTCGTCCCAGCCTTCCGCCTTTGATCCGTCGTATGCGGACATGAACTCGCTGAATGAAAGCGGATGCATCCTGATTTCATCGCCGCGGTCTTTGAAAATCGTGGAAATTTCGGAAGACAAAAGCGTAGAGTTGCTGCCGGTAACATAAACGTCAACGTTCGGCATTTTAAGGAATCCGTTTAAGACACGCTCAAAGCCGTCAACTTCCTGAATTTCGTCAAGAAGGACATAGTGCATTTTGTCGTCCTTGATTTTGCCGCGAACATACTCGCCGAGCGCGTGCCTGTCCAAAAGCGCCTCATGCACCTCGTCGTCAAGGGCGGCCTCAATGATGTGGTCCGCGGGAATTTTCTCCGACAAAAGGCGTTTCTTAAACAAAGTGAAAAGAAGATAAGACTTTCCGCAACGCCGCGGACCCGTAACGACTTTTATAAGACCGTTTCCCTTGCGCGACAAAAGCTTTTCAAGGTATCTTTGCCGTTTTATAATCATTTTACGCCCCTTGCCTTGTATTCTCAGAATAGTTGTAAATACAAGGTTTTAGTAAATAGGATTATGCCGTACTTTTTGGATAAAATCAATAGGCCAATGTGAACCATGCTGAAAATATTGCCAAGTTGGAGCGGAATGATTGCGTTTTGCGGACAGCGAAAAAACGCTAAATGCCGGGCTTGTTTATCGCTATTATTACAACTCTTGGAATTAACTGTTCTTCTAAATATTTTATTATATTAATCATTATGATATTCCATGCTAATTCTGATTTTTAAGAAATAATCCTCTTACTTGACCAATATTCCATTCGTGAATTCAATCCAAAAATAATTTTCATAATCGTCGTACAATCTAAATTCACCCATGCATTTATACTTGCATTTAACAGTAATGGTTTTATTTAGGAATTCTCGCTCTACACTTGGCTTCATTTTTATCGTTATCATTTTTCCCGTTTTTGATTTTGTATTAAACAATTGCTCGTCATACATGTATACAACACACTCATTAAGTAAAGGCTGGTCTTTAGGTCTATACATTTCTTTTACAACGCCGGTTATATAAAAAGTATTCTGTTTGTTTTTTTTAATGTAAAATTCTGTTAATTCATAGCTCTCTTTTAATAAATCGGAATAAGAACACTTTAGTGGTTCCTTATTGTCGCAGGAAGTGAATGTCACAAAGGCGAGAATTATTGAAAGTATAATTAAATATTTTTTCATAAAACACTCCTATGTTATTCATTTATTTTGAGCGTTGACATCAAAAACGCTTTATGTGGGGTATTTTAATCATTTGAAAAAGCGCAAATACACACATATGCCAAGTGCAAACGCAATGAAATAAGTTGCCACAGTTGTTTTGGAACGGATTTGTGACTTTTCCAAAAAGCTAAGGTACTCTTGCTTTTTTGTTGTTTCATACATATATGACAATCTGTTTTCCATTGAAAACTTTAACACGGCTATAGGATATTTTAAATCTTCGCCCTCAAATCGCGCTCCTATCTTTTCAAGCGTATCTAAATCATTTTCTTTTCTTAAAAAAGATACAAATTCATTGTAGTCCTTTTTCCCTTCAATCCAAATATAAGCAAATGCAACTATGGAGCCGATAAACGCAATCAACAAAAGATAATTTATCATTTCAATCCTTCATTTGTCTAATTCTACACCAAAAAATTTGTTTTTTCCATAGTTCCACCCCAAAAAATAGCCCCCGACGGACGCCGGGGGCTGGAGGAGAACTTTATCAGGAACAAGGTTCCTTTAACAACTTACAAAGTTAGCATACACTAACTTTAAAAAAATGTCAAGCGTTTTTTCAAAAAAAATTTTAAAAAAAACGTTAAAAATGCATTAACTCCTATATCTTATAGGTATGGGAAATTTATTCATAAAACTAAAGGCGTTGTTTGCGCGGAACTCCGCCGCATCAAAAAGCGCCGCGAATCTTAGGCTTGCTAAAATTCTTGGCTTTGCCAAAATCTTTTGCAAGCCTAAGAATGCCGCCGCATCTTTTGGTCCTGCCGACAGCCCGGACGCGGACGAGCTTCCTGAGGCTCTGCGCGGAAAAGTTTTTGCCGCTGAATCAAGCGAAGCCGACGACCCGGTCTTGTCAGTGGCCAAAAATGTCTTTGGCGTCTCGCACCTTTATCCATGGCAACGGCTTGTAATCGGAAACATTCTTGACGCGGCGGCGGATATGGCCGCGGGCAGTCCTGGTCTTGCAAATGATTCTGCCGCTGGCGCGACCGACGTTTTTTGCATGGGCCGGCAAATCGTATTGCTTCCAACCGGCGCCGGAAAGTCGATGTGCTTTTTGCTGCCGGCGCTGATGCTGCCAGGCCCGACGCTGGTTTTTTATCCCTTGCTCGCTTTGATGGCCGACCAAAAGCGCCGCTTGGAGCAAAACGGAATTGAATGCGTCGTCTTTAGGGGCGGCCAAAGCGAAGATGAGCGGGAAGAAAATTTTAGGCGTCTTGCCGTCGGAGCCAAAATAATTTTGGCCAATCCGGAAGTTTTGCAAAGCGAGCGGCTCTTGCAGCGCTTTAAGGCTTGCAATATTTCGCACATCGCGATTGACGAGGCGCACTGCGTGGCGGAGTGGGGCGACACATTCCGGCCCGCCTACCTTACGCTTGGAAAAATTATCGAGACGCTTTCAGTCCCGCTTGTGACAGCCTTTACGGCCACCGCCTCTCCCACAGTGTTGGAACGCGTAAGCCAAGTTTTGTTCGGCGGCTCCTGCCATCTTGTTCGCGGAGAAAGCGACCGGCCAAACATTCATTATTCCGTTCAATACGCATGGGCAAAGAAAAAGGCCGCCTGCCGTCTGGCCGTTACGGAGCAAAAGCCAATGCTGATTTTTTGCGGAACCAGGGCCAAGGCAGAAGACATGGCGCGCGAGCTTTTCGAATGTGTAGGCTCCGACAAAGTCCGCTTTTACCACGCAGGCCTAAGCCGGCAAGAAAAAGACGCCGTTGAAAAATGGTTCTTTCCCAAAACGGACGCGATCCTCTGCTGCACTTGCGCTTTTGGCATGGGCGTTGACAAGCCCGACGTTCGCACTGTCGTTCACCTAGAGCCAAGCGCGACTGCGGAAAGCTACATCCAAGAAGCGGGCAGGGGAGGCCGCGACAAAAAAGTTTCCAAGGCGATTTTGTTGTGGAGCCGCGAGGATTCGTTCAACTGGCAAAAGTATCCTGCCTCAAGCCGCGAGCGAGTGATTTTAAGCTTTGCCCAAAGCGCAAGCTGCCGCCGGCAAGTTTTGCTTGACGCGCTTGGAGGCGAAAAGGCGATTTGCTCAGGCTGCGACATTTGCGACTCGCAAGCGGCGGCGCGGGATCTTGGGCGCGAAAAGAAAATTTCGTGGAAGGCTCCAAGCGTTTTTGACGCCCAAGACGCGCGCTTGGTCCACAAGTTGATTCGCAAAAACCAAAACTACTGCAGCCGCGAAAAAATCGTAAAGCTTGCGATGGAAAAATTGAACGCGTTTGATAGAAAAATTTTTGGACTGAACGTTTGGGATTCAAGCGACATCGACTTGATTTTGGAGCAGTTGGAAAAGTCAGGCTCCGTTTACAACGCGGGCTTTTTGTGGGAGAACGCGATGGCCGCGCTTAGGGACATCTCTAGCCCTCCGCGCCGTCATCCCCTGTGCCTTCATCCTCGCCCGCTTTCTTCTCTTCTGCCTTCTTTGCGGGCTCGGGCTTGGGCGCTCTTTTCTTCTTGGGCTTTGCCGGCTTTTTCACATAGCGCGCGACAAAAAAGACAAAATTCAAGTAAAGAATAATCACCGCCGCCGTAATGATAGTAATTGGATTTTTCAACACGCCGAGAACAACCGGCAGCATCGCCCCTATTTTCATGCCATTATTATCGGCATATTGGCTTGGTAACCGCATAAAAAAATTATAATAAAAAAAACTTGGACGCTTTCAGCGGAAACCCGCCGCGAAAAAAGGCTTCCGCGCTTCGCTTGCGCAGAATTTTTTTCGAAACGGAACTCCGCTTCCGCGTCCAAGTTTTACATATAACTTTACCTTTATGCGGTTGCCAAGGCAAACGGTAGGAGTGGCAATAAAAAAAACGGATATAGATAAGACCTGCGTGAGGTGGATGGGCGGTTTGCGAAAACACTCAATTTGCCCCTGCCGCGTTAGCGGCAGACGTAAATAGTTTCAAGGGGCAAATTGCGTGTAGCGACGATATCGAGCGGTTTCGCAGGACGCGCATACGCCGGGAGCAGGGCTTTTTAAAGTCCGTTTTTTTGTATTTCTACCAATCCGGTTTGCCTTGGACAATCACGCGTTGTTGAATAAATTCCGCAATATCGCTATAATATCCCGGTTGCCTTGAGGCGGCGGTGTTTTGTCTTTGGGCGGCGAAATTTATTGATTTTTTGAGGCGTAAAATGAACGTTGTCGTAATGGGAGCCCAGTGGGGCGACGAAGGCAAGGGAAAGATTGTTGACTTTTTGGCGCAAGACGCAAAGTATGTCGTGCGCTTTGCGGGCGGAGCCAACGCCGGCCACACGATTGTGGTTGACGGAAAAAAGTACGCGCTGCATCAAGTTCCGTCCGGAATTTTGTATCCCGGAAAGACTGTTTTCCTTGGCTCCGGAATGGTCATCGACCCCGAAGCGCTTTTTGCCGAACTTAAAATGCTCAAAGACAACGGAATCGATTGGGAAGGCCGCGTGTTCATTTCCGACCGCGCCCACATCGTCTTGCCCGGCTACCGCGAAATGGACAAAAAGCGCGACGCGGCCCGCAAGCGCCCGATCGGAACCACAGGCCGCGGAATCGGAACCACATACTCCCAAAAGTCAGAGCGCGACGGAATCCGCTTGGCCGACCTTGACTGGGACGAAAAAATGGCCGACCTTGACCAGGCCGACAAGGACTTCCTCAAGCCCTACATGGAAAAGCTTCTTTCAATGCGCGTCAACATCGCCGAAAAAATGTGGGAATTCCGCAAGGAAAACATTTTGTTCGAGGGCGCCCAAGGCGCGATGCTCGACATCGACAGCGGAACTTATCCCTACGTTTCAAGCGGAGCCTCTTGTTCCGCCGGAGCGTCAACTGGCTCGGGAATCGGACCGCGCTCTTTGGACAGAATCTTTGGAGTTTTCAAGGCCTATGAGACGCGCGTCGGAAACGGCCCGATGCCCAGCGAATTCAACGCCGAAAGCGAGGGCGAGCTTTGCGACTATGTCCGCAAGACAGGAAACGAGTTTGGCGTCACCACAGGCCGTCCGCGCCGTTGCGGCTACCTTGACTTGGTCGCGCTCCGCTACGCCTGCCATGTCAACTCAATCGACTCGCTTGTTTTGACGCACCTTGACATTTATGACGACATGGACGAGATAGAGGCTTGCATCGCCTACGAGATTGACGGAAAAATCGTGACTGAATTCCCGACAAGCATTCCGGCACTCAACAAGGCCAAGCCTGTTTTGCAAAAGTTTGACGGCTGGAAAAAGGACCTCAAAAAGTGCGGCTCTTATTCCAAGATGCCCAAAAACGCCAAGACCTACATCGAGTTCATAGAAGACTTCACCAACACGCCGGTAGGAATCGTCTCTGTCGGAAGCGACCGCAACGAAACCTACTTGCGCATCAAGCCCTGGAAAAAATAAAAGCCGCTTATGACAATCCAGCAATTAAAATACGCGCAGGGCATTTCCGAGGCTAAAAGCTTCAACAAGGCTGCGGAAAACCTTTACGTTTCCCAGCCTTCGCTGACGGCTGCCATTCACGACTTGGAAGCGGAGTTGGGAATCACGATTTTCAACCGAACTTCCAGAGGAGTGACGCTTACAAGCGAAGGCCAGGACTTTATCCTTAACGCGCGCGAGCTCCTAAGGCATTGGGAGAATGTGCTGGAAAAATACGGCGACGACGGAAAGCGAAAAAAGAAATTCGCGGTCTCAACCCAACACTATACTTTTGCCATAAAAAGCTTTGTAGAGATGGCAAAAAAAATCAACACAGACGAATACGAGCTTGCAGCCCGCGAAACAAAAACCCGCGACGTTATTGAAGACGTCGCCTCAATGAAAAGCGAGCTGGGCGTCTTGTACTTAAGCGACTTTAACCGCAAGGTGATAACCAACTTGCTTGAGTCAAAGGAATTGGAATTCAACAAGCTGATAGACTGCGGCGCTTACGTCTACATGTGGAAAAAGCATCCGCTGGCAAAAAAAGAGCGCATAACTTTTGAAGAGCTTGAGCCGTATCCCTGCCTTTCGTTTGAGCAGGACGAGGCCGGCGAATTTTATTTTGCCGAAGAAATTTTTTCGGAGCGAAAGCACCGCCGCGTCATCAAGGTCAACGACCGCGGAACGATTCTTAACATGATGGTCGGCCTTAACGGCTACACTCTTTGCTGCGGAATCATATCTGAGGAGTTGAACGGTTCCGACTACGTGGCCGTTCCCTTTTGCGACGGAGCCAAAGAAAACAGCCCCGCGATGCAAATCGGATGGATAAAGAAAAAGAACCTAAGCCTAAGCGCGATCGGCCAATGCTACGTTGACGAGATGAAAAAGTATTTGGCTTCTTACAAAATCTAGAAAATCTTTTTGACGGCGGCCATGAATTTTTCTCCGCGGTCAAACTCATTCGAGAACATTCCAAACGACGTGCAGCCCGGCGAAAAGACCACCGTGTCGTTTTGCGCCGCGGCGGTTTCGATGTTGTCAAAATCTTTTTTAAGCGTTTCAAGCAATTCGTCCAAGGAATTGTAAGGGCCGTGATAGGCGATTTTCTTTTGGTCCAGCAAAGGAAGCAGCTTGTCCGTTCCGCTTCCGGCCAAAAGGTAAAGGCTTGCCACCGGCGTTTTTTGAACGGCCTCGGCCAAAGGCTCAAAGTCCAAGCCCTTGTCGGTTCCGCCGCTTATGAACACAACCGGCTTTCCAAACGCTGCGCTTGCGGCCGCTGCCGCCTCTGGCACGGTGGAGCAAGAGTCGTTGTAAAAGCGGACGTTTCTTTGCGCGGCGCTTTTAAAGCTGTGAAAGAATTGCAGGCGGTGCGGAATGCCGTTCCATTCGCCAAGAATTTTTTGTATGTCCTGCGCCTGGACTCCCATCAAGTAAAGGACCAGCGCCGCGTTCATTACGTTTTGGCGCATGTGGCGGCCGGGCACGTTCACCGCTCCCAAAATTTTCGTGTCGTTCGTTTTTGAGGGGATTCGCGCCAAGGCTTCCAAATCGTTTTTGTCGTCAAAGCTAAGCCAAACGCCGTATTGGCTGTCGTCAAGCGGGTCTTGCTTGTAGCGCAAAACTTTTGCCTTGCATTCGCTGGCGAACACGTTTCCCCAAGTCCCGCCTTCTTTTGGGCCGGCGCCAAAGGGGTCTTTGTCCGCGTCGCAAATCATAAAGTCGTCCGCGTCCTGGTCGGCGTAAATCAATTTTTTGTCGGCGATGTAGTCTTCCATGTTGCCGTACCAGTTTTGGTGGTCGGGAACGATTTTTGTAATCAATGAAATTTTCGGCTTTAAAAGGCCGCGGCCCCTAAGGTCGGCCAGCTGCCAGCTTGAAAGCTCCAAAACAACCGGCGTCTTTTCGTTGGTTTCTTCCAAAAAGTTTAGCGGGCTTACCGTGATGTTTCCGCCCAAAAAGGCCTTAAAGCCGGCTTTGTTCAAGCCGTAATGTATCGCGCTTACGGTAGACGACTTTCCCTTGCTTCCTGTAACCGCGATGATCGGCGCCTTTGTGAATTGCAAGAACAAGCTGATGTCTGTTTCTATCGCCGGAGCGGCGCTTAAAAATTCGTTTCCTTGAATTTTCACGCCGGGATTCTTTATGACGCAGTCGGCGTCCCTAAAGTCTTCGATTCTGTGGCCGCCCAAAACGTAGGTCAAGCGTTCCTTGTTAAGCGTGTCGTCAAAGGCGATGGAGTTTAGGGTTGGCTTTAACTGCTCCTCCGTTTTCATGTCGGTGACCAAAACGTAGGCGCCGCGCTTAAGCAAAAAGCGCGCGACAGCCTCTCCGCCGCCGTTAAGGCCCAAGCCCATTACTGTGATGTGTTTGTCCTTTATGTCGTCGATCGATTTAAAGAAACATCCTTTGGGGTAAACATGGGCTTTCATTTTAATCCTCCATATCGGCGGCTTTATTGCCGCTGTTAGCGTGACGTCAAAAGTTTTTTGCCTGCTTCAAAGCGTTCCAAAGCCTCGTCAATCAAAAGGTTGATCAAGTCCTTGTAGCCAAGGCCGGCGGCTTCGCACATTTTTGGGAACATGCTGATGGACGTGAAGCCTGGAATCGTGTTGATTTCGTTGATGTAAATCGCGCCTGAATCCTTGTCGATGAAAAAGTCAACGCGGCTAAGTCCCGAGCAGTCCAAGACCGAGTAGGCCTTTACGGCAAGCTCCTTGATGATTTTTGTAGTCGTTTCGTCGATGTCCGCCGGAATCTTGAGCGCGGCGCCGTCGGGGTCTTTGTATTTTGCGTCGTAGTCGTAGAACTCGTGGGTGGGAAGAATCTCGCCGGGAGTGTAGGCCTTTACGGCGCTAAAGGCGTTTTCGGGATTTTGAATGATTGCGTTTCCGGTGACGCTGCACTCAACCTCGCGCGCGTTGATCGCTTTTTCGACCAAGACCTTGTTGTCCCACATAAAGGCTTCGCCAAGCGCCATGCTAAACTCGCGCGCGTTGGAGGCCTTGCTTGCTCCTACAGAAGAGCCGGCGTTGCAGGGTTTTACAAAAAGCGGAAATCCAAAGTCGGCGATTGCCTTTTCGACCAAGGCGTCGTAGCGCTTGTTGTCGTTTATGTCCGCTCGCGTAAAGCAGTAGTAGGGAACGACAGGAAGGCCGTTGCTTTTCCAAATGACTTTTGTCTTTTCCTTGTCCATCGTAATGCCGCTGGCCATTACGCCGCAGCCGACGTAAGGAAGCTCGGCCGCTTCCAGCAAGCCTTGCATGACTCCGTCTTCGCAAAATGTTCCGTGAACAACGCCAAAGACCGCGTCAACCTGCAATGACTTTCCGCTGACTGAAAGCGCGTCCTTTTTTCCGCCTGGAATTATGTTCACAAGCTTTGCGGGGTCTTCGTCAATTTTAAAAGCGGCGCTTGAATCGCCCTGAACGCGCTTAAGCTCGTCGTCGCTTTGCAAATACCATTTTCCGTTTTTGGCGATTCCGATTGGAATGATTTTGTACTTTGCAGGATCCAAATTGCGGGCTACGGAGCTTGCGCTTACAAGGGAAACTTCGTGCTCGCTTGACTTTCCGCCGAATAAAATCGCTAGATTCATTTTACACTTCCTTATTGTATCCTAATTCCGCCAGCGCTTTTTTCGCCTCGGCGATTTCGTCGTATGGCATCGCGTGGTCTTTGTATATGATGGAATTTTCGTGTCCCTTTCCCAAAAGCAAAACTATGTCGCCTCTTTTGGCCATTCCAAAAGCCTGCCTGATTGCGGCGGGCCTGTCTGGCGTGATGAACAAGTCTTTGCCGAGCGTTTTTCCTTCCTGCAAGGCGCCAGCGGCGATTTGCTCCAAAAGCGCTTTGGGGTCTTCGCCGCGCGGGTCTTCGTCGCACAAAATTATTATGTCGCAGTACTTGGCCGCGATTTGTCCTTGCAAGGGCCTCTTTGTAAGGTCGCGCTCGCCGCCGCTTCCAAACAAGGCGAATATTCTTTTGTCAGAGCGCTTTCGGATTGGCGGAAAAATCGCTTCAAAGCTTGACGGCGTGTGCGCGTAGTCAACGATGACTTCAAAATCTTGGCCGCGCTGGATTTTTGTCATTCTGCCGGTAACCGGAATCAAGCTGTTCGCGCGGCGGGCAAGTTCGCGCAGCGGAACGCCGGCCATCTTGTTGACGGCGATCATCGCGGCCATTATGTTCATCGCGTTAAAGGCTCCGACGCAAGTCGAGCGCGCTGTTATGCTTTCGTGGCTTTGGTCAAAGGCCGAGCCGTGGTCAAACTCAAATTCAAGGTAGTCTTGCGCGGCGTCGATTTTTTTCGCCGACAAATATTCAACGCCGTCAATCGGTTGGACTTCCTTTGCGGCAAAGCCGTAGCAGGCCGCTTGCGTCGCATGGACAAAGTAGGCGGCCGAAGGATCTTCCATGTTGACGATTCCGCATGGAGTTAAGTCCAAGGGAACGTTGTTGACAACCTTGTGGTGGTCGTGTTTGTCCAAGGCGCGGAAAAGGTTCGCCTTGTCGTCGCGGTATTGCTCAAAAGTTTTGTGGAACTCCAAGTGTTCCAGCGTGACGTTCATAAAAACGCCGCAGTCAAAAAGAACATGGTCCAAGCGGCCAAGCTTTTCGCTTAGTCCATGGCTTGAGCTTTCGACAACCGCGTACTCGCAGCCGTTCTGAACCATCTCGTAAAGCTCGCGCTGGATTATCGGCGCTTCGGGAGTGGTGGAGTGAACGGGGTTTGCCACCGCTTCGTCTCCCAAGGAATACTGAACGGTTGAAATAAAGCCGGCCCTTTTTCCAGACAAGCGCAAAAGCTGCCAGATAAAGCTAACTGTCGAAGACTTTCCTTCGGTTCCGGTGACGCCGATGACTATCAATTTTTTGGAAGGGTTTCCGTAAAAGTCTGAGGCTACGGGAGCCATCGCCTTTCGAGCGTCGGCGACTTTTAGCAAAACCGGCATGACCAAGTCCGACAGTTTTTTGTCGGCGCTTCCCATGTTGTTCAAGGTTCTGCAAACGATGGATTTAGCGATTTGAGCGCTTTCTTCTTTTGTCAATTCGTCTTGGTAAACTATTATGCTGGCGCCGGAATCAATCGCCTGCGCGATGAACTTGTTTCCGTTTACATGCGTTCCGGGAAGAGCGAAAAAAAGATAGTTTTCCTTGACTTCGCGCGAATCAAAGGCAAGGCCTGCGATTGGCGTCGCGCCAATAAGGGAACTGTCAAGCGGGCTAACGCCGTCCGCCGCGACCGCCTTGCACTCAAAGAAATCCAACAAAGAAGACAGCTTTTTTTCCATAGCGCCATTATTTTATCGCATATTGAAAGTAATTACAACTAGCGCGGCAAGGCGGGACAAACGAATCATAAGAAAAACAAAACGCGGACTCTATAGGCGGATTAAGAGAAATGTAAAGCCTCTAAAAAGCTCCCAGTCGCGAATGCGTCCGATCTCGTTTCCGTTGGAAACGAGGCCTCTAATGGCATTGCAGTCGCGCAGGAGCGCTCCGCACGGCTCGGCACCTACTGTCTTGTCAGCGCAAAATGATTGCCAGCCCGCGTAAGCGGGCAGTTGAATAAATTTCCTTAAGCAAAACGGAGGGCTTGCCCGACGTAGAGTTGCCGCCGGCCGCATCACTCCTTCGCGCTTTTTTGATTTTTTTATTCCGCCTATAGAGCCTGCGTTTTTATTGCTAGTAAACTGTTTGTCCCGCCTTGCCGCTTTTTGAAAAAGCTTCAAATATATGAATTTTGGCGCTATGAAATTATGGCGGGAAAAAGGGGCGGCTTACAGGACAAACGCAATAAAAAAATAAAACTAAAGCGGCGCGAAGGCGCGGACAACATTGCGAAAACTCTCTGTCTGCATCTGCCGCGATAGCGGCAGAGTTAATAGTTTCAAGATGCAGACAGCGAGTAGCGCAGTTATCAAGCGGTTTTGCAATGTTGGCCGCAACTGGGAGCCGCATTTTTTATGCTTTTATAATGCGTTTGCCCTGTAAGCCGCCCCGATTTTTGGCTTGCAACAAATCCTTTTTATAACTATAATCTTCGTATGTTTGAAGTAAGAGTTGAAGACGATTTTGCGGCGGCGCATTTTTTGCGCGACTATAACGGCAAGTGCGAGGCCTTGCACGGCCATAATTACAAGGTTTTTGTCCACGTCCGCGGCTCGGCCCTTAACGATGGCGGAATGCTCTTGGACTTTACGCAGCTAAAGGCCGCGCTAAAAAAAGTTTTGGCCGCGCTTGACCACACCAACCTTAACGACAATCCCTTCTTTGACCAAAATCCCAGCGCCGAGCGGATCGCGCTTTACATTTGCCAAAATGTCCAGGCGGAGCTTGACGCGCAAAAAAAAGACGTCCGCCTTTATTCGGTGGACGTCTTTGAAACCGATAAAAATCGGGCTACATATTATCCCGACTAAACTGTAAAATTGTTGATCTCTTGGCCAATCTTGAAGATTGATTCCTTGAGCGTGCTTGTAACGTCTTTCAAGGCGGAGCCTGTCTCGTTGATCTTTTCGGCGCCTTGGGCCATTTCTTCCATGCTTCCCTTCATCGCCAAAGTCGCGTCCTGCAAGAGGCGGACTTCGTTAAGGATCAACTTATTGCCTTCAGTCATTTCTTCGCTGGCGTTGCGAACTTCGATTGAACCGTCGTTCATGTTCTTAAGCGCTTCGCTGATCTGGCGGCTTCCCTCTGTCTGCTCTTCCATAGCGGTGCGAATTTGAATGACAAGCTGGTCTGTGTCGCGGATCTTGTCGGCGACGACTGTGAGCGCTTGGGCCGACTCGTCGCTGGCGGCGACAACGCTGGAAATCGATTCCTTGATTTTTGCAAGCTGTTCGCCGATAGTCTTTGACTGACCGGTTGAAGTCTCAGAAAGCTTTCGGATTTCGTCGGCGACAACGCTAAAGCCTTTGCCCGCGTCGCCGGCGTGGGCGGCCTCGATCGCCGCGTTCATGGCCAAGAGGTTTGTCTGGGCCGCGATGTTGGCGATGGCCTGGTTGGCGTCCTCAAGCATTGCGGACTGGGTTTCAATCTGCTGAATCTTTTCGTTGACGTCCTGCTGCTTCTTAAAGCCGATGTCGGCGTTTTGGTTAAGCTCTTCGAATGAGTTGGCCATTCTTTCCACGTTTTGGTTGACCGAAGAAATGTTTCCGATCATCTCTTCGACCGCGGCTGAAGCCTGCGTGATTCCGGCTGTCTGGCCTTCGATCATCTTGTTCAAAGAGTCGATGTTTGAAGAAATCTGGTTCACCGCGCCGGCTGTTTGGTTTACGCTCTGGCCCTGGTTTTCGATCTGGGAGTGGATTGAATCGATGTTGGCGATAATCTCCGTAATCGCGCTGGCGGTGTCCTGGCTGATGGCGCCCATGTTCTCGCCGCCGGCCTCCAATTCCTTGTCCTGGTTCTTGACGATTTGGATGATTCCCTGCAAGCGCTCGACAAAGGCGTTGAAGCCGCCGACAACTTCGCCGACTTCGTCTTGGGATTTTGTCGTGATTCTTTGTGTAAGGTCGGCCTTGCCGCTGGCAATCTTAAGAAGGTTGTCGCGAACGTTGAGAACTGGCCTGACGACTACAAAGCGAACGATGATTGTTGTCAAGATTGAAATGATTACCAGCATTATGATGATTGACGGAATTACAAGCTTTAGAGTCTGCTCGGTGGCTTCCGTGATTACATGCTGGTTCTGGGCCATAAAAAGCATTCCGACAACTTGTCCGTCAGGATTTTTGTGGGGAATGTAAACCGCGCGGTAGTTAAGGCCGCCAAGCACAAGGCTCAGTCTAACGGTTTCGCCTTTTCCCAAAACGCGGCTAAGAACTTCCTTGTTGTCGATTCTGGTTCCGGTCATCGGGTTTCCCTTGCTGTCGCGGAGGGTTGTCGAAACGCGCAAGTCTCCGCGGAATACGGTACATTCGGTTCCGTGGGCTTCCTTGACCAAGTTGACAAAGTCTTCCCTTACAAAGTCATAGCCTGAAAGAACGGCGCCTACAACTTCTCCCTGGTAGCGCACAGGAGCGGCGTATACAAGGCCCCAAGGCATCCAATCCTTTTCCACCCATGAATAGCTGTTGGCGTCGCCGCGCATGACATTTTGATAAGCCTGAATGTCGCTTATGTTTTTGCCCACGCCAACTGAACCGGCAAGAACGTCTCCGCTTCGGTCCACGATGAGAAGGTAGTCGGCGTCCATGCTGCCGACTTGGCCTTGGACCACGGCTTGCAAAACAGGCAAGTCGTTGTTGACAAGGCCGGTTGTGGTGCGGTTAAGGCCTGCGATTGTCTTTGATTCCGCCGCTAGCGTCTGTTCCCAGTTTTGCAAAAGCACTTCTCCGCCATGGCCGGCAATCTTTACATTGCTGTCAACTTCCTCGGCAAATTTGCTTTTGAATGTCAAAATAGAAATTACGCAAACTGTTATCGATGACAAAATTACCATCGCGGCAACGATGGTAAATATCTTAAAGGATAGTTTTACTTTCATGCAATCTCCTTACTATAAGTAAAGAAATTATAGCATGCCTTTTTCCAAAAAGCAAGAGAAAATTACACCTTGAATTGGTCGATTTGGCCGCCGATTTGGTCAATCGAATCCTTGACATCGGCCGCGATTGTCGTGAGCGCGGAGGCCGTTTCGTTGATTTTTTCGGCTCCAATCGACATTTCCTCCATGCTGCCGTTCATCGCGCGGGTGAATTCCTGCAAGGCGGAGACTTCGCGCAAAATCATCTGGTTTCCTTCGCTCATTTCGCCGGCGGCCGCGCCGACTTCCGAGGCGCTGTTGTTCATGCTGTGGAGGGCGTCGGTGATTTGCTTTGAGCCTTCCTGCTGTTCCTCCATCGCGCTCTTGATTTGCGTGATGAGCTGGTCGGTGTCGTTGATTTGTTCCGAAACAGAAGAGAAGGCCTGGTTTGAGTCCGCCGAGGCCTTTACGACGGCTTCTATCGATTCCTGAATCTTGTTGAGCTGCTCGCCGATTGTCTTTGACTGGGAGCCGGAA
Source organism: Treponema sp. UBA4377 (assembly GCA_002391235.1). Lineage (GTDB taxonomy): Bacteria > Spirochaetota > Spirochaetia > Treponematales > Treponemataceae > Treponema_D. The sequence goes on from DGRX01000022.1 coordinate 16,162, forward strand.
GTTTCCGAAAGCTTTCGGATTTCGTCGGCCACTACCGCAAAGCCCTTTCCGGCGTCGCCCGCGTGGGCGGCTTCGATGGCCGCGTTCATGGCCAAAAGGTTTGTCTGCTCCGCGATGGCCGAAATCGCTTGGTTGGCTTCTTGCAGCATGGCCGACTGGTTTTCAATGCTGCGGATTTGCTCGTCAACCGCCTGCTGCTTGACGATTCCGCTTTGGGTGTTTTCCTCAAGGGATTTGAAGGAGCCGGCCATCTTTTCCACGGATTGGTTGACCGAGCCGATGTTTCCAATCATTTCCTCGACCGCGGCCGACGCTTGGGTAACGCCAGACGCCTGTCCTTCTATCATTCGCTCCAGGGATTCGATGTTGGAGGCGATTTGGTTCACGGCGGCGGCGGTTTGGTCTACGCTCTTGGTTTGGTTTCCGATTTGGCCGCGCATGCTTTGTATGTTGGCGATGATTTGGGTAATCGAAGCGGCGGTGTCCTGCGCGCTGTCCTGCATTGAAACTCCCGCGCCGCCGAGGTTTTTGTTGGAGTCCTTTATTTGCGAGATTATTTCATGCAGCTTTTCCATGAATTTGTTGAATTCCACGACGACGTCGGAAACTTCGTCGTTTCCGCGTTTTTTGATGCGTTTGGTAAGGTCGGCCTCGCCGGAAGCCACGTCCTCGATCGCGGCCTTTACGGTCTTGAGCGGCTTTAGGCTGATTGACATAGCGGCGCCGACCGCGCAAAAGGCCACGGCAATCATTATAATTGAAAGAATTTGAATCGCGCTCTTCATCGTTTCGATTTCCGAATAAAAGTCCTCGTATTGGCAGGCGCCGAAGACCGACCAATCCGTTCCGGGAATCGGGCAAAAGGCCGCGATCATTTTGTTTCCGCCGCCGGGCAGGCCGAAAACCTGGTGGCCTGTCTCTCCGTTCATCACGCGGGCCAAGACGGGCTTTACGCTTTCGTCCGCGTCGTCGTTTACGTTTTGGAAGCTGGTCACTTGCTCAAAGTTGTTGGAGGCGATTGTGTGGCCGGTCGCTCGGCTTATTACCTGGATGTGGGTGTCCGACTTTCCGAACGAAATCGATTCGATTGTCTTAGAAAGGACGTCGCCGTAAACGTTCAGGCTTATGCAGCCGATGGGCTTTCCGTTGTCGCCATAAACCGGGGCGGCGTAAATTTGAAAAAGAACGTTGGTCACGGGATTTATCGCCGGGTCGGTGATGGTGGTCTTTCCAACGGCGGCGTTGTCGATGTAGGCTCGCTTGAGTTTTATCGCGCGGCCGTCGGCGGTGTAGCCGTTTCCGTCCAAGTCGTAAAAGCCTATGTTCTCGTATTCGTCGCTGACTTTCGCGGCTTTTGTGAGCTGCGAGCATTTTTCCCTAAGGGAAAGGCTGTCGTCCTTTAGGAAGTCCAGCAAGGCCAAGGCGTTGAGCATTCTGAAATTCTTTTCTTCCTGCGCCTTGATTTTTGCCGAGGCGGATTCCGCCACAGCATTTAAAAGCGCGTCAACGGAATCGTTGGTGGATTTTGTCGAGAGGCGCATGGCCACTGTCACGATGACGATGTTGGACGCCAATAATATTAGGGTTACAATTGCGATAAGCCTGAATTGGAGGCTTTGGAAAAACTTAGACGCTTTCATTAGCTGCTCCTTGCAAGTAGAGTTAGTGTGAAATTACAGTCTAGCGCCGAATTTGAAATAAGTCAAATATTTTGATAAGCCAAAAAAAACGGGCAAGTGAAAAAGCTCGCTTGCCCGGCTTCGTCTTTACAGGCGTACTGGAATATGCAGCTCGTTCAGTTCCTTTTTAATAGAGGGAATTGTGTATTCGCCGGAGTGAACCATCGTGGCGATTAAGGCCGCGTCCGCGCATCCTTTTGTCAAAACATCAGCCATATGGCCGACAGTTCCGCCGCCGCCGGAAGCGATTACGGGAACCGCCACGCTTTGGGCTATCATTTTTGTAAGCGGAATTTCGTAGCCGGCCTTGGTGCCGTCCGCGTCCATCGAGTTAAGGACGATTTCGCCCGCGCCCAAGCTTACGGCTTTTTTTGCCCATTCCAAGGCGTCAAGGTCGGTCTTTACGCGGCCGCCGTTAAGGTAAACCCTGTAGCCGGACGGACATTCGTCGTCGCGCTTTGCGTCCATTCCAAGGACAATGCACTGGCTTCCAAAAACGCGGGCGCCCTGGCTTATAAGGTCGGGGTTTTTGACCGCCTGCGAGTTGAGCGAGACTTTCTCCGCCCCGGCCAATATGGTGGAACGGATGTCTTCCATAGAACCGATTCCGCCGCCGACGCAAAAGGGAATGAAGACTTGGCTTGCCACCTTGCTTATAAGATCCAAAATCGGCCGCTCGCCGCGCGCGCTTGCCATGATGTCGTAAAAGACCAGTTCGTCAACGCCTTGCTCGTAGTATTTTTTCGCCATCTCGACCGGGTCGCCGATGTCCAAGTTGTTCTGGAATTTTACGCCCTTTGTAGTGCGGCCGTCCTTTACGTCAAGGCAAACAATGATTCGTTTTTTTAGCATCGCAAGTCCCCCTCGACAAAATTCTTTATGATTTGAAGGCCGGCCTTTCCCGACTTTTCCGGGTGGAACTGGCAGGCGTAAACGTTTTCGCTTTGGATTACCGCGGGCACCATCGTTCCGTAGTTGGCGTAGCCTTTTATTACGGAAGGGTCGTCGGGCTGAATCACGTAGGAGTGCACAAAGTAAAAGTCGCTTCCTTCGGGAACGTCTTTTAGGAGCGGGCAGCTTCCGGCGTAGTGGACGTCGTTCCAGCCCATGTGCGGAACCTTGCGGGAATTGTCATCCGGGTCAAGGTCGCGCTCATGCCAAAGGCGGCTAAAGTGGCGGATTGTTCCGGGAATAAGGCCTAAGCATTGGGTGTAGCTTTGCGCTCCGTTTTCAAAAGAGCCGCCTTCCTCGCTTTTGTCGAATATTATTTGCGCTCCGATGCAGATTCCCAGCAAGGGCTTTTTGGCCGCGGCCCATTCGCGCAAGAATGTGTCGTAGCCCGTCATCACCAGTTCGCGCATTGCGTAGGCGGCCTCTCCGTCGCCGGGAAAAATCACTCGGTCAACTTTTGCCAAGTCGGCCGGATTTTTAGAAAGAACGTATTTGGCGCCCAAAAAGTCCAAGGCCCGCTCGACGCTCTTGATGTTGCCGGCGTTGTAGTCAACGATTCCAATCATGGCTATATATTAGCGCGCATTGCGCAACGATTGCAAGAACGCCGCGACTTGCGCTAGAATACAGGCATGGCTTTAGTTAAAAATAATTCAAACAAGGACAAGACTCCGACTCCGCACAACGCGGCAAAGAAGGGGCAAATCGCGCCGACGGTTTTGCTGCCCGGCGACCCCGAGCGCGCCGAATGGATTGCCAAGGAATTTTTGACTGGCGCGAAGCTTGTCACCGACATTCGCGGAATGAAGGGCTTTACCGGAAAATTTAACGGAAAGCCGGTCACTGTCATGGGAAGCGGAATGGGAGCCGGCTCTGCGGGCATTTACATTTACGAGCTTTACAACTACTACGGCGTCGAGGCGGTTGTCCGAATCGGAACTTGCTGCTCCTTCCAAAAAGGAACAAAGCTTGGCGCGATGATTTTCGCCATGACCGCCTCGACCGACTCAAATTACGAATACCAGTACGGCTTGCGGGGCCACCTTTCGCCCGCCGCGGACTTTGGCCTTTTGGAGGCCGCCGCCGACTACGCGCGAAAGAACAAGCTTGCCTTTGAAGCGGGCCCGGTTTTTTCAAGCGACTTTTACAGCGCCTACAACGCTTTGGGCGACCAAGTATGGAAGTCTTGGGCAAAGATGGGCTGCCTCGCGCAGGACATGGAAACTTATTGCTTGTATTCGCAGGCGGCCTTTGCCAAAAAGAAGGCGCTTTCGATTCTTACAAACGTTTACGACAAGACCGCTGACAAGGGAATCGCAAGCGACGCAAAGACGCTTACGCCGATGGTTCAAACCGCGCTTTCTCTTGTCTAAAGACTCTGGCAAAGCAAAAGGCCAAAACGATTCCCGTTATGAGCCACGAGGCGGGGTAGGTGATTAAAAGCCAAAGCGTCGTGTGGAAGCGCGGCGTTTGGAAGGCCGTGAAAATCCAGGCCAAACGGAGGCCGCAGGCTCCCAAAAGGACTACGATTGAAGGCTCGGTTGAGTGGCCCAAGCCGCGCATGTCGGCGGCCAAAGACGACATTATTCCGCACAAAATGTATGGCGCGCACAAAATCCGCAAGCGCATGACGCCCTCATAAATCGCCTGCTCGTTTGAAACGCAAAGCGCAAGGAGCGGCCGCGCGAACAAAACCGTAAGGCCTCCCAAAAAGGCGCCTGTCGCGCAAATCAAGCCCAGCCCCTGCAAGGCGCTTTTCTTTACCCGCCCAAAATTTCCCGCGCCGTAGTTTTGGCTTACAAAGGCAAGCGCGGCCTGTTCCACCGAAATCATCGCGGTCCACGTAAAGTTTTCCAAGTTGCTCGCCGCGGCGTTTCCGGCCATGACGACGGCGCCGAATGAGTTTATGGCGGTTTGGATCACAAGGTTTGATATTGTGAACAAGAGGTTTTGGATTACGTTTGGAACGCCTATTCGCAGGATGGCCGCGGCTGTCGCAAAGTCAAGGCGGATTTTTTTTATTTCCAGGCGGAACTCGCCCTCTTCGCGCAAAAGGCAGATGACGATTAAAAGCGCGGCCAAGTATTGGCTTGCGCTTGTGGCGAGCCCAACGCCGGCCACGTCCATTTTTAGCGCGATGACAAAAAATAAATTTAGCAGGACGTTCACTATTCCGGCGGAAAGCAAAAAGTAAAGGGGCCGCTTTGTGTCTCCCTTGGCGCGAAGGATTCCCGCGCAAAAGTTGTAGACCGCGATGCCCGGAATGCAAGGAATCAAGCAGTGGACGTATCTTAACGAAAGGCCAAAAACTTCTTCCGGTATTTGCATCGCGCTCAAAATCTGCGGCATGAAAATCCAGGCGAAAATCGAAAGAGCCGCTCCAAGGACAAGAGCGAGCGCGGTTGACACATGCAGGACGGACGACACGGCGGACTTTTTTCCTGCCCCGATGAATTTTCCGGCAACGACGGTTGCGCCGCCGCCTAGGCTCATGAACACATGGCCAAAAAGGCCCCACAAAATTCCGACGGCTCCAACGGCGGCAAGCGAGTTGTTTGAGCCAAAGCGGCCTATGACCACAATGTCCGCCGCGTTAAAAAGAATTTGCAGGACGCCCGACAGCGCGAGCGGCAAAGAAAAACGAACGAGTCCCTTGAATATGGACCCGTTCAGCATGTCAATCGAGTTGTTCATTTTATGTTTTTGTTTACGCCAATTTCTTTCCGTCAGAGAACGCGTTTCCGACGCGCTTTCCAAGCTCGTAGTAGCCGTGGCCCGCGCAGTCGTAAGTTATCGGATGGTATTTTGAAAGGTCAACGTTTCCGTCCGCGCCGAGAATTTTTTCGTCGGCCACGACGTTCACGATTTGGAACAAGTATTTTTCGTCGTCAACGATTTTCAAGAGGCGGCATTCCAATGTGAGGGGAAACTGGTCAAAAATCGGCGCGTTGACGTTTTTGCTTTTTGTCACAGTCCAGCCGGCCTTCTTTATTTTGTCGGCTTCCTTGTTGGCCGAAACGATTCCGACGTAGTCGCAGGCCTTTACGGTTTCGACGGTTCCAAAGGCGATTGTCGCCTCTTTTGTAAGCGCCAAATTTTCTGTCGTCTTGTGCTTTGACATGCAAACCCAAACTTGGTTGTCGTCGGCGATTCCGCCCCAAGCCGCGTTCATCGCGTCGGCCTTTCCGTCTTTGTCGTAAGTTCCCAAAATCAAAACCGGCATCGGGAACAACATCGTCTTAGCGCCTAAATCCTTCATAAAAACCTCCTGTCAAGCCGCTGTTCGCGCGAGCGGCTTATTCCTGAGCGATGACTTCGTCGTAGAACTTTGAGTAGTCCGTCCGCTTGTCCTTGCTAAAGGCCATCGCCGCGCGCGGGTGCTGGTTCAAGTAGCCTGTGACCAAGTAGGGAACGTCGTAGCCCCAAACGACTCCGTCCTTCTTAAGCTGCAGCATGTATTTTTCGATGAACTTGAGCGTTTCGTAAACCTTGTACTTGGGGTTTTTAAGGAAGGCCAAAAGGTTTTCCATAAAGCAGTTTCCGGCGCCGCGTCCCATTCCGTTGTAAGTCGCGTCAAGCCAGTCAACGCCGTCGCCGCAAGCTTCGATTGTGTTGGCAAAGGCCAGCTGCTGGTTGTTGTGCGCGTGGATTCCAAGCTGCTTATTGTATTTGTCGGCGTATTCCTTGTAGAGAACGCAAATGCGCTGCATCTGTTCCGGGAAAATCGAGCCGTAGCTATCGACAATGTAAATGCAGTCAACCGGCGACTGGCCTATCATATCCAGGGCCACTTTTATGTCGCCTTCCTGGGCGGTGCTGATTGCCATGATGTTGCAGCTTACTTCGTAGCCCTTCTTTTTTGCGTCTTCGATGATTTCCAAGGCTCCGGGAATTTGGTGAACGTAGCAAGCCACGCGGATTAGGTCCACGGGGCTTTCGCTTCTGGGACGAATGTCTTCCTTAAAGTCGCAGCGGCCAACGTCGGCCATGACGGCAAGCTTGACCTTTTTGTCGGCGTTGTCGCCAATGACTTTAATGATGTCTTCGTCGTCGCAGAATTTCCATTTTCCGAATTTGGATTTGTCAAAAAGTTTTTTGGAGGCCTTGTATCCGACTTCCATATAGTCGACGCCGGCTTCGATGTTTGTCTTGTAAAGCTCCTTTACAAATTCGTCGGTAAAGAAAAAATCGTTTACGATTCCGCCGTCGCGCAAGGTCGCGTCAATCACTCGGATTGATTCGCGAACGCCCATCAATGCAGATAGTTCTTTCATAAGAGTGATACTATCAAAAGAAACAAAAATGTTCAAGCGCGACGGCGAATTTTAGGCTTGCAAGCGCTTTCTTGCCGCTCCGGCCGCGCAAAAGATTATGAAAGCCGCCAAGTCCGCGGCGACGATTGTGCTTCCTACAGGCGTTCCCGCCACGATGGAAACAAGCAAGCCCGCCACCGAGCAGACGACGCTTAGAACGGCTGAGCAAACTGTCACCGACAAAAAGCTCCTGAAAAGCCGCATCGCGCTTAGGGCCGGGAAAATAATCAGAGCGCTTATCAAAAGGCTTCCGACTAAATTCATGGCCAAGACGATTATGACCGCGATGATTACGGCCAAAAGCAAGTTGTATGCGGCGGCCTTTGTGCCGGAAGCCGCGGCGAAGTCTTCGTCAAAAGTTACGGCGAAAATCTTGTTGTAAAAAAGCGCGAAAACCGCCACCACAATAATAGAAAGAATTACGCACAAAAGCACTTCGCTTTTTGTCAAAGTCAAAATCGACGTGCTGCCAAAAAGCGTTGAGCAGACATCGCCGCTCAAATTTGCGGAAGCCGAAAATATGTTCATCAACAAGTAGCCAAATGCCAAAGCGCTTACGCTTATCATCGCGATGGCGGCGTCGCCCTTGATCCGCGCCTTGTTTCCCGCGGCCAAAATCAAAACCGCGCTTAAAACTGTTAGCGGCAAAACCAAAAACATCGTGTTGTTGATTTTAAGAACCGTCGCGATCGAAAGCGCTCCAAAGGCCACGTGCGAAAGCCCGTCTCCGATAAATGAAAAGCGCTTTAGAACCAACGTCACTCCCAAAAGCGACGAACAGAGCGAAATCAAAACGCCGACAATCAAGGCGTAGCGCACAAATGGGAAAGAAAAATAAACTGAAAATTGTTCGAGCGCTTGCATCATAGTCCGCCTCCGTTTTTTTGGAGGGAAAGATACTCTTCTTTTGTTCCAAAAAATATTTTCGCGCCGATGTGCAAGATATGCGTCGCGTCCCTTAGGGCCGCGTTGACGTCGTGAGAAATCATTACAACGGCGATTTTGTCGTTGGCGTTAAGGTCTTTTACAAGGCGGTACATTTCTTCGGCGGCGTTGGGGTCAAGGCCGGTGATCGGCTCGTCAAGCAAGATCATTTTTTGCGTCGCGCAAAGGGCGCGGGCCAAAAGAACCCGCTGCTGCTGGCCGCCCGAAAGCTCCCTGTAGCATCTTTTGGCAAGCGAAAGAATTCCAAGCCGCTTCATGTTCTTGAACGCGTTTTGCTTTTCGGCCTTGCTGTAAAAGGGGCGAAGGCCCGCGGAGGCTTGGCAGCCGGAAATCACTATTTCGTAAACGCTGGCCGGAAAGTCTCGTTGCACTTGCGTTTGCTGGGGCAGGTATCCGATTTGGTTTTTCTGCAAGCCGTCGCCAAAAATTATTGAGCCTTCAATCGCTTTTTGCAAGCCAAGCATTGTCCGCATAAGCGTGGATTTTCCGCTTCCGTTTTCTCCTACAATGCAAAGGTAGTCGCCGACGTTCACTTTGAATGACAAATTGCGGACGAGGATGTTTTTGTTGTAGCCAAGGCACAGGTCCTTGCATTCCAAGAGAGGCATAGTGGCATTATGCCAAAAAATAGCCCAAGCGTCAATCTTGCCTGCGGCCTGGACGCTATTGAAAACATTCATTTTAGCGGTTACAATGCGCTCGTGAAGAAACTTTTCGCGGCATTGGCGTTTTTTTCATTTTTCGCGCTTGCGTTCGCCGCCGACGTAAAATTCATCTATTACGATGACGATTTTTTTACGGAAGACATCACCGGCCCAAAAAAAGAGTCGGACAAAAAATTAAAGACAGACTTCATTCCCTGGCTGCGCCAACAATTTTACGACTCAAGCGAGCGCGAAACTGTAGCCAAGCAAATGCTGGCCTTTGACTGGTCGATGCTGGCAAGAGGATTCACGCACGGCGGAATAGGCGCCGGAATGAGTTTTGAAAAGCAAATAATTCCGCACTTGTCGGCCAGCGCCTATTTTGGCCAGGCCGTGCTGTTTGAAAATTCCGACGGCTGGGGCTGCTACACATTCTCGCCCGCCGGCTTTGTTTACTATTATCCGATTAGCCGGCAGCTTAGAAAATTTTATTTGGCCACAGGCTTTTGTTGGGACTTGGTCTTTTATTTTGGCGACAAAACGCCTGAGGGAGCGAGAGCGTCGTCATTTTCAATCTACCCGCAGGCAGGCTGGAAGTTTTCGTTGCCTTGGCGCTTTTTGATGGACATTTTTGTGGGCTACAAATTCGCCTTTAACAAGAACGGCGTTTATTACGGAAATTCCGCCGACATCCTTGGCTTTGGCTTTCAATGGGGAATCAGTTTTAAGCACTACATGAAAAAGCGCGGCTAGCCGGCCAGCTCGTAAAAGCCGGTGTGTATTTTTTCGTTAAGCTCTTCTTTTGGCATCGGCTTTCCAAACAAGTATCCCTGCAGGCGCTGGCAGCCGATCTCTTTTAGAAAATCGTAAGCCTCTTGCGTTTCAACGCCTTCGGAAAGCGTTTGCATTCCAATTTTTTGCGCAAGCGAAACGATGCTTGTGATGATTGGCTGCGACTTTCTGTTTTCCGAAAACTTGGATAGGAAAGCCATGTCGATTTTCATCAAGTCAAAGTTGTAGTCTTTTAACACGTTCAAGCCGGAATAGCCGGAGCCAAAGTCGTCAAGCCACAAGGAGTTTCCGTTTTTTCTAAAAGTCTCCAGCGAAAGCTTAAGCTTTTCGTCGCTGGAAGAAAGAGCGCTTTCCGTAATCTCCACATGAATGTCGTCCTTGGAAAGCCCGTATTTTTCTATGCAGCGGTCAAGCTCTTCGGCGGGGTTTATCAATTCAAAGTCCAGCCTTGAGAAGTTGATCGACACTGGAACAAACGGAAGCTTTTTGTCGCGGCATTCCTTGATGTCCCTGCAGGCGATTTCCATGACGCGCAAGTCAAGCTTGTGGATCAAGTGGTACTCTTCCAAAATCGGAACAAAGGCCGCCGGCGGAAGCATTCCAAAGTTCGGGTCTTTCCAACGGGCCAGGGCCTCCACGCCGCAAAGCTTTCCGTTTTTTGAAAGGACGACAGGCTGGTAGTAAACGGTGATGTAGTCGTTTTCTATCGCTTGGTCAATGTTGTTGATGATGTGCAGCTTTTGGTTAAAGACCTTGTCCATCTTGGACTCGTATTCAATTATGTCGCGGCCAAAATGCTTTTTTATGGATTCGCAGGCGTATCGCGCGTGGTCGCAAGCCAATTCGGGGGCGCAGTCTCTTGCCTTTGGCCGGTAGATTCCGACTTTAAATCCAAGCTGGACGGTGTCCTCCGCCTTGTGAATCTCTTTTTGAATTTTCTTTACCTTTCGATTTAAAGTGTAATGCTTTGTAAGCGCGACAAAATGGTCGTCCGAAAAGCGCGCCAAAAGATCTCCTTCAAAAGCGTCCTTAAGAATTTTGGCGACGGTTTTTAAGAAATTTGTTCCGGCGATAAAGCCGTGCTTTTCGTTGTAGTTCTTGAAGTTTTCCACGTCGATAAAGACAAAGCAAATGTCGTCGATGTTGTTGCCGGGGTTTGTCAAAAATTCCGAGCTGGCCTTGTAAAAGTAGTGGCGGTTTGGAAGGTCGGTCAAGTCGTCATGCATGGATTTTTTTTCAAAGTAGGCGTTGAGCTCGTTTAGGCGCTCGTCTTTTTGGGCCTCAATTCTTCTTTGGTGGTGGTTGTTGAGCGCGGTGATGAAAAAGGCCAGCCAGGTTGTAAAGGCGTTTACTTTGATGCTTAGATTTATCGGAATGATTTTGCTTTGAAGGTGAATGTAAGTCAAAAAGACCGCGGTCAAGGCCGTGAAAGAGATTATTGGATGCCATACCAAAAGGCAGTTGATGAAAATGATTACGGTTATAAAGGCAAAAACTTGTCCGCCGCGGTCCTTGCTGGTGTGCGAAACGTAAAGGCCAAAAACAATCATCGCGAGCGAGAACAAAAATTTTATCGCAAAGCCAACGCCCTTGTTCTTTACTTTGTTGGCCAAGTAGAGGGCGGAGTAAACAAGCATTACAATGGAAGAAGCCAAGAGCGAAATGTAGGCTATAGTGTGCGTTACAAGCCACTCACGGCTGTAATTTCCGGAATCCTCGATGACGTTGCATATCATCATTATCAGCATCCAAATTTCAAGGACGGCGACAATTACGGACACAAATATGCTGGAACGGGCGTTTATGGTAAACAGGTAATCTTTGACAAACGGCGAATACTCTTTCTCTTTAAAAAATCGCTTGATTTTTCCCATTAGGGATGAAGAATCGTTCATACTCTTTCCTTGCTTGCTATTATATTACTCCCATTTTTGCCAAAACGCAAGGAAAAAAGATGCCAAAACGCCAACGCTGTTGAAAAAAATCCGCTTTTCTTCTATCATACTCAAACTATGATTGAAATTATTAAGACAGCGGTCATTGGAATCGCGGTTGGAATGGCCAATGTAATACCGGGAGTCTCCGGCGGAACCTTGGCGGTGGTGTTCAACATTTACGAAAAATTCATCAACGCAATTACTTGCAATGTGAAAAAGCTTTGGGCCAACAGAAAGTTTGTCGTTCCGTTGTTTTTGGGAATGCTTTCGGGCGTGCTTTTGTTCAGCAAGATGATCACGGCGCTTTACGAAAATTTCCCCATTCAGACTGACTTCTTTTTTACAGGCCTTATTATCGGAAGCATACCGATGCTTTTTGTCTATATGCTAAAGGACAATTCTGCCGGCGGAACGGAAGAAGGCGCCGAGTCGGCTAGCGTTCCCGCAAAAAAAATCGGAGCGGCGAAAATCGCGGGAATCGTGGTTTGCGCCCTGATCGGCTTGGCCTTGATTTTGACGTTTAACTATTTGGAAAAAGCCTTTGTCGGCGAGCGCGAAAAGTTGGGCTATCTTCCGCCTTTAAGCGTTCCCCTTGCCGTGAGAATTTTTGTTGCCGGCGTTATCGGAGCGATTGCCATGGTAATCCCCGGAATTTCAGGCTCGCTCCTTATGCTGATTATGGGCGTATATCCAATCGTCATAACAAGCATTCCGGCCCTGCTTAATCCCGAAACTTGCGTCCACGCCTTTTTCCTTTTGCTTCCAAACGGAATCGGAGTCCTTGCGGGAATCCTTTGCGGCGCCAAGCTTATCGCCTGGCTTTTGAAAAAGTTCCCCAACAACACTTACGCGGTGATTTTTGGCCTTATCTGCGGCTCCGTTTTCGCCGTCTTTCCGGGCTTTGGATGTTTTACAGGCGCCCTTATGGCTGTTGCAAGCGTCGTCTGCCTTCTTGCCGGCGCCGCGCTCGCGTATTTTGTTTCAAGCTACAGCAAGGATTAGCGCCGCGGCTAGCGTTTTGGCTTGACCAAAGGCCGCGTTTTCTGTTAAAATAAACGTCAATTCGGGCCATTAGCTCAGCGGTTAGAGCAGAGGACTCATAATCCTTTGGTCCTAAGTTCAAATCTTAGATGGCCCAATGGGGCAACGCTTCGGGATAGGCGTTAACACTATATAATACAAGCATTTGCAAATCTGTCTGACCTTCAGGAGATTTAAAATGTTAAGCGAATGTTAATCGCTTGCATTTTTCTTTAGGAGGAAGACATGGATTCCAATTATCACATTTTCAAAAAAACTGTAAAGACTGGCGGCAAGACTGTCCACAAATGGTATTGCTATTGGCATGATCCTATAACTGGCGTTATGCGGCAAAAAGTTTGCAAGCGTTGCAAGACGCAAGCGGAAGCATGCGCTTTTGTATCCTCATTGCCGCCCTTGTTTGTTGAACAGAAATATACAATCGCAAAAATAGCGAAGTTTATGTTTGTTCCAGGCAGCAGCCATCTTGAGCGCATGGAAAAGCTGGGCAAGCGTTATTCTGTTGAAACCTTAAAATGCAAGCGCGGCTTGCTGGCTTTTCTGACGGAACATTTTGGAACGTTCGAGCTTCAAGAGCTTACAGTTCCAATGGTGATAGACTTTCTTGCCAATGACAAACATTCCGGCAGCTGGAAAAACAATTTTTTGACTGTAGTCGGGGAAGTTTATGACGAAGCTCCTTTTATGGGCTTGCCCTATATTCCAACGCCGAAATTCCCAAAGTTTAGGCGGAACAGCGTCCGCAAAGATATTTTTACCACGAGCGAGTTGAACGCCTTTTTTAACGAACAGCTTTGGATTGATTTAAGCCGAGAAAAATATGCCAAGCATCCGCAGTTTTTCGAAGGGCACAAGGCAATCTACCTATTGTTTTTGTGTTGCGTTGAGTGCGGACTACGAATTGGGGAGGCGATAGGAGTAAGGGCAAGCCAGTTTTTGTTTGACCAAGGAATGTTTGTCGTTGACGGTTTTTTCAAGCATAATTTGCTTGTGAGAACCACGTACAACAAGTGCGGCTCGGAGGACGATAAGAAAATTAGAGTAGTTCCGCTTCCAAAAGATTTTGCTTTGATTATGCAGGCCTACATTTCGGAAGAAGGAATCGCACAGGACGATTATGTCTTTAAACGCTATAACAAGCCCATTAGAAAATGGCTTGCTGAAGAATGGTTCAGACGCGCTCTTGCTAAATCGGGAATCAATGTTGGAAATCGCGTCTTAACGCCCCACTCCCTGCGCTACACATACATCACTAGAATGCGACGCACCGTGGCCGGAGAAACCGTCCAAAAGCTTGCCGGCCATTCCTGTATTGCTATGACGGACCACTACACGCGCGCCGCCATTCCCGAACTTGTGGAGGCCGTAAAACCCGCTGTTGGAGCGGCGAATATGTTGTTTGAGTGAGGGAGCGGGGGCAAAACGCGACAGGAGCCTAGCGGCTCCAGCCGCTGTTGGAAACTTAGCGTTCATTTTCCGTCGCTTAGCGGACAATCCTCACTTAATTTTATTAGCCTAGCCGCTTGTTGTCTTAGAGGTTCTCCAATCGGACTATTAAAAAAAGAGTCTCGATGGTAAACCTGAATCTCAGATACAATTTCTGAGACAGAGATTTACTGACATTGAAACCTAGGCCATTGTAGTGCAATTAGCGGGCGTGTCAATTACTCGCGTTGAGTAAAAACCTTAGCTGTTAGGAGTTATATTTTTTTTGCTCTTTTTCTATTCTTGCTGCTTCGACGTATTCTAGGTGTTCAAGTTCCATCAACTGGTTAAGCATATCTTTTGCGAGTTGACGACGTTTACCAGTAAGGTTGTCCAAGCAATACAAATCATTTTGATTCCGTTGAGCGGCTAAAAAGAGGATTTTATCAAAGTTTTCGACTTTGATTTTTTCTTTTCTTGTTCCGTTTATTAGGAAACTCATGTCGATTCCTAAAGAATATGCTATATCTGTTAAAACATATTCTTTCAGGTCGGCGCGTCCTTCCGCCCAATTATATAAAAGTCTATATGTCAAATTTGGAAAACTCTTAAAAAACAAATTGTGTGTTTTTTCATTGTCAGCGGACTCAATTTTTTGTAGCTCCGCAATTCTTTCATAAATTCGTTTTCTGATGCTTCGTCTAAGAGTTACAGTTTTCTGAAAGTCATTTATATTCGCAGGTGAAATTTCTGTTACTAGCCATTCAAGAGAGACTTCCAATAATTGGGAAATCTGAACCAACAATTCTACATTTGGAATAATGTCTCTTGTTTTCCAAGCTGCAATAGTGGTTTGATTTAAGTTTAATTGTTCCGAAAAATCTTTTCTTGAGATATTGAATTCTTTTAAAAGGTCGTCGAGTTTGTTAACAAAAATAATTCCACTACACATTTTTTCAAAAAAAACTTGACAAATAAGCAATAATCAGTTATTATTACCAACTGTAATAATTTTTACATTTGGTAAAAGTTATTAATATTGCGAATCAGTTCCTGTTAGGTCACTAATTTGCAAATACTTGTTTAACATTACCAAAAAATCCTATCCGTGTAAATATCCCGACACGGATAGGTTAAGGAGGAAAAATGCAAAACAATTTTGATTTGGAGTTGAAGGAGCTTCAGATTCAGAATGAAAGACTCCTTCGGGAAGTGGAGGAAGTCCGTAAGCTGTTGGATACTTCAAACTTGCATCCACAACAAACGAAGGAATACTACACTGTCGAGGAGTGCGCCGAATTAAAGGGTGGAGCCGCAAAAAATACTTACAAGGCAAACAGATTTCTTTTGCCGGGGTGTGGTAATCCAAAGTATTCGGTTTTTATAGCAGGTCGTCTTGCTTTCCCAAGAATCGTAGTGGAACGCTGGGCGTGCGTTACAGATTCAACCCTTGTTGACTATGCCAAGGAATGCGGCGTAACTGTAATCCCCGAAAAATACAAGCGGCTGGCGATAAAAGCGAAAGCCAAGACTGGAGGCGCCAAATGACCATTCATACAAGAACTCCATCGTGCGGCAACACGATGGAGCAGGCAAAGATAACCCCCTATGAAGAGACAATCAAATGCTCAAAAGAATTTAGCGCAAAAAAAGATTCGTTTCTAGCCCCCCTCACCTCGTTGGTTGGCCAAAAACAGGAGGCGCTATGAGCGAAACCTACTGCTATAACGCTGACCCTGCGGAAGGAAATTTCACTATTCTAAACAATACTTGCATTAGGGATCCACGATTAACCGCAAGGGCAAAAGGCATGCATACATATTTGATGTCTTTACCGTCCAACTGGAGACTTTATAAGACAGAACTTGTAAAACATTTTAAAGATGGAATTGACTCCATCAATTCAGCTATAAAGGAATTGGTTGAGTTTGGTTATGTAGAAATTACAGAACAGACTAGGACTAAATCAGGAAAGTTTTCTAGCAAAGCTTATGGATTTCACGCAAAACCTATTAAAAAGAATGCTGAAGATAACCGTAACGGATTTGCCGTCACGGTGAAACCGTCAACGGTTGAACCGTTAACGGTCAAACCCGTGCTACTAACTACTTATGAACTAAATACTGAAAAACAAAAAACTGAACTAGCTAACCAGCATTTTGAAGGAAGTGAGTCAGTTTTTGTTCAAACAGTTAAGAGATTGTTCTTTGGCGAATATCCTTTCGATGCTAAATTTGAGAATGAAGTTTTAACTTTTCTTGAAAAGACAGCGATTGACAACACCCAAATCGAGGCATACCTCGATTATGTTTATTGTCGAACCAAAATGGGGAAGGTCCAAAAATCCTTTGAAGGGTTGTATCACAAGCTTGCCTTGTCAAGTTCCATAGTCCGCGACTTTAAGTTATCGCGTCAAATCACAAGTGAAAGAGAGGATGCCACGCTTCAGAAATTGGAGGCGTGTCCTGTTTGCGGACATCCTGCAAATGTGTTAACTTGCTGCAGCAACTGCGGCTTTGATATGCAGGACAGGGACGATAATGCCAAAGTTTTCAAAGCGCGACAGATTTTAAATTGGTCTCCAGAGGAAATGGCGGCATACGAAAAAGAAACTAAATTGTTATCGTCCAAAATCCCTGGCGGCCGCGCTGAATTATTGAGCAACACAAGACTTAAAGAGCAGTATGACCGTGAGCTTGCAGCAATAGACGAAAAATTCGGCCTTAAGAAAGTGGAGGACTAACGTGACTTTTTGTTGCAATAATAGCCTCCTGTTGGCGGCAAAATACGACCGACACGTGTCGGTCGTAAAGAAACATCCGCGACGCGCTCCATTCTCCGCGATTGCGCTGGCTCAACCCCCACGGCGGCAGCTGAATACGCTGCCGTGTTCCCGTGTGTGTTCGCCAGCCAATCGCTGCGAATTCCGCGCGACTCGTCTGTTGCAAGATTCGCGCAAGTGTAAGCACCATCGCATTGCTATACAACTGTATCGTCCTGCGCAATCTTGTGAGGGGCGTTCCCCTTCAATCCCCCGCAAGGAAAAATTTGCATGTTCGCAAATTTTTCCTTGCCTTTGGAGCCGCTGCCTATGAATAAGACACGAACAAAGTCTATAGCCTTTCGCGTGTCTTCTTCCGAGTGGCATCGACTCCAAGCGCGAATAAAAAACTCTGGCCTTAACAGCCAGCAGTTTCTTATTCGCGCCGCTCTTGAACAGCCCATTGTAAACAAAGAGGCTTTTCAAGAGCTTTTGATTGAGCTTAGGCATCAAGGAGTCAACCTCAATCAAATTGCCCGCGCTTGTAATTCGGGACGTCAGCAAGACGCGGCGGAAGCCGCTGTTGCGGCTTGCAAAACGCTTGAAAGGTTTTGGCAGAGGATACAGTTGTTCTTGGAACTTGAGTGGCAAGGCATTGACCTTGCCAGACTGTCGGAGGCTTGCGGAACGACTGACAGTTTGTCTATAAAAAAGGAGCTTGACGCTGTATGTCAATATTTAAAGCTATAAAACTTAAAGTGGGAAAGCGCAAGCGAGCAAATCTGTCAGGCATAATTAAATATGTGCTTAAGACAGAAAAAACTGAAGAAAAACTTGTTTACGGCCACTGCCTTGAAGTTGCGCAAGCATATAAAATGATGGTTCAGACAAAAACAGTCTTTGGCAAAACGAGCGGAAGGGAATACCACCATTTTGTACAATCTTACCCGCCTGACGAAAAGATAACGCCTGAGCAAGCGTTGGAGCAGGCAAAAAAACTTCTGGAAGCGACAAAAAAATTCAGGGCTTATGAAATTCTTCTTGCCGTTCACAAAGACAGAAGCCATACACATGTGCACTATATTGTGAATAGCGTTTCTTTTGTCGATGGCCGCAAGTTCCACATAACAAAAAAGGAGCTTGAAGAGCTAAAGAGCTTGCAAAATGAGATAAACATTGCTGATGGTTTTTCGCCCGCACCGCAAAAAGGCTTTAAAAGCAACGGCGAAAAGCGCACTGAAAAGGTTGTCAACAACAAGAATACTTACCAGCTTTTAAACAAGGCTGAAAAAGGCGAGGTTGACAGTTACATTCAAAATTGCGGCATTGCGATTTTGCGTAACAAGGACAAAGCTGCGAGCGTCACTCAGTTTTTGGCTCTGATGAAAGAAAGCGGCTTTGAAACAGTTTGGATTGAAAGCAAAAAACATGTGACTTTCATTGATTCAAAGCGACAGGCAGCTGGCGAAAAAAAATGTAAAATACGCCTTGCTACTCTGGCAAAGTATTACCCGGAATTTGAAACATTATCTACAAAAGAGGAGCTAAAAAATGTCATTGACTCAAATAATGGAAAAACAAGAAGCGATTCAATCTCAACCCCAAGTGGCAGCGCCGACATCAATGACAGCGCTTATGGCGCAGATGCCGCCGAAAGCGGCAAGTCAGCCGACTTCGATCAGCTCACAAGTGAATTCGCTGATTTTCAACGAGCTGCGAACGCTCTTGAAGGAGCAGAACGAGCAGGGCGAGAAAGCGTTATCGGAACTGGAGAAAACATCGGAAGAGATGAAATCAAACACAAAAAATTTACTAACGGAACTAAAATGGAAAGTGGGGAAAGCGTCAACAGACATCGAGAACGCAAGTTATCGGTGCAAAAAAGAAATCGAAGCCATTGGAGAGTCGATAGGTAAGCAAGTTGCAAGTGAAATTAGTCCATCACTTGAAAAAGCCTTAAAGGACATAAGCGCATCAGCAAAGAACATAAAGCTCAAAAGCAAACAAAATATTTTTCTTTCTTTTGCTTTGACCTTGCTCATTTTACTTGTTGCGTTGGCAGGCCTTGCGTATACGTGGAAATTCCATGATGGAACAAAGATAGCTGAAGCGCGCGTTGCAAAAATTCTTATGAGAGAGAAAGAGGCTATCAGGCAAAATGCTGTCGAACAATATAGAAACAGCTTGGCTTTTCATGAGGACGCTTGCAAGGAAGTCGCAGAGAATTTCAACTACACAAGAACTGAGTATTATTTGCTCAAATACATAAATAAGTCTGACATTAAACGATATAGACTCGATGATTTTTATAAATTCTTAAAACGGGGCTCAGACCAATACAAAGCTGCAAAAAAAGAATGACCTGCATGTTCAGGTCTCAATCATTTTGTATATACTTCTGATTGTAAGATATACAAATTACTTCACTTGTACATACAAATGAATTCAAAATGACGCTTTTATAGCGTTTGTATATATTTTTTCAAGGAGATTTTTATGAAAACAATTTGCTTCGCGCTTCAAAAAGGTGGTGTCGGAAAAACATCAATCAGCGTTTCTGTGGCAGCGGAACTTGCGCAAAACGGCAAGAAGGTCTTGTTGGTTGACGCAGACCCGCAAGGGAACGCTTCTAGTTGGCTTTTGACATCTTTGAACAAAGAGTTTGCCGACGTTTTGTTTGGGGATGCCACGCTAAAAGAGGCTGTAATTGAATCTTCAATAAAAAAACTATTTGTTCTTCCCACTGCCGGAACTGACACTCGTTTGAACGAATATTCCGAAACAAAGGCTTTGACGGCGCAATATAAAATCGCAGACGAAATTTTGCCCTGCGTTCGACTTGACTGCTACGATTATTGCATAATAGACACAAGTCCGTCCTTTAAGGCCCTGGAGCGCTCTTGCGTGGCGGCGGCAGACGAGATTGTGGCGGTTTTAAATCTAACCACCATGGGAACAGATGGTCTTGAAATCTTCGGTAACCATCTTGCTGCTGCCAGGAAGGAAATGCGACTTGGCGAAAAGCCAACATTCAACAAAATTGTTTTGAACAATCGCAATCAAAGCTTTAAACAGCAAAGGGAAATTTTATCGCAAATTAAAGCTGTAACAACGGACTTCCAAAAATTCATAGTTCCGCAAGACCAGGCGTTTGACAGGGCTTGCGGCGGCCACGGCGCTGTTGGAATGTTCAATGCAAAGCCTGAAACGTTGTCAGCAATCACGGCGATTGCAAGGAGTTTGTAATGGCACTTTCAAGAACAACGGATGTATCAAAACAGTTGCAAAGTTTTTCTGCCGCGATAACTGCAAGTCCCGCGAAAGAAAAAGAGCCTGACAAAAGCGTTATGATTTCAATGCGTATTCCGCAGTCAACGCGCAACGAACTAAAGGCTTTCTTTGCATCTCATGGAATGAGCCTTTCTTGTGGTCTTATCGCTTCCGCAAACTTTTTGAAACTGGAGGAACAAATGGGTGCCGTGACTGTTTCTAACGGAATTGTGATCAAGCGGCGGTAGTTTATATGAATTTCGAGACAATCGAACGGACATTTGATGCGATAACAATGCATAAGGCAAAGCGAAATATGGGTGAGATTCATTCTTTGATTATGGCCCAATATCTTTCCATTCCTTTATTTATGTCAAATGATGAGAGAGCTAAAAATCTTGCATCCAGCAGAATTAACACGCAGTCGCAGGTGGTTGTTGTAAAAAACGTTTTAGAAGTGTTTATGGATGTAAAAATCAAAGGGGCCTTTCCAATTGATAAAAAAGCCGTCCGGTCTATATTGAAGCAAAGAAAAGACTGGAATTCTTCTTATAAAAATATTAAAGCCCCTATTTAAGACATACACAAATTTTCAATCTTTACAAAGCCTGCTTCTGTTAGCAAAGATAAAACAATAAAACTTTAATTTTTTGATATGTTTAATGCTCTAAGCCCCTTCTCTGTATCAACAACATCAAAAAGAAGTTCTTCTCCAATTTGAGGTATGTCAGAATTATTAACATGATAGTCAGAGATATGAAAGAAAATGTCTTGAGGTGCATTTACATCTAAATATCCAAATCCTCTATCATCATTGTAATAAGAAACCGTACCTTTTGTCTTTTTGGATTTCTTCTCTGGCAGGATAGAATCTGTAAAAGCACTTGTTCCATGTGCATTTCTGTAATATGAATCTGAAACGGTTTTTAATCTTTCTTCAATTAGGGAAATTGCTTCATGAACATAATTTAACAATTGATGTTCATTTATTAATATAGATATTAATTTTTCACAATCTTGTTCTAATTTTTTTTTATTTAGCGATACCTTTTCAGCGCCCATTACAAAAGTTTTTATCAACATAATAATATGAAATTTGAAACGCTTATATTTTCTTTCAAGCTTTCTTTCATAAAATAATTTTTCAATTCTGTTTAATGCCAAACCTGCAGCGTAATACGGGGCCCCCAAATCTCCTTCCTTGAATACATTTTTTGTATACATTTGAAGTAATTCTCCAAAATATCTTTGAGAGGAACTATGAGGTTCATAGAAAAACATTGCGACTAGAGATTTTATTTGACTTGCTAAAGTAACATAACTAGAGCGAGTCAAATTATCATGATCATATTGATTACTTCTTCTTTCATAAAACAAATTAATTGAATGTTTCTTACTTTCTGCTATATAAAATTCTTCAAGATACTTATGAAACGGTGATAAAATTTCGAAGGCTTCATTTCCTACTGTTGTCTGTCGGTTATTTGCTCTGATAATTTTTGACATCAATTCATAATTCTTTGTAACAATTAACTTAATTGGAATATAAACATTATCGTCTATAAGTTTTCGATTATAAAAAAGCACATGGCTTGTTTGACATCCATTAACAATTTGATAATCACTAATATTAAAGGTGCATCCAGTCTTATTTACTTTTTTTGCAACAATAGTAATACCATTATTCAACAAAGCAAATTTGTCTTTTGAATCTTGCTCTTCCAAAGTGCTCTTGATTTCAGAATTTACCGAATTAAAACCTTGGAAATCACGAACATTATCATAAAAAATATTTCTTAACATATCTCCTTGTTCAGAAGATATTAGTTTTAAGTATTCTGATCCAGGTAACAAACCGACAAAAGCTTCATCCACATCTTTAATTGAAGGGGCAATCGTATGTTTCTCAAAAATAATACTTCTGCTTATTGTATTCCTTAATTCTCTGTAAGCAGATTTTAATAAATCCCTGTCATATGGCTTGAAATCGATATCGGAAAAATACCCTGTGTTTTTTAGTTCAGCTAATGCAGTGTTAATTGCCGCTTCGAAATTTTTATTATCGTTAGACCATTGTCCCAAACATCCATATATAATAGTTAAGGTTGGATTTTGTAACATTTTTATAGATTTACTATAAATATATTCCTTAACCTCATGTAAGCGAATTGTATCGTCATTAAAATCGAATGTTGGCTTAGGCTTGAAAAAATCCTTAATACAATTAATAAATGAGACCATCTCTGTCATTTCAAATGATGTTGAAGTTTTTGCCTGAACAAAATAGAAACTTACTTCAAGTCGTCCTAAGCCGCTTAAAAAATAATCTACTTCTTCTGTGGAATGAACAATGTGATCATTAACAATAATTGCTAACCCATCAACTCCAGGATTCCCATTGTTCCCCACATTAACGCCTTCTATTGATTCAGAAGTTTCTTCTAGTTTAGGAATTGAAACATAATTAACAAAATCTTCAAATTTCGTTGAGTCATCCAAATCCTTTATTCCAAAATGATCACAAAAATCATTTAAATAGCTTTCGATAACAGTTTCCATAATTTATCTCCCTTATTTTATAATCTCTCCAGTAATCAACTTCGGTAACAAAGTACTTTTTATATTTTAAGTCTATCATTTTCTTGAATTTTATTAAAGATATCGGTGTTCATAATTACGACGAAATATTCAAATCTATATATGTCTTTTTTGATGGAATTATGACATCCATATTATTCAAAGCATATTGGTTTATATAACTAGATGCTTTATCTTCATATTTGAATGAGCATAATTGTAGGTACAAAAATAAAATTTCCTACAAAATTCTCATCCCTCTATCACACATACTCAATAGGCAGAGAAATAACCTCATCGCTCAAATGCAACGGCTTGTCGCATTGGCAAATAATGCAGCCCTGACCGACGGAGACTCCGGCAATTTTGGACAGGACGGAAAAATGTTTTGCCATTTCTATCGTTGGATGCGCCGATTTCTTTATTTCAATCGGATAGAGAGTGTTGTCCTTTTCGATTATCAAATCGATTTCTTTTTTGTCTTTGTCGCGGTAAAAATAGATCTTCTCGGTTTCGTGGCCGGCATTGTAGTATGACTTGATTACTTCGCTTACGACAAAGTTTTCAAAAAGGCTTCCAGACATCGCGCCGTTCATTGCGACAGTCGCAGAAGACCAGCCCACTAGGAAGCACACCAAGCCTGTGTCCATAAAGAATACCTTTGGAGTTTTTACGGCTCGGTTTGAAACGTTTTTTTCATAAGGCTGCAAAAGGCGGATTACGCCGGAGGACTCAAGAATGCTTGTCCATTCTGAAATGGTTTTGCTTGTTACGCCTACGTCGCGGGCAATGGAATCCGCGTTGAACAATTCTCCAACACGAGCCGCAAGGCACTGCATAAAGTTGTGGAATTTTACAAGATTCTTTGGGCTTATTACATCCGCCACGTCGCGGTCAAGGTATGTCCGTATGTATGAGCGGTAAAACGGCTCCCATTCAACTGACTTGTCCGCCAACTCCGGCATGCTTCCGCGCCAGATATGGCTCCACAAGTTTTTGTATGGCTTTATTTTTGGTTTCCTTTTTTTTATGTATTCAGAAGTAGGCAAGAATTCCTCGTTGAAATCGATTTTGTGTTTTTCTCTAAGCGAAAGAGCCGCCATGTTGATGATGCAGACGCGGCCTGCCAAGGAGTCCGCCGCCTTGCTCAAAAGCTTGTAGCTTTGCGAACCTGTTAGGATGATCTGCCCCTTGCTTTTTGTTTCGTCCGCAAGGAGCTTTATTTGCAAAAACAAATTCGGCGCGCGCTGCACCTCGTCAACAATAACCGGCATCGGATGGTTCTTAAAGAACAAAGCGGGATCTTTTTGCGCCAGTTCAAGCTCGGCAAAATAGTCGAGGGTGACATATTCATAATCTGGGAGCAAGTTTTCTTTTAGCAAAGTGGATTTTCCGACCTGACGCGAGCCGGTAACTAAGAGAACCCTGAACTGTTTTTTCATTCTGCTTAAATATGGCAGAATGTGGCGGTTGATATACATAAAGCCCCCTTTAAAAGTGTTTCGACTAATTTGAAGTATAACTCCAAATTAGTCGAAAGTCAAGAGGCTTGAAAAAATAATCACCCCTCTTACAAGTTCACGGCAAAAGAACTAGACGAAGAGACCGGATTGTATTACTATGGAGCGAGGTACTTGGACCCCAAGTATTCAATGTGGATCTCCACCGACCCCGCTCTTGGAGATTATATCCCAAAAGCGC
>DGRX01000028.1 GCA_002391235.1 Treponema sp. UBA4377
TGAACAAAAAATTCTTTAAAAAAATCATGTTCAAAAAAGACGCGGTTTACATTTACTATTTGGACAAGGCGGTCTTTGTCCTTAAGCGCTGGTTTGACGCTCCGCAAGACTGGCAGGCCGCCGTTGACTTTATAAAGGCCAACTACGCCGACGGGAGGATAAATGAAGTTTACAATTGAGCGGAAATACAAGCGGCAAGACTTTGAAAAGCTTTACGCCGACGTAAAAAATTGCAGGGGCTATTTTGCGGTCATCGACATGGCCGTCGTCACGCTGCTTTATCTTAGCGTCGCGCTTTGCGCCGTCGTCTCGTTCCTTATAAAAAGCGACAGGCTTATTTTTAACGGAGCGTTGGTTTTAATCCTTGCGGCTTGCAAAACCCACTCAATGCTGAACAAAAGCAAGCGCGCCAAAAAATGGGCGGAACGGCAATGGAACATGTTTGTAAAAGATTTTCCCGACACAAGTTTTTCTTTTGAAGGCGACAAACTTTTTTTGTCAAACGAAATCCAAGACTGGACGGTTTATCCAAAAGACTTTCATTCAGTCTTTTTTGCGGACGACGCCGTTTACATTTACCTTACCCGCGCCACATGCGTCTATGTTTTTGAATCGGATTTTTCCGGCGCGGACGAGTGGCAAAGCTTTTACGATTTTGCAAAAGCCAATTACTGCAAAACCAAGCGCGTCTACCACAAAGGCAAGTCCGTTCCGCTTTACCGCCTTGCCGGCGCTTTAATCGGAGCGGCCTTCTTTGCCGCGGTCGTCCTTAGCGCGTGGGTTAGGTAGAGGGAAGGGTTAAAGCGCCCCTTCCTCCATCGCGGCCAGCTCCTTTTGCAAAGTTTCTTGCAGGGCTTCGTCAAAGCCGGTCAGGGCGGAAAAGGGCAAAAAGATTTTGGCGCGCTGGCTTAGGGGCATCCGGTCTTTTAGGGAATCGCGGTTCCAGTCATAATTGATTATGTCGTCGTAATTTTTTTCGGTCATGCCTTGTGTCCTCCGATTTGCTCGTTGCGGTCGCGGGTCGTGGCGCCTTCCTGCAAATTCGTTCCTTTTAAAATCGCGTTCTTTCCAAACTTGCCGATGATTTTTAGCCTGGCGCTTTGAAGGCTCTCCTCCTGTCCGGGCTTTATGCCAAGAGCCTCCGCCTCCATTCCGTCAAAAAGGCTTGGCTCGCGTTGGCTTTCTGGAATCGTGTTGTTGGCGCAAACGTTCACGCGGCGGACAAGATATTTGGGATTTGCGATCCGTTCAAAAAGAGAGACAAAGCTTTCAACAATCAGCTTGGAGGAATTGCTGTGCGTTCCAAGAGAAAGGCTCGCGCCGGCCGGCTTTGGAACGGGGCGGCCGTAATAGTCGTAGACAACTTCGCCGTCAAAATCGTCCTTGCTCAAAGTTTGCGCGTCGTAGCCT
Source organism: Treponema sp. UBA4377 (assembly GCA_002391235.1). Lineage (GTDB taxonomy): Bacteria > Spirochaetota > Spirochaetia > Treponematales > Treponemataceae > Treponema_D. Next base: position 1,411 of record DGRX01000028.1, read on the forward strand.
ATGTAAAGCGTGATGGAATTCGCCACAAGTTTTTTCTTGAACAAATCCAGCGCTAAAAGCTCGGCCATTTCGCGGACGATGATTTTTGCCTTTTCGTAGTCGTACGGCTCGTGAAGGACTTGCCCGCTTCCAAGGCTTTTGGCTTGCGTCTTGTAGCCCTTGATTTCCTTCATTTCCACAGGCTCGACGCCCCAAGCGTGGTCGATTAAAATCTCCGCGTCAATTCCAAATTCCTTGTACAAAAGCTTGGGGTTCTTTAGCGAAAGGCGAGCCACGTCTCCCATCGTGTACAAAAAATATTTTTCAAGCCTGCGCGCGGTTCCTTTCCCCACCCTCCAAAAATCGGTGAGCGGCCTGTGGCTCCACAATTTTTTTCTGTAGGAGATTTCGTCAAGCTCCGCGATTCTCACTCCGTCCTTGTCCGCCGGAATATGCTTTGCCACGATGTCCATCGCGATTTTTGCCAAGTAAAGGTTGGGCGCGATTCCGGCGGTGGCCGTGATTCCTGTCGCGTCCAAAACGTCGTGGATGACTTTTACCGCAAGCTCGCGCGCGCCTGTCTTGTAAAGCGCAAGGTAGCTTGTCGCGTCGATGAAAACTTCGTCAATCGAATAAACGTGAATGTCCTCGGGCGCGAAATATTTTAGGTAGACGTTGTAAATGTCGGTGGAATACTTTATGTAAAGCGCCATTCGCGGAACGGCAGTTATGTACTCCAAATCCTTTCCGGTCTGCCGCTTTACCTCGCGAGCCTTGGCCTCAACCTCAAAAAGCCTGCAACGGCCGCCAAGCCCGTAAGCCTTTAGCGCGGGGCTAACCGCAAGGCAAATCGTCTTGCTTGTGCGGCTTTTGTCGGCCACAACAAGCTTTGTCGTCAGCGGATCCAGCCCGCGCTCGCGGCACTCAACCGAGGCGTAAAAAGATTTTAGGTCAATCGCGATATAGGTCTTGGCTTGCATGGGGCGGCCTATAGTCCAAGCGCCTTTTCCAGTTCCACCTTGAGCGCTTCGTAGCGCAGGCGCTTTTCTTCTTTGGCAAAGTGAACCTCGCGGAACTGCTCCGGGTTCTTTTGGTAGCAAAGCTTTTCGCCGCCGAACTGCTCGCTTGTAAGGTCAAAGACGCAGTCGCCGCTTGCGGTGGGAACAACATTGTAGCAGTGGTAGTTTCCGCCATCGCGAAGGATGCCGTAGACTTTTCCGCCAAAAATGTCCTGCGCCAAAAAGGCTGTGATCGAGCACTAGCCAAGCGTCTTGTTCTTTGGCGTCCAGTCCTGCCTCATCCGAGGCGCGCAAGTTTGCGCGCTCCAAAATCCAGACAGCAAATCGTAGAGCTGCCGGGGATTTTTTATTTTTGAATAGGCCGGATTTACCGGAGCGCAATCCGCGCCCTGCCAGCCGTAAAATTTGTATTCCATCAGAGACACTTCACCAATTCGCCGAAAACGCCCTTCATGCGCTCGTCGCTTAGGCCGTAGTCCATTTGCTTGTAGCTCCAGGCGGCGCGGCCGATACCGCATTCTTTAAACGCGGCGTTTATGTCCTTGTACCAGGCCAGCGTTTGCTCCGGGCTGGCGCGGTCAATCACGCCGTACTCGCCGCAGTAAAGGGCCGCGCCGCGTTCTTGGCAAACCTTGATTCCGGCCTGCCACTTTTGGACAAAAAATTCCGGGCCGTATGTTTTTGAATCGTCCTCGACATGGCTTACAAAATCCGGAAAGCCGCAAGAGAGCGCCGCGTCGTTGTGCTTTTTATAGGTCGTCGGATATTCCAGCCTAAAGCCATGCGGCATTCCCGACACCCAAGGCGCGCCTTGGTGCGTGAACATAAGCGGGTCGTAGCAGTGAAAGTTGTAGACGATGTTTTCGTCGGCGGGCGGAAGCAAATCTTTTAGCGCGTCAATCGAATTGTTCCAATAGCCGCCAATCAAAATCTTTATCGTCTTTGAATGTCTTCGGATTGTCTCAATCGCCTTGGCGGAAATTTTGTTCCACGCGTCGCTGTAAGACGGAGATGTGACTTCGTTCAAAAGCTCAAAGGCCATCATGTCTTCGTATTTAACGTAGCGCTTTGAAAACTCTTCCCACAAAGCGTAAAAATGCGCGTGAAGCTTTTCGTCGGCAAAAAAATTGTTCTTTTCTTCGCCCGCGTCAAAGGAATAGCCCAAGGTTTTGTGCAAGTCCAAAATCAAGTTCAGCTTATTCTTTTTTGCCCACAAAATCGCGTTGTCAACGTAGGAAAAACCGCTTTCGATAAAAGTTCCGTCCTCGCGCTGAAAAACCTGCCAGTCAACCGGCACTCGGACATGGTCTGCTCCCCATGCCGCAAGCTTTTCAAAATCGCTTTCAACAATGAAGGTCTTGTAATGCTCGTCCGTGTACTCCGAGCACTGCGAAAGCCATCCGCCAAAATTAACGCCCTTTTCGTAGCCAACAAATTTTTTCATAAAATCCCCAAGACTATTTTGCGTGCATTTTACATTATGGCGGAACTTTAGTCTAGGGCGGCGGCTAAAGCGCGCCAAAGAGATACGCATTGCGCCGACTGCTTTTCTGCGGTATACTGTATCATCATTTTTTTTGGAGAAAACTATGGACCATACAAACAGACCGCGCGGAAGGGACAAGAACGTAACCGAAGGCGGAAAAGGCGCTTACAGGCGCGGAGACGGCTTGGACACAGGCCCGGTCGGATCTTCTGACGGATATTCCTCAAGACAGGACGACGGCGGCTTTGGCAAAAAGGCCGTCACTCGCGGCGGAAGCGGAAGCCTTATCGTAATCGTCTTGTTCTTGCTTTTTAAATTCTTTTTTGGAGGAGCGTCTCAAGGCGACGCTGGCCAGGAATCAAGCGGAGCGGTTGAGCAAATTTTGGGAACGCTCGCTGACCAAAGCCAAGGCGCTCAAAGCCCCGCGCAGTTTGGCGGCCAATCATCCGGCGCGTCAAACCATTCCGGCGTAAACGCCTCGGACTCCAGCGCGGACGCAAGCGTCGCTCCCGGAAGCCGCGCCAAGTACACGAAAATCGCGGGGAACGGAAACGACGCCATAACGATGATGGTCTACATGTGCGGAACCGACTTGGAGTCCCAGCACGGAATGGCCTCCTCCGACTTGGCCGAAATGGCTGCGGCAAACTTTGGCGACAAAATCAACATCGTCGTCTACACAGGCGGCTGCAAGCAATGGAAAATTTCTTCCATATCAAATTCGACAAACCAAATCTACCAAGTCGCGCAAGGAAAGCTTAAAACCTTGGTCAAAGACGACGGAGCGAAAAAGATGACCGATCCCGCCACCCTTTCGGCCTTTATAAAATGGTCGGCCAAAAACTTTCCGGCCAACCGAAACATTTTGGTTTTTTGGGACCACGGCGGCGGCTCGGTCAGCGGCTACGGCTATGACGAAAAATTCCCAAGAGCCGGCTCGATGAATTTGACCAACATCAACAAGGCGCTAAAAGCCGGCGGCGTAAAATTTGACTTTATCGGCTTTGACGCCTGCTTGATGGCCACCGCGGAAACCGCTCTTATGCTAAACGCGCACGCGGACTATATGATCGGCTCGGAAGAAACGGAGCCAGGAATCGGCTGGTATTACACAGACTGGCTTAGCCGCCTTGCCGCCGACACCGCGATGCCCACCGTTCAAATCGGAAAGCTTATCGCCGACGACTTTGTGGACCAATGCGCGATAAAGTGCCGAGGCCAGCAGACAACGCTTTCTGTCATCGACTTGGCGGAATTTGCAAACACGGTTCCCGCTCCTTTGTCGGCCTTTTCAAAATCGCTTTCAAAGCTCATCACAAACAACGACTACAAAACCGTTTCCGACGCGCGCTACTACACGCGCGAATTCGCAAGGAGTTCCCGCATCGACCAAATCGACTTGGTCCACCTTTGCAAAAATGTCGGCAACGCCGAAGGAAAAAATTTGGCAGCCGCGCTTACAAACGCCGTAAAGTACAACAAGACTTCGACAAACATCAGCGACGCCTACGGCGTTTCGATTTACTTCCCCTACCAGCGAGCGTCAAGCGTTGACGAAATCTGCGACACTTACAGCGCGATTGGAATGGACCAAAGCTACGCGGAATGCATCCGACAGTTCGCCAATTTGGAAATCAGCGGCCAAGTCGCGGCGGGCGGCGCAAGCTCTCCGATGGACTCTCTCTTTGGCCTTCTTGGCGGAACGGACGGCGGCGCCATAAGCCCCGACGCGATCGGAGATTTATTGGGCGCGTTTTTTGGAAGAAGCTCCGCCTCGACAAAAACCGCGGCGCAATACATTTCCGTAAACCATTTTGACAAGAGCAACCTTTTCTGGAAAAACGGCGCTTCCGGCAAAGTGATTTCAATGAGCGAGGCGCAATGGAGCTTGGTTCACGCCTTGGACTTGAACATGTTCTACGACGACGGAAACGGCTACATCGATTTGGGCTTGGACAACATTTACGAGTTTACAAAAGACGGAAGCCTTGCCGCTCCGTCGGACAAAACATGGCTTTCAATCAACGGCCAGCCCGTCGCATACTACCACACCGACACAACGGAAATCGGCGGCCAATACACAATCACAGGCCGCGTTCCCGCCTTGCTGAACGGAAACCGCGTCAACATCTGGCTTGTCTTTGACAACAAAAATCCCAAGGGAATCATTTCCGGAGCCAGCGCCGACTACAAGGGAGCCACGCTGCAAGCCGCCAAGACCGCGATTTCCCTCAAGGCCGGCGACAAGGTAGACTTTTTGTGCGACTACTACTCTTACGACGGAAAGTATCAGGACAGCTACTTTTTGGGCGAGCCTTGGATCGTAGGAGGCCAAGTCCAAATCAGCAACACAAAGGTTGGAAACGGAAGGGCAAAACTTATGTTCCGCTTTACCGACATTTACAACAAAGAGTATTGGTCAGAAGCGGTGGAACTTTAGGAGGTTATTTTTATGGAAGACACAAGCGAAAAAAGCATTGCGGTATTGATTGACGCGGACAACACGCCCGGAAAAAAGCTAAAATTGATTTTGCAGGAAATCGCCGTTCACGGCCACATCATAACCAAGCGCGCTTACGGAGACTTTTCTTCGGAGCACTTAAAGAATTGGAAGCGCGACTTAAACGACAACGCGATTATTCCAATCCAGCAGTTCGCCTACACGCAGGGAAAAAATTCCAGCGACTCGGCGATGATAATCGACGCGATGGACTTGCTTTACACCGACAAGTACGACTCAATCGCGCTTGTCACAAGCGACTCAGACTTTACAAAATTGGCCACAAGATTGCGCGAAAGCCAGATTTACGTTTTTGGCGTGGGCCAAAAAAAGACGCCGCCGTCATTCGTCAACGCTTGCGACGACTTTATCTACATTGAAAACTTGACCGACGACGAGGAGGAGGAAGCCGAAGAAAAGGCCGACGACTCAAAGGCCAAGCACAAGGTGACAAAAGTCCGCAGCGCCTTCTTTAGAAAATCGCCTGGCGACAAAATGACCGACCGCCAGTTTAGGAAAATCTTCAAGCTCTTGACCAACGCCTACGAAAAGTACGCCGCCGAAGACGGCTGGGCCGACGTCAGCGCCGCCGGAAACTTCTTCAAGCGCCAAGACCCGGGCTTTGACACGCTGGACTACGGCTTTAGAAAGCTTTCCGACATCATCCTTTACCTAAAGGACGACTTTGAGCTTCAAAAGCTTCCCTCGGAACGCAACAGCCGCTACGCGCGCCTTCAGTACCGGCCAAAGTAAGCAAGGCAAAAAAAATCCGCGGCAACCGCCGCGGATTTTTTTTGGACCGTTCCTACTTCTGTCCGTAATAAGCGTTGGGCCCGTGCTTTCGCTCGTAGTGCTTTTTTATGATGTAGTCCGGGAGCGGCTGCGCGCCGGGATTTATCGCCAGCGTGTTAAGCGCCATTTTGCAAACTTCTTCCAAGACGGCGGCGTTGTAGACGGCCTTTTGCGCGTCGCTTCCCCAGGCAAAGGGACCATGGCCGCCGACCAAAACCATCGTAACTTCTGACGGATTAAGCTTTAGGCCGGCAAAGTGCTCGACAATCGCGTTGCCTGTTTCCTTTTCGTAGTCGCGCTCGACCATTTCTTTGGAAAGGTAGGGCGTGCAGGGAACGGCGGTCTGAATGTGGTCGGCGTGGGTCGTTCCAAAAAGCGGAACGGCTTTTAGCGCCTGCGCCCAAGAGACCGCCGCCGTAGAATGCGTGTGGATGATTCCGCCGATTTTGGCTCCGCCTTCCACCGCGAATTTTTTGTACAAGACTATGTGCGTCGGCGTGTCGCTCGACGGATTCAAATTGCCTTCGACGCGATTTCCTTCAAGGTCAAGGACGACCATCGAGTCGGGCGCAAGCTTTTCGTAGGGAACTCCCGACGGCTTGATCGCGAAGACGCCCTTGTCCTTGTCAAAGGCGCTCACGTTTCCCCAAGTGTAAAGCGCCAAGCGCTGCGCCGGTATTTGCATGTTGGCCTCGTAGGCCTCTTCCTTTAATGACTGGTACGCTGACATATTTTAGTCCTCCTTATGATGCCGTTCGCGCGGCGCGTTCTAGGCTTGCAAGCAATTCGCGGCGCGTTATGGTCTTTCAAACAATTCGCCGCCTTTAGTCCAAATTCTCGACCGCGGCTTTTTCCACCGCAAGGCCTTTTTTATAGTTGGCGAAGAACTTGTTAAAGCCTTCAACGTCCGCCGCGTCGGGAGCGGTCTTTGTGACTTCCGCGCTGGCAAAGACAACCTTGTTAAGCCAATCGCCAAGGCTCATTCCCTTTTTGTCGGAAGCGTAGGCGGCCAACAGCGCCATGCCCCAAGGCCCGCCCTCGCCCGCCGTTTTCATCGAGCTTACCGCGGTGTGCATCGCGGCCGCCATGATTTTGGCGCCCACGCCGGCAGTCTTAAAAAATCCGCCGTGCCCCGTAAGCGAATCCAGCGCGACTTTTTCTTTTTCAAACAAAATGTCCATGCCGGCGCGCAAGGCTCCCAGCGCGGTGAACAATTGGGCGCGCATGAAATTTTCCAAAGTGAAGTTTGCGTTTTGCGTCCTTACAAAAAGCGGGCGGCCGCTTGCAAAGCCGGTGATTGACTCGCCCGAAATGTAATTGTAAGGAACCAAGCCGCCGCAATCTTTGTCGCCGTTCAATGCCAATCCCAGCAAAGTGTCGTAAAGCTGGCCCTTTGAAAAATTGGCGCCCAAGGCCGTGGCCGCGCTTCCGAACAATTTTATCCACTTGTCGTATTCGCCAGTGCAGTTGTTGGCGTGGGCCATTGCGGCGGCGCTTCCGTCCGGGGTCTGGACAATGTCTATTTGGTTTTTGTAGGCCGCGCTCAAGGGCTTTTCCAAAACGACCATTGCAAAGACTGATGTTCCCGCGCTGACGTTTCCGGTTCTGGCCGCCACGCTGTTTGTCGCGACCATTCCGGTTCCGGCGTCGCCTTCAGGAGGAGCCAAAAGGCATCCGGCCTCAAAGGTTCCCGTAGGATCCAAGAACTTGGCGCCCGCGTCGGTCAAGCTTCCAGCGTTGTCGCCGGCCAGCAAAACGCGCGGCAAAATCGATTCCAACTTCCACGGAAAATTTTTACTGGCCACAAGATTGTCAAAGGCGGCCAGCATTTTTTTGTCGTAATTTTTTATGGCGGAGTCAATCGGGAACATTCCCGAAGCGTCGCCGATTCCCAAAACTTTTTGGCCGCTAAGCTTAAAGTGAACCCAGCCGGCCAGCGTGTTTATGCTTGCGATTTGGGGAACGTGGCTTTCTCCATTTAAAATCGCTTGGTACAAGTGCGAAGCGCTCCAACGTTCCGGCACCGGAAAGTTGAACAAGTCGGTAAGCTTTTCGCTTGCCTCGCCTGTAATCGTGTTGCGCCAAGTTCGGAATGGAACGAGCAAGTTGTCGTCCTTGTCAAAGGCAAGGTATCCGTGCATCATCGCGCTGATTCCAAGCGCGCGGGCCTTTTTAAGTTCCAGCCCAAACTTGCTTTTAACGTCGGCCTTTAGTTCGGCAAAGGCGGTCTGCAATCCCTTTTGAACCAAGTCCAGCGAGTAAGTCCAAACGCCGTCGACCAAAGAATTTTCCCAGTCAAAGGCGCCTTGCGCGGCCGGGTTGAAAGAGCCGTCAATCAAGACCGCCTTGATTCTGGTCGAGCCAAATTCAATTCCAATGCATGATGAGTCCAATTCCGCCTGCGTCATTTTATATCCTCCATAATGTTTTCCTTAAAGTATATGTCCAAGGGCATGCTGATGATTTTTTGCGCGTCGCTTTGAAGGACGATTTTTTTGTAAATCTCCTTCATCACCGCCTGGCCTTGGCCTTTTGGATCCTGCGAAATCAGCGCGTCGATTTTTCCGTTCCGTATCGCCGCCTTGTTGGACGGAACCAAGTCAAAGCCGGTGACGGCGATCTTGTCCTTAAGTCCCAGCGCCGAAATCCGTTCCCCAACAAAATGGCCTTCGCTGTTTACGATGCAAATGCCGCGCAAGTCGGAACATTCCTTTACAAGCGAATCGACGGCTTCGTAAATCTGCTTTTTTTCCGCGCCCCGCGCCACCTTTTGAAGCGCCCTTCCATTGTTCGTTTCCTCAAAATATTTTTCAAAGCCGCGCGCCCGCTCGTTCAAGTTAAAGGACTCCGAAAAAGGCTTTATCGCGGCGAATGTTCCCTCCCCCTTGGAAAAAAGGCGCGTGATTTTGGCGGCCAAAAAGCCGGCGCTCAAAGGATTTTGCGTCGCGGCGCACAAGGGCTCCGAGCCGGGCACCGTCGAGTCCACAAAGCAATAAGGAGACGAAAGGCGCGACTCGCTCAGCAAAACCAAAATTTCTTCCTGCATGACAGGCGCGATGATAAAGGCCGCGCAGTCCGACTTGGCCATTTTCTTGAACTGCTCGTGCAAGGAATTTCTGTCAGGCCTTTTAAACTCGTAAGGGCGGACGCTAAAGCCAAAGGATGCGTAGTCGTTTTTGCAGGCTTCCTGAATACCGTCGTAAATTTCCTGCCAGTAACCGCTCTCTTCGCTGACCGAAGGAATCAAAACGCCGATTTTAAAGTCGCCCTTTTTTTTAAGGAAGCGCGCGATGGGGTCCGGCTTGTAGCCGTTTTCGTCTATGATTTTGAGGATTTTTTGGCGGGTCTCGTCGCTGACGCGGCCACGGTTGTGCATTACGCGGTCAACGGTTCCGGTGGAAACTCCCGCAATTTTAGCGATTTCACTGACAGTCATAAAAAAAATCCCTTTTTTGCGTGTTCGTTCACGCAACTTTTAACAGAATAACCGATATTTTGCGGATTGTCAAGGATTTTTTTTGGGGAAGCTTGCAAGCGCCAAACCGCGCCGCGAATAACGAATGAAGCCCCGCGCTTGAGGCGGGGCTTTTCTTTCTATTTTCCTTGGGCGGCTTCCACCAGCTCAAAGTAAATAGGCTTTGGCTTGAAGTCTTTGTCGAACAAGAGAGCGTTTCCGTAGCCGGGCTTCCAGGCGGGAATCCAGCTGTTTTTGTCGGACACGCCCCAGACGATAAAGCTTTCAACGTTGGGCTCTTCCACGGCAAGCTTCATCAGGGATTTCCAAATTTGCTTTTGCTTTGGCTCAAGTTCCTCCAAGCGGCTAAGCGGAATGCGAACGTCAACTTCGCTAAAGCAAATCTTGATTCCAAGCTCGGCGTAGCGGCGGATGTTGGCGCGAATCGCGTCCTCGTCGTAAGGAAGGTCGGCGGCCAAGTGCAGCTGCATTCCCACTCCATAAATCGGAACCCCCCGCTCGACAAAATCCTTCACCATATTGTACATCGCGTCGGCCTTTGCGTAGCCGGCGGCCTCGTTGTTGTATTCGTTTAGGAACAAGTGGGCGGCGGGGTCAACCTCGTGGGCCTTTCGCAACGCGCGCTCAAGGTAGCCAGGGCCGAGAGTTCTAAGCCACACCGTGTCGCGAAGGCTTCCGTCTTCGTTGAACATTTCGTTCACCACGTCATAGTCGCGGATGCGGCCCTTGAATTTTTGCATTACTGTCGTGATGTGCTCGTCCATCATCGCCTCGGCTTCTTCCTGTGTCTTTAGGGAATTGATGAAGGGCGGGTTCATTTCGTGCCAAAAGAGCGTGTGCCACTTGGCGACGATTTTGTTTTTCTCCGCGAACTTGACGAGGCTTTCGGGATCGCTCCAGTTCCAGAAGGTTTTGTTGGGCCTAAGCTGCGAGCTTTTCATGCAGTTTTCGGCCACAAGAATTTTGGCTTCCGAAGACAAAAGCTTTTGCGTGTCTTCCGAAAGCAAGTCGGTGACCGACGCGGCAAAGCCAAAGTCAACTCCGCGTTTTTCGGCCGCGCAAGCGATTGTCTTTTTTCCGCAAGACGAGGCGCAGAAGCACAGCGCGCAAAGGGCCGCGATTTTTACGGCGAAAGCCAAAATTCTTTTCATATATTCTCCTTAAGGCGTTTACAGCCTTTTAATTTCCGTTTGAATCGGCGGAACCCGCGTCCTTCTCCTGCCAGTGGCGGTAGAAGTTTGCGAGGACGGCGCCGGACAAGTTGTGCCAAACGCTAAAAATCGCGCCGGGAACTGTGGCCATCGCGAGCGAGGGGAAGGCGGTTGAAGCAAGGCTTGTGGCCAGTCCTGAGTTTTGCATTCCGATTTCGATTGAAAGCGCCTTTGTCTTGGACACTTTAAGGCGCAAAAGCTTTCCAAGGCCAAAGCCGCAAGCGTAGCCCAAAAGGTTGTGCAAGATAACGACGGCAAAGACAATCGCGCCTGTCGTGAGAATTTTCTGCGAGTTGCGCGAGACGACCGCTCCGACAATCAAGGCGATCGCGATTACGGAAATCGCGGGCAATATCGCTCCGATTTTTTGCGTGAACTTTCCGAAGAACTTGTTGATGACAAAGCCCAAGCCAATCGGAACGATGACGACCTTTACGATAGAAAGGAACATTGAAACAACGTCAACATGAACGCTCTCTTTTAAAAGCAAGTAAGTGATGGCGGGAGTGAGGAGCGGAGCGAGCAAAGTGTTTACGCTTGTCATTCCGACAGAAAGAGCGACGTCGCCCTTGGAAAGATAAGTGATTACGTTGCTGGCGGTTCCGCCGGGACAAGTTCCCACAAGAATGACGCCGGCCAAAAGCCCAACCTCAAGGCCAAAGATTTTTCCCAAGGCAAAGGCCAAAAGCGGCATGATTGTGAACTGGGCAATGCAGCCGATGATGATGTCCTTTGGGCGGGTGAAGACAAGCGCGAAGTCTTCGATTTTGAGCGTGAGTCCCATACCGAACATGACCAGCATCAAAAGCGGGTTGATCCAAGACGGCTGGATCCAAAGACAACTCTGCGGAACAAAGAGCGCCAGAGCGGCCACGGCCAAGATGATCAAGGCCATGAACTTTCCAAAGAAGTTTCCGATTTTTTCTAAAACAGACATGACGTACCTCTAGAAAGGATTTTACCGCAAAGAGAAAATCTTGACAATAAGCGCTTTTTTTAGCCTAGTCAGTCGTCAAAAACTTTTTTAAGCTCTTGCAAATGGCGGCCAACGACTTTTTGGTCAGCGTCGGAAATTTGAGTTCTGGCTTCGGCCATCGGATCGCGGCCCATGCTTTTGATGAGCGCGGCGGCTTCAGGGTCGGCGGCCATCGCTTCGTCATAGCGAGCGATGACATAGCCGTAAGCGATGGCGCGAAGCTTGTCAACGGCGTTGCTTCCGGAAATTCCGTTTTTGTTCAAAATCTGTTCCACAGACTTGTCCGCTCCAAGAGCCATGGCCATTGCCTGCGCGTCGCTCGTGTCAACGTCAAATTTCTTAAAGTCCGCTTCCATCTTCTTAAAGTTCTTGCAAAAAGACTGAACGTCGGAATCCGTCACTCCAGTTGTCTTGGGGCTCTGTGAAAACGCCGCGACCGCCATAAAAAACGCCAAGCAAGTGAATAAAAGTTTTTTCATTTTTTCCTCCTAACGCTTCAATTGTATCACGTCTTTCGCCTTTTTGCAAAATTTTTCCGCGCGGAAAATTTTGATTGCCCGCCGCGATTCCGCTAAAAAATTTTCATGTCAAAAATTATCTTTGCAAGAAGCAAAAGCAAGACAAAAACAACAAGGGGCTTTACAATCCTTTCGCTTTTTGACAGCACAAGGCTTGAGCCTAGATAATTTCCGAGCATGTTGCTGAGGGCGGCGGCGATTCCAAGGGGGAACAAAACTTGGCCGTGAAGCAGGTAAACAAAAAGCGCCGCGATGTTGGTTGAAAAATTTATGACCTTGGCGTGCGCGTTGGCTTGGCGGACGCTCATCTTTGCAAATGCGGTAAAGGCGATTATCAAAAAGGTTCCCGTTCCAGGCCCGTAAAGGCCGTCGTACATTCCGATCGCCAAGGCCGACGCCATGACGATAAAAAAAGTTTTTTTGTCGGCGGTCAATTCATCTTCCGTTCCGCCTTTAAAAAGCCGCTTGTTCAAAACGCAAAAGGCGGCGGCTGGAAGGACGGCCAAAAGAAGCGACTGTAAAAGAAATTCCGAAGCGAGCATGGAAAGGCGCGCTCCAATCGCCGAGCCCAAAAAGCCAAAGGCCACGGAAGGAACCGCGAGCTTTGCGAGGACAAGCTTTTGCCTTATGTATCTGAAAGTTGAAAGGCCCGTTCCAAAAGCGGAGGAAAATTTATTCGTTCCGATCGCAGTGTGAATCGGAAGGCCCGCAAAAAGATACGCGGGAAGCGAAATCAAGCCGCCCCCTCCCGCAATTGAATCCACGAATCCCGCAAGAAAAAGCATCGGGCAAACTATTGCGAAAGCGATTTTCAAAGCGCCACTCCTTCTTGCGCAAACCCGCGCGATGCGCTAGTATAGGGTATACCAATATTTTTTTCAAGGCGGGGTAGCGCCACAAGGCTGACGCGCCCCTTTTTGAAAGCAAACACTTCAAGGCGGGGCGCAATTCCCCACCGGCTGTATAGCCAGCAAGCGACGGCGACGCCAGAGCATGACGCGGTGAGATTCCGCGGCCGACAGTAAAGTCTGGATGGAAGAAGGAATTATGGAAAACGACTCTAAAGAGCGCTTTATGCGCGCGGCAATTGAGCTTGCCAAAAAAGGCGAAGGCTGGACAAACCCCAATCCCCTGGTCGGCGCCGTCATCGTCCAAGAAAATCAAATCATAGGCCAAGGCTATCATCACAAGTACGGCGACTTGCACGCCGAGCGCGACGCTTTGCGCGACTGCCGCGAGCGTGGGAACGATCCTAGCGGCGCCCAAATTTTTGTCACGCTGGAACCCTGCTGCCACACAGGAAAGCAGCCGCCTTGCGTCGAGGCCATAGTTGAAGCCGGAATAAAAAAAGTTGTTGTCGGAAGCCGAGACCCAAACCCTTTGGTAAGCGGAAAGGGCGCCGCGTTTTTGCGCGAACGGGGCGTTGAAGTTGAGGAAGACTTTTTGCGCTCGGAATGCGACGCGCTCAATTTTATTTTCTTCCATTACATTACAAGAAAAACGCCATACGTCGCGCTAAAGTACGCGATGACCGCAGACGGAAAAATCGCGACGGCAGCCGGAAAGTCCAAGTGGATTTCTTGCCAAGAGTCGCGCGACTTTGTCCACCAATTGCGCTCCAAGTATTCATGCATTATGGCGGGAATCGGAACAGTCCTTGCCGACGACCCGCTTTTGACTTGCCGAATTCCCGGAGGAAGGAACCCCACGCGAATAATTTGCGACAGTTCCTTGCGCCTTCCGCTTGACTCGCAGCTTGTCCAGACTGCCCTCGACGTTCCGACGATTGTCGCCTGCGCTTCCCTAGATTGCTTGCAAGACCAAGATTGCGCCGCCCCTAGCGCGGAACGGACGCAAGACCTTAACGCGGGCGCAAGCGGCGAGGCATCGCAAGCCAAAGAGGGCGCCGCCCTCCCCGCCCATGTCATTCCCGCGCTTGACGCGGGAATCATTCGCGACAAAGAAAAAGCGCTCGCCCAAAAAGGCGTTCAAGTAATTCGTTGCGGCTCGCCTTCCTGCGGAAATCGCGTGGACCTTTGCCTTTTAATGAAAAAGCTTGGCGAGCTGGGGCTTGACAGCGTACTGGTGGAAGGCGGCGGCGCGCTTAACTTTTCGCTATTAAAAGCGGGCCTGGTCCAGCGCGTTTACTCTTTTGTCGCGCCAAAAATTTTTGGAGGCGCCGCCGCCCCCAGTCCAGTGGCAGGAAGCGGCGTTTTGGAAGTGGCCGACGCTTTTAGCCTTTCGCAAATCGACGCGCGCAAAATCGGAAGCGACGTTTTGATTGAATACGAACTTTTGCAAGACAAAAAAAACGCCGCCAGTTTTGGCGGGCCCGACGGTTTTAGCGCGAACAGCGGCGCTTTACGGAGGACATGTTAATGTTCACAGGAATAATAGAAGAAATCGGAAGCGTCGCGAGCGTGGAGCCGTCGGGAAACGGAGCGGGCGCAAGAATAAAAATCCGCGCGCAAAAAATTTTGAAAGGAACAAAAAACGGCGACAGCGTTGCCGTAAACGGCGTTTGCCTAACCGCGACAAGTTTGGGCGCGGACTTCTTTACCGCAGACGTAATGGCCGAAACCTTGCGCCGCTCAAATCTTGGAAGCCTTATGCCTGGAAGCCCGGTGAACCTTGAGCGCGCGATGGCGGCGGACGGACGCTTTGGCGGCCACATAGTCAGCGGCCACATCGACGGAACCGGAACAATCGCGGAAACAGAGCGCGAAGGAAACGCCGTTTGGGTTTACGTCAGCGCGCCCAAAGAGATTTTGGATTTGATTGTTCAAAAAGGTTCGATCGCGATTGACGGAATAAGCCTTACCGTGGCAAAGCTTGACGCGGCGCGCTTCGCAGTTTCGGTCATCCCCCACACGGGAGAAGAGACGACGCTGCTTTCAAAAAAAGTTGGCGACAAAGTCAACTTGGAAAACGACATCGTCGGAAAGTATGTCCAGCGGCTTCTTGGGCTTGCGGGCCATTCCGGCGGCGGCGACCGTTCCAGCGAGAGCAGCCGTTCCGCCATAACAGAAGAGTTTTTAAGAGAGCGAGGTTTTTAGCATGGAGATAAAATACAACACAATCGAAGAGGCGCTTGAGGATTTGCGGCAAGGAAAAATAATTCTTGTAAGCGACGACGAAAACCGCGAAAACGAAGGCGACATGATTTGCGCCGCGCAGTTTGCGACGCAGGCCAACATCAACTTTATCGCGACCCACGCCAAGGGCTTGATTTGTACCCCGATCAGCGAGGGCATGGCAAAGCGCCTGGGCCTTTACCCGATGGTGGCGGAGAACACCGACAACCACGAGACGGCCTTCACCGTTTCGATTGACCATGTTTCCACCACAACGGGAATCTCCGCCGCCGAGCGCGCGAGAACGATCCAAGCCTGCGTAGACCCCGACTCCACGCCAAAAGACTTTAGGAGGCCCGGCCACACCTTCCCCCTTATCGCAAAAAAAGGCGGAGTGCTTGTCCGCGCGGGGCACACGGAAGCCACCGTTGACCTTTGCCGCTTGGCCGGCCTTAAGGAATGCGGCGTTTGCTGCGAGATTATGGACGACGACGGAACGATGGCGCGCGGAGAGAAAGTTTACCAAATCGCGCAAAAGTTCGGGCTAAAATACATAACGATAAAAGCGTTGGCCGACTACTGCCGCGTCCACGACAAGCATGTCGTTCAGGAAGCCAAGGCAAAGCTTCCAAGCGAATACGGAGACTTTGACATTTACGGCTACACCGACGACCTTACCGGCGAGCACCACATCGCGCTTGTAAAAGGCGACATCGGCGACGGCGAAAAAGTTTTGTGCCGCGTTCACTCCGAATGTTTGACAGGAGACGTGTTCGGAAGCCAGCGCTGCGACTGCGGCCCTCAGCTCCAGCAAGCGATGAAGACGATAGAAAAAGAAGGCCGCGGCGTTTTGCTTTACATGAGGCAGGAAGGCCGCGGCATCGGTCTCATCAACAAGCTGAAGACTTACATGCTGCAAGAAAACGGCTACGACACTGTCGAAGCAAATTTAAAGTTGGGCTTTGCCCCCGACTTGCGCGAATACTGGATTGGAGCGCAAATCTTAAAGGACTTGGGAATAAAGTCTCTGCGCCTTTTGACAAACAATCCGCAAAAGATTTACGGGCTTGACGGCTTTGGAATAAAAGTCGCCGAGCGCGTGTCGATAGAAATTCCGCCGTCAAAGTTTGACAAATTTTACCTTCGCACCAAGAAGGAAAAAATGGGCCACATCTTTGACCATATCAATGTTGAATAGGAGGTAAGAAATGAAATTGATTGAAGGAAAGGTCGTCGCGAAAAGCGGCATGAAGGTTGGAATCGTGGCGTCGCGCTTTAACGCGTTCATCGTGCAAAAGCTTTTGGACGGAGCGGTTGACGGCCTTGTCCGCCACGGCGTCGCCGAAGAGAACATCAGCGCGGCTTGGGTTCCGGGCGCGTTTGAAATTCCCGTCGTCGCGCAAAAGATGGCGGCCAGCAAAAAGTACGACGCGGTCATTTGCGTCGGAGCGGTGATTCGCGGAAGCACCAGCCACTACGACTACGTTTGCGCCGAAGTCAGCAAGGGCGTCGCGCAAGCCAGCTTCAACACAGGCGTTCCAGTCTTGTTCGGAATCTTGACCACCGACAACTTGGAGCAAGCCATCGACCGCGCCGGCGCCAAGAGCGGCAACAAGGGCTACGACTGCGCCCTTAGCGCGATCGAGATGGTCAACGTGATGGAACAGATCTGAATTAACAAGACGCGCGTTGGTTGAGCCGCCCAACAACAGGGCGGCGCGGTTTTTCGTTCAACGCGTCCGCAGATGGGAACAATATGTAACTTAAGGAGAAAATTCTCGTGAACATGAGCAACGAAAAAGAAATAATGCGGGGCGTCAAATTCTTTTTTTTCTCTGTCTCGGCAGGAATCATTGAATTCGCTTCGTTCGCGTTTTTTGACACGCTCACGCAATGGCCTTATTGGCCCAAATACCTGATTGCGCTCATACTTTCAGTCCTTTGGAATTTTACATTGAACAGGCGCTTTACCTTCCGCTCCGCCGGAAACATACCGATAGCAATGTTTAAAGTGGCGCTCTTTTACGCGGCGTTCACTCCCATAACAACGCTGCTTGGAAATTATCTAGTCGAAAGCCTCGGCTGGAATGATTTTCTTGTAACAATAATGAACATGGCGCTTAATCTTGTTTCCGAATATTTTTATGACCGCCACATCGTGTTTGGAAAGACCATCGACACAAACAAATCGTCTCAGAGAAGTGAGGAATAGCCCTCATAAAGACAAAGGCCGCGCCGATCGAGCCGCCCGAGCATGGGCGGCTTTTTTTTGCGCGCGAAAATTAAAAAAGTTCGGGAAATCCTCCTAAAGAACAATTGCCTCTTTGTCCGACACGGCAAAGGCGACCATGACATATATTACAGCCCAATGACACAACGAAATTTTACAGTCGATTCAAAAATCAAGTCCCGCCACACCGCCAACGCCATAATGAAGCAAAGCGGAATCGACCATCATTTTTAACTATTCCTTTAGAATCTTGTCCAGCGCTTTAGTCATGGCGCGGCGAACGTCATCAACAACTTCTTCGGTTATTTGCGCGCGAATCCGTTCGTTTTTGGGCGTCTCTTCTATGACAATTGGCTTTGTGTCGTGGGGAACGAAAAGCTGGTAAACTTCAACACCTAGGGCGGCGGCAAGCTTGGAAAGAGATTTTTTGCTGACCCATTTTCTGCGCCCTTCGATGCCGTTCACCAACTGAACGGAAACTCCCGCTTTTTCCGCCAAGGCCTCTTGCGTCATTTTTCCGCGATATTTCTTAATATTTGAGGAAAGAACGTTTGCCAACTCAATTTCTGTCATACCTACTTATAGTGGAATTTTATTAATATATACACTTGCTTTTAGAATAAATACGCGCTATTATACTAATAGTGGAATTTTATTTTTCACACTTAATGGAGGAAGTAAATGAGCGCAATGAACGACGTAGAAAAAAGCGTAAAGGACTACAACACAAAAACAGCGACAACGTGGAAAATTGAGTCCGCAAAATTAATCGACCAATACAAAGACAACAAAAAGGATTTTGAAAAAGTCCTTCATGACGTTGTCGGAAAAGGCAGCGGCGTCTTAAGAAACATCAAGACAGAGGACTTTCCGAATTTTTCAGAATATGTCAGAAGCAATCTTTCTAAAATAGAAGCCGGAAACTTCGACATTTTTTCCGTAAAAGAATTTTCCGGAAAAAAGCCGACATCGTTCATCTCAAAAATTTGCCACATCGTTAATCCAAAAGACTACCCCCTAATCTGGGACGCGAACGTAAGAAAAGCTTTAAAAATAGGCGAGAGCAAAACAAAATGGCAAGAAAAAATTTCTGAATTACAGAAACAGCAAAAAGGCAAAAAAAATGCAGAGTTATATGAGTACGATTCAGAACTTTGGTCTGGAGAAACCGTATAAATAGTTATTCAGGAGGTAATTATATGAAGAAACTTATTTTTGGTTTGGTTGGTCTTGTAGTAATTCTTGCGTCTTGCTCAAATCCTGCTAGTTCAGTGGGTTCAGGAATTCAGCAGAATTTCATCTATCAGGAAGACAATTCTGGAACTCATAAAGTTGACTTTACAAGTCAAGTTGACCTGACAGGCTATCATGAAATTCCGAAAGATCCGGAATACAACATTAACTGGGTTTACATCAGCAAGTCAACTTATGAAAAAAGTCTTACAGAAGTTGATCCTGTTGTTAAGTATCTTCCTATCAGATGGTTTGAACGCGCTTATGTTAATGTTTTGGGATATAAGCTTATCTGTCAATCAAAAACATCAAATTCTGGAGAAAGCTTTTATAAGTGCGTTCCATATGTGAAGAATGGTATTGATTATAAAGCTTATGCAAATAGCGAGTCAATCTGGGTCTATGGTTCTAGTTTTACTGAAAAAGTTGGTACTGCAGGTATATCTCACACAGTATATCCGAAAACAGAAACTTCTGATGAAAGAACAGAACACGGCGGCGGTGATTTTAGCTCTAATAAGTACTTTCCAGAATATAAGTACTTGGAACACTAAGCAATCTTAAAGTCATAATAAAACACCCTGTGAGCCTTTCAAATCATTGGTTTGCAAGGTGTTTCTATGTTATCGGCAAAAGTCTCCATACAAACAACAAGCGCTCCTGCAACTTTTCCCTAAAAATTCTTCACGATTTTTCCAAAAAAAAGCTAGAAAATGCATAAAAATTCCTACCTTATAGTCGGAGGAAAAAATGATTTCGACTATAAAGCCATTTGAAGAGTTGGAGTTCACCGACGACTTCATGTTTTACCAAGTCTTGCAAAACGACGAAATTTGCAAGAAACTTTTGGAGCGCTTGCTCAAAGTAAAAATCGATCGGATTGTTCGGCAAGAGCTTCAAAAAGAGCTCAAGCCTTACTATGGTTCAAAAGGCGTGCGCCTTGACGCGTACATTAAAGACAGCGGACGGATTTTCAACATAGAGATGCAGCAAGTTTCCAACGAAGGGCTTCCCAAACGAACGCGATACTATCAATCGATGATTGACGCGGACTGTCTTTTGAAAGGTTCCGATTACGAGGAATTAAATGAAAGTTTCATTATTTTCATTTGCAAGGAAGACCCCTTTGGCGCGGATTTGCCGGTCTACACATTCCAAAACATTTGCGCGGAAAAATCTGGGCTTGCCCTAAATGACGGCGCAAAAAAATTCTTTTTCAACGCGGCCTCGGCGGAAAACGAAAAAGACCTTGCAATAAAAGCCTTCTTGAATTATATTAAAAGCAAGGAGCCGCAAGATTCGCTCACGGAACAGATTGAAGAATGCGTTGAGCGGATCCGCCTTGCGGAGGCTTCCAAGGGGGCGTACATGTTTGAATCGCTTAGAATACGCGACAGCATTATGGCTGGCAAAAAAATGGGCCGCGAGGAAATGGGCGTCGAATCCGCCAAAAACCTTTACGCCAACGGCGTCTCCGTTGAAATAATCGCAAAGTCGCTCGGCATGACGGAAGAGCAAGTAAAAGAAATTGTGAGCGGCGCCGAAGCGTCCGCTTAAAGCCGCCGCCATCCTCCGCCATAAAAACAAAGGCCGCCCGAAAACCGGACGGCCTTATCGTTTCACTCCCCTACCGGGCAGCCGCAGCCGGGATGCTCGGCTTCCCATGCGGCGGCGACGCGCAAAATCTTTGCCTCGCTGAACATGGGGCCGGCGAACTGGATTCCGACCGGCATTGAGTCCGAGTCTCCGCGCTTGGCGGCCGCCGCGAATTCTCCGTCAAAGCCTTTGGTGATTCCGGCTTCGACGCCCGTTCCGCTTGTGTGGCCGGCGGGAACGCTTAGCGACGGAATGCGCGCCAAGTTTACGAATGTCGTGAACAGGTCGCTTAGGTACATCTCCAGCGGGTCGTCGACTTTTTGGCCCAGCTTAAAGGCGGGCGTCGGGCACGTGGGGCAAAGAACCAAATCGTAGCTTTTGAAAAGTTCCGCCATCTCGCGCTGGATTCTCGCGCGCACGGTCATTCCCTTTTTGTAAGTGTCGCCGGAAAACTGTTCCGACAAAACATAGTTTCCGATTACGATGCGGCGCTTGACTTCAGGGCCAAAGCCCGCGCTGCGGGTGTCAACGTAAAGCTCGTCGTAGCCGTTTCCCTTGTCGACGCGCGCGCCGTAGCGGATTCCGTCAAAGCGGCTAAGGTTGGACGCCGCTTCCGACAAGGCGATGACGTAATAGCTTGCGATTGACGCGTCCAAAATCGGAAGGTCAACCACTTCAATCTTGGCGCCCTTTTCCTCAAACCATTTTCTTGTCTGCTCAAAGACAACGCCAACATCGGGCAAAAGGCCCTTGCTTTCCAAAAACTGTTTTGGAATCGCGATCTTTAGTTTTGAAAATTCTTCCGAGGTGAACGGAGTCAAATCCTTCAGCTCGTCTTTTTGCGGAAGGTCGGCGGAAGTGTCGTCGTAAAAATCCGCTCCGGCCAAAACGCTCAATGTTTGGGCGATGTCGCTTGGCGTGTGCGCGATGATTCCAACTTGGTCAAGCGAGCTTCCGTAGGCCACGACTCCCCAGCGGCTAAGAACGCCGTAGGTCGGCTTAAGGCCGTAGACTCCGCAGTAGGAAGCGGGAAGGCGCACCGAGCCGCCTGTTTCCGTTCCCAAGCCAAAAAGCGCTTGGTTTGCCGCGACGGCGGCAGTCGAGCCTCCCGAAGAGCCGCCCGAAACGTACTGGCGGTTTATTGGATTGCGCGTGGGGCCGTAAGAAGAATATTCGGTTGACGAGCCCATCGCGAATTCGTCCTGGTTGCAGCGGCCAAGCGGAATCGCGCCTGCGGCCTTAAGGCGCGCGGTGACAGTAGCGTCGTAGGGGGCGACGTAGCCGCTTAAAATTTTCGAGGCGCAAGTGAGGCGCTTTCCTTTTACGCTGATGTTGTCCTTTACCGCAAAGGGCAAGCCCAAAAGCGGCTTTTTTTCAAAGAGCGCGTCAAGCGTTCCGTCGCCGCGGGCGGCCGCGATTTCCTTGTCGGCCTCCTTTGCAAGCTCCACAGCGTCGTCGTAAATTTCCAAAAAGGCGTTTAGGGGCAAGGCGGAATTTTTGTCCGTCTCAAAAGCCGCCGCCGATTTTTGGACAAGCGCCTCAGAACTGACGCTTCCGTTTTTTAGCGCTTCCCGCGCCTGATTTATGCTAGTCATATTACGCTCCCTCGCCAAGGACTTTTGGTACCTGGAAGTAGCCGTCCATAAAGTTTTCGGTGACTTTTTTTACGTCGGGAATGTCAAGGCCGGCGACCACGCTGTCTTCGCGCAATTTTTCGGCTTGCGTCGAAGGATACGCGTCGTAGGGATTTTCGCTGTCGTCGTATTTAGAAAGAATCTCAAAGTAGCCGACGATGTCGTCAACTTGCTTTTTGAGCGTGGCCAAGTCGGTGCTCTCCGGCGAAAGGCGTGAAAGATAAAGCAACTTTTCAAGCGTGTCGCCGTCAACTGTTTTTTTGTTTTCCATAGAAGAACATTGTAGCGAATTTTCGCGCCTCTTTCAAGACAGTTTTATCATTTAGATAGGGCAAACGCAGCGTAAGCAATAAAAAAATGCGCGAAGGCGCGGGGCGGTCGGCGGCGGCACTACGTCGGGCAAGCCCTCCGTTTTGCTTAAGGAATTTTATTCAACTGCCCGCTCACGCGGGCTGGCAATCACTTTGCGCTGACGATACAATAGCGGCGCCGCTCGGACGCAGCCGCAACTGGGAGCATTTTTTGTTATTGAATTCATTATGCGGTTGCCCGGATTCGGCTACATCACAAGAACGATTTCCGTCTTTGCCGTAAGGGCCGACGCGGGAATGAAGTTTCCTTCCATCTTCTTTCCATTAACAGTAAGCTCCTTGCAGCCAGACTGAACGTGGCTAGGATTCTTTACCGTGATGCTAAGCTTGCAGCCCCTAAAGTCTTTTTGCGCGGTAAAGCCGTCCCACGAAGAAGGAATCGAAGGCGAAAGCTTAAGGCCGTCAAGATTCGGCCTCATGCCAAGAATTCCTTCGACGCAGCCGACCATAACGGTCGACGCGGTTCCCGTCAGCCAGTGAACGTGCGAGCGTCCAAAATGCGGGCTTGCCTTTCCTTCGGTAAACTGGCCGTAGCAATACGGCTCAAGCTTTCTGATTTCCGCCTTGTCGTTTTGCGCGGACGGAGCGTTTTCCATAAAGTACTGGAACGCCCTGTCTCCGTGCCCGCGAAGCGCTTCGGCAAGAATG
The DNA here is from genome assembly GCA_002391235.1 of Treponema sp. UBA4377. Classification (GTDB taxonomy): domain Bacteria; phylum Spirochaetota; class Spirochaetia; order Treponematales; family Treponemataceae; genus Treponema_D. The sequence goes on from DGRX01000028.1 coordinate 24,153, forward strand.
ATCCAGCCCTGGGACTGCGAGAAAATTCCTGCGTTTTCCTTGGCGCCTTGGTTATAGATTACGGCGAGCGCTCCTTCAAAGGCGTGCTTTTGGTAGGGCGGGTCCATCAAGACAAGGCCAAATTCCGTGTTAAGTTTTTTGTTCACGTTTTCAAGCGCGGCGTCAGCCTGCTCGGCGGAAGCGAGGCCTGAAATGACGGCCCAGCTTTGCGGGTTAAGCCACATGTTGGCTTCGGGATCATTTCGGCTTCCGATGACTTCGCCTCGCTCGGTAAAGCCGCGGATAAAGCGATCCTCGTTCCAGCAAAGCTTTTGAATCTTTTCGCCAAGCTCCTTTTGCGCCTTGTCAAGGAAGGCGACATACTCCGCGTCCTTTTTGTTTTGGGCGAACTCGCGCAAAATCGTCATCGCGTAGTAATACTGGAGCGCGACAAAAGAAGACTCGCCGTTCGCGCCAAGGCGCAGGCAGTCGTTCCAGTCGGCGTAGAGGCCGGCGGGAATTCCGTGCGGTCCAAGATGCTTCATGGAAAAATCGACGGCCCGCTTCAAGTGCTCGTAAACCGTTCCTTCATCTTTATTTGCAAAGGGAATGACCTCGTCAAGGAAGGCGGCGTTTCCGGATTCCGCGATGTACTTGTAGACAGTCGGAAAAAGCCAGAGCGCGTCGTCGGCCCTGTAGGCCGGGTGGCCTGTCTCGCGGACGTAAGAGGCGTCGTCGGGCGTGTCCTCGTGGCCAGCGTTGTGCGTGAACTTAACGAGCGGAAGGCCGCCGCCGTTGTCAACCTGCGCCGAAAGCATGAAGCGAATTTTTTCGGCGGCCATCTCCGGCTCAAGGTGAATCACGCCCTGAATGTCCTGAACCGTGTCGCGGTAGCCATATCCGTTCCTCAAGCCGCAGTAAATGTAAGAAGCCGCGCGCGACCAAGTGAAAGTCATAAAGCAGTTGTAGGCGTTCCAAGTGTTGATCATCGTGTTAAAGTGCTCGTTGGGAGTCTGAACTTGGAAATGCTCAAAGCGGCCGTGCCACTGCTTTACAAGCGCCTCGCATTCCCTTGCGCAAGTTTTGGACACGTCAGCGTAGCCTGAAAGAATTTTTTGGACCGCGTCGTTTTGCTGCATCGTAAGGATAAAGGCGATTTCCTTTGTCTCGCCGGCTTCAAGCTCGATCACAGTGGACAAGGCGCCGCAAGAGTTTTCGTTGTAGCTTGCGATGTTTCCAAGGTCGCCGGACAAAACGCCGACGGGGTCCTTGTAGCTGTGGTAAAGGCCAAGGAATTCCTCTTTGTCGCCGCACCAAGAGGAGACTTTTGAGCCGACAAGCGCGAAGGCTCTTTCGGTCGCGGTCTTGTGGTCAACCTCGTACGGAAGGCCTTCAAGGTTTCCGTGAACGGTGTGGACGACTCTGTTGTCAACAAATTTCGTGCGCCCGATGTAAAGCGAGTACTGCAAGTTCACTTGATCCATTTCGTAATTGCTGTTGTTGGTGAACTCGGCAAAGCCTGTCACAGTGAGGCTTCTCTTTTTTCCAGATTTGTTTGTGAGCTTTAAATTCCAAACTTCATGCTCAGAGTCAAGAGGAACGTAGTAAAGCGCTTCAGAATGGATTCCCGAATAGTCCGCCAAGATTTTTGTGTAGGCCGTTCCGTGGCGGCATTCGCTTTTGTATTCGCTCAGGTCTTTTCCGACAGGCTGCCACGACGCGGACCAATAATCTTTTGTGTCGTTGTCCCTGATGTAAATGTACCTTCCGGGCTGGTCAAAGTTGTTGAACACATAGCGCAAGATTCTTCCGTTGGCGCCGGACTTGGCAAAGCTGTAGCCGCCAGCGTTGTTGGAAATAAGCGCCCCGTAAAGCGGCGAGCCCAAATAGTTTACCCAAGGTCGAGGAGTCGCGGGATTTGTAATCACATACTCTCTTTTTTCGTCGTCAAAATAACCGTATTTCACTTTTCGCTCCTTTGCTGAAAATTATACTAAACATTCCCCTTTTAGTCACTAGTTGAAAAAATGGCTCAAGCCCATTAAAATGCAAGGCATGAAATTTTCCTTCAATCAATTTATCGTTCCAAACTTCGCAAAGCGGCTGGCCTTTATGCTGCCCGCGGTAATATTGATGGGCGTTTTTGTTTCGGTCTTGGTAGAAATCGGCTGGGGAACCGATCCGGCGAGCTTTATGAATTTGAACATCGCCGCGGCGCTGGGCTGGGGCCTAGGCAACACGCAAGTCCTTGTCTACGGAATCATGCTAATTTTCACTTTCGCATTCGGAGCGCAAATGATAGGCTTCGGCACTTTGGCCAACATGTTTTTGATTGGCTACGTCGTGGACTTTTGCCGCTGGCTTTGGCGGAACATAGGCTTCGCGCAATTCATTCAAGAGGGAACCTTCGCCGCGCGCCTCGCGATATTTTCAGTCTGCCTCTTGCTCTTTGTGGCCGTCGCAGCGATTTACATGAACGCGTGCATGGGCGTGGCCCCCTACGACGCGACGCCAGTCATCATTAGCGGCTGGATTCCAAAGATTCCCTTTTTTGTCGTAAGAATAATTTTTGACTTGTCTGCTGTTTTGGCCGGCGTCATCGCGGGAAGCCTTTGCGGCGGCATCCAAGGTTCCGTCGTCGGCTCTATCGCCATGTCGCTTTTGCTGGGCCCGGCGATTTCCATTGTCGGTAAGCCGATGGAAAGGCTGCTGTAGGAAGGAACGGCGGGGCGCCCAAAAACAAACGTATAGCCTTTAATTAAAAATCGCGTAAAAAATTTTTCATTTTTTTAAAATTTTCGCTAAATTTTTGAATAAAATTTATACCTTATAGTAAAGAAAAACTATAAGGAGATTTCGCAATGAACGAAACGCAGAACGCTATTGAAGGCCAACCGCAGCCCAAGTACCGCGACAGACTCTTCATCGCTATTTTTGGAAAGGACAACGAACGCAGCAAACGCTGGCGGCTGGACTTGTACAACGTCCTGAACGGCACAAATTACACAGACCCAAACGCGCTTGAACTGAACACAATCGAAAACGTTATTTACATTAAAATGTATAATGACGTGTCGTTTTTGGTTGACGGTCAAATGACGCTTTACGAGCAACAAAGCGAAACCAACTCAAACATGCCGCTTCGAGGATTGTTCTACTTTGCTCAGCTTTACCATAAGCACATTGCGAAAAAGAACTTGAATTTGCACCAGTCGTCGCTCATAAAAATTCCAAATCCCCGCTTCATCGTCTTTTACAACGGAGACACAAAAAGAGCGGAACGCTACAAACTACGCCTGTCGGACGCTTTTGAAATAAAAGATGAAAGCGGCGACTTTGAGTGGACGGCGGACGTGATAAACATCAACCAAGGAGCCAACGAAAGTCTTGTCAAAAAATGCAAGTCGCTGTATGATTACGTCAGGCTTGTCGGTCGAATTTCAGACAACAAAAAGAACGGCATGGAAATCGGGCAAGCCGTGCGAGAAGCCGTTGATTGGGCAATCAAAGAAAAGTTCTTGGAAGGCTTAGTCCACGAGCAAAAAGAGGAGATAATCGCAATGTGTTTGACGGAATTTGACGAGGAAAGCGCGATTCGCGGCTGGCGCGAAGACGGACGCCAAGAAAAAGCCGTGGAAAACGCGGTTACGCTTGTGCATAAATACAATGCATCTCCAGAAACTGCCGCCAACGACATGGGCGCCCCCTTGGACTTGGTTCTTGAAGCTCTAAAAGAAAACGCCCCGGCGTAAGTTCTTGCGCAAACGCCACTTTTCATCTATAATAATCCATCATTTTTTTATAAGGAACTGCTATGTCTTTGGAATGTGGTATCGTTGGACTTCCGAACGTTGGAAAGTCCACTATTTTTTCGGCGCTGACTGCCGCTCCCGCCGCGGCGGAAAACTTTCCCTTTTGCACAATCGACCCAAACATCGGAATCGTAGACTTGCCCGACGAGCGCTTGGACTTTATCGCGAGCGTTTTCCAGCCCAAAAAGAAAACTCCGGCCACCGTAAAATTCGTTGACATCGCCGGCCTCATAAAAGGAGCCAGCCAGGGCGAAGGCCTTGGAAACCAGTTCCTGGCCAACATCCGCGAGACAAGCGTAATCGCGCACGTAGTCCGCTGCTTTGACGACCCCGACATCATGCACGTCCGCGACGACGCCAAGGTTGAGGCGGCCGTCGATCCCGAAAGCGACATACTCACAATCAACATGGAATTGGCCTTGGCCGACTTGGACACAATCGCCAAGCGCCAGGAAAAAGTCACCAAGTCAATCCGCGCCCTCGGAAAAGAGGAAGAAAAAAAACTCGCGCCCTGGACTAGCGGCGTGGCGAAAATCAAGCCCCTCTTGCAGAACGGAACTCCGGCCCGCGTCGCCGACCTTACCGACGACGAAAAGCTGGCCCTCTACGACATGCACCTTTTGACGTTAAAGCCCACGCTTTATGTTTGCAACGTTGACGAAGACTCAATCGCCGCCGGAACAAACAAGTACGTCGAAGTCGTAAAGAAAATCGCGGCCGACGAAGGAAGCCAAGTCGTCGTGATTTGCGGAAAGTTTGAAGCCGAGCTTAGCGACATAAAGGAAGAAGCCGACCGCAAGGAATTCATGGACGCCGTCGGCCTCAAGGAATCGGGCCTCAACGTTTTGGCGCGCCAGACCTACAAGCTTATGGGCTTGGCCACCTTCTTTACCGGCGGCCCCGACGAATGCCGCGCCTGGACGATTCACGCGGGCGACACCGCTCCCAAGGCAGCCGGCGTAATCCACACCGACTTTGAAAAAGGCTTCATCAAGGCCGAGGCCTACACGATTGACGACCTCCGCCAATACGGAACCGAAGCGAAAATCAAGGAAGCCGGAAAATACCGTCAGGAAGGAAAAGACTACATCGTAAAGGACGGTGACGTTTTGTTCTTTAAGTTCAATGTTTAAGCAGAACGGAACGCGGGCGCAAAAAATGGCGGAATCGTTTTTTAAAAAATTCTTGAACAAAATCAAAGCCTCCAAAAGCTCCTCGCCCGAAAGCCTTAAGGCCGCCGAGGAGTCCATGCTGAACATAATCAACGCCTTTGGAGCGCTTGACCAAAAGGCCAAGAACTTGGAGGAAAAATTTCCAGAGCAGGAAAAATTGATCCACCAATATTTTTCCGACGCAAAAAAAATCGAGCCAAGCGTTTCAGTGCGCGCGGGAAAATTCGAGCAAGCCTTGCAGCAGCAAATAACAAAGGCCAGCTCTTGCATCGACAAAATTTTAGTTGACGGAGACGAGCGCAAATTGGACGAGGAATTAAAATTGCTTGGCCGATACGTGCGCGTTCGGACAAACGCCGATTCGGAAGATGGCGATGAGTAACGACTTTGCGCTTTGCCCGGAATGTGGCTCAAAAAAAATCCAGTTCGTTCAAAATAAAAAATGGACTTGCCCTGACTGCGGCTTTGACCTTTACTGCAACGTCGCCGCCGCCGTCGGCCTTATAATTTGCTCGCCTGGCAACAGCGTTTTGTTTGAGACGCGCGCAAAGGAACCGCGCAAAGGATTTTTGGCCCTGCCCGGCGGCTTTTGCAACCCCGACGAATCGGCGGAATCGGCGGCCAAGCGCGAATGCTTTGAGGAAATCGGCTTCAATGTCGACGGCGCGCGGATAAAATATCTGGCAAGCTTTCCAAACACTTACCCTTACAAAAATTTTGTTTACAAGACCTGCGACTTGTTCTTTGAGGCGCGCCTTTCGCAAGAAGAAGCGGACGGACTTCTTCAAAGCTTGGCCGCCGACGCAAAGGAAGTGAGCGGCGTGGAAATGCGCAAGGTTCAAAGCCAGGCGGACATCGACAGTTTGCCGCTGGCCTTTGACTCGGCAAAAAAAGCGCTAAAAGTTTGGATTGACCAAAACGCCGCCGCAAAAATCGGTTGAAAGACCAAAACTTCGGGCGGAATGCTATATCATAAGGAGGACTAAAAATGGAAACAAAAACAATCGTTCAATTGGCTTGCCTCGCGGCTACGACGGCCTTTTATTCAATCATGCTCTTCACGCAAAAAGCGCGCCGCGCGAAGGTTTTAGAAAAAGCCGGCGACTGCCTTTACGAGCTTACAAAGCCCGCCAAGTCCAAGACTATGACGACGCTTTTTGCAATCCCTTGCGTGTTGGCCTTTGCCTTTTTGGTTGACTACGGAGCCTACTTTTTTATTTTGGTTTGCGCGATTTGTGCTCTGGCCGTTTTCATCGTTTGCAAGGAAGACGCTTGTTCCGTCAACACCGGCATTTACAAAAACGCGCTGATTGCCGGCGGTTCCTACATCGAATGGAGCAAAATCAAGGAAGTGAAGGAAAGCCAGTATTTGGAAATCGTCCTTGTCGACGGAAAGAAACTCACAATCCAAACTGCGGGAGAAGAAGAAAACGCGCAAGTATTAAAGGCACTTGACAAGGCGCGCGCAAACTGATATAGTGCAAGAACATTATGGAGTCTTACCCAAGTGGTAAGGGGCAGGTCTGCAAAACCTCTATGCAGCGGTTCGATTCCGCTAGACTCCTTTAAGGTCTGCTCTCGGGCAGACCTTTTTTGTCGGAGCGTCTTGGCAAAGCCGGCTCCGTTTTAAATATAGAGGCTGTCCGCAAGGGCGGCCTCGTTTTTAAAAAAGCTAATTGCGAAAGAACTAGATTTTTATATACACATCTCCATTATCAAACTCTGTTTTCTTATAATTATCTTGAAGCAAATCTGCTATAAAGCGAAAATCAATATCAGCATTAAGATATGTCTTAAAATTTTCAGGAACAACAACACAATCTGGAGGATTGTGCATAACACTTTGCAAAAATTCCTGCATATACGTGGATCTTATCTTTAAAATTGGCAATTGATAAAAAAATCTTTCTTTCGTATAGCGCTCAGAAATAATATAAACCCTCATATTATAACCAAGCATAAGCACATCGGCATCTGACTTTGTATTCTCTTGCACAAATGTCAACATCGATTCTTTTCCATTAGTTGGAATACATAGTGGCATTAACAAAACAATCGTCACCATTATTAGTTGAACTAGATATTTAAGTATAAACGCTTTTTTGTCTGACAAATATAAAACATATTGTTTTATAATCTCTAAACATTTTCCTATTGGGAGAGCAAAAAAAGGAAGGAGAATTATCCCATAATGATGAAATTTTCGTCCCGACACAACAACAAAAAATAGGGTCACAAAAAAGCCAATAAAATTTACAAGATGAATTTTTTTTCTTGAATTCCTTAAAAAATCAAGAATCAAACACATAAACGGAACCAAGAGCAATTGTATAAACCATTTTGCTGCAATAAGATTTGACTTTATGCCGTTTTGTTCTGAAGTATATTTAAAGTTAAACAATATATAAGCATCCCACATATCTGAAAAACTTTTTGTAAAATGCAAATAAAGCAAGGCAGGAACAAATGCAATAATCACTCCAATCAGAAAAGCAACAGCCATTTTTATGAGTAAAATAAATCTTTTTTTTGCACATAAGCTGACAAGGAAATACAAAACATAAAAGATCCATATGCCAACCATATTCACTCGTAAAAGAATTACTACACCAAAAGCAATTCCTGTAATTAAAAACTCAACAAAGTTGAATTCTTTTTTATCCAACCATTTAAAATAAACATAATTCGAATAGGCGATGCAAGGGAAAGCAAATTCCTCGACAAAATTTCCGCCATCATACACATTCACCCCTGCAAACCAAACAATACAAACGACAGTAAGAAATTGCACACACATATCGTTTGTCGCAAACTCAGTTAACTTAAAAATGCATAAAGAAGCGACAAAAAGATTTATCAATTCAAGAAGATACACCCCCTTAGTTCCACTAAAAAAAGTTGCTATATATTCAAGAAAATATAAATACAGTCCTTTATGATCAAACATATCTTTATATGGAATTTTTCCTCTATGCATACCACGGCCAATATAAATAAATGCAGATGAATCAGCCCCCAACTCCTGACTTCCAAGAGGAAAAAGATAAAACAAACTACTTGCAGAAAAAGCAATTAGCAGCAACACTAAGAAAACAAATGCATAAGAAAATCTTGAACTACCAAAATGGTAAGTTTTGCTTGAAACCTTAAACAACTTAAATGACGTATAAATTCCAAGCAAACAAAAAATAAAACTTAGTCTAAACATTCTCAATTTCCAGGCATATGGGAAATTTAGAGCTCTTCCTAATATTTTTCCACCGAACAATAAAAGTACGTTTTGAACAACCGGTGTACATAGAAAAACCGATAATGCGAAATACAAAATAGCTACAAAGAATGAAAAATTATCTTTTCTTTCTCTTATCATCTTTATTTCTCCTATTTTTCTTTCTTAACAAAAATCACAAGTTTGCTTGCAACATAATTCAGCACAATCACAATGACATTACTTATCAGCTTCCATGCCATGGCATTCCATTGCATTTTGTCAACCGCAAACCACATAATTCCAACATCAAGAACTCCTATGGCAATGCGGCAAACAAGAAATTTTATTAACTCAGGAATTACAACGGTAAAAGCCCAAGATTTGCTGTCAAACACCCAAAGTTTATTTGTAACGTACGCAAACAAGACCGCAAGAAGCCACGCTATCAATGTCGAAGGAACATTCGGAACGCCAAGCGCAACATAGAACAAATGGTAGCTCAAAAGATTCACAAGCGTGGTGCAAACTCCGAAAAAAGCGTAAGCAATGAAACTCTTGTATCTTTTGAGCAATTCTATTGCTGTCATTTTTTCATTCCTTTTTTGAGTTTTTTGAAGTCACCTAAAGCCTTCCATCCGATTTTTATGATTCTCGGAATGTTTATTGAATTGACTCCGCCTTGGCGAGGCTTGAAAGAAATTTGTTTGAACGCAAGCTTTTCGCCGTAAAACGCAAAATAAGTCGTCATCATTATGTTAGGAAGGTTGTAATTCTTGTCCAATCGAGGAAGGTACTTTGCGACTACATCGGCCTTCATAAGGCGGAATGGAGCATTGGCATCCGGAACTTTTACGCCGAAATATAATTTAAGCAAAAAACAGACGACTTTTTCAACAAACGCTCTCTGCTTTCCGTCTCCGCGAACGGGACGCTCGCCAAAGATTCCGTCAAAGTCTTTGCGCATTTCCCAAAAGGCGGCGAACTCATCGGGATTCGTCTGTCCGTCGCTGTCCGTCTGGAAAATCCATGCCGCTCCGTTCTTTATCGCGTAGTCATACAAGGCGATCACTTTCTCTCCGTGATATCTTCCCGTGTCGCTCAAAACCTCAAGCTTTGGACACTTTCTCTTCAAGTTTTCCAGAATTTCATGCGTTCTGTCCTTGCTTCCGCTGTCCGCAATTACGATTCTGCTGTCTTCGTTTTTACCGTATAGAACCGTATGCCATGACTTTACGACGCTCTCAATGTTTTCTTCCTCGTTGTAAGCAGGAAGAACAACATATAATTTTTCGCTCATTTTCATTCCGTCCCCTCGATTGCCTTAAAATCTTTCATTGCTTTTTCAATAACGTCGTCCATGTCGTAATACTTGTATTCCGCAAGCCTTCCGCCAAAAATCAAATTTGCTTCGTGCGTTGCAAGCTCTGCGTATTTTTTGTAAAGCTCGGAATTTTTCTCGTCATTAATCGGATAAAACGGTTCCGTTCCGTCATGCCATTCAGACGAGTATTCTCTTGAAATTATGGTTTTATTCTGGGAATAAGACTGATTTTCCGGCTCAAAATGCTTGTGCTCGATTATTCTCGTGAAAGGCTCTTCGTGGCTCGTATAATTGACAACCGCGTTTCCCTGATAGTTCTGAACGTCAAGTTCTTCTGTTTCAAAACGCACAGTGCGGTATTCAAGCTTTCCAAATTTGTAATCGAAGAACTCGTCAACCTTTCCGGTAAAGACGATTTTATCCGCGGCGGATTCCCATTTGCTACGGTCAGAAAAGAAATCGGTGTCTGCGACGGCCTCAATTCCAGAAAGCAAGCCTTCAATCAATTTGTTGTAGCCGCCAATCGGAATGCCCTGGTAAGAATCGTTGAAATAGTTGTTGTCAAAAGTGAAGCGCACCGGAAGTCGTTTTATTATAAAGGGGGGAAGCTCGGTGCATTTCCGCCCCCATTGCTTTTCTGTGTACTCTTTCACAAGGATTTCATATATGTCACGGCCGACCAAAGAAATTGCCTGCTCCTCAAGGTTCTTTGGCTCGATGATTCCGCTTTGTCTTTTTTGCTCCTCGATTTTTGCAAGAGCTTCTTGCGGCGTGGTGACTCCCCACATCGCGTAAAAAGTGTTCATGTTGAACGGAAGGTTGTAGAGCTTTCCGTGATATTTTGCGACAGGAGAATTTGTGTATCGGTTGAACTGCGCGAATTGATTTACAAAGTCCCAAACTTTTTTGTTTGATGTGTGGAAAATGTGCGCGCCGTAAGTGTGGACATTGATTCCGTCAATATTATCACATCGAATATTGCCGCCAAGTTCGTGACGTTTTTCTATTACAAGACATTTTTTTCCTATTTTTGTGGCAAGATATGCAAAAACGGCTCCATAAAGGCCGGAACCTACTATTAGGTAATTCATCATTTCAATTAATCCTCAAAATTCGCTTCATACCAAAATTGATAAAATTATTTTACTATCATTTACACTATACCAATAACCTATCAAAAAGACAAGTATTAAATGTTAAAATAATATCAAAATTGATAGTTATGGAAAACGAACCTTCAAAACTCGAAAAGACTGTTGTTGACAACATTAGAAGAATTAGACAAGAAAAAGGAATATCACAGCTGAGGCTTTCTATTTTTTGCGGAACATCAGCCAGTTACATAGGCCTTATGGAAACTTACAAAAACATTCCAAAACTTTCCACAATTGAACGTATTGCTGAAGCTCTAAATGTTTCCGTAATTGATTTGTTCAATAATTACGAAGAAAAGGATTCAAACAAAAAAGTCGCCCAGTCAAAAGACGACAAAAAAGAAGCGGAGCGCAAAGAAAAAATTCGCGCTCGCTTAAAAAAAGAAACGCTTGCAAAAATAGGCGACAATCTTGACGCAATTTTGCAAATGATTTAGTCGTCTGTCTTAGGAATATTCCCCCTTCAACAATCCCATAACGCAAAGGTTGTAAACAGCGCCGTCCTTTACAAAGCCGTTCAACTTTTTTCCTTCGCGCTTAAAGCCAGCCTTTTCCATAACGCGGCCGGAGGCGGCGTTTGGCTCGCAGTAGAGGCCTGTGATTCGGATTATGTCCAGCTGTTCAAAGGCAAGGCGGCAGATTAAGCGTGCGGCCTCCGTCATGATTCCCTTGGACCAAAAATCCGTCGCAAGAAAATATCCGATCTCCGCGTCGCCCCGATACTTTTGGTCTTTTTCGACGGAAATTTGTCCGACCAATTTTCCGTCGGCGTAAACCGCGCGCCACACGCCTTCTTTTCCGTCGTTTTTTGAAAGCATGTCTATCCACCAATCCGCGTCTTTTTCCGTGTAGGGATGCGGAAGGCGGTCGGACAAATATTTTCTGTCAACGGAATTGCAGAGCGCGACAAAGTCCGCCTTGTTTTCTTGCGTGATTTTTTTGAGTTCTACTTTCATATTTTTTTGGAACTTAATCAATGCCCAAAACTTTGTAGTCTTGCGCCTCTACGGCGGCTTTGAGCGCGTCGTCTGCAACGTCGGCGGAAAGCTCGACGACAGCCTGGCCTTTTTCGTGGTCGGCGTTTGCCGAAGCGACTCCGGGAACGGCTTCCAGCGCCTTCTTGACGCGCGCGTCGCAATGGCTGCACATCAAGCCTTCGATTTTGATTGTCTTCTTCATATTTTTCTCCTTGCCGGCAGCTTTAGCCTTGCCAGCGTTATTGCTTGCTCTAAAAAAGTTAAGGCGCAGCGCGTTTGTGACGACGCAAAAGCTCGAAAGGCTCATCGCCGCCGCGCCGAACATCGGGTTAAGCTTCCAGCCCAAAAGCCAAATCCAAGCGCCGGCCGCCAAAGGGATTCCAAGCGCGTTGTAAAAAAAGGCCCAGAACAAATTTTGCTTTATGTTGCGCAAGGCGGCGCGGCTTAGGCGGATTGCAGTGGCGACGCCGGCCAAAGAATTTTTTGCAAGAACAATGTCCGCCGCGTCAATCGCGACGTCCGTTCCGGCGCCGATCGCGATTCCAACATCGGCGGCGGTAAGGGCGACCGCGTCGTTTATTCCGTCGCCAACCATCGCGACCTTGCCTTCTTTTTTTAGACTTTCAATCGCCGCCGCCTTTTGGCCGGGAAGGAGGCCCGCGAGCGTTTGGTCAACGCCGGCCAAACGCGCCAGATAGTCGGCGGTCTTTTGGTTGTCGCCTGTAAGCATGACGGTTTTAATTCCAAGCGAGCGGAGCTGGCCGATAGCCGCGGCCGAGTCTTCTTTTATGGTGTCGGAAACCGCGATTACGCCAAGAAGCTTTTTTCCGCGCGCGAAGGCAAGCGGCGTTTTTCCTTGCGCAGAAAATTCTTGGGCGGCCTTTGTCGCGGCGGAAATTTCCGGCTGCCCAAAATTTGCCGCGCCGCCTTTTTGGTCTTGCGCGCAATTTTCGTTCGCGGCGGAATTTTGGTCTTGCAAAAGTTCCGTCACAAAAACGACGCTTCCGGCAAGCAATTCTTGGCCGTCAGACGAAAGCGCCTTTACGCCATGGCCGGCCAGCGCCATAAAGTTTGTGACAGGCCGCGCGGCTAGGCCCGATTCCTTTGCGCGCTCAAGAATAGCCTTAGAAAGAGGATGCTCGCTGTTTTGCTCAACGTCAAGCGCAGCCTCAAGCAATTCGCGCTCGCCAACGCCTTGGGCGCAAAAGATGTCGGTCACGCGCGGATGTCCTTGGGTTATCGTTCCGGTCTTGTCCAAAGCGGCGACTTTTATCTTTCCGGCCTCTTCCAAAGCGGCGGCGGTCTTAAAGAGGATTCCGTTTTTTGCCGCGACTCCGCTCGCCACCATAATCGCGACCGGCGTGGCCAAGCCCAGCGCGCAAGGGCAGCTTATGACCAAAACGCTAATCGCGCGGGCGAGCGCGAATCCAAAATCTTTTCCCGCAAAAAGCCACGCAAAAAGGGTCGCCGCCGCAATCGCGATTACCGCAGGCACAAACACGCCCGAAACTTTGTCGGCGATTTTTTGCGCCGGAGCCTTTGTCGCCGCCGCGCCTTCGACCATTTTTATTATTTGGCTTATCGTAGTGTCCTGGCCTACCCTAGTCGCCCGGCACTTTAAAAAGCCCGCTTGGTTCAAGGTTCCGCCAGTGACTTTGTCGCCCGCCTTTTTGTCAACCGCAAGGCTTTCGCCTGTCAAGGCAGACTCGTCAACCGCTCCGCTTCCTTCCAAAACAATTCCGTCAACAGGAAGGCTTTGGCCGGGGCGGACTACAAAAACGTCTCCGGCATTGACTTCTTCTATTGGAACGACAAGCTCTTTTCCGTCCTTAACAAGCGTCGCGACTTTTGGCGAAAGCTTCATCAAGGCCTTCAGCGCGTTTGTAGTCTTTCCTTTGGAACGGGCTTCCAGCAGCTTTCCGACCGTTATCAAGGCAAGAATCATCGCGGCGCCTTCAAAGTAAAGGTCATGCAAAAGCTCATGGGCCGCTTGTCCGCCAAGCGCCGAATGCGGGCTTGCGGCCACGGCGGTCATCTTGAACAAAACGGCGGCGCTGTAAACAAAGCTGGCTCCGCTTCCGAGCGCGACAAGGCTGTCCATATTGGAGCCGCCGCGAAAAAGCGAGCCGATTCCGCCGGTAAAAAATTTTTGGTTTATGACAAGAACGGCCGCGGACAAAAGCATTTGCGCAAGCCCTATCGCAAGCGGGTTTTGCTCTAAGAATTTTGGGAGCGGAAAGCCCAGCATCGCGCGGCCCATAGAAAGATACATTAACGGAAGCAAAAACGCGAGCGAAAAACAAAGGCGCTTTATGAGCGCTGGGCTTTGCGCGTCGGAAAGCTCGTCAGATTCCCGCGCGGCGCTTTTTGGGCTTGCGGCCATTCCGCTGGGGGCGGAAGCCGTTCCGCCGGAGCGCTTCAATTCCGCCCCGTAGCCCGCCGCGACGACAGCCTCCACCACTTTTTGGGAATCGGCCGTTCCTTCCACGCCCATGGAATTTGTCAAAAGGTTCACGGCGCACGAAGAGACGCCCTCGACTTTTTTTACGGCCTTCTCCACGCGAGCGGCGCAGGCGGCGCAAGACATTCCTGTAACACGATACTGTTCCATGTTTTTAAATATAACATAAAAAAAGATTAGCGTCCACTAACTGCCGCCATTTTGGTCTTGCGACTGGTCTTGATTTTGGTCCTGCGGCAAGGCTTGCTTTGCGCAAAACAGCGCGCTAAAATCAATTCAATGGAATTTATTTTTTTGTTAGCCGGAATCGCAATCCTCATCGCGGCGCTTTCGTACTTTGCCTTTTCAAAACGGAAGGCTGGCTCAAAAACGGACGAAGCGCAAAAGCAAAAACCGGCGCTAGTCAACTGCCCTATGTGCGGCTCCGGCTTGCAAAAAGGCCAAAAGATCTACAGCAAAGTTTTTAGGCCGATGAACGTTCCCGACCAACGCTGCGTGATTTCCGGCTGCCCGCACTGCTATCCAGTTTGCGAGAGCGGAGTCAAGCGCCTTTGCCCTGTGTGCGGAAAATCCGTTGGGCCAGACGGACACTTGGTGGCCCGCCTCTTTAACAAGACGCAAGGAAAAAAACACGTGATGATTGTCGGCTGTTCCTCTTGCCTAAAGAACGAACGGACGTAATTTTTTTGGAGAATGTTATGGAAACAAGAATCTTGCTTGAAATAATCGGATACATCGGATCGGCCTTGGTCGTCATTTCGATGATGATGACGTCAGTTTTGCGCCTTAGAGTCGTGAACGTTTTGGGAAGCGCCATCGCGCTTTGTTACGCGATCGCCGTCAAGGCTTATCCAGTCGCAGCGCTCAACGCGTTTTTAATCGCGGTGAATGTTGTAAAAACCGTCCAACTGTTCCGCGTTGAAAAAAACTATTGCCTGACGCAGTCCAAGGGAGCGGCTGGCCTGCCAAAATACCTTGTTCAAAAATACAACGATGACATTTTGAATTTCTTTCCCGACTTCAAGGGCTTGTCCGACGACGACGATGTTTTTATTTTGATGAACGGAGACGTGGCCACAGGAATAACGGCCGGAAAAATCGACGGTCAAAAAAATTTCTTTGTCGCGCTTGACTATACAACACCCGCCTACCGCGACAATTCCGCCGGCCTTTTCCTATTCAACGAAATCGGACGGCGCGGCTTTTGCAAAAAAGCGATTTTGGAAAGCAGTTCCAAAAACCACGAGGCCTACATGTACAAAATCGGATTCAAAAAAGTCAGCCGCGGAAAATACGTTTTGGACTTGGACAAAAACTAGTCCAAAAGATAATCCAAAAATTCTTTTGTATAGTCGCGCCCCTCGTACATAATTAAAGGCGGCTCAAACTTCAACTCTTTGGCGCGGTTTTTGCGCGCTTCCAGCAAAACCATTTCGGGCGCTTTGTCCGCGGCGGGATAGACCAGCCGCGCGCGGCAGGCCGTCAATTTACAGGCGGCAAAGGCCTCAAAAATTTCTTGCAAGCGGCGCGGCCTGTGAACCATAAAGAAGGAACCGTTTTCCTTAACCAAAAAGGCGGCCGCCGCCGCGACGTCTTTTAGTCCGCACATAATTTCGTGGCGCGCGATTCGCTTGGCTTCCGACTCGTTTTGGGTGGAGCCTTGGACTTTCATGTAAGGCGGGTTGCAAACGACAACGTCAAAGGATTGCGGCTGGAAGAGGTCGTCAACATGCCTGATGTCGCCATGAACAATTTGTATGTCGCCTTCCAAGCCGTTTTGCGCGACGCTTTTTTTTGCAAGGCGGACGGCGGCCTCTTGGATTTCGAGCCCTGTAAAACGGCAAGGGCCGGCAGTGTGGCTTGAGCGCAAGGCCAAAGATTTTTTTTGCATCAAAAGCGGAATGATTCCGTTCCCCGTTCCAAGGTCGATGACGCTTTGTCCTTTTTTAATTTTTGAAAAGGCGCACAAAAGCCGCGCGTCCGCTCCAAAGCAAAAGGCGGCGGGGTCTTGGAAAATTTTATAGCCGTTTGGCAAAAGGTCAAGCCGCGTCATCTAACGGCCGCCTGCGTTTTCCAAAGCGCGGCGTACTTTTTGCCAAGCGCTAAAAGCTCGTCGTGGCTTCCGCATTCGACGATGCCCTTTCCGTCGACGACGGCGATGCTGTCCGCGTTTTTTATTGTGGAAAGCCTGTGCGCGATTACAAGCGTGGTGCGGCCTTTTGAAAGCTCGTCAAAGGCTTTTTGGATTTTCATTTCGGTCGCGGAGTCAAGCGCGCTTGTCGCTTCGTCAAGAATCAGTATCGGCGGATTTTTTAGGAAGCAGCGAGCGATTGAGACTCGCTGTTTTTGTCCGCCAGAAAGCTTAAGGCCGCGCTCGCCCACAAGCGTGTCGTAGCCGTCGGGCATTTTTAGAATGTCGTCGTGGATTTCCGCTCTTTTTGCGGCAAGGATTATTTCGTCCTCGGTCGCGTTTGGGTTTCCGTAGGCGATGTTCTCGCGGACAGTTCCGGCGAACAAAAAAACGTCCTGCTGCACAAGGCCGATTTGCTTTCGCAAGCTTTGAAGCTTTATTTTCTTTATGTCGATTCCGTCAAGCAAAACGCTTCCGCTTGTGGCTTCGTAAAAGCGCGGAAGCAAATTGCAAATCGTAGTCTTTCCGCCGCCGCTTTCTCCGACAAGCGCGAAATGCTCTCCGGCCTTGATTTCCAAATTGACGTTTTCCAAGACGCTGACGTTTTTGTTGTAGGAAAAGCATACGTCTTTAAACGAAATGTTTCCGCGGGCGCTCAAAAGTTCCACCGCGTCTGGCTCTTCTTTTATCGAAGTGTCCATGCGCATGATTTCCAAAAAGCGCCTAAAGCCCGCCATGCCGGTAGTGTACTGTTCCACAAAGAAAATCAGCTTTCCAATCGGAGCGCTAAAGGCCGCCACAAAAAGATTGGCCGCGATCAAGTCAGGAAGCGTCATCTTTCCCTTCATTATAAAATAGCCGCCAAGCGCGATGACAAGGACAGAAAGAAGCGCGATTAAAAATTCAACGTTGGCGTGGAAGGTTGACATGGCCTTGTAAAAAACTTTTTTGCTTTCCTTGTAGCGCTCGTTGCTTTGCTTGAATTTTTGGATTTCCAAATCTTCCGCCGTAAAGCTCTGCGTCACCCTGATTCCTGTAAGCGAGTTTTCCAAGGCCGCGTTTATCGACGAAGTTTTTTCTTTTACAACGCGCGAAGAGTCGGAAAGGCGCCTGCGGTTGACCGCCGTGATGAAAATCGTCGCGAGCAAAAAGACAAAGACGACTATCGCAAGCTCCCAGCGAATTCTCAAAAGAAGGACAAAGCTTCCGACAAGAGTGAGGAGCGAAACCATCACGTCCTCAGGCCCATGGTGCGCAAGCTCGGTGATTTCAAAAAGGTCGCTTGTGGCGCGGCTCATAAGGTGGCCGGTGAGATGCGTGTCAAAAAACGAAAAGCTCTGCTCCTGAAGCTTTGCAAAGACGTCGCGCCTCATGTCGGTCTCAACCTTGACGCCAAAGTAGTGGCCCCAATAGTTTACGAACCAAACAAAGACCCAGCGCAAGACATACATTCCAAGGGCGGCGGCCATGAAGCAATAAAAAAGCTTAAAGGCGCCTTGCGGAATCAAGGTGTTTAAAAGATAGCGGGTCAAAATCGGAAAGCTTACGTTTATGGCCGCGATGAAAAAAGCGCAAACCATGTCCGCCGCGAAAATCGCGATGTGCGGCTTGTAGTAGCTGAAAAATATTTTTATCGATGAGTCGTTGTAGTTCATTCTGAACGATGATAAAGCAAATGGGATTTTTTTTCAACTAAAGGAACGGCATGCAAAGCAATATCGCGTCCTCTTTATTGACAAATTGGCCTCATCAATTTTTGAGAAAAATTCCCAAAAATTTTGAGTTACAAAGTTCAATACATAAAAAAGACAAAACAGTAAAATGCAAATACATAATATAAGGAGGCTCTTTAATATGGCTTACAAAACTTGTGATTGGTGCGGAAGAAGCTATAAACCGATGTTTTCAGCGGATAGAGACGCTGGAAACGCTTTTGCGGACGCAATGGGACTTGGAATCGGCATAAAAGCAATCGGAGGCATCGCAAGGCTTGCTGGAAAGCGCAACTTTTGCAGCAAAGCATGCAAATTGGCATATGAAAATTCTAAAAATGGAGGCGGATCTTCCAATCCAGAAAGCTCCGACGGAAATTCAAGCGTTCAAGAATCTGGCGGCGGAATGGGCGGATTGGGAAGCATGTTTGGCTCTGTCTTTTCTTCCGCTGGCGACGAAATGAAGTCTGTGCTGAATCAGAAAAAAGAAAACAAAGCGAAAACAGAAGAAATTATAAACCTTAAATTTGAAACTACAAGCGAAGGCTTGCAAAACCAGATTCAAAATCTTTTTACGCAAATTTCTTCACTGCCAAGATTTAAGACTCCGGATCAAAAAGCCTTATACAATGCGATCAAAGAAAAACTGGAATTTGGAATCATGAAGTTAAATTCAAGCGGAGCAAGCGCGGAAGCAGACTTCTTCCAAAAGAAATTTGACAAGTTAAAGTAACTCTTAAAAAGCCGGGTTAGATTTCTGAAACGCCCAAAATCTTCCCGGCTTCAACGATTTCAAGTCTGTCATGAATATTCATCTTTGCATAAATTGCCGTTCGCTGGTTTTCCACAGTTTTTATGGACTTTCCTAACTTAGCGGCAATATCAGCCGGATCAACTTTTTTTGAAAGCAGTTCAAAAATTTCGCGCTCTTTTTTTGAAAGCGTTTTATACTTTGCGAACAGTTCTGTCGTGCGGTCGGAACTGTCGGCCAGTCCGGTCCTATTTTAGCATAATTTGCCTTCATCACAGAAACAACTTCCGCGCAAAAATACTCCTTGCCTTGCGCGACCGTTCTTAAGGCTGTTGCAATTTCAGAAAGATCAGAAGTTTTTGAAATGAACCCTTGAATATTCATTTTCATAGCATTTTCAACAACCAGCGGCTCGCAAAACGCCGTGCAAACAAGAGTCCGTATGTCGCTCCGAATTTTCCGCAAACCCGCCAAAAGCGAAAGTCCGTTTTCGTTTCCAATCCGCAAGTCCAAAAGAAGAAGAGAACAGTCAGCGTTTTTTAGAAGCGCGGCTTCTGCCTCTTTGCCGCTGGAGGCCTGCAAAAACTCAAAATCCATGATTTGGTTTTGCAAGGCAAGAGAAAGACTTTCACGCAACATATTGTGGTCATCAATAAAAAGCACTTTCATTTTTCAGCCCCTATTTTTTTATCGGAATTATCAGTCTTACGCTTGCGCCGTTTTGATCAGATTTTACATTAAGTTTTCCGCCTAATGCCGCCGCCCTTTCTTCCATAATCTTCAATCCAGCGTGAGTTGCGGAATTTTGCGACTCTTCGCCCGCCATCTTTTCATCCGCCGTCTTATCCGCAAAACCGCAACCATTGTCGGTCACAGAAAAGATAAAATTGTCCGTCGTGTCAATCATCCTGATTTCTATTTCCGTCGCCCCGCTGTGTTTTGCCGCATTCCGCAACGCCTCCTGCAGAATTTTCAGCATCTCATACTTTGCGGCGTAAGAAAAACCGTCCGCAAACTCGCTCGCTTCATAAACATTAGGCTTAATTTTATAAGTCTCTTCAAAAACCTTCGCGCATTGTCTGACAATCGTCTTAAAATCGAAAGACAAATCAAGCCTCGAAAGTCCCAAAAGTTCGCGGGCCTCTTTAACAGCCTCATCCGCAATCAAAAGCGCCCTGCCGCTTTCGTTTTGCGAGAGGCAGATTCTTAAAACTGAAAGCGACTGAATGATTCCGTCATGTAAATCTCGCGAAAATTCTTTTTGAGTTTCATCGCGAGCCTTGATTATTTGAATCTGGTTTTTCTGCCTGCTTAATTTTACATGCATTATAAAACCTGAAATCGCCGCAAGCAAAAATGACGCGTACAAAACTGAATCAAATCCCTTGTTTATGAATCTTTCTTGCGCATGAATTTCTTGTATTTCCTCATGCCGCGCATCCATCACAGCCTTTTCGTACAACCTAGAGAATTTATCGTCCGCATTTTTTTTGAACGCAAACGACACGCACAATACAAAAAAAGAAATCATCAAATATATATATTCAGGCTTGATTTTTAATCTGGGCGTCTCCGCTGGCAAACGGCGGTCGGACGTTCTTACGAACAAGTACATCCCGTATGCGATAAAAGACGCGATCGCCTTGTCAACAAGGTTTAGCAAAAAACCGCCCGTAAGGTTTGCCGCAATAACATTTTTCGTGACAAAGAAAATTCCCTGCTCAATCGCAGTAAGGTTGTAATGATAGTAAGCCGCAAAAAGCGAGCCAAAAAAGCCATTGGTGCACGCGCTTAAAATTCCTGCAAGCATAAAAAAGTCAAGCGAAAGTTTTTCTTCGTCTCTCTTTCGCGCAAGCTTAAAAACCGCCCAAGAGCCAACAGCCGTCATCAACTGGCAAAGCATAAAAATCAACTTGAGCCGTCCAAGCAAAAAAAGCGAGCCGTTTGTAAGAATCGCGACCACAATCGACGGCGCAAGTCCGCCAAGCGCCGCAATTGCAATAGTTGCAAAACTGTCCATATAAAGCGGGAAATGCGTTTCGCCGGCCGCAATGGAAGCAATGACATTCAGCGTCGCGCAAAGCAAACTCAACAAGGTTAGAAAAAGAAGATTTTTTGTCGGTTTATATTTTTTGTTCATCAACTTATAAGAAAAGCCAAGGTCTTTTTAGGATATTACATCAAATAGGAATTTTTTTCAACTAAAGGGAAGGAAGAATATTTGTCAAGCGCATTCTTTGCCAAGCGCCGCAATTCCGCTAGCAAAAACCGCCGCGCTTTGTTAAAATAGCAGAATGATGTTTATTACAAAAAAAGAACGCAAAGCAAAAAAACTCGCAGGCCTAGCCCTCGCGCTTGCGGCGGCATTGATGTTCGCGCAAACGCAAAACTCATTCGCGCAAAAAGCGACAAGCAAAGAGCCGCTTTTTAAGATAGAAGAAAGCGCGCTCCCTGAGGACGCGCAGTGGCAGGCGGAACTTTCGTTTCCCGACCGATTTGGCGAAGTTGAGGACACGCTCGCGCCCAACAGCTTGTACGCCTTTGATTTTTTTGAAGGCCAGGGCTATCTTTTTGTCCAAGTCGGAAGGGACGTCGCGGCCTTTTCGCTTTTTGTAAACCAAGAGCGCGTTGACACTTCCGCGCTTGTCGGCGGCCGCTCATACAAGATTGACATTTCAAAAATCGCGCGCAACGGAAAAAACATTTTGCAAGCGGCTGACATTCGCGCGAGGGCCGCCGCTTCTCGGTCAGTGAGCAATCCTGGTTCTGGCGATGTTTCTTCGTCAGTGAGCGATTCCGGCAAGGTCAAGGTTTACGTTCCCTACCCTGTGTTGCTGGAAGAAGTCGGCGGGCAAAGCGCGATAGACCCCGACGCGCTCGATCTTGTCTCACAAATCATCCAGTCCGACATAGAGCACGGCTTTCCTTGCGCGCAGCTTGCCGTGGCAAAAAACGGACGCATTCTTTACAAAAATTCTTGGGGCTTCATAAATTCCTACGACACGGACGGAAATCCGCTCCCGCAAAACGAGCGCGAAAAAATCACGGACGACACGATGTTCGACATCGCCTCCTGCACAAAAGCGCTCGCCGCCAACATGGCAATAGAATTTTTGGTCTCGCAAAATAAACTTTCACTCGACACAAAAATCGCCGACGTTCTTGGCGACGACTTTTTCAAAAAAACAATCAACATAAAATACAAAAACGGTAGCGGCGCCTCGCTCGGCCAAAACAAAAAATGGAAGGCCGCCCTCACAGTGCGCGACGTGGCCTGCCACACGGCGGGCTTTCCGGCGGGCCCCGCCTACTACAACAAAAACTTCAACTCAACGACGCAAGGCCGCGAAAAAGAAAACCAAACTCCAAAGAACAAGCTTTACGCGGGATGCGGCGCCGACCAAGAGACGCGCGAAAAAACCTTTGAGGCCATTTGCAAGACGCCGCTTCTTTACGAGCCGGGAAAGCGCGTTTTGTATTCCGACGCCGACTACATGATTTTGGGCTTTGTGGTGGAACAGATTACAGGCGAAAAGCTTGACGACTTTTGCAAAAAAAATTTTTGGGAGCCGCTGGGATTAAAGCGAACGGCTTTCAATCCGCTCCAAAACGGATTTTCAAAAAGCGACTGCGCGGCCACCGAGCTTCGCGGAAACACTCGCGGCGGAACCTTGCTTGACTTTGCCGGTCGGAGCGACACAATCCAAGGAGAAGTCCATGACGAGACGGCCTACTATTCAATGGCGGGCGTGTCAGGCCACGCGGGGCTTTTCACCACGGCAAGCGACGCGCTAAAACTTTTGTCAACTCTTTTTTACGGCGGCTACGGCCAGAACAAATTTTTTGACAAGGACGTTTTGGACACCTTCTTTTCGCCGCAAGACAGGGACCGCGCCAACTGGGCAATCGGCTGGTACCATCAAGGCGACGACCGCCGCTCGTGGAACTTTAGCCAAAGCGCGAGCCGCGCCACAGTCGGCCACAACGGCTGGACAGGAACGCTTGTCATGCTTGACCCGGAAGAAAAGCTCGCTCTCGCCTACTTTACCAGCAAGCGCAACACGCCCTACCGAGAAGAGAACGCCTACGAATTTGAAGGCTCGTATTTTACTGCGGCGGCTCCCGGGTTTCTTCCGGCCCTGCTTTACGAGGGAATTGGGAACGGAAGCGACAAAAAAAGCGCCAGGCTTTCGCTTTTGGCCGACATGGTCCGCGACAAGTTCCGTCTTGTGGAAGCGGAACGGCTTAAAAGCGGAGAGCCTGTGACGAACAACGCGCATCCAATTGTCCGCGCCGCCTACTCAATTTTGGAAGTCTTTGTCCGCCGCGCCAAAACCGACGGCTCCAACCAAGCCGCGCGCTTGGCCAAAGAGGCGGCGGCGCTTCTTGACCCAACGCGCGACGCTGACGAAATTGAAAAGATTAAGGAAATGCTAAAATGATTTTTAAGCGGAACATTTGCAAGACCATAATTTGCGCCGCGCTTTTGGCGCTCTCTTGCGCTTCACTCTTCGCGCAAGAAAAAGTCATTGTCGGAGCCGCGCGCTTTGACAAATACAAAAAGCTTTTAAAAAACAAGCGCGTCGCTCTTGCAGCAAACGCAACCTCGATTATCGTTGACGCGGACGGCGGCGCAGTCCACGACTTGGACTTTTTGCTTTCAAAAAAAATCAACGTGGTCAAAGTCTTCGCGCCCGAGCACGGCTTTAGGGGAAAGGGCGAGGCCGGTGAGACAATCGCCAACGACGTTGACCCAAAAACCGGCGTTCCGATTTATTCGATTTACGGAAAAAGCCTGAGGCCCTCGCCCGAGCTTTTGGCGGACGTTGACGTTTTTGTCTACGACATACAGGACGTGGGCGCTCGCTTTTACACATACATAAGCGCGATGCATTACATCATGGAAGCATGCGCGCAAAACGACATTCCGCTTGTGATTTTTGACAGGCCAAACCCCAACATCGACTGCGTGGCGGGCCCAATCCGCGACGAGCGCTACAAGTCTTACGTAAGCCTTGACCCGATTCCTGCAATCTACGGAATGACGGCGGGCGAGCTTGCGCGCATGATTAACGGACAGGAATGGCTTGAAGGCGGAGCGAAATGCAAGCTGACTGTGATTCCCGTAAAAAACTACACGCGGACCACGCGCTATGTTCTTCCCGTCCCGCCGTCGCCAAATTTGCCAAGCCATCGCGCGGTCCGCTTTTACCCCTTTTTGTGCTTGTTCGAGGCGACGGTCGTGAGCGAAGGCCGCGGAACGGAAGAGCCCTTTAGCGCAATCGGATATCCCGACGAGTCCTTTGGCCAATATGTTTTCACTCCGCGAGACATCCCCGGAATGGCGACAAATCCCAAGCACGAAGGAAAGCCTTGCTACGGACTCGACTTGACGGGCGAGCCGCTTTACGCTGACGGTGGCATTTTCACGCTAAGACACTTCATCGCCTTTGCAAAGAAATTCGGCGGCGCCAAAAACATGGTTGACCAAAAGGCCGGGCTCGCGCGGCTTTGGGGCAACGACAAGCTTATCGAGCAAATCGACGGCGGCATGAGCGAAGAGGAAATTCGCGAAACCTGGCTTCCAGACGTAGAAAAATTCTTGCGCGACCGAAAGCCCTATTTGCTTTACAAGTAAGCGCGAGGCCGGCATCTTGGGCTTGCCGGCAATTTCCGCGCTAGAACTTTATCGTAAGAACGTTCATGCCAAAAATGCTTTGCCATTCAACGCTCTTGGCAAGGCCGGTGACGATTTTTAGGCCGACGTTTTTTGTCAAGTCGTTTTTGTCGGAAGTCTTGACTCTTTCCAACGGATCAAAAGAGACGCAGTCGTCGCGCGCGCGAAGAATCACGGAATCATCCTTGTGAACGACCCTTATTTCCAAAGAGTGTTTTTTATTGTCCTTGTTAAAGCCGTGCGCGATTACGTTTCCGGCCATCTCTTCCATGGACAAGCCGGCCAAAAAAGCGCGGCGACTGTCTATGCCGCGCTCAAGGCAAAAGTCCTGCGTCTGCTTGGAAACTGTGACGACGTCCTCCATCGACTTTACGCTCATGTCCAAACGCTCGCTTTCAGGAACGCCAAAGGCGTCCGGCATTACCATAAGGTCCTCTACGCTTTTTAGAACTCGCCTGTTGCAGAAAATCGCGTAAGTCACCAAGAACACAAGCACAAACACTCCATTCAAAATGTTCGCGATGTAGACGCTGCTCATTCCAAAAGCGGGAATCAGCAAAGCGGTAAAGCCCGCCACAAAAACGACTCCGTCCAAAATCGACGCCGCGTGCACAAGAAAAGTTTTTCCGGACGCTTGGCCGTAACAAACAAAGTGCTGCAAAATCGACCCCGGAGCCAATGTCAAGGGCAAAAGCCTAAAGCCCCAAACCGTCATCATGTACACTTCGGAATTGACGTCTTTATAGAACAGGTAGGCCAAGTCTTTTGCGAAAATGATTATGACGACGCCGAGCAAAAGGTTTACCAAACAGAATTTCTTGAACATTACGCGCATGACGTCGCCCACGGTCATTCGGTCTTCGTCGCCAAGGCCGACGCTCATAACCATTCGAGAGACGGCCACCATTCCCGCGGGAACGCACCAAACCAAAGTCATAAGGCTGTTGGCCGCGCAAAAAGCCGAAAGCCCCGCCGCTCCGACAAAAGCCGTAAGCAAATAGTTCACGACCAAACCGCGAACCGTTTGATAGCCGTTTGACAAAGCGCCTGGATATCCCACCTTAAGGATTTGAAGCAAATCTTTCGCGCCAACTCCTTTAAGCGAAAATTTAAATTGGCTGTCTTTTGTCATAAAGGCTTGCGCTTGCGCGAAAAAGTAAAACCACGCTCCAAGCGAAGTTGCCAGCGAAAGGCCCCAAACTCCCATCCTGTATTTTTTAACGAACAAGTAGTTCAGCGCCAAGTTTACGGCGACATACAAAACGCTGGAAAAGAAATTTCTTTTCATTCTGTTTTCCAAGGAAAGAAAAGAGGAGAATTGGTTTCCCAGCAAGAACGGAATCACGCCGATGGCCTGCCCAAGCAAATAAATGGAAAAGTCCGGCTGCAAATCAGGCTCCCGCGCGATGAAACCGACAAGGCCAAAACGGCCCAAAACAAAAAGAGCCGCCGAAAAAACCGCGCCGATCAAAAAGGTCGCCGTCAAGTCAAGCGAAAAGATTCCGCGCATTTTGCTGATTTCGTTCCTGCCCATCATTTGGCCGCACAAAATCGTAGAGCCGCTTACAAGCGTCAAATTGAGCGACCCCAAAAGCATTAGGATCGGAGCGTAAAGGCCCACGGCGCTCATCGCCTTTATGTCAATGCAATTGCTGGCAAAGAGGCTGGAAACGATTCCGTTCAATACGACAATGGCGCAAAGCAAAACTTGCACCGGCAAAAGCTTGAACATCAACTTTGCGATTGTCTTTTCGTTTGCGATCGCGGCTTGGCTTCTTTTTCCCATAACAGCTCCTTTGTTGCCTTACCATTTTAGCGCGCTTTTAAAAAAAATCCAGCGAAATTTATCGCTGGATTTTGGGCCATACGCCTTGCGGCGTTTGTCCTAATGGAAGTGATTTAAAATATTTTTGCCCGCATTCGCGGGCAAAAATTGGGCCATCTAAGATTTGAACCCAATCTATATAATTAACTGCGAATATTTACGCTTATCAGGGATATATTACTGGCTTTTTTTGATTTTATCAAGGGTTTTTAGCGTTATTTAGACGCTTTACTTTTTAATTTACATTTTGAAGGGCAAAAAACTTAACATTTTGCTTAACATTTTTCTTCGTTTAATCTCCTATACAATATACAAAATCAAATAAAAAATATCAACAACTATTTCATCAAAAAAAATTATATAATTGTCGAGAGCCTCCTTGACAAACTTTACCGTTTAAGGGATTATTGCACAGAAGGGTGCTAATATAAAAATATATTTTAGTTTTAAAATATTGAACTTTTTGTAATACATTTGAGTATTGTTTTTGAAACAAAGGAGTAAATTATTTTTTATCATCTATGCTTCTACTGAAAAAAACGCAAAAAGACTATAAAAGAAACTTAAGATATTATAAAATGGTGGGCAAACCTTTGTTTCAGTGGCATCACTTGAGTGGAAAAACAAGCTATGTGTTGCAATGCTATGGATTGTTGCACGACGTGAATAGGATGATAAAAAGAATTGTGTAGGAATGCCCTCATTCTATGGATATTTGGGATATTACCCCATTTTTTTTTCGATAGCACCAATAAACACCCTGCCAATACGTTAATCGAACAGCTAGACTTCTGCAAAAAGGAAATTAATTATATGAAAAATAAAGTTTTTTATGGAGAATATTCATTAAATCAATGGATTAACTTATTGCTAACTGGAAATATTATTTTACCCAAATATCAGCTCAGTTTTGTTTGGGATAAACAAAATGTTATCAAATTAATTGAATCAATTGCCGATGATCATTTTATTCCTTCCGTTACAATAGGATCTTATGAAAATCAGAATCTTATTATTGATGGACAACAAAAAATCGCCGACTGTCTTTCAAGCATGGATTCATTAATCCAAACCCAACAAAATGTAGTAACCACCTGGCAGCAACGCAAAAAAGCCCTGCTGCAGCAGATGTTTATATAAAGAGGAAGATTTATGAGAAAAAGTTTTGCTGATATTTTACAAAATGCTCAATTTGATGTGACAACTGAGTTTGATAGATTAAAAACTTTGTTTTACAAGCAAACTATAAGATATCGTCCTCAGAATTCTATAAATACTAAAATTATTACTTTGCATGATATTATTAATTCTTGGTTTACATTAGTTTCTTTCAGAAATAATGCATTGTCTTTAGATGATTTTGACAGTGCAAATGATTTTACTTTTTCGCAATACCATTCATCCGTAGACATAGATTATTTTGTTACATTTTGCGAATATCTAGAAAATATTATTTTAGATATACAAAAAAAACTTCCTTCTGATTTCTCGGGAGTGTGTAATCTCATAGTTCAACAAATACATAATTCAATTGAAAAAATATGCTATATGGAATTAAAGAAAGATGATTTAATTTCATATGTTCCTAAAAATGCTACAGCAATTACTGCTGCTGAAATTATTGAAGATGATGATTTATCCTATAATACTATATTTTATAATCACCATTCTCTTTCTGGAGATATCGAAGGTAAAAAAGAAATATTACTAAAGTTTGCAAATCTTTATGAAAGCAGAAAAGCAGAAGCTAAAGGAGTTTGCGATAAGTTATCTGAAAACTTAAGATACGCATTTAATAATTTTAATATTCGTCATAACAATATAGATCCAGCTAGTAAATCATATCAAGAGTTCTTTGCAAAACTATCAGAGCCTGCAAAAGAAGAATTATACGATGATACTTATCAGTTGTGCCTGGAATTCTTTATTGCTTTGGATAATAAGGATAAAATCAAGAAATTTGAAGATATGAGAAAACACTGATGGAAAGACTCGAAGAATTATATAAATTTATAAACGCGCTTCATTCCTCTGGAAATTACTCTATTTTCGATAATATTCCAGAATCTGAATTAAAAAGTGAAAAAGAAAGAAATATTCTGACAGGAATAGCGTATAAGAATTTAAAGAAAACTGGACGTTTTAAATGCCTTTGTCCAGGATGTAACAATTATCCCATTTCATCTCATTCCATACAGAAAGCACTGTTAAAAAAGATAGCAGACAATAACCAACTCATTAATCTAAAAATAGAAGCAGAACTTAAGCTGAATGGGAAAATTACTTGTATCGATAGGCCTGTGTATGTTGATGATGCAAGTGCATTTGAAGGATATTGTAATCCACATGATACACAAGTTTTTTTGCCTATAGAATCAAAACAAATTATAGAAACTGATGATGAACAACTTTTTCTCTTACTATATCGTTCCATAGTGAGAGAATATTTTGAAAATAGAAAGAGTTATAAAATTCAGCAAAATATGACAGCTTCTATGTTTAAAAATCAAGATGAAGAATTACTTCAAGCTTTCACTGTTATCGAGCAATATAAATCATTCTGTGAATTCTTTCGTATTGAAAAACTAAAAGAAGCCTTTGATGTTTTATATGAAAATAAAATATTTGAAACACCTTTTGAAGTTATACATTTAAAAATAAATGAGTTTATTCCTGCACTTGTTAATACATTTTTCTGTGTTCAAGGAGCATATGAAGATATTTTATATCAGCAAGATATAACCAAGGATTATCCTTATTTTTGCTCGTTACAAATATTACCTTCAGAACAAAATAAATTGGATTTATATTTCTTTTATCTTAAAGAACAGGAGAAAGAATTACATGCATTTATTAATCGCTTTCAAAATCCTGAAACTAATGAATTTAAGATCTTTTTATCAGATACAATATTAAGAAATTCAGATAATTTTTTTATATCACCAAATTATTGGAATAATTATTCCACTCAATCTAAAAGAGATAAAATTAAAAACTTCTTTTACAGAACAATACTGGATAGAAGTTATGATTTATCAACAAATATAAATTTATGGGAAAAGGATTAATAAAATGATAGAAGATTTAATAAAGTATAATAAGGATGCTGATTCAAAACAAATTGCAGATACCGTAATATATAAATATTTATTCGAAAAACAGAATACACATTATTGCTCTAGTTTTAAAAGAATTGAGAGTGATATAGCAAGTATTCTTACTCGTATTCCTGCAATGTTCTCAAATTATACTAATCATGACATTACTCATTCCTTAAGAATTGCAGATTATATGGTTTCATTACTTCCAGGTCATATCGAAGAATATTCACATACTGAATTAGCGATAATGTTAATTTCTGCTATTTTTCATGATGTCGGTATGAGTGTTTCAGAAACAGAAGCTGCTCTTGATATCAGTAAACAAGATGAAATACGAAAAACTCATCATATTCGGTCAGAAAAATTTGTTCTTGAGAAAGCTTCTATTGATTACTTCAAAATTAATACAAGTAATGATGTAAATTTTAAAAAAATTGTTTCACTTATTGTACGAGCTCATGGAGAAGATGGTAGTTGGATTGAAAGTAATTTACAAACCGATGAAGAATACGGCTCTGAAAGAGTAAATCCTCTTTTTATTGCCTGCTTGTTAAGGCTTAGTGATTATTTAGATTTTGACTCTAGACGAACACCTTTGTGTTTGTTTAATTATTTAAAACTAGAGTCCGTTAGTTATGAAGAATGGAGAAAACATTTTCCAATAACAAATTTTATAAAAATAAATAATGAAAGGCAAATTTATTTTTACGGTCATTGTGATGAACCAGAAGTTTATCATCAAATTTCTAAATACTTTGAAGATATAGAACAAGAAATCAAACTCGCAAAAATACTGTTGTTTGAAGGTGATAAAAAATATACGCTAGATATTTTAAATTTTGTTTTAGATAAAATAAACCACAATAATTTCTCTTCTGTAAATCTACAATTTAATATGGATTATGCTGCTATAACAAATCTACTTATGGGAGAAAACTTATATTCTGATAAAACTGTTGTAATAAGAGAATTGTTGCAAAACTCAATTGATGCATGTTTAGTAAAACAAGAATTATGTAAAAAGAAGTCTATAACCTATAGCCCTGAAATTAAAATTCTAATAGATTCAAATAAACTTTCGATTTGTGATAATGGAATTGGAATGACTAAAAAGGTAATAGAAAATTACTTTTTGTGTATTGGCAAATCATATTATACATCAGAAGCATTTAAAAATATTGGTGCAAGTTTTAATCCTATAAGCCATTATGGAATTGGATTTTTGTCTTGCTTTTTATTAACAAATACAATAAACGTGCATACAGTTCCTTTTGAAGATATAAATCTTTCATACGATTTTAGTATTAATAAAGATGATCGAAATGTTGAAATTAAAACCTTTGATGAGAAGAACTCTGAATCAGGAACTTCTATAGCATTTGTAAATAATTATTCTGATGAAATCTTTTCTTCTACTAAATCTATTGTTCAATATATTACTGAGTTGTTTTTTAATATTCCCATTCCTATAAATATTTATGAAGGAAAAAAGCTTGTAGAAACAATTCCGATTAGAAATATTGACATGACAAATCGTATAGATATTTCTAAATGCCTTAATAATGTTCAATGCAGTTTTAAAACTATAGCGCGAAAAGAATCTTGTCGAATTATTGAAAAGTTATGTCCTTTTTCACTGCGGAATAATTATATTTATGATCCAGAACATCTACCTGATATTATTTTAGATGATGAAGATTTATATAATTACCAACAAAATACGCATGAGAGTTATGACATTAGGCATTTTATATTACCAAATGATAGAATACAAATCTTAAAGATTTATCCTTTGGAGTCTGATGCTGAAGATTACTATGATAATTATTTTGAATATAACGATGATGCTCAAGAGGCTTATGACAAAACCTTAGAGAAATATCCGGAAGAGTCAATAAATATTTTATTAGAAGATTCTGAATTATTAAATGAGTTTGAAGAATACGAAAAGATAGATTTGTCCTATATTGCAGGGACAGCTCAATATAAAAAATTTGTTTCATTGATAGGTGATTTGCTAAAAAAATTAAATTATGATGTTGATTCATTTATGTGTGATATAGAGCTAATGCCTGTTTTTTACAATGAAGATTTTTATACTTATATGGTTATTGATAGACAAATAAAATCCATGGAAAAAAACGCATTGGCATTTCATAATATTCGTGTTGGTCAATATCGAATTTTAGTTCCTAGTTTGCTAGATTCTTTCATGCCTTTTCACTGGTATATCAATGTAAATACAAACAATGTTTTTCCAAGTATTTCTAGAGATAGTATTTCTTCAAAAATTAGTGCAGAATTAGGCTATGCAATTGGCTATGCATATAATAAATATCTTTGTGACCTGCAAACTGATATCTCGAAGAAAGAGTTTATTAATCAATTTATAAAAAAATTCTATCCTGAGATTGATACCAATATTTTCATCAAAAAGTAATACAATTAATAAAAGAAATCAGTGCGTGACATTACATCACGCACTGAAAATATCTTCCCCCGATTATCAGTAATAATCATCAAACACCGGGCCGCCAGTCCATTCTTTGCCCTGAAGAGCTGTATAATAATTATCTGCACTTTTTTCTTCAAAACAGGTTTTGTATAAAAAATGAACATATAACCCGTTTTCATAAGAAATTGTACGTATTCGTCAATTCTAACCTCGTAGACAAATCTGCCTAATCAGATTACAATGGTTTCCGATGTGAAAAATTGAAAGCAATACTGACCAAACCGGAAAAGGAAAGACTTTTAGAACAATTTGAAAAGTCCGGAAAAACACACGCACAGTTTGTAGAAGAGAATGGGCTGAACGTAAATATAATTTATAACTAATAATGATACAAAAAATTATAATAAAAAGTGATAAATTATACTAGATGAAATTTGAATGAAATCTTTACACCTGTCTACTCAGTCATACGAAAGTTTCGGACAGTTTTCGCAAACTTTTC
The DNA here is from genome assembly GCA_002391235.1 of Treponema sp. UBA4377. Lineage (GTDB taxonomy): Bacteria > Spirochaetota > Spirochaetia > Treponematales > Treponemataceae > Treponema_D. Next base: position 56,394 of record DGRX01000028.1, read on the forward strand.
CGCTGGGGTTCTGCAAATTCCATTCTGAAAGCGGAATCGGCGGCTCGCTGAATCCGCAGCAAGGATAGACTGTCATATTCCATAAATTGACTTGGCGAAATATGTATGTCTTTCGCATACAGTCTGCAAGATTTCCTTTTTTCGGCGATGGGCGAACAATTCCGCGTTCCGCCAGCGCCGCGTTCAATTCGGCTAGGTCAACATCGGAAAGCGAAGGCCCTTTGTCCGCGCCGGAATAAGAAGGAATGTGGCAAGTCCGCCGCAATCTTCCGGCTTTGACAGATTTTATGATTTCGGGCAAGTCCCGCTTGTTCGCCACCCCGCCGCCGGAAGCGCCGCGATCACCGAAGTGACGTTGCACGCTCCGTAAGGCTTGAGCCTGTTGTTCCGCTGAGTGTAATAAGGCTTGTCTTTGGAATTGTTCACTTTTTGCATTCCGCCACCCTCCGCGAGTCAGTGTAGCGGAACAAAAAAAATCCCCAGCCACCGCTGGGGGAAAAGGGATTAGATTAAGCATTATACAATTCTAACTTACATTGTGATATGGATTGTTTTGTTAGATAATATTTTTCAGAACACTGTTTTATAAACGAATCAGAAATTACATTGCCAGTAGATAAATTATCACCTGATGCGATAAAGCTAAAATCAAATCTTATTTTTATCAAACGGCCTATAGGTTTATTCATATTTGTTCTTTCTATACACAGATTTTTTAAAATAGCAATTTCTCTGTCTATATTCTTCAAAACGATAAGAACATAATTTCGAAAATTCTCTGTTACCTCACAATTACGGTGTCTCATAAATTCATGCATCAAGTGAGAATAATCGTCCCGTATATCTTTTAAGGATTCTTCAATTATTTCATTTTTCTTGCTCTCCCTTGAAAATGAAACAGAAATTAAATAAGTTAGTCCGAAACCGATTATTACGGAAGTGAGCAATGACATTATATCTATAACGGAAAAATTAAATAAGGCACAATTTAGGCGGCCAATGTTAAAAACAATGAATAATGTACCAGCTGCCAAAACAAGAAAAAGAAGTCCAAGTACGATTTTAAAACTTTTTCTCATTATTCCGCTCGTTCTTGCTTTATATATGAAATAAGATCGTCTATAAATAACGGATTGTCTTCACAGATGAATCTTAAGGATTTTAGAACATCATCTTGTTTATAAAGTCTTGCGATTCCTCCAAAAGCCTCTTCGAAAAAAGACGAAGGATAGCCATTAAGACCATTCAAATCAATCTCTAGAATGTCACCTTCCGCTTTTTCCTTAAAAAAAGGTTCAAGGACTTTTTCTCTGAAATCTTCTCCTGAATACTCGCCTTGCTTTTTATATCGAGCTCCTGGATTTTTTGAATATTCATTTGCTATGGAATATTTTTTTGTCATAACCGCCTCCTATGCAAATTCCCACGCAATCATTGTGCCTGTAAAGAAATTGCTCAATTCTTTTGTATCGTCTTTCACAGAATAATAACCGTTATTTGAAATTATGACAAGATTCTGGATAAAACCATCCTCATTGTATTTCCTAATTTGAGGCAAACCTTTATTTCGAGTTTTAGTTTTGCTGCCAGACATTTGGTAAATTCCTGCCGCCGCTTTTTTTATTAATTCTGAATCGGATGAATAGTCAAACCATTTTCTTTTTACTGTAGAGGGAATTCCTACTCCATTATCGACAAACGCAAAGAGAACCTTATCTGTTTTTTTATCATGAAGAGCCATAGTCCACCAATGCTTATCGCCCATCTCATTTCCGGCATATTCATTTGTGTTTGACATGCATTCAATTAAAATGCTGTATATAGCTTTTAATTTTGCATCATCAATGTAATGAACATGTTTTTTTAGATATTCCTGTATATTTGCAGCTTCATCGCCGCTTACCTTTTTTCCTGTTTTTATTTTCAGTATTGTTGATGCTTGCGGCAACTGAAATTTATTAAAATCACTTTTTACAAATTCATAAAATCCAGATTTAGTAAAAATTTCGTGCGCGCTCGCATCAATAGGCGCGTTGCCTCTAAATATAACATTTTTATACTTTGCCTCTTGCAACAAAACAAGAAGATACAAAATTGCATCGGGAGTTATAGTTTTTACAGCGGAAAGATTAACAAAAACATATTTACGTTTTTTTATCAAAGATAATATTTTTTTAAAAAATTCGATAGTTGAATCAGAATTAAAAACAATGCTAAAAACTTCCGGAGCTTTTATTCTATCTATTTTGCGTGCACGAGATTTTCCTGAAACAACTTCACAAGAATGTCGCCGCTTCTTTAGTTTTGAACGCCGTTTCATAGCTCTTGTTGAGCGGCGCTCATTAAATCTTTTAAATTTTTCTTTTTTGCTACAATTTTTCATTTTCCGATTTCGGCGAAGAATTCTCACTTTTTATTATAAGGAATTCCCGCCCTCAGCGCAAGCCCCGCGCCTGGGGCGGCGGGTCCCCCCTTACATCCCCAGCCGCGAGACCACGCCGCGGACCAAGTACAAGGCGCGCAAGTCCTTCTTGTCCACGTTGGTGTCGCCCGCGTAGTCGGGGTTGATGGAGCGCAGGATGATGTATTCCTCGGTCTTGCCTGGGTGGACGGTCTTGACCACCCGCCAAGCGTCGGTGATGACAAGGTAAATCTCGCCCCACAGAATCCGCTCGCAGTCAACCGCCTTGCTCACGGCTATAACGTCGCCGCTGGAAATTTTGGGCTCCATGCTTGAGCCGTAGACGGGGAAGCAGGCGACGCAGTCCTCAAAGCCGGGAATGGAAAGGATTCCTGCCGGCTTCTCGTCCTTCAAGTCAAGGCTTTCGGCGATGTGTGCCATCACGTCGATGTCGTAGAACGGAATTCCTGCCTCGCCGCCGCCGCTCACCAGCTCCGCAGGAATCCTTTGGGCGGACGGAGCGTCGCTTTGGAACATTTCGCCTTCGCCAGTTAGAAGCCAGTTTGCATTGATTCCAATTTTTTTAACAAGAGATTTCATTAATGCTTTTGGCATATCTCTTGAACCATTTTCCACGCTTGCAATCGTAGCTGTTGACACTTCAAGCTGATTTGCAAACTCTTGCTGCGTCAAACCCTTGTTTTTTCGAATTAATATAGTGAATAAAATAGTGTCCTAATTCATGAGCAATAGTAAAATTATCTCTTAAAGGGGATGTAAATGGGGGTAAATTAATAACAAAAGAACCGTCTTCATTGACAACAAGACTGCCTCCATTAATTTCATATTCATTTGGCTCTTTCACAACCTTTATACTACCACCAATGTAGGCAACCAACTTATAAAGAAATAATGAAACATTCTTTTCTTCAACAATAACTTTTGCAGCAGCAGTTTTTAATAAAGAGGCATACTCTTCAATGGATATTAATTGTTCTTTCATATAGATATATTAACATAAGTATATAATTGCAAGAAAAAAAACTTACAAAACTCATTAATTATACTACTATTCTTAATTTTTTGCAACTAATTTCTTCATATAGGTATAGAAAATAAAGCTTATTTTTCACGTAAATATGATTCCTCTGTTTAGAAAATCTGCCGAGTACCCAAACCAATCTAAAATCTCATACATCTTCCAGCTCATGACTAGGAAGAACGAAATTTCTTCGGCGGATTGAATTTTCTCAATTTTTTTCCCTCCCACTATGGAAAAAAACAATTTTTTGGTGTAGAATTATGCAAAAGGAGGAACGAACAGAGGCAAGCAACATCAATGGCGATTTGTATGCCTACGCGGGAAACAACCCTGTCAAGTATACAGACCCGGATGGAAGGGAAAACGGAACTCCCTATTCCTTAAAACTTGGCATTCCGTATGATGCCGAAAAGAAATTGATTGACCGTGAATACAAGGCTTGGCTTTCGCAGTTTAGCTTATCCAACAGAACGGAAAGAACCATAACTCCATTTCCCGAGCAGAATATAAAATCGCACGATACAAATCGAGGCCAATACAAAGATCCAAAGCTTATGCTGTATCACAGCGTAACTGACGTGGGCTTGATAGAAGTCGACGCAACAGCGTTGCAGTTTGGCGGCGAGATGGACTCTAATTTTTTTGTTGGAGTTTACGGAGACATTTTGGATAATCATTTGCATCTTTACAACAATGACGAAAAGAAAGGCGTGGATTACAAGTTCAGTTTGCTTTCCGCTTCAGTTGTTCTAGGGTATAGGGGCAAGGAATTGACACATAGACTTACATTGAGCCCTAATTTTGGAATATCAGGAAAGTATAATAAGAGTAAACAAGGTTTTGGTATTTCTGAATTTGGCCCTATAACAAAAGTACTTCCAATATTTAATTTTATTGACTATGAGGTTATGCAAAATGAATAAAAGAATATTATTATGTTGCTTTCTTTCCTTGTGCTTTGATGTGTTGACTTTTTTTCTTTTTTACAAATTTACGAATGAAGAATTGCTTGGCTGCCTTTTTTTAAGTGTTTTTGGGAGTGTTTCTTTTTTAGTTATGTTTCTTCCCTTAATAAAAAACAAGGGAGGCGCTTATTTATTAAAACTAAACAGAACTACTTTGGTTTGTAATTTCATTGTGTTGGTCGCAATACTGTCCATGTTTCTTTATTATAGGAATCCAAACATGATAATAGGAGTTAATATTATTGGACAAACAGTGTTTGCTTATTTTGCAGCAAAGCTCTGCATCGCTAGGGTGGAAAAAGAGCATAAAGAATAGTTCTGTTATTCCTTTCAAACCACTATACGCCGTCCGCCTTGTATAGTGGTTTGTCATTTCCCATCAATAGGCGTTGATGGGACACAGCCCTCTTTTGTTCACTCTTTTATATAATTTTGCGCCCAAGCACAAGGATTGGATGAGCTGTGAACTGAACTCATATTAAATTAGTCCCCTTTATTATGCAAAAAAGTTTCGAAATGTTTCTTTTTCTCTCGACTCATATTCAGCACAGCAAATATTTAAAAAAACGTCTTTATCTTTTAAGGATTTAATATCTATTCCATTTTTTTTTATAGATACAAACATGGCAAGGGAATATGCCTGGCAATTTATTGATTTATTTTCGTTAAATTCTATGTCAGAAAAACAATCATAATCCAAAACTTTTAAATATAAATTTTGATTTTTTATTAGAGCATTTATATAAAGCCAATCATAAAAAAAAGTTTGCGGGTGATTTGGATAATCTTTGCCAAAGAAATGAAATTTAATTAATTTTCCAGAAGTTTTTAGGCGAGGGTCTTGCTTCGCCTCGCGAGGTGAAACAAAAAGTAAATCATTATATGGACCCCCGTACTCAAAAACTTTACTTGCTTGAAAAGCATTTTCAACTATAAGAAGTTGCTTGTGTTTGACTGTTCGAAATTTAAGATTAAATGCACTTAAAGCTACGCCAAGCTTGTTATCCGATTTAGAGGATACCTCTAAAAAATTATTTGCACCTTGTTTTTGAGCTGCTCTTTTTAACGAGTTTATAGATTTTCGTTTCTGAGAAATTGAATGTCCCGCATAGTACTCGTATGTCAATCTTTTTATTTCGACACCAACTTTATCGGTTCTTGGCAAATATACAGATTTTATAGCCATTTGATTTCCATCATTCTAGAGCAGTTATTCTAATAATCTTATCAGGAGGAATATGATTAGGAACTAATATTTCATATTTTTCGGTTTTACTTCTTCTTTCTTGGCCCTCCTTTGTTTTCCAGTCTGAATAACCATATACGGCTTCAAAATCAAAAAAATTAAAATCCAGATTATTATAAAAAATTGCTTCCCTTGCTGTTGCAATTCGGTCACAAAATATAACATTCGGCTGATCGATAACATCTAACTTTATATGCAATAAAATTAGATCTCCCCTTTTTTGCTTATTTCTAAAGAACATCGGGCACCAACTTGTGAATGAGAGATGGATGTATTTATCTAGTCCAAGGCAATGATCAATATTGAGCGAATTATCGTCTCCGCCTGTTTCAACGTTCATTCCTTTCGCCTTCAAATCAAAATAGGGCAACAATCCTTCTTGCATAATTGAGCAGAGATTCTTTTTTGATGTTATGTGATAAACGCAATTCTTAAAGTTTTTGTATTTGTTTGAACTATTAAAAGCTTGTAACAATGCTTTGGACGGAAGTTCTTGTGTTAAACGGATTTTTGATGTCTTTGGAACTCCACTGGAAGTAATGGGAAGAATATTGTTGCAATAAGGACACTTGATGTTTTGTAATTTTGCATGACCGATACAAATGACATTATTGAGATAAAAAGAATTATTGCATTTACTACACAGTTGGAGCGTAGAACTCATTTCGTTTTTCACCTTGCAAAATTATATCACATTTTGAAAGAATTTCAACTGCGATTTCAGTATTTGTACAAAGGAAAAAAATGAGCAGCAAACTCATCTGTGTTGTTGAAACAATATAAGAAATGGGACGTATAATGAAAACTATAATGCATTTAAAAAGGACACAATTAGAGCGTTGATGTAAAACACGGCGACTGTTTAAATTGGGTTTTCAACGAAAGATACATGTTTCTGACGAAATGATGAGTGTTTTTCAGGTACTGAACAAAAGAATGAAGAATTTTGTTGGAGAAGTAACGCGGATCGCTATTTTATCGCACAGGATATCTTGTTTTAATTAAATTTTGTTGACTTTTCTAAATTCTCTTATTATATTTTAATTAATGAGGATTCCTGATATAATTAGTAGGTATTGATAAAACTATGTAGTTCACTAAACTAGGAGGTTTTTATGAATGTGGGAGATGTAGTATTTTTGAATAGTAATCCGGAAATATCAATGACGGTTGAATATGTTCTAAACAAAAATGCTAATGGCGTTCAAGAAAAAATGCTTAGTCACCAAATGAGAATTGGAGGATTCACAGATGGGGATGTGTATTGCACTTGGTTTGATGGAAAAGAATTGAAGAATGCATGTTTTAAGGCAAAAATGTTAACAAAAAAATGACGGTGTAAAATCTAGATATACTTGAAGCAAACACTCTAGTTTTAGGCATCAAACAATAGGTGGAAAACATCTGGAATTAAAGCACATAGATGCCCATCCGCTGTATAAAGTTCACCTCATGTCTCTGACAAATCAATGAAAGAAATTGAGTTTAGGGCTTACTACCTCCCATCAACGCCTATTGATGGGAGTAAGGAAACCACTATACACGGTGGACAGCGTATAGTGGTTTATAAAGTTTTGTTGTTGCTTTCATCTTCATTTTTGCAGTTTCTTGCAGAAAAATATGCTAAAATAAATTGGAGAATAATGTTTACAGGAATTAAATAATCTCCGCGTTTTTCTCTTAAGAAAAAAAAGAGCAAGACCAATGCAATTGCCACTCCCTTTGCAACATTAAATAAATTATGAAATTTTGACATCTTTGGGGTTTTGTCAAAAAAAACAGATAAGAACGTAAAAAGAAATGTTGCCAATCCAAAAAAGAATGATGCGCACAACATTAAAGTTTTTTCTTCTTCCGAAAACAAGGACGTTATAATAAAAGAAGCAAGGCATAATAAGATAGAAATTATAATTGAGATAAGAAATTTTGTTTTATTCATTGTTTGGTGTCTCTTCATAATCGATTAAATTCAAGAATTTTGAGTTTTTAGCTATAGATGAAATTGTGTTTAGCGATAAACCCACATTCTGCTTTCCATGATAATATCGCCCAGAAATACCTATATTAGGACTAAGTGAAAGCCTTCGAACAGTTTCATTTCCTCTGATACCCGCAACTAAAGAGATGGATGCTAAACTAAACTTGTAATCTACGCCTTTCTTTTCGTCATTGTTGTAAAAATGCAAGTGATTATCCATAATGTCGGCGTAAAAACCAAGGAAAAATTTTGTGTCCATCTCGCCGCCAAACCTCAATGCTGTTGCGTCGACTTCTATCAGGCCCACGTCAGTTACGCTGTGATACAGCATAAGCTTTGGATCTTTGTATTGACTTCGCACTGCATCGTGCAATTTTATATTCTGCTCGGGAAATGGAGTTATGGTTCTTTCCGTTCTGTTGGATAAGCTAAACTGCGAAAGCCAAGCCTTGTATTCACGGTCAATCAATTTCTTTTCGGCATCATACGGAATACCAAGTTTTAAGGAATAGGGAGTTCCGTTTTCCCTTCCATCCGGGTCTGTATACTTGACAGGATTGTTCCCCGCGTAG
>DGRX01000018.1 GCA_002391235.1 Treponema sp. UBA4377
TAGAGCAAGTCCAAGTCCTGCTTGGGCACGCCAAGATCGACACGACGCTAAGATACGCCAATGTCCAGCAGAGCAACGTCCGCTACGCCCACCAGAAATACGTGTGCTGAGCCGGGGCGGGACGATAATTTTCTAGATTTTTCGGAAAATCCAACGCCTCAAACTCCCATCAATGCCTATTGATGGGAGTAAAGGGCTGCGTTTTGCGGGCGGCGAAAAACGCTATATGTGGGGGTAGTTCAAAAACTTTCAACTCTTATATAATACATTATTGAATTAATGCAAGTATCTTTATATCGAGCTCCTTTGTATATGTCTAGAAGGGTGATTTCTATTTCGCCATTGTACAATTCTTCAAATTCTAAACGTTGCGGATTTGGCGTATCTTTTAATTCAAAAATATATTCCCTGTTCTTTTCTTTTAGCAAAACCTTTATTCTTTTTGGCCTGGGGTTATCTGAATACAGCTTTGGATTAGAATATGAAACATATCCTGAAAAAATCAACAAGCCATTGCCATTGATGCTTGTAAATATTTTTTCCCCAACTCCGTATCCTTTTTCTCCTTCTGCCCATGGTTCGCAAAGATTCAAATTGCATAAATTTTCCGACGCGTATCTCTTTTCACCTTCTTTTAATTCTGTCGAACATTTTGTGGCGAGTTTTGGCACAAAATCAATAAACTCTTCATTTAGAGGTTTGTTTACGCCCATAAAAAGCATTTCGGCATTGTTAAACAATATCAACAGTTCGTCAGATTTTAACGCAAGAAGCGGCTCCTTATAACCATTTAAGACTAAATAATCAAGTTTTCCTTTTGTCACGAAATTATATTCAAATGAACGATTCCATAAATCATCTGCTACCCCTGAATTTTTTTTAAGGGCGTCGTAAAATTCAATGCTGTGCCCCTTAAAAGTCACAAGTTTAAGCATACCTGAATATGATTGCTTGGTGATTTCGCAAAACGCTAGACTAAAATATAAAAATAAAAGACATATGGCATATTTCTTCATAGTAGGCCTCCACGCAATTATTGACAATTTTTCATAATATATTGTTCATTCAAAATCATTTATCTTCAATGGCAATGAGTCTCCTTTTGCCCATGTTTTCCCTGTTGAATCATATCCAGCCCTAAACCCCAACATGCTCAATGTGTCTATGAGCTCATTAAAATCTGCAAGCTTTGGTATTTGACACCCTCCACTACAGGGAGTATCCCACTCATTATTTGAATTAAGGCCTGTAAAGGCATTAGGGTGAATCAGATAACCGTCCACAATTGATATTGCATTTAAAAAGCTTGGCGTTCTATTTAGTCTTGTAGCTGTATAATCTCCAGCTGGCAAAGTTTTTCCCTTTCCTGCTTTTACAAATTCAACATTATCTGCTGTTGACTGAATATTACATGAATAAAGTGTTTTAGTTTCATAAGTGACATTCAGTTTTGATTGGTAATACTCGCCATTTCGGCCATTATCATTTTTACCGCGATTAATAACAAGTGTTGTATTCTCCTTTATGTGATTTGCAAAGCCAGGATTTGAGTTTATCCAATAAGCCATTTTGGAAAGAGTAATGCTAGATTGTAGATAATTTCGCATTTTTAATTTGCATTCAAATGGAATGCTTTCATTTCCATCGGGGTCTATATAGCGTACCGGACTGTTTCCCGCGTAGGCATACAAATCGCCATTGATGTTGCCTGCCTCTGTTCATTCCTCCTTTTTTCTAATTCTACACCAAAACGCGGGATTTTTCCAGTCGCTCAAAGCTGCAGCGCTTCGCTTGCGGATTGATTGACAATGCGCTATAATATAAAAATCACTTTTTGAGGAAGAACTTTATGGGACAGACATTGATTCAAAAATATTCAAAAAACTTTGCGGCTCTAAAGGAAAATTCTGTCGCGGCGGCCAAGATCGACGAGTCGAACATTTACCAACCGGCCAACATTTCAAACCGCCCGATGATGTGGGAAATCTTGGACGAGGTTTTGCTTCCCGGAAGCGGCCTTGGAAACTTGGAAAATTTCAAGGACTTTTACGAGCAAGTCAAGGCCGGAAAGTCAGGCTTGATTTTGTCGGAACACTACACAAACCTTGATTTGCCCGAAATCGTCTACTTTTTGGAAAAGCAGGGAAGCGACTGGGCCAAGGAATTTTCAGAAAAAATCGTCGCCGTCGCCGGAATGAAGCTCAACGAAGCCGACCCGGTTGTCCGCGCCTTTACCGAAGCCTTCACCCGCGTCGTCATCTACCCCACCCGCTCGCTTGACAAGCTTAGCCCGGAAGAAAAGGCCGAAGAAGAAGCGCGCGCCCGTAAAATAAACTTTGCCTCAATGCGAGCGATGGACGCTTGCAAAAAGCGCGGCGAAGTGATTTTGGTCTACCCGGCGGGAACGCGATACCGCCCCGGAAAGCCCGAAACAAAAAGGGGCTTGCGCGAAATCGACAGCTACTTGCGCTTGTTTGACATTATGATTTTGATTTCCAACAACGGAAACTGCCTGCGCATAAATCCCGAAAACCCGGAAAACATGCTCTTTGACCTAGTTGAAAAGGACTTGGTCTTGCACACCGCAAGCCCCGTAATCAACTGCAAGGAATTCCGCAAAAACGTTTTGGACGCGCTTCCCGCCGACGAGCCGGATCCCAAGCAAAAGACAATCGACCGCGTCATGGAACTTTTGCAAGAGCAGCACGACAAGGTTGAGAAAGAACGCTTGAAGAAGTTGAACGGCTAAACCTGAATTTCAAACTGACAAAAAAAAGCGGCCGCAGGGCCGCTTTTTTTTGCGCCTTGCTTGCCGGCGCCTTGGCTCGTTCCTACTGCAACAAAATCCTGTCGCTGTTAAGGTCGCGCTTTTTTATCTCGCGGAACTTTTGGACAAGCGAATCCATCGTAAGCTTTTCTTTTTCCTCGCGGCCGATGTCAAGAATAACCTCGCCTGAATCCATCATCAAAAGACGGTTTCCGTATTCCAAGGCTTGGCTCATGTTGTGCGTTATCATCATTACCGTAAGTCCGTAGTCGGCGGCAAAGCGGCGGGTAAGCTTCATGACCAAGTCGGCGTTGGCGGGATCCAGCGCGGCCGTGTGCTCGTCAAGCAAAAGAAGCGCGGGCTTTGACATTACCGCCATAAGCAGGGTAAGCGCCTGGCGTTGTCCGCCTGACAAAAGCTCAACGTTGTCGTTAAGGCGGTTTTCCAAATTCATGTCCAGCGCCTTTAATTGCTCTCTAAAGGCCGCGCGAAGTTTGTTGTTAAGGCTTATCTTAAGGGACTTGGAACCCTTTTTGGAGCAGATGACCATGTTGTCTTCCAAGCTCATTTTGCCGGCCGTTCCCAAAAGCGGGTTTTGGAAAATGCGGCCTATGTAGCGGGCGCGTTTGTATTCAGGCTCCTTTGTGACGTTGCGCTCCTCGTAGAAAATTTCTCCGGAGGAAGCCTTGTAGGTGCCCGCGATCACGTTCATCAAAGTGGACTTTCCGGCTCCGTTGGAACCGATGACAGTGATAAAGTCGCCTTGGCTGATTTTTAAATTTATGTTTTTAAGCGCGTGGTTTTCGTCGGGCGTTCCCGCGTGGAAAGTCATGCAAACGTTTTTAAGCTCAAGCATTTTGGCCTCCCGCGGCCGCCGCGTTTTTTGGCTCGCCGTCCTTTGCAGGGCGGGCCAAATGTTCGCGCAAGAATTTGGCTATGTCGTATTTAGAAATGATTAAGCAAAGAATGATCAAAAGGCCTGTAATCAATTTTAAGTCGTTGGAATTCATTCCGATTACGTAGCCGTAGCGACGGCCAAGGAACATAAGGGCGCGGTAAATTATCGAGCCGATCAAAACGCGCAAAAGTTGGAGCGAGATTCTGTTGGACCTTAAAACAAATTCTCCAAGCATAAGCGAAGCCAAGCCGGAGACCACGACGCCCGTTCCGCTTCCAACATCGGCAAAACCGGAATACATCGCGAAGAGCGCGCCAGAAAGAGAGGCCAGCGCGTTTCCAAAGCAAATGCCGACGCCGCGCATGAACTTAACATTGACCCCTTGGCTTACGACCATCTGCTCGTTGGCGCCAAGAGCGCCCATCGTAAGGCCAAAGTCGGTGTTGTAGAACAAGTTCAGCAAAAGGCAAAGGACCAAGACGACGGCAAAAACGTAAGCGGCGATCGCCCAGTCCGGCGAAAAGGACGCTTGCGCTTTTTGAACGGCTGAAATTATTTTTGAAAATATAGTCGGTATTTTTAAAAAAGAAACGTTGGCGTGGTTTGACATGATTCTCAAATTGATTGAGTAAAGCATCGTCATAACCAAAATGCCCGCGAGCAAATCCGGCACGCGAAGCTTTGTGTAAACCAAAGTCGTCACAAGGCCCGCGCAAATGCCCGCTCCAAAAGCAAGCAGCAAGGCGACCGAAGGCGCGATTCCATGGGTAAGACAGGCCGCCAAAACGCAGCCGCCCATCGGAAATGAACCGTCAACGGTCATGTCGCAAAAGTTAAGGACTCGGAAAGTCATGAACAATCCGAGAACCATTATTCCGTAAATCAAGCCTTCAATTAAAATGCTAGCGAGCATAACTTTCTTCCGCGCCTATTTTTTGGTGAGCTTTCCGTCTTTGATGATTTCGTTGGCGCTGTCAAGCAAATCCTGGGGAATCGTGATTCCGCAGGCGGCGGCTACGTCAAGGTCAAAGAGCAAGTCGCTGTCGCTTGGCTCAGTCATAAGGCGAACCGGAAGGTCGGCGGGCTTTGTTCCGTTCAAAATCTTAACGACCATCTCGCCTGTCGCGCGGCCGGCCTTGTAGTAGTTAAAGCCGCTTGCCATCAAGCAGCCGCCTGCTTCGGCTCCGGTAACGTCGGCGCTGAAAATCGGCTTTTTGGCCTGGCCAAAAACTTGGACCAAGCTGCTAAGAGCGCTGAATACTGTGTTGTCTGTCGTCAAATAAATTCCGTCAACGCGGTCCACAATCGCCTTCGCGGCGGACTGGACTTCTGACGAGTTTGTGATTGCCTGGGTGACCAATTCAAGGCCGGCTTCCTGACAGCCGCGCTTTACTTGCTCCAAGGCGCTGATTGAGTTGGCTTCGTTTGAAGTGTAGATGTAGCCCAAGGTCTTAAGGCCCGCGACTTTTTTAAAGAGCGCGATGTGCTGCTCCGATGGAATCGCGTCGCTCATTCCGCAAACGTTGTTCTCTCCCTTGTCGATGGAAGAAACAAGGCCAGCGCCGACGGGGTCGGTCACCGTTCCGAATACAATCGGAATGTCCTTGATTGAAGTGGCCAAGGCAAGGGCTACCGGAGTCGCGATTCCGACGGCAACGTCCACGCGCTCGTCCTTGTACTTGAGCGCGATTTGGGCGGCGGTGTTCACGTCACCGTTGGCGTTCTGCAAGTCGTAGTCGGCGGCAAAGCCGTTTTCGTTTACGACGTCGATGACGCCTTTTTCCACGGCATCAAGGGCCGGATGCTGGACAATTTTGGCGATTCCGATTTTCACTGTCTTTGAAGACGAATCTTTTTTGGCGCAGCCAAAGAGCATGGCGCAAGCGGCAAAGGCCGCGGCGATTTTCGCAATTTTCATAGTTTTCTCCTAATGGGAAAAATGATACTATATACAGAAACACTTGTCAAGTCCGCCGTCCTTGACCGCGCAAAAAAACGGGTTTATAATAACAAAACATTCTTTTTTTATAGAGGCAACAAATGGACGCATCTTCTATTCTTACAACGCTCCTAAGCTCAAAGAGCGTTTCCGGCATCAGCAAGGCTACTGAAACAAGCTCCGCCGATGTATCAAACGTCTTGGCCGCGGCCCTTCCCGCATTGTTGAAGGGTGCGGCAAAGCAAACAAGTGGCGCAAGCGCAAAAGGCTTTACGCAAGCCTTGGCCGACCACGCGGGCGAAAACGCCTCAAACCTTTCGGCCTTCTTTAAAAACGTGGACTTGGACGACGGCGCCAAAATCGTCTCGCACTTGCTGACAGCGGCAGACAAAAAGAACATCGCCAAAGCGTCAAACACTTCGGCCAGCGCGGTAAGCGCCATCCTTGCCGCGGCCGCCCCGCTTTTTATGAGCTTGCTGGGCCAGCAAACATCCGGCTCGTCGGCAGGCGCGATCGGAACTTTGCTTACAGGCCTCGCATCCAACGGAAACTTGACCAGCCTTTTGGGCGGCCTCTTGGGTTCCGCTTCCGGCTCAAAGCCTGGCTCCAAACCAGCGGCAGGCGGATTGGCCGGCGCCCTTATGGGTCTTTTAAAATAATTTAGGCTTTAATTTTTTGCATAAACAAAGGAGAAATTTTATGGCAGAGAAAATGTCAGACAAAAAAAAGGCGGCCATCGCAAGCGCCGCGGCTTCCAACGGACAGTCAACCGTAGGACTTAGAATCGGAGCCGTCGCCCTTTGGCTTTTGGCGATTGTTTGCGAGTTTGTGGCGCTGGCCGTCATCACAGAGTCCACAATCATTCCCTTCCTTACAAGCGTTCCGCCCCTTTACCAGGGGCTCGCCTTCCTTGCAATCGACTTGGTTCTTGTAATCATCGGCGCCCAGTTGTGGAAAAAGGCCAACCACATAAACCCAGCTTCCGAAAAGAACCCGCTCTTGTTCTGGCTTTGGAACAACATGGGCGTAATCGTTTGCGCCGTTGCCTTCTTGCCTTTTGTCGTTTTGCTTTTGAAGAACGAAAAGGCCGACCAAAAGACTAAGACAGTCGGAACAGTGGCCGCCATCATCGCGCTTTTAATCGCAGGAGTCGCAAGCTACGACTTTAACCCAATTTCGGCCGAGCAAGTCGAGCAATACACAAATTCAACCGTTTATTGGACTGAGTACGGCAGCCGCTTGCACACGCACAACGACTGCCAGGCCCTTAGCCGCACAGCGCCGGAAAACTTGCATTCAGGAACAATCTCCGAGGCCGAAGCCGCGGGACGCTCCACACTTTGCAAGTACTGCGAAAAGCGCGACCAATCGCTCATCGTCCAGATGCCCGACAACAAGCAAGACTTGCCCGCCGCGGCCAACGAGTGACAAAGCGCGCGCTTTTAAAGTCTTGGCATTCCGGCCCGCTTAACCGCGGACCGGATTTTTTTTATTTTGATTTCGCTTGACAAGATTCCATATTTTCATTATATTTAGATTGTATACAATTCTGTTTTGTCAAAGCGGAATTAAGGAGGCTAATATGGCTGAGATTACACTCACCTCGGAAAACTTCAAGGCGGAAGTTTTGGAATCAAAAGTTCCCGTGCTGGTTGACTTTTGGGCGACTTGGTGCGGCCCCTGCCAGATGATGGGCCCTGTCGTGGAAGAGCTGGCCAACGAAAGCGACGGCTCTTACAAAGTGGGAAAAGTGAACGTTGACGAGCAGGGAGACTTGGCTCAGGAATACGGAATCATGAGCATTCCAGCCTTCTTTGTCTTTAAGGACGGAAAAGTCGCGGCCTCCACAGTCGGAGCGCAAGGCAAAGACGCCCTCCTTGAAATGATAAAGAACTAACGCTAAAATAGGAACTGTATGTCGCTTCGCTAATTTTGCATTGGGAAGCGATTATACTTGCGCTCTTTTAGAGCGCTGGCAATCAAGGCCGCGCTTCGCTTAAAGCCTTGACTAGTTCCTTTTGCGGCGCGAATGAAATTATCGCGCCGCAATTACCTTATGCGCTGTTACAAATGCTTTAGGCCGGACGGATTTTGTCTTTGCCAATACACAAAGCCGCCGGTCCAGTCTGGACTTAAATTCATCTTTCTCATGCACCCAAAGGAAGCCAAGCGGCAGCGGACAGGAACCGGCCGCATAAGCCACTTGTGCCTTCCAGACTCTGAGATTTTAGTCGCCTTGGACTACACAAAGGACAATGTTCCTGGAAGGCGGCTTTTTGACCTTTTGTCCGATTCCAAATACCTTCCGCTTTTGCTCTATCCCGGTAACGACGCATGGAACGCGGCCAACCCTGACTTTAAGAGCGCGGCTCGCGGAAAAATCTTGATGCCGATAATCGTTGACGCAACATGGTTTTGCTCGCGGAAAATCTTGCAGCATAATCCTTTTTTGCTGGACCTTCCAAAAATGTCCTTCGCAAAAGAATACCGCTCGATATTCACGTTCAAGCACGAGCCGCGTCCTGAATGCGTTTCCACCGTCGAAACTTGCTACTATCTAATAAAGGAATTGCAAGAGGCAGGACTTGCCAACCCCGCCGCCAACCCGGAGCCGCTTATGACGGCCTTTAAGAAAATGATCAGCGACCAGCTTCGCGCCGAAAACGAGCGCGTCCAAGGCCTTCGCCCCAGCACCCACGGCTACGACTGGAAATACACAAAGATTAAGGAAGACCCTTTTGCCTAGATTTTCGCGGCAAGCTCCTCCCAGCGCGCGTACTTGGCGTCAAGGGCGGCGGACAGGGATTGGTACTCGTCGTTCCAGGCGCGGATCTTTGCAAAGTCGCTTTCGCCGCTGGAAAGAGCGGCCTCAAGCTCGGCTTTTCGCGCCTCAAGCTTTTCTATGTCGGCTTCCAAGGCGGCGAATTCTTTTTGCTCTTTGAACGAAAGTTTTTTTGGCTTGTCAGCAGGCGCAGCCTGCGGCGCCTCTTGGCCTTGGCTGGAATTTGAGGAGCCGCCGTTTTTCGCTTGGCCGCCGTTTTGGCCGCCGCCCGATTTTTGGGCTTGCTTAGAGTCGCGGGCTGCCTCGCGTTCCTTTTCCTTTAAAAGCTCGATGTACTCGGAGCATTTTCCGACAAAGCCCGCCACGCTTCCGTCGTCTTCCAAAATAAAAAGCGTGTCGCAAACCTTGTCCATAAAATAGCGGTCGTGGCTGACGACCAAAAGGCAGCCCTTGAACTGGGTCAAAAAGTCTTCCAAAATGTTCATCGTCCAAATGTCAAAGTCGTTGGTCGGCTCGTCAAGGATGATGAAGTTGGGGTTTGAAATCAAAAGGCGGACAAGGTAAAGGCGCTTTCGCTCGCCGCCGCTCAACGACGAAACAGGCGAATGTTGGATTTTTCCTTCAAAGCCAAACTCGTTCAAAAAAAGCGCGGCGCTCAATTTCCGTCCGTCGTTAAGCTCAATCCATTCCGCCGCCTCTTCGATGTATTCAAGCGAGGTCATCGCCAGGTCTTTGAATGTCGGATTTTGCTCGTAGTAGGCGATATGGGTGTTCACGCCAAGAACGATGTTTCCGCTGTCGGGAGGAAGGCGGCCGGCGATCATGTTCAGCAGCGTCGTCTTTCCGCTTCCGTTGTTGCCGTAGATTCCGATTTTTTGCCCCTTGCTGAATGTGTAGGAAAAGTCTTTTAGGACGGGCGATGTCGCGGCGGCCGCATTTGGGTCTTGCGAAGCGTTTCCGCCCGCCACGGCAAAGCCTTTTGGGAAATTTTTTGAAAGCCGGTGAAGTTCCAAGATTTTTCCGCCCAGGCGCGTTTCCTTGGTCTCAAAGCTAAAGCCCTTGTCTTCCTGAAATTTCTCGTGGGCGATAAGCTGCTGGTCGCGCTGGATTCGCGCCTTTGCCTTGGTTCCGCGAGCGCAAGGGCCGCGCAAAAGCCAGTCTCGCTCAAAGCGCAAGACCGACTCTATGCGGCGGTCGGTGTTCTTGGCGATTTCGATTTCCTTTTCTTTCTTTTCCAAATAATCGGAATAATTTCCATGGTATAAAGTAAGCCGCCCGCGTTCCAGCTCGTAAATGTCGGAGCAAACGCTGTCCAAAAAATACCGGTCGTGCGTGACCATAAAGACGGCGCGGCTCGTGGAGCGCAAATAGTCTTCCAGCCAAGAAATCGTCTTTATGTCCAAATGGTTTGTAGGCTCGTCGAGCAAAAGGATTTTTGTGTCTTCCACCAAGACTTGGGCCAGCGCGACTTTTTTCGCCATGCCGCCGCTAAGGGTTTTCATCTTGCGGTCAAGGTCGTGGATTCCAAGCGTTGAAAGTATCGAAGAAATTTGCGCCTCGTAGTTCCACAAGTCGCCGTCGTTCATTTTCTTTTCAAGCGCGTCGTAGCGTTCCGCCTGCGCCGGATTCAAGCTTCCCAAATTGACGCAAAGGCTTTGGTACTCGTTTATGATTTTTAATTTTGGGGAATCGCTTTTAAAGATGTGCGCGCGAATCGTGTCGTCGCCGTCAAAGGCCGGCGTTTGCGCAAGGTAGGAAAAGCCCGCTTCCTTGTTAAAGACTACGCTGCCCTTGTCTGGAGCCAAAACGCCCGCGACGCAATTAAACAAAGTGGATTTTCCGGCGCCGTTCTTTCCGATAAGCGCGGCCTTTTGCCCTTCGTCCAAACCAAGCGTCACGTCGGTAAAAAGCGGCGCTTCCCGTCCGATTTTTGTGAGATCCTTTATCGAAAGCAAGTTCATTTGTCTTCGCTCTCGCCTTCGGCGAAGGCCTTGGAGTAGTCTTCCTCGTCGCGCGGATGGCTCTTTATGATTGCGTTGATGTCGCTTTCAAAGCTTTCGGCGATGTACTTGTGGACAAAATCCTTGTTCTCGCCAAAAAGCGCGTTCTTAAAAAGCAAGACCAGTTTTGCCAAGCCGTTCGACGGGAAAACCGCGTAAACGGCAACTTCTCCAACCGAGATTTGTTTTTTGTCAAAGATAAGCGTTACCGACGGAATTAGCGTTCCTTTTGTAAAGACCGAAGCGAACCTTTCTTCCACTGTGCAGGCCGAGCCGACAATGCTTATGTCCTGCATTTTGAACTTGTAGATGCGGCCGTTAAGCTCGGCAAGCATCATGGCTCCCCTGTCGTTGGCGCAAGAAACGCGCACGTACTGCCGCCTTCCCTTGGCGTTTTTGCCCTCAAGGGTTTGCTTTATCGATTGAATCAAAAATGGAGTTTTTGAATTTAGCGCTATCATCCCCTGATAGCAGTTTTGGGCCAGTTCAAGGGCTTTTTTTTCTTTTGCGCTCAACTCGTCAACCAAAAGGTAAAAAAGCGTGGTGTTTACGGAATCGTCTTTGGCGCAAGAAACGATGAAATTAATCATTTTTCGCTTGGCCCCGCTGTCGTCCGCGTAAACAATGCAAATGGAATTTTTGAACTCGCGCAAAACGGACTTTGCGTCGCGGTAATTTTTGAGAAAATACAGCTCGTATTCGTTGTCCCTAAGGTCCTTAAAAACATCTCCGTGGCCTGGAAAGTCGGGGTAGAGAAAGATCACTTTATGGCCAAAATCGGACGTGTTTTGCGCTTGCGCCATGGCTTAAATTATAAACCGCGCCGTCATTTTTGTCTAGTCAAAAAGCGCTTCTTGCGCTAGAATAGAAAGAATGAAAACTGTCTTGATAGAACTGTTGGCCTTTGTCTTGATTTGCGTTCTTGGAACTGCGGCCGGCGGCTTTTTGATAATGCTCTACCACAGCGTCACATCATTTGTGGCAGGCTCCCAGATTTCTCTGTTTGACGCCCAAATTTTTATAAACGGTTCGATTGTCTTTTTTCCGATTCTTTTGCTTTTCGTTCCGATGTTTTTGTACCTTACCTTGGTTCGCCACCCCCGCTACAACAAAATCGCGGGAGCGATAACAATCGCGCTTCTTTCTTTGGCCGCTTGGATTTTCGCCGCTCCAGTTTCCTACAAAACCGTCCAACAAAAAAGCGTCGCCCTAGAGGAAAAGCCATCGGAACTGACCGCCGGCTATTTTAGGACAATCGACAAGCGCCTTTACTATTTTACATTTGTAAGCGGAAATTTTGTAAACGGAATCAGGATCAACGAGGACTACTTTACAAGCGTAAGAACAAGCCAATCGGTAAAGAAAATTTCAAACACGCCCATTAACTTTAAGAGAGACGCATTAGGCTTTTCAGATCCGATTATCGGAGAAAACTTGACTCCCCCGCCCGTCTTGCTGGCGTTTTTAGGCGGAATCGGAACAATTCAACAAAAGGCCTTCGAAGCATGCGCGTCCGGAATGATTCCGTGGCTGCTTTTCTCTTCATTGATGGCGGCGCTAGTCGCTTTGGGAGCGATAGTATCGGCCAGCGAATGGAAATTGGCCGACGCCTTTTACATCACCTTTGACACCTTTGCAATCATCACATTAAACTGCTTTTACTTTTTGGGCCGCTTTGACTCTTTCGTCAACGCGATAAACAACGTCGGCGGCTTTGCGTCAATCATAAGCCAAAATTTCCAATTCGCGCTAAACTGCGCCTTGATTTTAGTTTTCGTTTTCCTAGGAACTTTTAAGGCAATCATCCACGCCGGCAAAAAAAGAAGGAGAGGCGAATGAAAAAATTTCTTCCTTCGATTTTAGCGTATTCCATTTTTGCGTCAGCGGCGCTTTGGGTCGCGGGCCTTTTTCTTTTGCCGCCGGAAATCGTGTCCGAAGGCTCGCAGTTTGCCTACAAAAGCGCAAACTCCCTGTCGCTTCTATTTGACGCGCTTCCTTCGATTTTGCTCACAGGCTTTTTGCTCGCATGCTCGCTTGCCTTTGCCGAATATGGAGAAAGGGCCCAAGGCCGCTTTAGCCCAGAGATCGCGCTTCTCCTAAAAAAAATCATGGCGGCGGCGCTTGTCACGACTTTCATCGCGTCGATCGGAACATTGGTTCTTTTGCCTTTTGAAAATTCCAAAAAAAAGTTCATGCGCGAAATTCCAGGCTTGATGACCGACTACATGCGCCTGTCGGAACAATACCGCTTGCAAAAAAACCCAGAGGCCGCCATTCAATACATAAGAAAGGCCCTTGCCTTAGACCCAAACAACAAGGAGCTAAAGGAGCGCGAAAGGCAAGTTGAGGCCGAGCTAAAGGAGCAGGAAGGAAAGCGCCGCGAAGAGCGCAACAAAAGCTTTGCCGAAACAAACTTAAACGACAACCAAAAAACCTTTCAAGGCTTTGACGAAAAAGAGATGACGGTTTTGCAAATGATAGAAAAGGCGCGCGAGCTTTTCGCTTCAAAAGACTTTTTTGGCGCCCACTATCTTTCGGTAGAAGCCGAACGCCTTTGCGGACCAAACGACCCAAACATTTTTGAGGCCAAGGATATGGCGAACCAGGCATGGAACCGCTTGCAGTCAGCCCAAAAAGAAGAGCTGACGGCGGGAAACCTTTTCTTTAGAAAAAAATGGGAAGGCTACAAGGCTCTCAACAGCGGAAACTTTGAAGAAGCCTATTACATTTTCAACGACCTGGCGATGGAAGACGAAAGAAAGGCCCGAGACCCCGACGTTGCGCGCTACCTAAAAATTTCCCGCGACAGACTTTTGGAACAATTCTTTTTTATCGACGAAACTTACGACGCAAGCCGCTTTGAAAGCTCAAAGAACGTTTACTTTTCGATACGCCATCCAAACGGAGGCTACGACATCATTTTGATTCGCGGCGTAACGGAAGTCGGTGGAAGCGGCGGAATGGTTAGGTACCTTCGCGGCCTTGAGCTTTTTTCGTTTGACGAATACGGCCAGTTCAAATATTCCGTTTCCACCCCTTACGCAAAAATGAAAGCTTTGGACGTAAAAACGCTGGGCCTTTACGAAAGCCAGCGCCTTGGCTTGACTTCCGCAATAAAGTCAATTCCGTACATCATGATGCGCTCCGTGAGCAGAAACTCGCGCGAGCAAAAGAACGAACCCGTTTACGAATACAACGGAAAGCAAGAATACGCCTCAATCTTGTCAAAGAACCAGCTTTACCTTCCGATTCCTTACGAAGACATTTCCTTGATTTTGCTCTCAGCCGCAGGAAAGGGAAACTTGAACCCATTCTCGCTTAACCGCTTGGCGCGCAAGGCTCCAAACTACGGCTACTCAAGCGAAGTCTTTAGCGTTGAGTCCTTGAACAGGATTTTCTACCCCTTCATGCTTTTGATAATCTTTATCTTTGCGGCCAGCGTCGCGTGGAACTACAGGCTATCGGCAGGGGCGATTTTCAAGTTCAAGTGGATTTTCATTCTTCCAGTGCTGAACCTTGTCTTTTACTTCTTGGAACGATTGATCGAATATTTGATCAAAGTCCTTAACCTTGTATTTATCGCCATGGCGGGAACGGAACTCGCGCTTCTTGCCGGCATTTGCGTTTACGTCGCGCTTTTGATCGCAGTCAGCGTGGTGTTCCTGGCGCGCAAGAACGACTAGGAACGGTATGTCGCTTCGCTCCATTTTGATATGAGAAGCGATTCAACAGCCCGCTCTCGCGGGCTGACAATCAAGGCGCATCTATTCTACACTTCTACACATTCGATGTGGGCGCCCAAGGCCTTAAGGCGAGGAATCAAATTCTCGTAGCCGCGTTCAATCTGGTAAACGTTGCTGATCGAGCTTTCGCCGCGCGCTATCATCGCCGCGATTACCATCGCCATTCCGGCGCGAACGTCGGGCGACACAAGCTTGTCGCCGTGAAGGACGCAGGGGCCTGAGACAACCGCCCGGTGCGGGTCGCAAAGCGTTATGCGCGCTCCCATGCCAATCAACTTGTCGACAAAGAACATTCTTGACTCGAACATTTTTTCAAAAATCAAGACGTTTCCTTCAACTTGTGTCGCCACAACCGTCATGATGCTGGTCAAGTCCGGCGGGAATCCCGGCCAGGGCGAGTCGTCGATTTTTGGAATCATGCCGCCGAGGTCTGGATTTACCTTCATGTCTTGGTTGGCGGCCACTTCAAGCGTGTTTCCGGTTATGTTCCAGCGGATTCCAAGCTTTCCAAACGCTATGCGCAAGGGCCGCATGTCCGGCGGATTGATGTTCTCTATTGTAACGGAACCGCGCGTCGCGGCGGCAAGCCCGATGAATGAACCGATTTCCATGTAGTCAGGGCCGATGGCGAAGTCACAGCCGTGAAGCTTTTTAACGCCGTCGATTGTCAAAATGTTAGAGCCAACGCCGCTAATCTTTGCGCCCATCGCGATGAGCATTTTGCACAAGTCCTGAACGTGCGGCTCGCTCGCCGCGTTGGTGATCGTCGTGCGGCCCTCGGCCAGCGCCGCCGCCATCAAGGCGTTTTCGGTGGCGGTAACCGAAGTTTCGTCAAGGAATATGTCGTCGCCCACAAGCTTGTTGGCGCTAAACTCAAATTTTCCGTCAATGTCTACGCGCGCTCCCAATTCGGTCAAAGCCAAAAAGTGGGTGTCCAAGCGGCGCCTTCCAATCACGTCTCCGCCCGGAGGCATCATGCTAGCCTTTCCCAAGCGGGCGATTAGCGGGCCTGCGAACAAAATCGAGGCGCGGATTTTTTTTGAAAGTTCCGGCGGAATCAAGGCCGTGTCGATTTTTTGCGCGGTTACTTCCCAGACATGCTTTTCGACTTTTTTTACGGAAGCGCCAAGGCCTTGTAAAATCTTGAACATGACGCCCGCGTCTTCAATCTCGGGAATGTTTCTAAGCGTGACTTTTTCTTCGGTCAAAAGAGTGGCCGCGATGCAAGGAAGCGCGGCGTTCTTGTTTCCGGCGGCGGTGATTTTTCCCTTTATCGGAAATCCGCCTTCAATTCTGTATTCATGCATAAATCGCTCCTAGGCTTACTATAATATCGGCGGCGGCCAGCATTTGCTCAAGGCTGACCCATTCCCGCTCGCTGTGATACTCGTGCGCTCCTGTAAAAATATTTGGGCAAGGGATTCCCATCTCGGTAAGGCGCGAGCCGTCGGTGCCGCCGCGAATGGGCTTGAAGACAGGCTCGATTCCGCTTTCCTTATAGGCCGCGACAAGGCGCTCCACCACAAATGGCGCTTTTTTTATTCCCTCGCGCATGTTCAAATACTGCTGCATGTGCTTTACCTTTACGCTAGCTCCGTAAGAGGCCGCGGCGGCTTTTGCAAGTTGGGCCACCGTTTTTTTTCGCGCCTCCATTCCGTCCGCCTCAAAGTCGCGCAGCAAAAGCGACACGCGGGCGCTTTCCATCGTTCCGCAAATTTCAAGCGGAGCGTAAAAGCCCTGATAGCCGTCGGTCGTCTCGGGAGCCTGGGCGCGCGGAAGCGACTGGACGAACAAAGTTGCCGCTCCGATAGCGTTGACCATTCCGGCAGCGCGGGCGTCGCCTGTGTGGGCGGCCTTTCCTGTAAAGACGACTTCGCTCTTGTAAGCGTTGAAGCATTCGCATTCAAGCTCGCCGATGTGGCCGCCGTCAACCGTGTAAGCGGCTTTGGCTTTTATCAAGTCAAGCGGAACGTGGTCCATTCCGTGGCCGGTCTCTTCGTCAGGCGAAAAGCAAACTTCGATTTTTGGATGGGCGATTTTTTTGTTGGCCAGCAAATAATGCAAGGCGGTCACGATTGCGGCCAAGCCTGCCTTGTCGTCTCCGCCCAAGAGCGTCGTTCCGTCGCTTGTCACGATAGTCTCGCCGCCGCGTTTTTTTACTTGCGGCTTGACGTTTTTGCCGGAACATTCTTCCACCGTGTCCAAGTGGGCCAGCAAGCAAAAGGGCTTTGCGGCCGTTCCCGCTAGATTTGCCGGAATGTAAGCGTAGACATAACCGAACTTTGTGACCTGAACGCCTTCAAAACCCAGCGCCGAAAGCTCCGCCGCGATTTTATTGGCAAAGTCGCGCTGGCATTCGGTTGAAGGCTGGACGCCCTTGTCGGCCTGCGCTCCGCAAGAAGTGGAAAAAGTCTTTGCGTAATCTATAAAGCGCGCGAGAAGCTCCTTTTCCCACGCGGAATCTTTTTTTAGATATTTCATTAACAATAAAGATACAAAATTTTCCGCAATCTTGCAAGTCTAATGACAAAAAGGCAAAAATGCGCTAGTATAGGCGGCATGCGATTTACAAGCACGAGAGACAAGACAGTTGACACAAGCTTTTTGCAAGCGGTTTTGGACTGCATGCCGGCGGACGGGGGCCTTTACGTTCCAGAGGGGAACGCCGACTTGCGCCGCTGGATTTTGTACACAAACGAAAGCACGACATTCGACTCAATTGCCGGAGCGCTTACAAGCGCCTGCATAAACACGGAATTTTCCCCAATCATTTGCGAAACGATAGCGACAAAGGCATTTCCCTTTGAGCCAAAGCTAAAGCGCCTTGACGACAATTTGTTCACGCTGGAGCTTTTCAACGGCCCGACGGGAAGCCACCGCGACTTTGGCGTTTCGTACATGGCGGCCTGCTTGGAAACGATTTTGACATTGAGCGGAAAGACCGCCACATTCCTTGACTTGACTTCCGGCCCGCACGGCGCTTCTCTTGCAAAGGCCTTGCGCGGAAGCAAAAAGTTAAAGTCGGTCCTGCTTTATCCAAAAGGAACAGTCCGCGGCTTAAGCGAATCCGACTTTGTTTGGAACGGCGGGAACATTTATCCGATTGAAATCGACGGCGACTTAAAATACTGCCGCGCCTTAATCCAAGAAATTTTTTCGGACCGCGCGCTTGTCCAAAAGTTCAGCTTGACAGCGTCAACGACGGCCAACATCGGCCGCCTTTTGCCGCAAGCGTTTTTTTACACCTACGCTTTTTCGCGCCTAAAGGAAAAAGTTTCGGGCGACATTTACTACGCGATGGCGCCGGGAAACTATTCCAACTTGGTCGCCGGCCTTTACAGCTGGCGCCTTTGCCTTCCGCTGAGAGGCTTTATCGTTCCAACAAGCGGAGCCTTGGGAGCAGACGTAAAAGGCTTTCCGATAATCACCGACGCGATGGTAAGCGTAAAGGACAGGCCTCCGGTAAACGCAAGCGATCCGTCAAACCTGGAGCGTTTGGAAGACTTCTTCACCGACTATTCGGCGATGATAAGAAGCTTTGTCTACCCCGCGAAAGTCGACGAAGCCGCGACAGAAAGCGCCGCGAAAGAATTGTATAAAAAATACGATTTGATTTCAGACCAAGAAACAGCGGCCGCCTACGGAGCGGTCCAAAAGCGCAAGGACTTGATTGACGGCTCGGGCGACGCGGTGGTATTGATTCAGCGCGACCATCCGGCCTACTCTTCAGGCTTTGTCCAAAAATCTTTGGGCGAACGGATTGAAGTTCCGCAAACGATTCAAGAAGTTCTTAAGCCTTTTGACTTAAATCGGCCCCTTGCAAAGACAAAGGAAGAGTTAGTCAAGATTTTGGAACAAATCCAATAGCTGGTCAAAGCGGTCAACCTTGGCCGCGAATTCCTGTAAGCTTCCAAAGCCGTAGCCGGCCCAAACAAATTTCACTCCGGCCTCGCGGCAAGCGTCCGCGTCGCCTTGCGTGTCGCCCACGTAGACCGGCGCCTTTATTCCGTTCCTGCGAACAAGAAGGCGCAAGTTGTCGGCCTTGCCAAGACCGGTGTCGCCGTAACATTCATGGTCTTTGATAAAATCCGCGATTTTGTTTTTTTCCATCGTCAACTCTATGTAGCCGGACTGGCAGTTTGAGACAATGTAAAGGCGGAACTTTTGGGCCAGCGCCTTTATCGTGTCGCGAACTGCGGGATAGGAAATGTCTTCATGGTTTTCTTTTAGCGCTTCCTGCTCGCGGACGCAGCACTGCTTCATCAAAAGGTCTTTTTGCTCTTGCGTAAGGGCGGGCCACAAGTCGTCGGCGATTACGTTCATCGGCTTTCCGAATTCTTTTTGAAGGCCGCTTGCGTTCACCAAGGCCGCGTCAAAGCCGCAGTCGGCAATGGCCTTGTTCCAGGCTTTAGCGACAACGCCGGTCGTGTTCCACAAGGTTCCGTCTATGTCCAAAATTATTCCGTCGGTCTTTATCATCGTTCCGCAATATTATAATAGAACAGATTGAAATGCAAGCGCTCTTTTGCTATACTAAGCCAAGACAGAACGAAAGGAGAATGGCATGGGCGTAGAAGCGCAAAACGAATACGACTTTATTTCAATCGGAGCGGGAGCCGCTGGCCTTGCGGCCGTCCAATACGCGGCGCGCTCGGGACTAAGCGCGTTGGCCCTTGACCTTTCAGTGGCGGGCGGACAAGTTTTAAAAATCGCCGCTTTGGAAAACTATCCCGGAGTTTTTCCTCCGGCCAACGGCTACGCCTTTATCCAGACCATGCAAAAGCAAGCCGAAGCCTTTGGCGCCAAAATCACAAGCGCGAGCGTAAAGTCAATCGACAAGGTTCAGGACAAATTTGAAATTGAGACAAGCAAGGGAAAGTACACGGCAAAGGCAATAGTCCTTGCGACCGGAGCCGAGCACAGAAAGCTTGGCGTTCCAGGCGAAAAGGAATTGGAAGGCCGAGGGGTAAGCTACTGCGCGGTTTGCGACGGCCCTCTTTTTAGGAACAAGACGATTTTTGTAATCGGCGGAGGAGACGCGGCTTGCGACGAAGCCAACTATCTTTCGCAGCTGGCCGAAAAAGTTTACTTAGTCCACCGCCGCGACCAATTGCGCGCGCAAAAGGCCGTCGCCGACCGGGTTTTGGCCAATCCCAAAATCTCGGTATTGTGGAACAGCACGCTTGAAGAAATCAAGGGAACGCAAAAAGTCGAGGCCGTAGTCATAAAAAATGTCCAAGACGGGTCACTAACCGAAATGCCCGCCGCCGCCGTGTTCGTGAGCGTCGGAATGATTCCGCAAAACCAATTGCTTTCAACGCTAAAAACCGACGAGGCCGGCTACATCGTGACCGACGAAAAAATGCGGACAGCCGTGCCCGGCCTTTACGCGGCGGGCGACGTGCGCTCAAAGCCTTTCCGCCAAGTTGTCACGGCCACAAGCGACGGAGCGATCGCGGCCTTTGAGGCGGCCGACTACATTCGAGGCCTTGCATAAAAATGAAAGCCGCCATAACAAAAATGTCCAAAAGCAAAAATTATTTCCAGGCCAAAAAGCCCGCCGCCTCGTTCGCGACGGCGCTTGCTTTCGCGCTCGCGCTTTTGCTTGCGTTCCCCAAAAACGCAGCCGCGCAAGAGGACATAAACTTTTGGAGCGACTACCCCAACGAGGAATTGGCCGACGCGCTCGTTTCGCGGATGAGCGACGAAGAGCTTTACGCGCAAATATTGATGTTCGGCTGGGCGGGCGCGGAGCCTAGCGACCTGTTGAACGAATGGGTCTTGTCGCGCGGCTTGGGAAGCGTGAAAGTTTTTGGCTGGAACACCGACAACACGACGCTGGTGGCGCGCTCGGTAAAGGCGTTGCAGCAAAAGGCGCAAAGGCGCAAACTTCAGATTCCGCTGTTCGTGGCCACCGACCAAGAGGGCGGCTGGATCCGCCACGTAAAGGGAAACACATCCATCACGCCAGGAAACCTTTCGATTGGAGCCTCAGGCTATCCTTACGACGCGTATTATTCGGGCTACTACATCAACCGCGAAATCGCCGCGCTAGGCATCAACATGAATTTCGCGCCGACAATCGATTTGTACACCGACAAAAATTCCACGATAATCGGAACGCGCTCATTTGGAGAGAACGCCCGCATCGCGGGAATTCTTGGAGCGGCGTGGGCAAAGGGCTGCCTTGACGCGGGCGTGATTCCGACGGCAAAGCATTTTCCGGGCCACGGCGACACGCAGAACGACTCGCACTTGTTTTTGCCCAGCATCAACATCGACCAAAAAACTTTTGAAAACCGCGAGTTGGTTCCGTTTAAATATTTGATAAAGGAAAACGTTCCCGCGATAATGAGCGGCCACCTAAGCTTTCCGCAGCTGCGGCCCAACGGAGAGCCGGCCAGCCTTAGCGAATATTTTTTGACCGACATTCTGCGAAAGCAAATGGGCTACAAGGGCCTTATCATCACAGACGACATGATGATGAACGGAGCCACAATGTACGCAGGCTCTGTCTCGCGCGCCTTTAAGATGGCCGTGGACGCGGGAAACGACATCGTGATTTCTTCGACCACAGCGCAGCTTGACGAGCCGCTTTGGACAAATGTTATAGCCGCGATGAAGCGCGACTCAGGCTTTAGGAACAAAGTTGTGGCCGCCGCGCGCCGCGTGATTCTAGCAAAGCTGAATTATTACAAAGGAAAGAACACCGCTCCCCTTTACCCAGACGAAAGCGCGATTGACCAGCGCATTCCCGACAAAGAAGGACAGGCCTTTTTCTTGGACCAAGCCTGCCGCTCGATTACAGCCGCGCGCGCGAAGTCGCTTCCGTTCACAAGGGAAAAAGCCGGAAAAGTTTTGCTCTGCGGAAGCGAGCCGCAATTCTTTAAGGCTGGAAAAGAGCGCTGGCCTTCTAGCGGAGAGTTCCGCTTTAACTACGCGATGGGTCCAAACGAAACGCAATGGGCAGCGCAAAACATTCCGCAAACGGCCCAAGGCTACGACACAATCATAATTTGCGTCGCCGACCAAAACTCCGCGGCCGCCGCAAAAAGCTTGGAAGGCCTTGCGCGCTCCGGGAAGAAGGTCGTAATCTTTGCGATAATGTCTCCGGTGTTGGTAAAAGACTTTGACTGGGCCGACACGATTTTATTGGGCTATTCCTATTCGCCCTACGCGCTAGAGGCCTTGGTCGGCGCGGCGGCCGGCGAGTTCGTTCCGCCCGGAACAGAACCGATTGGCGAGTGAGCGAAAAGCGTTCGCAAGCCTAAGAAGCGGCGTCACAAAAATCATTCGCAAGCCTAAAAAGCGGCGCGGCCAGAGTCGTCAGGAAGCCTAAGAAGCGCGGTCCTTCCCCATCACCAAGGCGCGGCTTTGTTCGGTGAGCGAGCGCAAAAGATCAAAGTCCGTCGCGCTTGTAAGCAAAACCGTTATCCAATGCTTTTTGTTCATGTGGTAGGCAGGAAAGATTGTTTTTTTGTCGGCAAGCTCCGCGACGCGCTCCGGATCCGCCTTTAGGTTTACCGCGAAAACTTTTTTGTCGTTGGACAGTCCAATATTCTTGTAGGTGATTTCCATCACAAGCGCGAACCATTTTTGGTTGGGGCAGCGGAAAACCGCCGCGTCTGAATAGCGCTTGGCCGCGCCTTCTTCTTGCGCCCACGGAAAGTCCGCCTTGCAATTAAACTGGCGCTCGATAAAGTCAAAGTATTTTTTGTGAATGTCTTCCGACTCAAAGCAGCGCTCGTAAAAATCGTCAACGATTTTTTGAACCTCTTCCCTGACGGCGGCCACAAAAGAACCTCGGGCGCCGCGCATGTCAAAGGGCGCGTAAATTTCGTCCGTCGCCGCGTCGTAAACTTGCGCCGTCAAAGTCTGGCCGCGAATCTCAAGCAGCGCGTAAAAGTCTCCGCCAGAGAGCGCCTTTTTGCAAACACAAGAGCCGCCGCGCTTTTTAAATCCAAACGCCGCGAACTTTTCTTTTATCGGTCTTGCGGAAGAAAAAACGTAGCTGTAGTCCATGGGAAGAGTATAGCGCATATCCTTATTTTTTTCTTGACAAATTTTATTTTTATGATTATATTTGAATTATAGGCGTGAGAAAACCGCAAATATGTTCTAAAATCATTTTGAATGTCGCGTGTCGATGCAAGTTGCGCGCAGCAATCAAGATCTTCTTAGTTCACCATTTTCTGTTTTCTTAAAATGCCAATCGACAATTTAATTTCTCAAGAATTGCTGACAGGAGCATTACGCCTAAATCTATTTTAGGAGTTCTTTATGGAACAAAAAGAATTTGACTCGCGTCACATCCAACAAGTAATTGGATATGAGTTCAAAAACATTGGATTGCTTACACAAGCATTTATACGAAAGTCGTACGCGCAAGAACATCCTGGCATTGCCGATAATGAAGTTCTTGAATTTTATGGCGACGCCGCGCTGAATGCCTACTTATGCCAACGAATGTATAACGCTTTTGGAAAAGTTGAAAAAACAGAATACATATCAGAAAAAAGCGAAGGGGAACTTTCTGAAATTCGTTCATGGTTTGCCAGAAAAGAGAACTTAGCCAACAGCATAAAAAATTTGGAACTTGAAGAACTGTTATTCATAAGTTCTAGCGATGAGAAAAACGGAGCGCGAAAAAGCAATTCTGTTTGCGAAGATTTATTCGAAGCAATTGTAGGCGCGGTGGCTATCGATAGCAATTGGAATAATGAATACATCAAAAATGTCTGCGAAAAACTGTTTTCCGCGTCTGATTTTTACGAAAACTATGAAGAAAAACTTAAAGAAGAATGCATAAAGCATGGTTGGGAACTGCCAATCGCAAAGGATGAATTACTATGGCCAAGAATGCAAGTCGAAAACTTACAAAACTGGAGCCTGCCGTTACAAGAACAAGCCATCCACATATCGTTACCATATCAAAATTCATTTGGATTAAACAACAAAATCTACCCTCATGAAGAAAGATACTCCTTTGAGATTCGTAACATAAGAACATCACTATTTTCTTATAATCCAACATATAGCGCAACAAAACCCGAATCAATAAGATATGCTGCAAAATTGTATTATGAATGGATTTTGCGGCGTGACAAAATAATTAAAGTAATTCCAAAAATAGATCCAGAAAATCCCGCAAGCCAACTTCATGAGTTGCAGCAAAAAGGTTTGATAAGAGAACCTTTATTTGAATTTTCGGAAAGCCATGACAAAGGTGGAAACCCAATCTGGCTATGCACCTGCAAATTAGCAGAAGCTGAATGGACTATTCAAGAACGCGACGCTTCAAAGAAAAAAGCAAAACAAAAAGCCGCAGCTGAAGCGCTGTCTTATTTTATTGGCGAAGAAATCACACTTAAAAAGAATACGGAGAAGAAAATAAAATGAAAGAATATAAAGTTAAGCTTCCTTGCGGAATAAACAAAGATGGAAAAGTAGTGTATATTAATGACGCTAAAAATGGATTATCATGTGAATGCTTTTGTCCAGGATGTAAACAAGCGCTTGTTGCGAAGAATGGCGGAACAAAACGCGAATATCACTTTGCTCATTTGAATATTGCCGAATGCGAACACGGATATCAGTCTGCTTTGCATTACATGGGAAAAGATTTGTTTCTTGAAATGGAATATTTTACATTTGTAAAAGATGGCAAAACCGAAAAATATAAAATCGATTCCGTTGAACTTGAATACAAGCTTGGCAATATCATTCCAGACATTCTTATTACATGCGATGGAAAGCAATTTATTGTTGAAATATTCGTCACACATGCCGTTGATGATGAAAAGAAAGGAAAAATAAAAAACCTGAAAATTTCAGCAATTGAAATCGACTTGTCTAGATTTAAGACCGCCCCCATCGACAAAGAAACCTTAAAGCAAGAATTGCAAAATCCCGACAACTTTAGTTGGATATACGATGCAGACCATGATTTAATTGAACAAAAAGGAAACATTATTCAACAATTTGGATTAAAAATCCCAATTGAAATTGGCGAAATACTTGCATGTCCTCAACTTGCAAATCAAAGCAATCAATTTGCCAGAGGCGTAACACTTAATTTTTGTTTACATTGTCCTCACTGTGTATATAAAAACGGGCAAGCATTTATTTCCTGCGGAAAAATTCTTCCTGCTGTTTTGAACTTTGAAACAAAAGAAAAATTATCAACAAATATTTTTGTGAACGACAACAAAGTTATGTTTGCAAGCGAGTTCAAGAATTTTGCTGAAAATTTGAACAAAGAACTACAACTAGCTGTGAACCAACAGTTTCAAATACTCAAATCAATTGTTGTAAATCAATACGCTCAGGCATATCGTTCGCTTACCAGCCAAAGTCAACAACAAAACAGGTCAAATTATCATCGACCTTATCACAGAAAACGTCGTGGATTTTATTGAAAAACCATGCTATAATACATATAAGGAGCAATCAAATGAAAAAATCAATTCTGTTTCTCTTATCTGCAATAATTTCGCATTCTTTGTTTGCGATTCCAAACATAAAGCTGTATGAAAATGGCAAAATTCTACAATGGATTGAGAACAATAAAATATACAACGATGAAGGCATAATCCTAAACATTGAAGAAAACGGAAACCTTTATGCACCAGATGGAACCTTTGTAGGAAAAATCATAGAAAAAAAAGATTGGATAATACTTGACATATCCCACGAAAACATCAAAATCCATCAAGAATACAACAAAAAGAACGGCTTCATGAAATTATCAAAACTTAACGACGCCGCTATTGAATACGATGAGAAAACAGGCTTACAAAATAAATGCATAATTTACAAAGACAATAAGATTGATTCTTATTGGACGTATGAGTACTCAAGTGAAAAAATTACAAAAATTTTCCATTTTGACTCCAATGGCAAAAACGATGAAACAAAATTATATTATTATCATAAAAAAAATGGACATCTAGAAAAAACAGAAAGCCGAAGCAATGACGGAAAATTGAAAGAGCTTATTGAATATGACACATCAACAGAACATATTAAAAAATCAACTGCATACAATGAAAATGGTTCCATAAAAGAGCAAGTTTTGTACAACAACAAAGAAGAACCAATAGAAAAACTCGTTTATTTTCCAAACTCAAAAAAATCAGAAAAATGGACTTTCATAATTTTTAATGAAAAAGGTGAATACCCATTAAGCGAAAATATTTATCTTAGCACAAATTTCTTTTCAACGACATATGAGCAAGATATGGAAAACTATATAAAGTCAACCGCAAGCGGTACAGACGAATGGAATGACAATTATAATTTTATTGTTCGTAAACATACTTTCACAAAAGACGACAAGGATTACAAATATATTGAGGAATTAAAGAACAAGCGATACCTCAACTCAAAACCATTTACACTCTGCAATAAAAATTCTCTTTTTTATTATTACTTTATTCCAAATAACAATGACGAAATTGATTATACAAAATGTTATGAAATTGAATTAATAAAAAGAAAGAAGAATTACCCTGCCTTAAATAAATCAGGAAAAAACAAAGGGCCATTTGGATTTGACATTGGAATGACCTATAATGAAGTAAAAGAAGCCTGCGGCGGCACAGAACCTGAGCACATATCCGACGATCGTTATTGGGTAAAACCAAAAAAATCTCACCCACAATTTGAAAAATACATTGTATGGATTAGCGACTCTGTTGGACTTTATTATGTTAAAGGAGTTTCGAAAGAGATTTCAACTTCAGAATATGGCAACGAAGTGAAAAGTGAATTTGAGAACCTTGTTAACACGCTCGAAAAAAAATATGGCAAATTCACCAAGACAAACAAGATAAAACCAGATTACCTTTGGAAAGACGAACGATATTGGACCCAATCCATAAGAGATGGCGCAAGAACGTATACAGCTCAATGGACTGCAAACGATAATAACTACAAGGCTTATGACGGACTATTTGGCATAATAGTAGACATAAAATCCTTTTCTCCACAAACCGCATTGATTTACATCGAATACATGTTTATAAATGCGAATGCCGCTCAAGAAGCTTTAGACGATGTACTATAACTAGAACAGGAGGGCCAACCATATGATTTATGATTTTTCTGACGACGACGACTCCAACAACGGACTTTGGGGATAAGAATGGGCTGCGGTCGCGTTTTGCTGTGCATTATTTTCCCTCCGCTTGCGGTGCTGGACAAAGGCTGCGGCTCGATTGTCATCGTCACCCTGCTTACTTGCTGTGGCTGGGTTCCGGGCGTAATCGGAGCGTTGGTGATAAATAATAAGTAGGAAATACGTTTCCCAAATTCTCCTGTCCACTATCGATTCTTATCATTAAGTTACAAACTTAATTATTTTTTTGAATAATGCCTTATAATAATAAACATCATTATTTTACAAGGAGCAAAATATGTATGGTGTGATTTATTTAACAAAGATTCAGGACTTTGACCCAGAGCTTGAATCCTTAGAGATGTTTTCAACATTCGATGAAGCGCAAGAAAAAGCCAAGAAAAATATTGAAAAATTTATTGAAGAATATGGCGGCGAAACAGATGGATTTCCTACAAAGGAAAATCCTTTTGCAACTGCGTATAATGATGACGTTACGGGCTATATCTACATTGCGGAAACAAACCTACCATCTTAAATCTTCCTCTCCGCGTTAGGGATGCGCAAGGCGCGCAGCGTTGCGAAACGCAGTGGAGCAATGGAGCGAAAGCGGAACCTGGAGCAGCCCGGCGGCGTGAGCGGAGCGAACGTCGCAACGCCCGAAAAAAAATCTCTTGCCCACGCCTCCCCTCTTGCGCTAAAATATTTCCATGAACGAAATCTACGACTTCATTAAAAAATGCGGGATCTATTACCTTGCCACAGTGGACGGGGACCAGCCTCGCGTGAGGCCTTTTGGAACGATCGACTTGTTTGACGGAAAGCTTTACATTCAGACCGGAAAGTCAAAGGACGTTTCAAAGCAGCTGGCGGCCAATCCCAAGGCGGAGCTTTCTTGCTTTGACGGAGCGGCTGGAACTTGGCTTCGCGTTGCGGGAACGCTCGTAAACGACGACCGCGTGGAAGCGAAAAAACACATGCTTGACAACTACCCCGACCTTCGCGGACTCTACGACGAAAACGACTCCAACACGCAAGTCCTTTACTTTAAGGACGCGACAGCGACGTTCTCAAGTTTTACCGCGGAACCAAAAGTCGTAAAATTTTAAGCGCGATGATTTTTGACCTGAGCGTCGTAATAAAGGCGCAAGAAGAAAGCGACAAAAATTTAATCCATAAAAAACTCAACGCGGCGCTCCGCCAAAAACATTCAGACGGCGAGAGCGCGGAATTTGTCTTTGTAAAAAAATCGGTTGACGCGCGGCACGGCCAGCTAAAGCTATGCCTTCGCTACAAGGCGTACGTCGGCGAAAAACCCGGCCTTGCCCAAAAGGAATTTTCGTGGCGCAAAGCGGACGGCTCAAAGAAAGTCGTAATAGTCGGAAGCGGCCCCGCAGGGCTTTTTGCGGCCCTTAAACTTTTGGAGCGCGGCGTCCAACCCATAATAATCGAGCGCGGCAGGCCCACCAGCGAGCGAAAGCGCGACATCGCGGCGATAAGCGTAAAGGGAATCGTGGACGCGGACAGCAATTACTGTTTTGGCGAAGGCGGGGCCGGCACTTTTAGCGACGGAAAGCTTTACACTAGAAGCAACAAGCGCGGAGACATCGGCGAGATCTTGCAAGCCTTCGTTCACTTTGGAGCCGACCCAAAAATTCTGACCGACGCGCATCCACATATCGGAACCAACAAGCTGCCCCAAATCATAAACAACATGCGCCAAAAAATTTTGGAGCTGGGCGGAGAATTCCACTTTGAAAGCCGCGTCGTGGATTTTATAATTGGCGGAACGAACGAAGGCGGCGCCCCCGCTTTTGGGCTTGCAACCGACGTTAACCGCGCCACAGCTTCTAGGCCAGCGACAGTCCGCGGAGTTGTCGCGCGCGCGGCGGACAAAAGCCAAAAAGAATTTTTGGCCGACGCGGTCGTTTTGGCCACAGGACACTCGGCCTCGGACATTTACGAACTTTTGGCGCGCGCGAACCCGCAATCTTTGGAAGCAAAAACATTCGCGGTAGGCGTCCGCGTGGAGCACCCGCGCGAACTGATAGACAAAATCCAGTACCACGGAAAGCGCGCCGAGGCCAATCTTGGCGCCGCCGAATACCGGCTTACGGCGCAAGTTGACGGCCGCGGCGTTTACTCATTCTGCATGTGCCCCGGCGGCTTTGTCGTTCCGTCGGCAAGCGGCCCCCAAGAGATTGTTGTCAACGGAATGAGCGCCGCCGAGCGAAACTCCGCTTGGTCCAACGCCGCGATTGTCGTGGAGACAAGGCCGGAGGACGTCGCGCAAATTATGGCCGGACAAAAAGCTGCGGCCGATTTTGGGCTTGAAAACGACATTGGTTCAAGACAGGAACTTGCGGCGGGCGGCCCAGTCTTGGGCTTGGAATGCCTTGCAGGCTTGCGATTCCGCAGCTGGCTGGAACGGCTGACTTGGCAAAACGGCGGCGCGAGTCTTGGGCTTGCAAAGAATGGCCAAAGCCAGTCGGCGCAGGCGGCTCCGGCCCAGCGCTTGGTTGACTTTTTGGCCGGACGGCAAAGTTCCAGCCTGCCCCGCTCCAGCTACACGGCGGGATTAGTTTCCAGCCGCTTGGACTTGTGGCTCCCCCCCTTTGTCGCGCGCCGCCTTGCGGAGGGCTTTAAGGCCTTTGACAAAAACATGAAGGGCTTCATCTCGCCCGACGCGCTTTTAATCGCAAGCGAAACCCGCACTTCAACTCCGGTCCGAATCTTGCGCGACAAGGCGACTTTTGAATGCATGGGCCTTGCCCGCCTTTACCCTTGCGGCGAAGGAAGCGGCTGGTCGGGCGGAATCGTCTCCAGCGCGATGGACGGCCAAAACGCCGCCGCCGCGCTTTTAGGCCAGTTTAGCATTTAAGCCGCGCGCGAGCGGGCGGTTGAATAAATTTCCTCTAGCAAAAGCGCATAAAATGCGCTATAATTGTTCTATCGTGATAGTAAAAAAACAGTATTGGACACTTATTTCATTTTTAGTTCTCAACGCTTTTCTTGCCCTTTTCATAGCCCAAGAAAAAAGCTATGTGACCCAGGCAAAAGAAATCGCCGTTCAATTCAAGGCGAATTTCTTAAAAGATTCCGTGACAAACTTCATCCATGAGTTTGAGCGGAATAAAGAGGACTCGATTGAAATTTTTGACTTTACCGTGTCGGAACGGGAGAACAACTTGGCCCAAGCCTTGGCCTCCGCCTATTCGGTCAACGCAGTCAAGACGATTGTGGACAAAACCTTCACTTCCAACGACACTCGCGGAATGTGGGGCTACGTCTTGGTCGTAGGCCTTGACGAACAAATCGCCTTGTCGCAAAACGTTCCGTCCGATTGGGACAGAACGTCCCGCTCCCTTGAAGGAATATTTTGCGCCTGGCGCGAGGTTGAAAATCCAGTGGGCCGCTTTTACTTTGGAGTCACTCAGGAACACCTTTACAACACAATGGTTTCCATCGTCAGGTCAAAAGTCTACGACTCCCACTTTGTTGAAGAAACTTATTATTGGATCAACCAAGTCTTGAACTTTAAGGGCGGAAAAGACTACGCCGTCCGCTTGATTCACCCCAACCCGCGCTCGTCGGAAGGCATGCTGCTTTCAACCGACATGCAGGACGCGATAGGCGACCGTCCCTACGAAACCGAACTTGAAGGCATCAACAAAGACGGAGAAGTCCTCAGCTCCTACTATTTTAAGAAAAAGGACTCCGACAACTTTGCCCGCAAAATCACCTACGCAAAATTGTACAAGCCTTACAATTGGGTTGTCTGCATGGGTTCCTACTACGACGACATTTACGACTACGTTGAGACGATGGACAAAGTCCGCGGAAAATCTTTGATGCGATTCGTGTTCCCCTTGATAGTCATCTTGGACCTTTTGCTTGCCTTCTTTATAGTCCAAGCCTTTTACAAAGAAAAGCGCGAAAAGTCCGCCAGCAAAAAACAAGCCAACCGCGACAACATCACAGACGCCAACACAAAAAGCTATGGCGACCGCGAGCTAAAAAGAAGATTCTCTGAATTCAAGAACACCAAAGACAGCCCGGCCATTATGGTTTTGGACGTCGACAACTTTAAGACGCTAAACGATTCCTTTGGACACGAAACCGGAGACTTTGTTTTGGTTCAAATCGTAAACACATTCTACGAGCAAAGCCGGTCAAGCGACATTTTGATTCGCTGGGACGGAGACCAGTTTGTGGCCGTCTTTAACGGAATGAAAAAGTCCGTATGCTGGAACTACGCGCAAAAATTGCTGGAAACAATTTCACAAAAGAAAATCCAATACAAAAACAGATCTGTTCAAACAACAGTTTCTTTAGGCTTTTCCTTTTTCCGCAAAGACGACAAAAACCATCTTCAGGCGGTGGAGCGCGCGCAAAACGCGATGCTAGAAGCGAAGGACGCCGGAAAGAACAGGGCTAGAGTCGATTAATGAAAAATGACGGCAAAACCGACGCGCGCGAAAAAACAATCGCGCGCGTTTCGCTTATAAGCATAGTTGCCAACGTCGCTTTGGCGGCCTTTAAGGCAGTGGCGGGATTGGCGGCTTCTTCAATCTCGATAATTCTTGACGCGGTCAACAACCTTTCGGACTCGCTTTCGTCAATCATTACGATAATCGGAATAAAGCTGGCCGGAAAAAAGCCCGACAAAAAGCATCCTTACGGCCATGGCCGAATCGAATACATCAGCGCAAGCATAATCAGCGCGATCATTCTTTACGCGGGCTTTACGGCTTTAAAGGAATCAATTGTAAAAATCATCAATCCCACGCGTCCAAGCTATTCCAACCTGACATTGGTTATTTTGTCCGCCGCCATCATTGTAAAGCTTTTGCT
Source organism: Treponema sp. UBA4377 (assembly GCA_002391235.1). Lineage (GTDB taxonomy): Bacteria > Spirochaetota > Spirochaetia > Treponematales > Treponemataceae > Treponema_D. The sequence continues at coordinate 31,102 of DGRX01000018.1, forward strand.
TGCGTCTTTTGTAAAGAAGGCCGGAAAAAAAGCGATGAGCAAAGCCTTGGAAGCTTCGGGCGACGACGCAAGGAACGACGCGCTTTTGTCCGCGTCAGTTTTGGCCAGCGCGCTTGCGATGAGATTCTTTGGCCTTTCGCTTGAAGCTTATGTCAGCGTATTGATTTCCGTCTTTATCATCAAAAGCGGAATCGAAATGTTAAAGGACACCTTTGACGACATTCTTGGCGCGCGCGTCTCAAGCGACACCGCAAAGGCCGTCAAGGAAACCGTGTGCAATATTCCTGGCGTGTACGGCGCCTACGACTTGTTCCTTAACGATTACGGCCCCAAGCGCTTGCAAGGCTCCATCCATATAGAAGTTTTAGACACAATGACCGCCGCGCAAATCGACGAGCTTTCCAACAAAGTCATGGTGGAAGTCTTTAACAAGCACGGAGTGATTTTGACTGCGGTGGGAATTTATTCGCGCAACACAAACGACCAAGAAGCGACTGACGCAAAAGAAAAAGTCCTTGAAATTTTGGAAAGCCACAAAGACGTTTTGCAAATGCACGGCTTTTACATGAACAAGGAAATGAAAATCATAAAGTTTGACGTAATAATTTCCTTTGACGTCAAAGACCGCGAGACTGAGTGCGCGCGAATTTTGCAAGAAGTCTCAAAAGAATTTCCGGGCTACAGCGTAAAGATTAATTTGGACTCCGACATGTCAGATTAAGCGCAACAGGACTTGATGCCCTTGCGCCAAAGGCGCAAACGTCAATAACTTCCACTTACGCAACAAGCCCAACAGGGCTTGACAAAAAAGAGAATTTTCTTTATAAATTGCAACTGTGTTGCAAAAGTCATACCACACCAAAACAAGCGGGCTGATATCGCAGTTCATCCAGACAAAAATGGACAAGGGCTTTACGGCCGCGGAACTGTCTGCGTTCCTTGAAAAAAACGGCGTGAGCGTGAACAAAACGACTGTCTACCGCAATTTGGACAAAATGACCGAAAACGGAAAGCTTACAAAGCGCAAGTCGATGGTGTCGGACGCTTTTGTCTACCAAACGTCGGACGGAGACGGCCACTGCGAAGAGCACATCCACTTTTTGTGCAACAACTGCGGCTCGGTAATTCACCTTTCCGACAAAAAAACGGAGCATTACTTAAAGTCGCTTTCAAAAGAGCTGGGGCTTCAGATAAACCTGAACCAATCATCGCTAAACGGATTGTGCCAAAAATGCAGGAACAAAAAATAAAGAAGCGAGCGCTTTTCATTGCCGCCGCGCTTTTGGCGCTGACAGTTTTTTCGATTTTCTTCTCCGCCGCGGAACGCTTTCACGAATGCCACGGCGACGGCTGCGCTGTTTGCCTGCTTTTGCAAATCGCGGAAATATTAAACAAAGAAATTCAATAGAGGTATAAAATGAATAAGACAATCAAGACAATTATTTTTGCCGCGGCCGTCGCGCTTTTTTCATGCGCTTTCGCCGCCTCCAAAAAATCCATCGTTTGCGTCACTTATCCCGAATACGATTGGGTGATGAACATTCTCGGCGACAAGGCCGCAAGCTTTAACGTCACGCTCCTTCAAAACAACGGAACAGACTTGCACAGCTACCAAGCCTCAATCAAGGACATCGCGAAAATTTCCGTTTGCGACATGCTGGTGTTTGTAGGCGGCGAAAGCGACGAATGGGTTGAAAAAGCCGTCGCCGAGGCCAAGAACAAGAACATGGTTGTGGTGAACATGATGGAAGCCCTTGGCGACAAAGTCAAGGAAGAGGAAATCGTCGAAGGCATGCAGGCCGAAGAAGACGAGCATGAGCATGAACACGCCGACCACGACCATGACCACAAAGGCCACCATCACCACCACGATGAAGTTGAGTACGACGAGCATGTTTGGCTTTCTTTAAGGAACGCCGCCGCGCTTGTCCAAACCCTCGCGCAAAAAATCTCCGAGCTTGACTCAGCCAATGCCGCCGCCTACAAGGCCAACGCCGCCTCTTACGCAAAAGAGCTTCTTGACCTTGACGCGCAGTGCAAAAAGGCTGTCGCGGCGGCCGCAAAGAAAACACTTTTGTTCGGCGACCGCTTCCCCTTCCGCTACTTGGCCGACGACTACAATCTTAAGTATTACGCGGCCTTTGTAGGCTGCAGCGCGGAGACCGAAGCCAGTTTTGAAACGGTGATTTTCCTTGCCAAAAAAGTTGACGAGCTTGGCCTCAACGCCGTTCTTACGATAGAGAAGAGCGACCAAAAAATCGCCAAGACAATCGTTTCCAACACAAAAAAGAAGAGCGCCGAAATCTTGGAAATGGATTCGCTCCAATCCATCACCCAAAAGGACATCAAGGCCGGCCGCTCGTATCTTTCGGCGATGAAGAAAAACTTGGAAGTTCTTAAAAAAGCGCTGCGTTAAAGCAAGCGCAAGGAGGCAATGCATGAAAAAAATATTTTTCGCAATCGCGACGCTATTCTTTGCGGCGCTTTTTGCCCCGGCGGCGCAAGAAGTTCCCTTTGCGTCGCGGCCTCCAAAAATGTCTCCCGGCCAAAAAATCGACTGGGACTTTACCAAAATGAATTTCAACATGGCAAGCGGCCTTGTCTTTGACATGATGGTTGACCCGCAAAAGTACAAGGACAAGACTGCCAAAATCAAAGGGCAATTCGCAAGCGACGTCCACCAAGGAAAGCGCGTGTTCGCCGTCTTTGTTTGGGACGCCACTGGCTGCTGTCCGACCGGCCTTAACGTCCTTCCGCTTGCAAACAAAAAATACCCCGCCGACTTTCCCGCCGACGGAAGCCTTGTCACCATAACCGGCGTATTGGAAATGGCGAACCTCTTTGGTCAGGAAGACCTCTGCCTTGTGGCCGAGCGCTGGGAATAAAAATGTAGACAAGGCAAGCGCTTTCATTGTATGATGAATTTAAAAATGGAGTGTGTTATGAAAAAAATTTTTGCAGCCGCGTTCGCAATCTTATTTTCGGTCCTTGCCCTGTCATGCCAAGAAGGCAAGTCCATTTACGATTATGGCTTTGGCAGCGTAAAGAAAAACCACTTAATGTACAAAGACAAGCCTGGTTACGAAATTTCGGAAGCTACTGCGGATGACATTCAACAAAAATGCGGATACAACAAGCGCTACACTGTGATGAGCGAGCCCATTTCCATCACTTATTTAAAAAATTGGAAGGGAGAAACGCTTGCTAGCGTTATCATATTTAATAAAACCGACTTGCATCCGCTTGGCGCTTACATCGGAAGTCCCAAAGAAGAATTGTTAAAAGAATTTCCCCTTGGCGACAACGACATCGACTCAGAAAAATCGACTTTCTTTAAGTCAGACAAAAAACATAGAATAGAAGTCGGCGCGATTTACGTTGACGGCATTGTGGATGGATTTACAATTCTCAATTGTGAGTATGTGGATAAATTTCACAAAGTGATGGAGACAGACGGCGCAAAGACGGACTAATTGCCAATCGCCGTCATGCACGTCTAATTGAACGTCACGTTAACGCTTTTGACAATCGTTTTGGCCGAATCAATGCCAGCGGCGTTTTTGCGGACAGCTCCGTCGGAACCGTCGGGCGAGCCGGAACCAATCAACTCAAATGACAGCTCCTCTTTTTGCCCCGCGGGAACAAGCGCTTGGTAGACAAGCGAAGGCTGGCCGTTGACGCCTGAATTCTTTTTTGTCCAAGTTGAATTGTAGTCAAAGCTGGCGTTAACTTCCACTTTTATCACGCAAGGCTCGTCGCCGATTTTTTGGTTAATGACAAGGCCGCCTTTGGGCGTCGCGCTTGTCACCGCGTCAATTTCTTTTTGGGAACCGTTTTGCGCGGTGGATTTTTTTGCGTCATGCTTTGAGGCGTGGTACCAAACCGGAAGCGATTCGGGACGGCCTTCCTTGGGACCAAAAAGCCAACTTAATGCCGAAGCTTTTTTTGTAACGTAAAGAGTTTTTATGTAGCGGCCGTTTTGGTCTTCAAGCCAAACCGCAAGCTGCGGCCCCTTCCAGCCTTCGCCAGCGCCAATAGAAATTGTCACATCCCTGGCGTACAAACTTGCGGCCATCGCCGCGCACAATGCAAACAATGTAAGAAATTTTTTCATAAGTTATCAACTCCTTAAATTATTGAGCGTATCCTACCCAACACATACGGGGCGGCAAAGCCGCCCCGTTTTGCTAGTAGAAATTTATTTGACTTGCGCGCTCACGCGCGCGGCGCAATCCACTCTCCTCGCGTCTGTGCTTAGTTGGCTCCGCCAACTAAGCACATCCACTCGGCCTGCGCGGCCAACTCGTCGCCGACGAAGGCTTGGCCGGACTGCTTGATCATGCGGTCGCTGACGCGAAGGTTTTTGATTTCCATTCTAACGGTGTCGCCGGGGCGAACCTGGCGGCGGAACTTTACCTTGTCAACCGTTCCCAAGAAAAAGAGCGAGCCTTCCTTGAATTTTTTTTGGAAGCTCAAAGCGGCTCCTCCGGCCTGCGCCATCGTCTCAACCAAGATTACGCCGGGAACGACCGGGTACTGCGGAAAGTGGCCCTTGAAGAAAAAGTCTTCGTCGGTGAACTTGCGGGTGCTTACGCTGCCTTCGTCGTCGGCGCTTACGATTTCGTCAACGAACAAAAAAGGCTTTCTGTGGGGCAACAAGGATTCAATGTCTTTTGTAACGCTCATGTTAAAACTCCTACTTTACTTTCTTGATGACTACAACACCATTATGGCCGCCAAAGCCAAGCGTGGCGCTCATGGCGCAGTCGATGTTCATTTCGATTCCCTTGTTGGGAGTGTAGTCCAAGTCGCAGCCGCCTTCGATGTCAGGGTTGTCCAAGTTGATTGTAGGCGGAACAAAGCCTTCAGCAACAGCCTTTGTCGTGATGATGGCTTCAACCGCTCCTGTGGCGCCAAGCATGTGTCCTGTCATGCTCTTTGTTGAAGAAATGTGAAGCTTTTTGGCGGCGTCGCCAAAAGCGATTTTAACCATTTGTGTTTCGCCAGAGTCGTTCTTGTGCGTTGAAGTTCCGTGCGCGTTGTAGTACTGAACGTCTTCGGGCTTGATTCCCGCGTCGTTCATCGCCTCAGTCATGGCGGCGGCGCCCTGAAGTCCGTCCGGGTTGGGGGCGGTCAAGTGGTAGGCGTCGTTTGAGCTTCCGTATCCGGCAAGTTCTGCGTAAATCTTGGCGCCGCGCTTTTTGGCGTGCTCGTATTCTTCCAAAACCAAAACGCCGCTTCCTTCGCTCATTACAAAGCCGTCGCGGTCCTTGTCAAAGGGACGGCAAGCTTTTGTCGGATCGTCGACGCGCGCTCTAGAAAGAGCCTGCAAGGCCGCAAACGAATCAATAGTAAAGCCGTTGATCGCAGACTCCGCTCCGCCGGCAAGGCAAACGTCGCGGCGGCCGCTTCTGATCAAATCAAGAGCGTCGCCAAGAGCGTCGGTTCCGCTTGAGCAAGCGGTGGCGATTGTGTGGCAAGGTCCGTGGATTCCAAAGGCGATCGCGATGTTTCCGCTGGCCTCGTTGGGAATCAACTGAGGAATCGTCATAGGATTGACGCGCTTTTTGCCAGACTCGTACCATTTAATACAGTTGTTTTCGATGACTTCGAAGCCGCCGATTCCAACTCCAAGGTAAATGCCGGCCTTGGCCAAAACGTCGGCGTTGCCAATCAAGCCAGCGTCGTCAAGCGCCATCTTAGCGGCGGCAACGGCGTAGCGAGTGAACAAAGCCATTTTGCGCGCGGCCTGCGTGTCCATATATTTTTCGGGCTCAAAGTTTTTTACTTGGCCAGCGTACTTGATGTTGCTCGGCGTTGTGTCGTAGCGGTCAATCAAAGCGATTCCGCTCTTTCCGGCCTTGATCGCGGCCCAAGTCTCTTCAACAGAATTTCCAAGCGGAGTCACCGCTCCCAAACCAGTAATAACTACTCTTCTCATTTTTATATCTCCTATTTTTTTTAGCACCCCATGCCGCCGTCAACTCCGAGGACCTGCCCCGTAATGTAAGTTGACAAGTCGCTGGCCAAGAACAAGACGGCGTTGGCGACGTCCTCAACCTGTCCGGCGCGGCGGAGCGGAATCTGCGTAATCCAATTTTCGCGAATCTTTTCGTCAACGGCCTTTGTCATGTCAGTGTCGATAAATCCGGGCGCGACGGCGTTAACGCGGACTCCTCGGCTTCCGACTTCCTTGGCCAAGCTCTTTGTGTAGCCGATCAAGCCCGCCTTGCTGGCCGAATAGTTCACCTGGCCGGCGCCGCCGTGAAGGCCTACGATGCTTGTCATGTTGACGATTGAGCCATGCTTTTTGTGGATCATGTCGTTGGAAACGATTTGCGTGGCGACAAAGGCGCCGGTAAGGTTTACGTCCAAAACTTTTTTCCAGTCGTCCATCTTCATGTGGAACGAAAGTCCGTCCTTTGTGATTCCGGCGTTGTTGACCAAAACGTCAAAGGCGCCGGCTTCCTTAAGCACGGCTGTGACAACTTCCTTAAGCTGCTCGGCGTTTGAAGCGTCGGCGTAAATTTCGTGAAAGGCCACTCCGTTGTCGGCGGCAAGCTTTTCAAGCTCGGCCTTTCCGGCGCTTTCCTTTGTGCAAAGGCCCCAAACTTCGGCGCCGTTGGCCAAAAAGACTTCCGTGATTTTCTTTCCGATTCCGCGGCTTGAGCCGGTGACCAAGGCTTTTTTATTTTCCAGTAACTTCATTTTTTTCTCCTTAACTCCTGAATTACCGCTGTTCGCGCGAGCTTGGTTGCGAGCGCGAATGTTGCGGCTTATGCGGCGCCTATCTCTTGTAGGCTTGCAATCATTACAAATCGCCGCTTAACGCTTCGGCAGTGTTTACCGGAACGCACTTCAAGCTTTCGGCGTAGGCTGTCTTGGCCCACAAGCCGCTCAAAACCTGGCCGGGACCCGGCTCAAGCAATTTCCATTCGCCGCCGTCGGCCTTGACAAGCGCGGCCAAAACGTCCTCTTCGTCGGTCCAGCGAACTGGGTGGGTCAAGTGAAGGACGGCGGATTTTTTGGCGTTCTCGCCGCTGGTCTCTTCCTTTCCGGTAACGTTGCTGAACAATTTAATTGTAGGATTGTTGAATGTAACGCCGGCAATGGCTTTTTCAAACTCGTCGGCCGCGCGCTGCATCAAGGGACTGTGGAAGGGGCCTGCAACCTTAAGGCGCACGGCTCTTCTGGCTCCGGCTTCCTTGGCGGCGGCCTCGGCCTTTTCGAGCGCGGCTTCGGTTCCGCTTATTACAGTCTGAACGGAAGAGTTCAAGTTGGCGGCGTAGGCGTCGGGAATTGACGCGGCGATTTCCGCAACCTTTTCCGGCGGCAAGCCAAGAATCGCGCTCATTCCAGGCGCGTGGCCTTCGTTTTCGGCGGCGATTTTTTCGCAAACGGCCTGCATGATTCTGCCGCGGTCAAGAACGACCTTTATTACGTCTTCAAAGCTCAAAACGCCCGCAATGTGCAAGGCCGGAAATTCTCCAAGGCTAAAGCCCATCGCCGCCGTTGGAACGATTCCCTTTTCCTTAAGCGCCGCGCAAATGGCAAGCGAGGCGGCTGTGATGGCCAGCTGGCTGTTGTCGCTTCGCGAAAGGGTCTCGGCGTCGGACTCCCACAAAAGCTTTGGAACATCCGTTCCGGCAATCTGCGAAATGTCGTCCAAAACTTTTTTCGCGGCAGGAAACGCCTCCGCGACATCCTTAATCATTCCGGGAGTTTGCGCTCCCTGTCCGGGAAACAAAAACGCGTGCTTAGCGGCCATAGTATTCCTCTTTTTGTTGAATTTGATAAAATGACAAAAATTGTGAATATGTCATTTACGCGTATTCTAGCGCTTTTCCAAAGATTTGTCTAGCGCCGCCATTCTTTAGTCCTCGCTAACTTTTTTATTTTTTGCTTAGCTTTCGTATTGAAACAATTAGCGATAATCGTTACAATGTTAGCCAAATTTCGCTTTTAAGGAGATTAATATGAGCTTGACTCTTGATGACATCAAACACCCAAAAATCAAAGCTTGGGTTGAGGAATGTATCAAAATGTGTGAGCCGGACAACGTGGTTGTTGTCGACGGTTCTGACGAAGAATATGACCGCCTTATGCAGCTTTGCGTAGACAAAGGTCTCGCCACCCCGCTTAAGAAGAAGGAGCACTCTTTCCTTTTCCGCTCGCTTCCTTCTGACGTAGCGCGCGTAGAAAGCCGCACATTCATCTCTTCCGTCAAGGAAGAGGACGCCGGCCCGACAAACCACTGGATTGACCCCAAAGAGCTCAAGGCCACAATGAAGGGACTTTACACAGGCTGCATGCACGGACGCACAATGTACGTTCAGTGCTTCTGCATGGGACCCCTCGGCTCTCCGATTTCAAAGAACGGCGTAGAGGTCACTGACTCTGAGTACGTTGTCTTGAACATGGACATCATGACTCGCGCCGGAAAGAAAGTTTTGGACATCTTCAACAAGGACCCCAACGCGGAGTTCGTTCCCTGCTTGCACTCAGTGGGAAAGCCGCTCAACAACGGCGAAAGCGACAACGGCATTTGGCCCTGCGCTGACGTAGAGCACAAGTACATCTCTCAGTTCCCGGACGAGGGTCTCATCTGGTCTTACGGTTCAGGATACGGCGGAAACGCCCTTCTTGGAAAGAAGTGCTTCGCTCTCCGCATCGCCACTGTTCTTGCCCGCAAGGAAGGCTGGCTCGCCGAGCACATGCTCATCCTCAAGCTCACAAATCCTGAAGGAAAAGTCAAGTACGTCACAGGCGCCTTCCCGTCAGCCTGCGGAAAGACAAACTTGGCCATGCTTATTCCGACAATCCCCGGCTGGAAGGTCGAGACTGTCGGCGACGACATCGCTTGGATGAAATTTGGCGACGACGGACGCTTGTACGCGATCAACCCCGAAGCCGGCTTCTTTGGCGTGGCTCCCGGAACGAGCGCCGAATCAAACAAGAACGCTCTTGTTTCAGCTGAAAAGAACACAATTTTCACAAACTGTGCCCTTACAGAAGACGGCGACGTTTGGTGGGAAGGCATAGGTTATCCAGCTAAAGGTGAGTTAGTGGATTGGAAGGGCGTTAAACGCCCCGCCCTCCCCAAGGACAAGTCTCCCAAGGGAGAAGAGTTCGCCCACCCCAACGCCCGCTTCACGGCTCCTGCCAAGCAGTGCCCCTGCATCGCAAGCGACTGGGAAGACCCCAAAGGCGTTCCAATCAGCGCCATCTTGTTCGGCGGCCGCCGCCCGTCAACCGTTCCGCTCGTTCACCAGAGCCGCAGCTGGAACCACGGCGTGTTCCTTGGATCTATCGTTGGATCGGAAATCACAGCCGCTTCTACAATCAACGCCGCCGAAGTCGGAAAGATTCGCCGCGACCCCTTCGCCATTCTTCCCTTCTGCGGATACAACATGGGCGACTACTTCCAGCACTGGATCGACGTTGGCAAGGCCGCCAAAGACCAGGACAAGCTTCCCAAGATCTTCTACGTCAACTGGTTCCGCAAGGACGAGAACAACAAGGATCTTCCCGGCGGATTCATGTGGCCTGGATACGGCGACAACAGCCGCGTATTGGCTTGGATCTTCGACCGCTGCGACGGAAAGGACAACGCCGTTGACACGCCGATTGGACTTATGCCCAAAGAAGGCGCCATCAACACAGAAGGCTTGGCCGACTACTACAAGAAGACATTGCCTGAGATTCTCAAGGTTGATGTCGAGGGTTGGAAGAAGGAAGTCAAGGACATTCGCGAGAACCACTATCCCAAGTTTGGAAAGCACCTTCCCAAGGAACTTTCAGAAATCTTGGACGACCTTGAGAGCCGCTTAAACAAAGCGTAAATCTTTCAAGACCAAAAAGCCCGCGGCAACAGCCGCGGGCTTTTTTTTGTCTGTTAGCATTTTTGGGGGATACAATCACAATACGTTTCTTGGCATGCAGTCTTCGACATCGCGTCTTGGGATGGAAAGGAAGATGTCCACCAATTGCGTGTCAAACTGCATTCCGGCGTTGTCTTTTAGGATCGCGACAGCCTCGTCGTAGGTCTTTGCGTCCTTGTAGGCTCGCCTCATCGTGATGGCGGAATAGCTGTCGGCCACGCAGATGATTCTGGCTTCCAAAGGAATTTCTTTTCCTTTAAGGCCGTAATAGCCCGTTCCGTCTATGCGCTCGTGGTGGTACTTAATCCAAGGCGCGATGACGTCAAACGACTTTATAGGAGCGAGCATTTTCACGCCGGCGTCCGGATGGGTTTTCATAACCTTCCATTCATACTCGTCAAGGCTTGAAGGCTTGTTCAATATCGCTTCGGGAACGGCAAGTTTTCCCACGTCGTGCATAAGGGCGGCGTATTCAAGGCTTACGAGGTTTATCCTGTGCTTTAGCGAAAATGGCAAATGCTTGTACAAAAGCTTTGTAAGGTTTCGGACATAAATGCTGTGGCCGCTAAGGTTGGGGTCGCGCGCCTCTATCACGCCGATAAGCATTTCCGAAATTTCAAGCGTTCGGTTTTTGACAACGTCGGTCAAGTTGAACATAATGTTCAAGACAATCCAGACAAAAACGCTTCCGCCAAAAAGAATGCCGCCCATCATAAAGTCCGGCGAGCCAAAGACGGCCGTAAAAACGTAGCCCAGCAAAAAGAAAATCAAAAGAACCAAGCCCACCGAGCGCAGCGCCGTGGACTTTTTGTCGCCCGCCGAGATTACGTCGCTCATTCCGCTAAGGAAAATGGCGTAGCGAATGATGTTCCATTGCATCAAAAGCGCGCCGGCGATAATCATTACAAAAATTATTGTCCGCGAATCAACAGCCATAACTTCCTCCTAAGCGCGGCCTTTATGCGTTTACCAAAAACGCGCGGTAGCCCTTGAAAGATTCGTAGATGTCAACCTTGCTTGTTATTTCCCAAGGCGCGTGCATGTTCAAGACGCCGACGCCTGAGTCGATTACGTTCATGCCGTAGTTGGCCATGATGTAGGCGATCGTTCCGCCGCCGCCTTGGTCGACTTTTCCAAGCTCGCATATTTGGAACGAAGCGTCCGCGTCGTCAAAAATCTTCCTTACCTTGGCGACGAATTCCGCGTTGGCGTCGTTGGAGCCGCTCTTTCCGCGAGAGCCGGTGAACTTGTTTAACGCGATTCCCTTGCACAAAAAGCAGGCGTTCTTTTTTTCCATGACGGAAGGATAGTTGGGGTCAAAGGCCGCGCTGACGTCGCTGGAAAGCATGTTGGAGTTGGCCAGCGCGCGCCGCAAAGAAAGCTCGCTGTATCCGCCGCAAAGCTCGTAGACTTCGGCTACGGCGTTCTCAAAAAAGCGCGAATGCATTCCGGTGGCGCCCACCGAGCCGATTTCCTCTTTGTCCACCAAAAGGCAGACGGCGGTCCGCTCGGTCTTGGGCAAGCCCTGGATCGCGCGCCACGACGGGTAGGCGCAAACCTTGTCGTCTTGGCCGTAAGCCATAATCATAGAGTTGTCCAAACCGTAATTCTTGGCCTCGCCGGCGGGAACGGCTTCAAGCTCGGCGCTCAAAAAGTCAGCCTCGTCGATGCCGTATTTCTTTTTCAATATTTTAAGAATGTTTTCCTTTACGGGGTTTTTCTTTTCGTCGTCTTTTGATCCTTTTGCGGTTTTTGAAGAAGCGGCTTTTAGCGGAATGCTTCCGACCAAAATGTTAAGCGCCTCGCCTTCGACAACCTTGTTGCCCTTCTTTTCCAACTGGTCGGCGCTAAGATGAATCAACAAGTCGCTTACGCCCAAAACGCCTTCCTTGCCGTCCTCGCCGATAACGACCTTGACGACCGTTCCGTCCTTCTTGGCCACAACGCCATGCAGCGCCAAGGGCAGCGTGACCCACTGGTACTTTTTGATTCCGCCGTAGTAATGCGTGTCCAAAAGGGCAAGGCCTTCGTCTTCGTAAAGGGGATTTTGCTTTATGTCCAATCTGGGGGAATCGATGTGCGCGCCCAAAATGTTCATGCCGCCTTCAAGCGGCTTTTTTCCGATTTGGAAAAGCGCGACGATTTTTCCCATCGCGCTGGCGTAGACCTTGTCTCCGGCCTTTAGCTTTTTGCCTTTGGCGCGGGCTTCCTCGATTGAAATGTAGCCGTCCTTTCGCGCCTGCTCCACAAAAAAAGCCGCGCATTCGCGCTCAATCTTGTTCTTAGAAATAAAGTCGCGGTAGTCTTCCGCAAAATCCATAATCTGCTTTGTGTTGTCGTATTTTAGCCAAGCGTTTTTGTTTTCCATAGATTTATTGTAACCCCAAATCAGAATTCCTTCAAGACCAAAAGGCCGAGCGCGATTGCAAGCCCGCTGTTCGCGCGAGCTTGGCTGCGATTGCCAGCGCTCGCAAGAGCGCAGTTGGATAAACTTCCAATAGCAAAACGGAACGTAGCGCGAATGTTGCGGCTTATGCGGCTAACAAACGATTTTTGTTAACATACACTTAATTTTGCCGCTAGATTTCCACAAGTTTTCCACCTAAAAAGTTGAAAAAAATTTATATAAATTTTATTTCTTTGTAAAACCGCAATTTAGCCAAAATCTGTTATATTTGTTATTGACAGTTTTAATTCATTATATTATAAAGAGTTGCAAAACGAAAAAACGGATTTCCGCTAATTATTTTTTTAATTGACAAAAGAATAGGTATTGACACAATTTTTTTCAACAAAATTTCCACAATTTTCCACAAAATTTTCCACAGAGGCGGTGGAAAATTTGCCGCCCTGCCAGCCCTTCCTCCGCCAAAAAACGTCCTCAAACCAGCGGCTTTTTAAAGACAAAAGTAGTGTAGTCGCGGCCAGGGCCGGAAAAGGGCGCGTAGACTTCCTGCGACACAAGAAGGTAGCCGTGGTTGACGTACCATTTCCAGTTGCAGTCGCAGTCGGTCCACAAGTACAGGTTTTTGTAGCCCTTGGCCGCCAAGCGGGGAAGAAGCTTTTCCAAAAGGGCCGCGCCCATTCCGCGCTTTCGGCTGACGTAGAGCGAAAGCTTTATGTCGTCGGCATTCATGAAGGAAAGCTCCTTTTTGTCCATGTATTCAAGGTAGGCTTTTACCATCTCAAGCGAGGCTTTTTGCGAGTCCGAGCAGTCGCGGGAATTTTGGCTAAGCCAAGCGCGGGCCGTGTTTGCGCCGTCCTTTAGCGTAAAGAAGGCGGCGGAAAGCAATTCGTTGTCTGGGGAACGCTTTTTGTCGGCCAGTTGGAACGAAAGCCTGGGCTGGTAAATGTTGTTTCGGACGATGAACTCAACGTCTAGTCTTGCAAAGGCTTCGTCGTCGGAAGGAGGCGCCCAAAGGGGAAGAACAACGTCAACCACCTGCGGAAGGTTTTTCATGTCAAAGCGCGAAAGCGTGACCCATTCGTCGGAAAGCTCCAGCTCGTAGGTAAATTCCTCGCGCTCCTCTTCCGGCGCCAGCTTGTTGCGGCGGCCGCCCGCGCGTCCAACCCGCTTCATTCCAAGATTTTCCATCGTAGTCCACGAGGCGATGTTTTCAGTGTCGCAATGGGCTGTAAAGCGGGTCACGCCAAAAGTTTTGTTTGTCCACTGGATTAGGGCGGCCGCCGCTTCCTGCGCGCAGCCGCTTCCTTGCGCCGATTTTTTTAGGCACCAGCCAAGCTCGGCGGAAATGCTTGAGGCGTCGCCGGAATTGCTGGAGCCACTAAGAGCGTTAGAGGCCGCGTCCAGCAAGGTGACGCTCACGCCGCCAATATGCTCGTCGCCGCGCAAGATGGCGCACTGAAAGTCTCGTGGGCTTTGGCTTTTCCACTCAGCCTCCGAGTTGGCCAAAAATTGTTTTGTGTCCTCAATCGAGTCGTTTGGCAAGAACATCATGTAGCGCATGTTCTGCCGGTCGGAGGCGTATTCGTGGGTGGACTCCAAATATTTCATCGATTGGGGAACGAGGCGAAGGCGTTCTGTTGCAAGGCAAAAGTCGGAAAAGTCGCGCGAGTTTGAGGCCATTTTATTCTCCCTGGGGAACCGCCGGATTCAAGCTTTTGTTGCGGTAATTGAGGTTTGTTCGCAGCGTGTAGCCTTGCCTTTCCCAAAAGGCGTTGGCGGCCTCGTTGTCCTTAAAGACAAGCCCGAAAATTTTATTTATGCCCTCCGCGCGCAAGGCTTCTTCGGCCTTGGCGACAAGCTGGGCGGCTATTCCCCCGCGGCGAAAGTCCGGGTGAACGCACATATGGTGGATTATCGCGCGCCTTCCGTCGTGGCCTGTAAGAATAACCCCGATTATTTGAGCCGCGTCGCCCGTTCCGTCCTTTAGCGTCGCCACAAAGCAAGTGTTGGGGTTGCGCTTCATGTAGCGCTCGATTCCCTCGCGGCTGTCGTCAACGGGGTTCATAGCGCGGCGGCTTTGCTCCTCGCTGTTCCACAATTCCAATATTCCGTCATAATCCGCGATTGTCGCAAGGCGGATTTCTATTTTTTTGTCCATGGGGGAATTGTAGCGCGTTTCGCGCGATTTTGCCAGTGGAAATTTTATGCAGCGTCCAGCGGACGCGGTGAGACCGCTCGAACAAACAATCGCAGTCCTGCGTTCGTAAACACGAGCGGCTCTTGCGCAAAATTCCAAAATCATTCATAATGGATTATGGAAAACATCTCTTTAATACTTTCTGACTTGGACGGAACGCTGTTCCGAGACGACAAAACAATCTCCGACTACACAAAAAAAATTATCGCCGCCGCGCAAAAAAAGGGAATCCTTTTTGGCATTTCCACCTCGCGGGCAAGAACAAACGTCCTTAACTTTTTGGACGGAATCAAGCCCGACGTTTTGATAACCAACGGCGGCGGCTTGGCAACGCTCAAGGGCCAAAAAATTTATTCCTGCGAGTTTACGATAGAAGAAACGCAAGCGCTTCTCAACGCCGCCTTGGAAATTATGGGCGACAGCGGTTCCATCACGATAGACAACGAAAGCGGCCTTTACTCAAATTCAAAGGAAGGATTTTCCGACAAGTTTTGGACTTACAACGACTTCAAAAATTTTTCGCAATCTTGCATGAAGCTTTGCGTCCAAACTTTGGACAAAGAAAAAGTTTCCGCCATCGTCGAGCGCTCCGGAATACAAGGCTTGGACATCCATCCCTTTTCCGACATTCCTTGGTCAAAGCTGAGCAAAAGCGGAGCCACAAAAGAGCGCGCGATACAAGAGCTGCGTTCCAACCTAAACATTCCCCAAGAAAAAATCGCGGCCTTTGGCGACGACTTTAACGACATCGGCATGCTCAAATTTTGCGGCAGAGGAATCGCGATGCAAAACGCCATCGCCGAAGTCAAACAAATCGCCGACGAAATCTGCGCGTCCAACCAAGAAGACGGCGTCGCCCGCTGGATCGAACGATTGTTGTAAGCCCCCTTGATGCCCTTGCTCCGAAGGAGCAAATGTCAATAATTTCCTCTTACGCAACAAGTCCGAAGAACTTGATGCCCTTGCTCCGAAGGACTTGACAAAATCCCCTTTGCGCCGTAAACTACAAACATATGAACACTTGTTCATATGTTTAACCATAATTAACTAAAACGGAGGCGGATATGGCAAAAAAAGGCGCGACGCCGGACGAAAACACCCTGATCGACTTGGCGGAACTTTTTAAGATTTTCGGCGACTCGACCAGAATCAAAATCCTTTTTCTTCTCTCGCAGGGGGAACGGTCGGTAAACCAAATCGCGGCGGAGCTAAACATGACCCAGTCGGCCATAAGCCACCAGCTGCGGATTCTAAAAACCAGCCGCCTTATCAAGGCCGAGCGCGCCGGAAAGCTTAGCATATACTCGCTTGCCGACACGCACGTAGCGTCAATTTTGAACCAGGGCCTTGAGCACGTAAACGAATAGGAGGAATTGTATGAACCACGAACATCACGAACACGAGCATAATCACGAGCATGAACATCACCACGAACACGAATGCGGCCACTGCTGCTGCCATGAACATAGTCACGAACACGACTGCTGCCACGGAGGGGAAGAAGGCGGCCTTAAAAAAATCATAATCGCCGCCGTTCTTTTTGCCGCAGCGCTCCTTTTGGAACACCTACCCTTCTTCAAGAACTTGGCGGAAGCCGGAGCCGGGCGGCCCATTTTTGGCCAGTCTCTCGTCTTTGGCCAGCCCTTCGATTGCGGCCAAGCCATCAACGCGCTCAAGCTCCTTCTCTTTGCCGCCGCATACTTGCTTTGCGCAAAGGAAGTCCTTATAAGCGCGGCGCAAAACATTTTGCGCGGCGATTTCTTTGACGAGCAATTTTTGATGGCCGCCGCCTCAATCGCCGCCATCGCAATCGGCGAATATCCCGAAGCGGTAGGAGTGATGCTCTTTTACCAAGTCGGCGAATGGTTCGAGGACTACGCGGTTGACAAGTCGCGCGACTCGATTCAAAGCCTTGTGGGCTTGCGGCCCGACAAAGCCTTTGTGTTGCGCGGCGGCCAAGTCCAGCAAGTCGCGCCCGAAGAAGTCAAGATCGGAGAGACGATACAAGTAAAGCCTGGCGAGCGCGTTCCCCTTGACGGACTTGTCTTGGACGGCGATTCTTTTGTGGACACAAGCGCTCTTACCGGCGAAAGCGTTCCGCGGCAAATTGGGAACGGCTCGATTGTAATGGCGGGCTTTGTTAACCAAAGCGGCTTGATTACGATAAAAGTGACAAAGGCCGCCGCGGATTCTAGCGTGTCGCGCATTTTGGAGTTGGTTGAGAACGCGGCAGAAAAAAAGGCCAAGGCGCAAAAGTTCATCAGCCGTTTCGCTAAAGTCTACACGCCGCTGGTGTGCATTGCGGCGGCCTTGGTTACGGTCGTTCCGCCGATTTTTGTGGGCGCCCAATGGTCAACGTGGATCTACCGCGCGATAATGTTCTTGGTTGTCTCATGCCCCTGCGCGCTTGTGATATCGGTTCCGCTTTCATTCTACGGCGGAATAGGGCTCGCTTCCAGCAAAGGCATTTTGATAAAGGGAAGCAACTACATCGAGCTTTTGAGCAAGGCTAAAATCGCGGCCTTTGACAAAACAGGAACGCTCACCCAAGGCGTTTTTGTCGTCAACGAAATCCACCCCAGCCCCGAGGCCAAAATCAGCCAAGAGGAGTTGATCGCCATCGCGACGCACGCCGAAAAATATTCCGAGCACCCAATTTCAAAGTCGCTCAAAATCGCGCACCACTGCCCCAAGTGCGAAAGCCTTGCCTTGGACAATGTCCAGGAGTTCCGCGGAAAAGGCATCAAGGTTGAAATTGAAGGACAGACAATTCTTGCCGGAAATCTAAAATTGATGGAAGCGTTCAACGTCCAAAACATAGTTCCTTGCTCCAAAGACGACATTGGAACAATCGTTCACATTGCGATTGACGGAATCTACCAAGGCCACATCGTCATCTCGGACAAAATAAAAGAGGCCAGCCGGGACGCCTTGGCCGCGCTCAAAAAAGCCGGCGTAAAGAAAACCGTCATGCTCACCGGCGACTCGAAAACAATCGCCGAGGCAAACGCAAAGCTTTTAGGCGTTGACCAAACCTTCGCGGAGCTTTTGCCCGAAGAAAAAGTCGCGCGCTTGGAAGAGCTTATCGCGCAAGGCCCAGTCTTGTTCGCCGGAGACGGAATAAACGACGCGCCGGTATTGGCCCGCGCCGACGTTGGAATCGCAATGGGAGCGCTTGGAAGCGACGCGGCCATAGAAGCGTCTGACGTTGTCATAATGAACGACGACTTGAACAAAATTCCGGCCGCGATAAAAATAGCGAAAAAGACGATGGGCGTTGTTTGGCAAAACATCGCCGTCTCGCTTTTGGTGAAGTTCGGCATAATGGCGCTTGCCGTTCCCGGAATAGCGAATTTGTGGCTGGCCGTTTTTGGCGACGTCGGAGTTTTGTTCTTGGCGGTTCTTAACGCTCTGCGGCTAAGCCTCTTTAAGCGCGAAAAAAATTAACGTCACTGAATGTGGTTCAATCTTATGTAGTTTTCAATCTTGCCGCGAATGTTTAAAAAACATTCAACCAAGACTGGATCAAAATGCTTGCCCGAGGCTTCTTCAATAATCTTGAAGGCCTCGTCGCAAGAGAAAGGCTCCTTGTAGCAGCGTAAGGAAACCAAAGCGTCAAAGACGTCGGCCAGCGCCATCAAGCGCGCGCTGACAGGAATGTCGTATCCGCTCAGCTGCTGGGGATAGCCGGAGCCGTTCCATTTTTCGTGGTGGCAAAGCGCGATGTCCGCCGCCATCTGAACGTATTCAGGATCGGAATTGTCGTCAAGGACTTCGTGAACGATTCTGGCGCCTTCGACCGTGTGGCGCTGGATTTGCAGGAACTCGTCAAGGGTAAGCTTTCCGGGCTTTTTTAGGATTGCGTCCGGAACGACAATCTTTCCAATGTCGTGCATAGGCGCGGCCTTAACCAAAAGCTCTATGTACTTGTCCGTCAACACCTGCTGGTATTCAAGCGTCTTTCGCGCCTCCATCGCAAGCACTTTTACGTAGAACGAAGTCCTCTTTACATGCTCGCCGGTGTCCACGTCTCGGTTTTCGACAAGGTTGGCCATTCCGATAATCGTGTTGTTCTGCATTTCGATTACTTTTTCGTTCTGGATTTGAATCTTTTGCGCCTGCTCGTGAATCTCCGAAACATGAGTGTTCTCCACGAACAAAATGAAAAGCGTGAACAAAGTGATAAGGGCCAAAATCACGACCGCGAACAAAGAAACGTTTATCGTCCTGATTACAAAAACCATTTTTTCGTCAAGCTCGAATATAGGCGTAAAAACATGGGACATGACTTCCACCGCGACAAAAATCGCGCACGAAAACGAACCTAACAAAAACGAAAGCTTGGGATGGTTAAAGAAAATGATGAAGGGAATCATTCCCATCAACAAAATGAAAAAATGGAAGTCCGTTTGCGAGCCGACATAATACTCCGCCAAAACTTGGTGGACAACGACTTCCACAAAGCAAATGGCGTACATCCAAAAGGCCGGCCTCCAAGAAATCACCAAACCGCCGACAAACGTAAAAAGCAAGACGCTTCCGATGTTAAAGTAGAACATCGTGAGCACGTTCAGCGAATAGAAAACCCACATGAATGAAAAGTGGTAGATGAAAGCGAACGAAGCCACAAAGGCGGCCAAAATTTTTGACCGCATGGACGTTTCCAAAAGAGGCTTCATTTTGTTGCGAAGATTCACCAAATTCATTATATTTCCATTATAGCGCATTTTTAGAAAAAGTGGAAGAAATCGACAAAAATAATGGCCCAAAAATCAACGTTTTTCTCTGCGTCTTTATTGGAATCGCCGCCGCCTTTTTTGCCAAGGCCTTTCTTGTGGACTTTTACAGGGTCAGCGGCCAGTCTATGGAGCCGTCGATAAAGGACGGAACGTTTATAGCGGCCAACAAGCTGGCCTACGGCCTGCAAAACCCCTTTAAGGCGGAGCTCTTGTTCAGCTGGAACGGGCCAAAAACAGGCCAAGCGGTCCTTTACATGTACCAAAACTATTGGGTCGTAAAGCGCTGCGCGGCGACGGCGGGCGACAAGCTTGAATGCGTGGAACAAAACGGCAATTGCTTTCTGCTTGTCAACGGCCAGAAAATTCCCCTCAGCTCAATCCAATACCACAAACTGTGGACAACAAAAGCCGTTCCCCCAGGCTGCATTCTGGCGATTGGAGACAACGCGCTTCTTTCCCACGACTCCCGCGACTACGGCTTTGTTCCAGTCAAAAACATCTTGGCCCGCGTTCAGTAAAAAGCGGCACACTATAGAACTTTTTGCGAAAATCTTGTATAATTTAAGCTTGGTGGGAATATTTTAATGAACGGCTTTTTTCCAAAATGGCGCATAATAGTCTTTTCAGTTTTTTGCTTTTTGCTGACGGGAACGATTTTAATCCGATACGCGAGCCTGTCCGCCAAAGAGCCTGAAAGAATCGCGCAAAAGCCTCCTGCGGTGGAACGCGGCTCCATTGTGGACAGAAACGGAAAGCCGCTTGCCGTTGACACAAACTTTTTCCACATGGGAATCAACCCCCACAAAATCAAAAACCCGGAAGAGTTCGCGCGCGACGTCGCTCCGATTTTGGAAATGGAAGAAAGCGAAATCACCGGCATCATAAGAAAGGCCTTGGAAAAGAAAAATTCCCGCTTTGCCTACTTAAAGAAAAAAATGCCGCTGACCACTTACGAGGCGGCCAAGAAAATCACCGACCAAAAGCAATACAGGGCCGCCGTAAGCTACGACAAAATTCCCGGCCGCATTTATCCCGAAAACACTTTGGCCTCGCAGCTTATCGGCTACATGGGCGACGACGGAAAGGGCCTGGCCGGAATCGAATACTCGATGCAGCCGATCTTGCAGCCCCAGGCAAAAGCGGGCGAAACAAAGCCAGAGCAAGGCAAGAACGTTTACCTTACGATTGACGCCAACTTGCAATACAAGCTTGAAAAAATCGCCCGCGAGGCGCTGGAAAACACGCAGGGCGCGAACTTAATGCTCTTGGCCGCCTACGCCAAGACAGGCGAAATTTTGGCCTACCTTAGCCTGCCCGAAGCCAACCTTAACGATTACGGAAACGCCACGATAGAAGAAACGATTGACAGGCCCGCGATGACTTTTTACGAGCCAGGCTCTGTATTCAAAGTGTTCAGCATAGCGGCGGCCTACGACGCGGGCCTTTTTAGGCAGGACGAATCATTCTACTGCGACCGCGTCTTTGAAAAAGTCATGTCAAACGGAGAGCGCGTCCACATCAACTGTTTGTCAAAGCACGGATACTTGACAGCGCG
This sequence comes from Treponema sp. UBA4377, assembly GCA_002391235.1. Classification (GTDB taxonomy): domain Bacteria; phylum Spirochaetota; class Spirochaetia; order Treponematales; family Treponemataceae; genus Treponema_D. Next base: position 51,881 of record DGRX01000018.1, read on the forward strand.
CGGCGCCTTGGAGCAGTCCTGCAACGACGTCACCGCGCAAATCACCGACAGAATGGACACGGACGCCTTCCTTGCAAAGCTGCGCCAATTTGGCTTTGGACAAAAAACCGGCGTCCAGCTTCCAGGCGAAAGCGCCGGCATGCTTCCCGGAAAGAACAGCCGCTTTTGGTCGGCCCGCTCCAAGATGACGATTTCCATCGGACAGGAAGTCGCGGTGACGGCCCTTCAAGTGATTGAGGCGGCGACGGTTTTGGCCAACGGCGGACACCCGATGAAGCTTTCGGTAATCTCTAAAATAACCGACAACGAAGGAAACGTTGTTTTCCAGCACCAACCCGAAAAAAAGCAGCAAGTGATTTCCGAAGAAACCGCCGCCTACATTTTAAGCTGCATGCAAACCGGCGCCGAAAAAGGCATCGGTTGGCGGGCCGCGCTTGGCGACATAACGATTGGCGTTAAGACAGGAACCGCGCAAATGGCCGACCACGAACACGGCGGCTACAGCGACACGGATTTCTTGTCGGACGTGCTGGCGGTGTTCCCGGTTGAGGACCCGGAAATCATTTTGTACATCGTCATCCAAAAATCGCGCGGCATAAACTTTGCAAGCCGCATCGTCGCTCCTGTAATCAAAGACTCCGCCGACGCAATCATCGACCACTTGGGAATGAGCCGCGGCGACGCAGCTTCTTTGGCCCACTCAGGCCGCATTTCGATTTCTTCAAAAGAAGGAGTCAAGATGGGAAGCGTCGTTCCTGATTTTACGGGAATGTCAAAAAAGGATTTGCTTCCACTTCTTAACCGCAAGGACATAAAGCTTAACATTTACGGAATCGGCTGGGTGACAAAGCAAACTCCGCCGCCAGGAACGCCAGTCACGGAGAACATGGAAATTGACATCTACATGGAATGAAAATTTTTCATTGTTCGCCGAGCGCTTCGCAGCCTTGGCGCGAATGCTAAAGCCGCAGATTCCGGGCGAACTTTTGCAAGGCCAAGAAGCGGCGGCGCAAACATCGCAAGACCAAGAAGCGCGGCTGGCGCATCTAAACAAAACTTTTCCATTCTATAATTTTTCTTTTTCCAAAAGCGGCGCATTGACCGCAAGCCAAAACGGCCTGCCGCTCCATTCCGCCTACAATCCGATTGCCGAAGCGGAACGAACCGCGGCTACGATAAAAGACTCTGACAAAGAAATCCTTGTTTTTGCCGGAATCGGCTTGGGCTATCTTCCAATCGCCGCCGCGCGAATCCCTGGATTGGAGCGAAAAACTTTTGCAATCCTAGAACCGTCGGCGCCGCGTTTTTTTGCGGCCCTGGCTTCTTTGGACTTTAAGGAACTTTTTAAGATTCCAAAACTTTTTTTTGCAATCGGCGCCGACGTAGAGCAAGCGGCGGCTTTAGTCCAATGCGCGGGCGGCTTTGAAAAGGCGCAAGTCTTTTGGCAAAAATCGCAAACTGTTCACGCGCAAGAATGGTTTGACGCATTCTTTAAGCGCGGCCAGCAGCACAAGGAAAAGGCGCAAGTAAACACAAACACTTTGGAAAAGTTTGGCCGCTTGTGGCTAAAAAACGGCGCGCGAAATTTGCCGTTAATGCAAAAACTTCCTGGCGCGTCCTCTTTTTTTGGAGAGGCGCGTTTTGACAAAGACAACGCCTTGCCTTGCGTCTTGCTTGCGGCTGGCCCTACGCTGCAAGATGTTCTTCCGCATTTAAGGGAAATCCAAGAGCGCGCCGTAACAGTCGCGGTGGACACAGCCTTGCGCGCCTGCCTAAAGGCCGGCGTCCAGCCTGACTTTGTCTTTTTGACAGACCCCCAATATTGGGCATGGCGGCACTTGGCCGGCCTTTCTTCGCCACAATCGGTTTTGGTCGCGGAAAGCGCCGCCTACCCCAGCGCCTTTAGGTTTGGCTGCAAAAAAATTGCCTTGATGTCCTCGCTTTTTCCGCTTGGAAAATATTTTGAGCAAAGGCTTGGAGCAAAAGGCAAATTGGCGTCCGGCGGGTCGGTGGCCACAAGCGCTTGGGACTTTGCGCGCGCGATCGGGGCAAAAGAGATTTACGCGGCCGGCCTTGACTTGGGTTATCCAAACAAGCAGACTCACATCAAGGGAAGCGCCTTTGAGGAGGCCGCCCACAATTTTTCGACCCGCCTTAATCCCGCCGAACTTCAAAGCGCGCGCCTGCTCTTTTCCGCCAAAAACCAAAAGGGCTTGGACTACGAAGGAGATTCCATAATAACCGACGAGCGGATGAAGCTTTTTGCCTGGTGGTTTGAAAACGCGATTTCTTCCTCGCCGGACACAAAGACTTATTCATTTTCAAAAAAAGGCCTTGCCATAAAGGGCGTGGATTTTTTTCCGCTCCAAGAATTCCTAAAAAAACCGACGCTTGCAAACGAAAAAGCCGCCTTTTTTGAGCGCGCCGAACGCTCCGCCGACAAAAGCCTTTACGACAAAGACAAATTCGACGCGACGCTTTTAGAGCTAAAAAACGGCCTAAAAACAATCGACTCCCTTTCCAAAAGGGGAATCGCGCTCGCTAACGACATACTTTGCGGCGACAGTCGCGCGGCCGCCCGCATCGGCGAATTGGACCAAATCGACAAAGGAATCTTGCAAAGCGAGGCCAAAAACGTCGCCGCCCTTGTATTCCCCAGCCAAAGGCGGCTGGAAAGGCTTTTTGCGTCCCAAACGCTTCCCCAAAACCCGCTTCAGGCCAACGCGGCAAAAAGCAAAATCATATACTCAGAATTGGCAAAATCAATTGAAGAATTTTTGAAAATCTGCTAAACTTTTACAATCGGTTTCCGACAATATAAATGTAACGAGTTCATCAATACAGACGTAACGACATCCAGACGCCTGTATGAACTGATAATGCATCAAAGTTGGAGGCTGTGTGAGGTTTCCAACTTTTTTTTTATAGAGGTTTAAAAAACGGATGAACGCCTTTGAAGTTAACGCATTAAAGCCCGCGTTGATTTTTACAGACCACTTGATTCTCGACAAAGAATTTCTCGTTTTGGGAAAAGGCTTCCCCGTAACTCAAGAACTCATCAAGGAACTTATAACTTGGGGCTTTACCTCTGTTTCCTGCGACGGAACGATAGACGACGGAACAAACGACAAAGAGATTATCAACCGTTCCGCGGAAGACCTAATATTTGAGACCCAGCAAGAGGATGCCGAACGCGCCAAAGAGCGCATGCAAAAGGCCAACGAGTTAAAGAACAGCCTACAAGACGCGTCAAGACTGATTCAATCGCTCAACACCGAAGCGTCTCGCATGGAGATGACCCACAAGGTTTACAAAGACTATTCGGACTACATCGAAAGCCTCTACACCCACTACTCCACGCACAAAGAAATCGACCGCGACCAATTGGCCAAGGTTGTGCAAGAACTCATTATTTTTGTCCGCGAAAACCGCCGCTTTGTTTTGCGCGTCAATCCTCGCGCCGAACAAACTGACAAAAAATTCTTGGTGAACCACGCGATGCGCTCAACCGTCATCGCTTTGACAATCGGCGCAAGGCTGCGCTTGCAGTTCAACCAAATGGTGGAATTGGGCGAGGCCTGCATTTTGCACGAAATCGGAATGCTGCGCTTGCCGCCCCAGCTTTACATAACGGACAAAAAATTGCAGCCGCAAGAAAAGGCCAAGCTTGCCAGCCACCCGATTCTTGGCTATGAATTGCTTAAGGAAGTCGGCTTTAGCCTTCCAATCCAGCGCGCGGTTTTGGAGCACCACGAAAAAGAAAACGGCTCCGGCTATCCGCGCCATATCGCAAGCGACAATATTTCCACTTACGCAAAAATCATCGCGGTAGCCTGCGCCTTTGAGGCGATTACCGCTCCGCGACACTATAGAAGCGCCCGCCCCAAGTACGAGGCCATGCTTGAAATTTTGCGCAACTCAAACAAGCAGTACGACGAAAACGTAATCAAAGCCTTGCTTTACTCTTTCTCGGTTTTCCCAATCGGCGTTTACGTCTACTTGGCCAACGGAAAAATCGCGCAAATCACCGACGCGAATCCAGAAGACCCAAAACATCCTATCGCGCAAATTCTTGGCGAAACCGCCGCCGACGGAGACCCGCGCACGGTGGACACCGACGAAGGCTCCAACAAGGTTGTCCGCGTCTTGAACCAACAAGAAGTTTCAGACGTGTTAAAATCTTTGGGAATTAGCGAAGACGATTAGACCGCCGCCGGCCGCCCGAGATTTTTGAACTTGCGGCAATTTAAAATCTTAGTTAAAGAAGTCTCGGACCTTTTCCACCTCCGCCTTAAACTGTTCGTCGATTACAGGCGGATGGTCGTTAAAGTAAAGAATCTGTTCCAGCTCTTCAAGGTTCCTGACGCCCCAAAGGGGAACGACGTTTTCAAACTGGTAAAGGTAGCCCAAAGCGAGCGGCGTGTTTTGCACCAAGCCGCCGTAAAGGGGTTTCATCGCGACAAAGCCGATGTCTTTTTGGGCCGCTTCTTTTGCAAGCCGCTCGCCTTCTCCGTCGACCAAGATGTTGAAGGGAGCCTGAACCGTTTCAAAAAGCCCAAAGTCCAAGGCCTTTTGGGCGATGTCCAAGCTCTCTGTCGCAAGGCCAAAGTGGCGGATTTTTTTTCGTTCCTGCAAGCGTTTCATTTGCGCGCAAATCTCGTCAAAGTCGGCCAAGCCCTTTTCGTCAACCTCGTATTGGAACAAGTCAACGTAGTCGGTCTGCAAGGCGTCAAGGCTGGCCTCCAAGTCTTCGGAAAGCGAGCGCGCGTCCAATACGCAAGCCTTTGTGCTTAAAATCACGTTTTGGCGGATTCCGTGCAGGCAGGCTCCAAGGCGCTTTTCGCTTTCGGGAACCGTGTGCGAAATGTCAAAAAAATTCACGCCCGCGTCGTAGGCCTTATGAACGAGAACCGCCGCGTCTTCCTCGCTTTCGATGTCCTTTAAGGACATCGCGCCAAAGCCGACGCGGCTTGCCATTAAGTTTGATTTTCCCAACCCAACGTAGTCCATCTAAAAAACGCCGCCAAATTAGCGCTGAACCGGCTTGTAGTTGCGGATCGCGTTTTGGATGTATGAAGTCAACTCGCTTACCTTTACGCGAGCCTGCTCCATGCTGTCGCGGTCGCGGACTGTGACAGTGTCAAAGTTGGGCGAATCTTTTGTGATTGTGTCGTAGTCGATTGTTACGCAGAAAGGAGTTCCAACCTCGTCTTGGCGGCGGTAGCGCTTTCCGACAGTTCCAGAAACGTCAAAGTCAGTGGCGAACTCTTCCTTAAGCGTGTGCTGGATTTCCTTGGCGCGCTCGGCCAATCCGTCCTTTTTCATCAACGGAAGAACCGCGACTGTTATCGGAGCCAGCTTTGGATGCAAGTGAAGGACAGTGCGGTAGTCTTCGGCGCCGTCCTTTCCAACGTTCTGCTCCTCGTAGGCTTCGCACATAAAGGCCAAGAAGTTTCTGTTCAAGCCGGCTGAAGTCTCGATGACATAGGGCGTGTAGCTCTTGTTTCCGTCTTCCTGGTCGATGTAAGACATGTCCTTTCCGCTTGTCTTTGTGTGCTGGCTAAGGTCAAAGTCTGTGCGGTTGTGAATGCCTTCGATTTCCTCAAAGCCAATCGGGAAGTTGTACTGAATGTCGTAGGCGTCCTTGGCGTAGTGGGCAAGCTTGTCGTGGTGGTGCCACTGCAAGTTCTTTTCGGCGATGCCGTACTTAAGGTAGAAGGCCCAGCGGTACTTGCGCCAGTCCTCAAAGATTCCGTCGTCCGTTCCGGGCTTGCAGAAGTACTCCATTTCCATCTGCTCAAATTCGCAAGTGCGGAAAATAAAGTTCTTAAAGATGATTTCGTTGCGGAAGGACTTTCCAACCTGGGCCACGCCAAAGGGAAGCTTCATTCTTGAAGACTGAACGATGTTCTTGAAGTCGGTGAAAATTCCCTGGCAAGTTTCGGGGCGAAGGTAAATCAAGTGCGAGTCGTCGGCGACGGGGCCTTGGTATGTCTTGAACATAAGGTTGAACTCGCGCACGTCCGTGTACTTGCGGTTTTTGCTTCCGCAGGTCGGGCAGTTGATCTTCGCGTCGATGAAGGCCTTCATCTCTTCGTGGCTCATCGTGTCAACGGGCTTGTCCGTCTTTTCGTTGTGGGAATGGCAGTAGTCCTCGATGAGCTGGTCGGCGCGGAACCTGGCGTTGCATTCAGTGCAGTCAATCATCGGGTCTGAAAAGTGCGCGACATGGCCGGAGGCGACCCAAGTCTTGTGGTGCTGGAAAATCGCGCTGTCAAGGCCTACAACGTCGTCGCGCAGCTGCGTCATGTAATGCCACCATTCGTTTTGAATGTTGCGCTTAAAGTTAACTCCGAGCGGGCCGTAATCCCACGCGCCGGCCTGTCCGCCGTAAATTTCCGAAGCCTGATATACAAATCCCCTGCGCTTGCACAAAGAAATGATTTTGTCCAAAGTGCATTCGTGTCCTGTTTGAGCTGCCATATGAATTACTCCATTATTATTATGATAATTCAAATATTATATCAGAATGGCTCTTTTGTTTCAATATAGCGCAGGTATTGAATACAGGCCAAAAAGCGGCGCGAGGGCGCGGGGCGGCTTTCGGAAACACTCTGTTTGCGGGCGGTTGGGTTCCCGCGGGAGCGTTTTTTTGTTTTTTTTACTTCTGCCGCTATATTGAACATATCGCGCTAATTTGCTATACTATTACCCTATGGCTATATTGGAATTGCAAAACGTCAGCAAAGTCTATCAAATGGGAAAAATAACGGTCAACGCCGTCCAAGACGCGACTTTTTCCATCAACGCTGGCGAATTTGCGTCCGTATCAGGCCCTTCGGGAAGCGGAAAGTCAACCCTTCTTAACTTGATGGGCCTTATCGACTTGCCTACAAGCGGAAAAATCATCGTCGACGGAACCGACGTTTACGCAGGCCGAAACTTGGCCGGCCTTAAATCAATTCCATCCAGCCTGGACCGCCACATGACGGAATTGCGCCGCCTTAACCTTGGCTTTATTTTCCAAAACTTCAACTTGATTCAAGTCCTTAACGTGCGCGAAAACGTCGAGCTGCCCTTAAAGCTTGGCCGCCTTCCGCAAAGCCGCGCGATGGGAGTCAAAGAGGCCGCCGAATGGGTTGACTACCTTATAGAAACTGTCGGCCTTACAGACTGGAAAAACCACAAGCCCACGGAACTTTCCGGCGGCCAGCGCCAACGCGTGGCGATTGCCCGCGCCCTTAGCGCAAAGGCGCCTGTAATCATGGCCGACGAGCCGACAGCCAACCTTGACTCAAAGAACGGCGACCAAATCCTGCAATTGATGAAAAAGCTTAACAAGGAATTGAACACGACTTTTGTCTTCTCAACCCACGACCAAAAAATCGTAAGCATGAGCGACCACGTAATCCACATAAAGGACGGAATCGTAACCGGCCAGGATTACGCCAACGCTTAGTAGTCAAGATTAAGAATCACTTCAAATACAACGCCGTATTTTCTTTTGCTTCCGTAGTAAACTGGAACGGCGAGCTTTAAGTCTGTGTATTTTATGACGCTGCTGATTTGAATTCCGGGCGTTATGCTTCCGTATTCACCGCGAACGTCATGGAACCAATCAAGGCCAAAAGTCCATTTTTTTCCGCCAATCCAGCGGCCCCAACCGATTTGGGCGGCGAGCAAGTGCTGGAAGCCCTTGTACTGGCTGATTTCCTCTGATGGAGAACCGATTTTTTCAGTTTCTTTTTGTGTCGCGTCCAATTGTGAGTGCAAGTCAACGGAACTGATTGTCCGCCTGCCCCAAACGCCTTGGTATTCAAACGCGAGGCCCAGCATTATCGGGGCTTCAAAATATTTGTAAATGCCGGTCGTCCACCTTACGCGGCTTGTAACATTGTCTATGTCCGAAAAGTGAACCAAACCTTGCGCGAACATGTTTGAGTTTTTGCCTAGAGCGGTTGAAACAACTTCCATTCCAAAACAAGGATCGTATTGATATTCGTCGGCGGTGGCCCAACGCTTTGCCAAGAATCCCACCGAAACATTTTTGATTGAACCCTCTATCTTTCCAGCGCAAGAAATATAGTCGCCGATTGTAATGCCTGTAATCGTGTCGGTTTCGTACTGGGCCACCGCCTGCAGTGAAAAATACGAAAGGAAGGGAACGTTGAGCGACACAGTGAATTTTGAGTCGCTTGTAGTTTTTTGCTCACTTTCCTTTTTCTTTTCCGGGTCGTTGTTCCTTATGACCGAAGTCTTGTCGTCGATTATGTTTGTGTCCAACATTCTTGAAAGGCTCCAAGAAATGTAGCGCTTGCCGGCGCTCAAGTCAGCGCGGCCAAACATTGTGTAGTTAAAGTAAAGCTCGTAAATGCCAAAATCCATTTTTGGAAAGGCTGTCAAAAGCGAGCCGTATACAAAAAAATCCGGGGCGGGACGGCCGATAAATTTCAGGATGTTGCTAAAAGTTGCGACCGGCTTTGAGTCCGAAAAAGGATAGGCGTAAATATACGCGCCCAATTCCGCTTTTAGGCTTCCGCTAAACTCAATCGGCTTGTTCTTTGCGTCGATTTTTACGATTTCTGTCGTTGGAGTGGAAACAGCGCGCTCAGTGTCGCCTTCCGCCTCATCGCTAAAAAGTTCGTCAATGGAATCGTCTTCTTCAATGTTGGGCAAATTCTCAAGTTCAGCCAATTTTTTGCGCTCAGCTTCGTCTTCCGCCTCAGCCTCGTCGTTCAAACGCTCGGCTTCCTTAACATCCTCGTCGGCGACTCTTTCCATAATAATGCCGGTTTGCGAAACGGAAGTCTGCGCAAAAAAAACTTGCCCCGCAAAAACAAAGAAAATAGAGAAAAAAAAGGCGAGCCTAAAAACTCGCCTAATGTTTAATAGTTCAAAACTTTTGTACATCTAAAGGCTCATGTTTTCAAGATACTGCTTAGAGTATACAACATCTCCCAACTTTTGAAAAGACACATTCGACACAGTTATCTGCGTGCTTTCATATTTGATTTTTCCGTTGATTTTTTGGCCGCGCAAACGGTCTTGAATCACCATTTTTGACGGAACAGAGCGGCCGTCAACCTTTTGGTAGCTGGGAATCGCGCTTACGCGCAAAAGCTGGCCCGAAAGGCTGTAGTCCTCGCGCTTGCGGGTAAGGCAATCGTCTTTTGTGGCCCAAATCTTGATTTTGGGATAGTCAACGTCGTTGGCCGATTTTTTGTTCACTGTCAACGTAAAGCAAACGCAGTCAAGTTTTCCCAAAGCGACGAACTCCGCGCTTTCAATGTCGTAAAAGTCTGAATAATGCTGGGGGCGCAAGTCGCTGTTGTTTACGTTTGTGTCCTGGAACCTGTCCTTTGGAGCGGTAAAAGTGAATTGCTTGTTTGACGGGTCATAGAACCAAATGTTTTTGTCAAACTGAACGTAGCCTTTGCCCTTGTCTGAATCAGGACCTGTAATGCGTATGGTGCACATGGCCTTTGAGTCGCGGCGGTACATAATCGCGCTTGTAATGCTGTTTCCCTGTCCCGGCTTTTCCTGAACAAGAACATACTCGCCTGTAAAATCCGTTCCAAAATAGCCTGTGTTTTGGTCGATTCTTTTCAACATTTCTTTGGCTTGGTCCATAGGAACGCTCTGGGCAAAAAAAGGCGCCGCAAAAGCCGCAAGAACGATAAATGCAAAAATAATCTTTTTCATAACCACTCCTATACGCCCGACAGGTTAGGCTACTGTGGCCAACGCGCCCACCGGACTGATGTGAACTAACTTACGCAATGTAAACAACACGGCGGCTAAAGTGGTTACGAAAATAACCGCCAGCAAAAAGCCTGCCTCAGCCGCGTACAAAACCGGAGCCAAGTGTCCGCCGGTCAAAAACAAGTCAAAGCCTGATATAAACGAAAGGTTGTAAAATGACGCGAACTTCACAATAACAAGAGAAGCGGCAAAACCAAGCAAAGAGCCCGAAACAAGCAAAAGAAAAATCTCGGTAAAGTAAAGGGTCATAAGGCCGCTGGGCTTCATTCCCAAGGCGCGGAAGGTTCCGCTTTCAACCGCTCGCTTTAGAACAATTACCCTAAACGCGCTCGAAATTCCGACGGAAATTATTACCACAAGCATTACTACAATCAAGGCGACAATAGCTTGCAAAGCCATCGACAATTTTTGCAAGTCAGAAACATTCGCGGACAGAGGAATAAGGGCGTAAATCAATTCCGTAATTTCACAATCCTGCCAAATCGACTTGTCATAGCTCAGCGGCAGCATATTAAAGCGCTTTTCCAATTCTCTTTGAACGCGAATCAATTCCTTTTTTCCAGGAGTTCCGCTAGGATAATAGACGCAAATTTTATCGATAGGATTTCGGACAGCGTTTTCGCCAATGTATCCAAGGGCAGCCTTAAGCGCCAAGTAGTCAACATAAGAAGTGTACATTCCAAAAACGCTTGAGTCCTGGAAAATGCCGGTTACGACTAGATTGACTGTGTTTTGATGACCGTAATCACTGTCCATTAAAAGGATCACATTGTCGCCAATATGAACCCCAAGCTTTTCGGCCGCCGGCTGGGAAAGCAAAAGACCGTCATGGCTTGGCCTGTCCTCAATTCCGCCTTCAACAAAATTGAACTTCTTAAAAAGCTCCACTTCGTCCGAAAAAACTACGCCTTGAATCGAACGCTGCTTGACGCTGACTCCCTCAAAGAACAAGCTTTTGTCGCCGGAATCCTTTTTGTACCGGTAAGAGATTTGAGTCTTTGCGGGAAGTATTTCTTTTAAGGCGGCAATCATATCGCCATAGGATTCCAAATAGTCCATGGAATCGTCTGTATCGTCGCCTAAAATCATAAAGTCGCCGCCGTAATATTGGCGCATTTTTTCTGTCATTGAATCAATCATTCCGTCTGTTATCATCAAGACAGAAAGCATGACGCAAACGCCTACCGCGCAAACCGCAAAAAGCGATTGGTATTGCTTGGCGCGGCTGATTAAAGACTTTATAGCGAAATTAAAGTAAAGGCTTTTCATTATCGAACGGCCTCCATCGCGGCGACAGGGCTTGTGTTTAGCGCGATTCTAACCGGATAAATCCAAGCGACGAACGCTAAAACAAGGGACAAGGCCATTCCGCTAAGAATGTTGGGAAAGCGGACAACCGCGCGCAAAGTGTCGCCGCCAAAAAGCTGGACTAAGTATGTGTTGCTAAAATGAATCGATCCGTTTGACAAAAACGAGTTTCCGACCACGCCCAAAAGGCAGCCCAAAATTCCAGCGGTGATTGTAAGAATTAATGTTTCGGCCAAGTATTCCAGCGCGATAAAGCGGCGGCCGGCGCCTATAGCCCTAAGCGCTCCTGTTTCTTTGGAACGGTCGAGCGCCGCGATTACAAGCGTGTTGTTTACGATGATAAAGCCAGTTCCGATTATGATTATAAGGCCGATGTTAAAAATCAAGCGCATCCAATAAATGTATTGGGCGGACATTCCGGCGGCGGCGCGCCAGTCAACCGCTTGGACGGGCCACTCGCGCTTGGCAAACTCCCGGTTCATTTTTCTGATAGCGATGCGGGCGGGAACGCCGGCCGCGACAGAACATACGATGTAATTCCAAATTGTCTCTTCGCTGACTTGTTCCGTCTCTTCAACCGTTTGCGCCGCCGCCGCTTCTTGGGCTTGCGGAACGTATTCGGAATCCAAGTCCTCGCAGTCTCCGAACAAGCCGTCGATTCCGTCCTCGTCAAGGTTTTCAAGCAAGCCGGAATTGTCCTGGGTAAAAAGGCTTGCGTCGATTTCCGTTGAATTCAAACCTATCAAGGGACGAAGGACCGCGGGATTTATCAAAACGATTTTATCCTGCAAGTCGTTGTGGACGGCGTACTCGTAAATCGCGCTTAATGTGGCCGCCCTTAAAGTGTAGGAGGAGCCTGTAAAGCCCGCCAGCTGAATTTGGTCGCCGACGTTTAGCGAAACGCCGCATTCATCCACAATCTTTTTGACAAGCTCCTTAGAAAGCATCATAGAGTCTTCATCGCTGGAATAGGCTCGGCCCTCAAGTATTTTTATTCCAGACATCAAGCGGACATAGGCCTCGCCGTCAACTCCAAAAAAGTAGGCGCCAAAATTTTTGTCGTCAAAACGCAAGGCCGCCTGTCCTGTAATCTGCGGAACGGCTTGGCTTACAAAGCTTGATTGCTCGGCGTATGAATAAATGTCGCTGTAAGGAATAAGCTGGGGCAATTCGCTCAAATTTCCGGTGACAGGAGTTTCGTCGCCGAACAAGCTCATCGGAAACTGCGCTTTTGGGCGGATTACGATGTCTCCCGTAAAGTTTTGGCTGAACGTTTTTTCGATTCCCGACTTGGTTCCGTCAAAAACCGCGTTGGCCATAACCAAAACTGCGATGGAAAAGGCGATGAAAAGGATTATCACCAAGGAACTTTTGCGGGAAATGATATTTTTAAACGCGAAATTCAGCGTAAACATAAGGCATTTATTATAGTAAATTGCGGCTTTTTATTCAATCAGGCAGCGCCTAGGCCCAAACGAACCACAAAAGCAAGGCGGCCGCGCCTGTCGTCAAAAGCGTAAAAGGCAAGCCCAGCTTTAGCCAAGAGGCGAAATTCATCGGCTGGCCCTCCTTTTTGATGATTCCCATAGCCACAACGTTGGCGCTGGCCCCGTAAGGAGTCAAGTTTCCGCCCAGGCAAGAGCCGACCAAAAGCGCGAACATGTACAATTCAGGGGCGCTGCCGACTGATTTTGCCAGGCTTGCGGCGACAGGAAGCATTACTATTATATACGGAACGTTGTCGATAAAGCCGGAAAGAATTATCGAAACAAGCAAAATCAAGACAAAGGCGCCAAGCTTGCTTCCGCCAGTGACCCTGGACAAGAAGTTGGCAAAATCCAAAAGCAAGCCGGACTCGCTCAAGGCTCCGACGACGACAAAGATTCCCATCAAAAAGAAAATTGTTTCCCAATCCAAGCCTTTGACTAATTGCCAAATCTCGCCGGCGGATTTTTTTTGCGACAAAAAATGCCAGGCAAGTCCGATGATTCCAAGCGCAAGGACAAAGCCGCCGCTGGCAAAGGCGCATTCAATTTTAAGGAACGAAATCGCGGCCAAGCCCACAATCATCAAAAGCAAGAGCGCCGTCGGAAAAAGAGAAATGACTTTAGTTTCCTCAACCTCAATTTTTTCTTTTGCGTTCCTAAAAATAAAATAAAAGAAAAAGCAGCCGACCAGCAAGCCCATTTGAATGTAGAAAAATATCGAAATGCGGCCGGAATGAAAAAAGAAGTCGTTAAAAGTGTAGCCGGCAAAGGAGGCGAAAATCATCGAAGGCGGATCGCCGACCAGCGTCGCGGTCCCCTCAAGGTTTGACATCACGGCCAAACCCATCATAAAATTAGCCGGATTAAGCTTTAGCTTTTTGCAAAGAGCCAAAGCGATTGGCGCCATAACCAATACGGTGGCAACGTTCTCCACAAAAATCGAAATGATTCCGGTCATCGCCAAAATCAACACAATCGCGATTCCAGTGCTGGGCGAAAATTTTATGATTGAATCCGCAACCCTTGACGGCGCCTTTGAATAAATGAAAAGCGCGGCGATTATCATCGAACCGACATAAATCATCAAGACGTTCCAGTTAATCAATTCCGCAAACGAATGCCGCAAGGCAAAAAGCCTGCCGCTTCCTTCAAAAACGCCGGCTGGAAAAAGCGTTCCAAGCGCTATAGCGATTGCAGCCGCTCCCAAAGACCAAAACACTTTCTTGTTTTGAAAAACTATTACAAGCGCGTACATTGCAAGCGCTAAAAATAAAATGAAAAATTTCATTTTGTGACATCCTGACCAAAGTATTTCAATGAAATTCTTTCCAAGGTTCCGTCGGAACGCATTGACTCAAGCGCTTTGTTCATCTCCAGCAACAAAGTCAAGTTTTGCGGATTCCTTCTGCATGGAATCGCAATTTGATAAACTTGGTCATACACCGCGACCACTTTTATCGCGGCATTGGGATTGTTTTTCATGTAATAAGAAAAAGTGAAAAATGAGTTAATCGTTGTGTCAACGCGATTTTCCAAAAGCAAATTAACCGTTTCCTCAAAAGTGTCAATGACAATCGGAATGGCGCCGTATTTTGTCGCGATTTCTTCATAAGTGCTTCCCTGTGAATTGGCTGAAGTTTTTCCGGCCAAATCTTCAAAGGATTCGATTGCGTTGTTGTCCTTGCGCGCGATCAGCACAGACTGTCCAAAAGCGTACGGATCTGTATAATAAAAGCGCGCCTGCCTTTCCGGAGTGACGGCGACGCCATTCATCACGATGTCGCACTCGCGCTTTTCCAAACTGTTCAACAATCTTTCCCATTCAATTTCCAAAAACTTAGCGCGAAGCCCCATGCGGGCGCACATTTCTTTCGCGATTTCTATATCGTATCCAACCAGCTCGCCGCTTTTGTCATGAAAATTCCAAGGCTCCCATACGCCTTCTGTGGCAATGACAAGCTCGCCTTTAGCCTTTATTTGGTCAAGCAAAGTTTTTTGCGGCGACCGATGGCAAGCCAAAAGTGAAAAACAAAAAAGGCCGGCAAACGCAATCAACAGTTTTTTCATAACACCCTCTTTTTATATCCACATGGCTTGCTGCAGCATGGCCGCCTCTTCCGGCGACAAATTGTCCGAAGCCGTTTTAAATTTAAGTTCCTGGTTCTTAATGCTGACGACCGTCTCGCTTGCGACAGACTTGGTGACAAAAGTGTTGCCGCCAATCACAGAGTTTTTTCCGATGACCGTGTCGCCGCCCAAAATCGAGGCGCCCGAATAAATCGTAACGTTGTCCTCAATCGTAGGATGGCGCTTTACGCCCTTTAGCTGCTGGCCGCCGTTTGTGCTCAAAGCGCCCAAGGTGACGCCTTGGTAAACCTTGACATGTTCGCCGATAACGGTGGTCTCGCCGATGACGATTCCCGTTCCGTGGTCGATGAAAAAATACTTTCCCAACGTGGCGCCGGGATGGATGTCGATTCCCGTGCGGTTATGGGCGTATTCAGTCATTATGCGCGGAATCAAGGGCACGCCCAAAACAAACAGTTCATGGGCAAGGCGGTTGACCGCGATCGCGAAAAAGCCTGGATAAGACAAAATGATTTCCGTCTTGTCAAAAGCGGCGGGGTCTCCGTCGTAGGCCGCCTGCAAGTCACTTTCCAAAAATTCGCGCGCGCGGGGTATCCTGTCAAAAAATTCGTGGGTCACAAGCCGCGCTCGCTCGCGCAGCTTTTCCTCCGGCGCGTCCTTGTTGTCAGGAAGCTTTTTTAGCGCCAAGAAAATCTGCTTGTTCAAGACAAGCATGACCTCGCGGCACAAGACGGAAATGTAATTCTCAAAGTCGCTTACTTTATATTCGCGCTCGCGGAAATATCCTGGAAAAAGAATCTTAAAAAATTTCTCTATCAAGCCTTGAACAAGGCCGACGTCAATCTCAACCTCGTCGTCGGTCTTGTTGATGAAAAAATTCTCTTTTTTGTAATGCTCAAGGATTCCGCGTATGGAACTTGTCTCAAGCATTTCATAATTTTCCGGCATTATTCTAGAATAGCGCCTTTTTAATTATTTTTCTAGTCTATTCACCAAATAGGGGATCGCCTTTTCAAACTTTACGCCGTAGAAGTGCGAATCGTCGCCAAGAGTCTTTTTCATGGACTCAACGACAAAATCCGCGGCGATCGAGGCCGCCTCCAAGGCGCTCTTGCCCCTCAAAAGCGAGCCCGCAAAGGCCGAAGCGTAAACGTCGCCCGTTCCGTGCATGGCGGCAGGCAAGCGCTCGTGGAAGTAATATTCAATCTTTTTTCCGTCGGAAACCGCGGCGCCCAATTTTGAAGGCTCGTAGCTTACGCCCGTAATGACGACATTCTTGGCGCCCATCCTGTGCAAGCCGGCGATTGTCTTTTCGATATAGGCCTGGTCGTAGCCGCTTTCGATGTATTCCTGGCCAAGAAGGAAGCTGGCTTCCGTCAAGTTAGGAAGAACATAGTCCGCCTCGGCGACAAGCTTTGCCATTTCCTTGGGAAAGTCCGCGTCAAAGCCGGCGTAAAGCTTTCCGTTGTCGGCCATGGCCGGGTCAACGATTTTTACGGCGCCTGGACGGGCCGCTTTTTTGAAGATGTCAAGAATGTGCGGAATTTGCGCCTTGGAAACATAGCCTGTGTAAAAGGCGTCAAAGTCGATTTTTTCTTTTATCCACTGGTCAAGGATTTTTGGCATTTCATCGGTAAGGTCGCGGAAAGTCCAGGCGCTAAAGCCTTTTCCAGTGTGGTTTGAAAGAACGGAACTTGGCAAAATGCCGGCCTCGATTCCGCACGCGCTGATAATCGGAAGGGCTACCGTAAGCGAGCACTGCCCCACGCAAGAAATGTCCTGAATTGTAAGAAGTCTGTGATCCTGAGCCATTTTTTAATCTCCTATGCTTGTAAATCTAGCGAAAAACTGGTATCATTCATATACCCAATTTTAATAAATTTTTATAATGCCAGATGATAACGATAGACTTTAGCAAAAGAAAGGGCCAAGGCCTTTCCGACTTTTTGTACAGCTCTATAAAAAGACAAATCGTCTCCAACAGCATAGCGGCCGACGAGCGCCTGCCTTCCCGCCGCGCCCTGGCGCAAAACTTAAAGGTAAGCGAAATCACCGTGCAAAACGCCTACGCCCGCCTAATAAGCGAAGGCTACATTTATTCGGAAGAAAAGCGTGGATACTTCGCGCAGGGAATTCCTTCGGGCGGAACTTTCTTGGCGGACGCGGCGCGAAAAATTCCGCAAGACGCCGAGGAGCCGCAAAAGGGCAAGGACGCCAATTGGTTTGCGGACTTTAAAAGCAATTCCACGAACTTTGAAAAATTTCCATTCAGCCTTTGGGCCCACCTTATGCGGCAAGTCTTGAATTCCGGCGACGAGCAGCTCCTGCAAAAAATTCCAAGCGGCGGCGCGGACGAATTGCGCAAAGCCATTTCCCGCCACTTGCGCCGCTTTAGGATGATTGAGGCCAGCCCCGAGCAAATAGTCATCGGAGCGGGAACTGATTTTTTGTACACGCAGCTGATCCACTTTTTTGGAGCGGACAAAACATACGCCGTGGAAAATCCCGGCTACCGGCAATTCGCTTCCGTGGCAAAGCTGTGCGGCGCAAAATGCGTGGCGGCCGGCCTGGACAAAAGCGGAATAAAGACAAGCAGACTTAAGGACGCGCAAATCGTCCACGTCTCTCCCCTGCACCATTTTCCGACAGGAATCGTAATGCCATACGCCCGCCGCTTTGAGCTTTTGGAATGGGCAGCGAGCGAAAAAAAGCGCTTCATAATCGAAGACGACTACGACTCGGAATTTCGCTTCAACGCAAAGCCCATAGAGCCGCTCTTCAGCGCGGCGGCCGCCTCGGAAAAAACGCGCGGGCACGTGATTTACATCAACACGTTCTCAAAGACGCTCGCTCCGTCAATAAGAATTTCATACATGATTCTGCCGCAAAACTTGCTTCAAGAATATTACAAAAAAAACGGCTTTTATTCCTGCCCTGTTTCCGCGTTTGAACAATACACGCTCGCGCGCTTCATAGACGAAGGCCACTACGAAAAGCATTTGACAAAAATGAAAAACCATTACCGCAATCTGCGCAACGACTTGATTCGCGCCTTGAGCGCCAGCCGCCTTTCAAAGAGCTGCGAAATCCTTGAAGAAAATTCCGGCCTGCACTTTATTCTGCGAATCAAGTCAACTGAATCCGGCAAGAAGCTCCAGGGCCGCCTGTCGGAAAAAGGAATAAATGTTGCCTTGCTTAGCGATTTTTATTACAATAAGCAAAAAGACCAAAGCTCGCGCGCGGACTTTGTGATAAACTATTCGGGCATCCAAAAAAACAAAATCGCGCAAATAGTAAAAAAAATGGAGGCGGCCCTTTGTTGAAATTTAACGTTCTCTTTCAAGACCAAAACATCGCGGTCATTTGCAAAAGCTTTGGCCTTTTGAGCGTCCCCTACCCAGGCTGCAGGGCCAAAACCGCCCTTGGCCTTTTGGAAGAAGCGATGAGGAAGCGCGGAACTTATTCCGCCAAGCATAGGCCCTTCGCCGTCCACCGGCTGGACAGGGAAACCAGCGGTGTGATGATGTTCGCGCTTAACGAGCGCGCGCAAAAAACGATTATGGATTCCTGGCAAACGATGGTCACCGAGCGCCTTTACCGCGCCGTCGCCGAAAACCCACGCGGAGCCGCGCAAAAGCTTCCAGACGAGGGAACGATTGACAGCCCGCTTGCCTACAACGCCTACAACGTGGCCTTCGTTCCCAAAGGCGGCTCGGCCGGAAAATTCAAGACAATCCCGGCGCGGACCAACTACAAGATAATCGCGCGCGGAAAACAATTCACAATGTTCGAGCTTTCGCTTGACACCGGCCGCAAGAACCAAATCCGCGCCCACTTGGCAAGCCTTGGATTTCCGCTTTGCGGCGACAAAAATTACAGGGCCAAGACGAACCCTTTTGGCCGCCTGGCCCTGCACGCGCGCGTTTTGGAATATGTCAATCCGTGGACAAAAGAAAAGCAGCGCTTCGAAGTTCCCGAGCCGCCGGACTGGCTTAGATCTTGTAGCTCTTGATAAGCTCCAAAACTTGGTTGTTCAACTTTGTGTTGTTCTCCGATTCCGCGGAGGATTTTTGAGCCTGGCCCAAAATCTCGCCGATTGAATTTTTGATGCTGGCTGTAAGAATCGTAATCTCGCTGGCCGAAGTTCTAAGCTCGTCCATTTTTGAAAAGACATTGGCGCTTTGCTCTTGCATTTCTTTGTTGGCTTCTTGAATCAGGCCGGAAGACGAATCGATGACTTCCATCGACTCAAGCAATTTTTGGGCGCCTTCCTGCTGCTCGTCTACGCTGGCCAAAACCTCTGAAAGCATCGACTGGATTTCTCCGATTCTTGCGTCCAAGCTTTGGAACGAAGAAAGAGAAAGCTTTGACGCGTCAACGATTCCTGTAATCGCTTCTGTGATAGACTTAATCAAATTGCCGATGCTCTTTGACTGCTTGGCCGAACTTTCGGCAAGGTTGCGGATTTCGCCGGCGACAACCGCAAAGCCTTTTCCTGCCGCTCCGGCATGGGCGGCCTCGATAGAGGCGTTCATCGCCAGCAAGTTGGTCTGGCTCGCGATGCTGCGGATGACGGCGTTGGCTTCCTTTAACTTTCCGGCCTGCGCCTGGATTTCGCCAACCTTGTCAACTACAGTCATCTGGTCTTTTTGTCCCGTCTTTGAGTCGTTGACCAGCATCTCGTACTTTTGCGAAATCTTTGAAACGTTTTGGTCAATGCTTTGGATGTTGGCGGAAATCTCGTTTACATTGGAAGAAATCTCGCTGATGGCCGACGATTGCGTTCCTATTCTTGAAGACAAAATCTGGATTAACTTTGACACGTTGGAGCTGCTTTCGGCGACCATATCCATTGTCTCGTTTTGCGCTTTGGCGCGAACGTTGATTTCCTGCACGCGCTCGGTTGTCCTTTGAACGTCGCCGATTGTCGATTGCGAGTGGCCCTCGATTTCCGTTCCGGAGTAGACAATAGAGGCGACAGACTCCTTGATTTTCTTGAACATGTCGGCGAGGCTTTCAGTAAGCTTGTTGCAGCCTTCAACCAACTCGCCGATTTCATCATTTCTTTTGACTGGAATCTTTTTCAGCAAGTCCGCTTTGCCGGTGGCGATGTCGTTGATTTCCACCGTCACCTTTTTCATTCTGTCAAACAAGGACTTTAAGGCAATGTTGATGATGAATACGGCGGCCAAAAGCAAAAGGGCGGAAAACGCCGCGATGTGAACCGCAAGCCATTTAATTTGCGCGCGCAAGGGAGCCGCGTCGTAGTCGGCGGCGACAAAGCCAATCGCCTGGCTTCCGTCCATGATGGGCGCGAACACGGTTATAAGCCAGCCCCAGCCTTCTTGCTTTTCCATTTTGCTGGCTTGAATCGTTCCGGTTGACATGGCGAGCAAGGCAGGCTTTCCGTAATTATCCTTTGTCTCCAAAGTTCCAAGCGGAGAAAAATTTTCCTCGTCATCGGGGTCGCACGAGCCGTCAACGACATACATGTACTCTTTTTCGTTCGCGGGAACCATCGTGTAAAAATATTTTGCCGAAGACGTTTCCTTCATCGCATGCAAGCCTTCGTGAAGGTTTCTAAAGCGCAAAGAATCAGGGTTTTGGTCTTCCATAACCTTGCGGAAGCTTTTTATGCTTTCGTTAATGTATTTCGCCCCGCTTTCAACAAGAGGCGTTCCGTCCGCGACAAAAGTGTCAACGCAAATCTGAGCGGCCCTTTTAATTGCAAGCACCGAAAGCAAAGCGATCGCCGCCGCGAAAAAGGCGGAAATGAAAAGGGTGTATTTTACCCTTAAAGAAAGTGTTTTCATAACTCATCATTATATATCTGAAAATTGACTTTTTCAAGTTTTTTTTTAATAATATGGCTGCAATGATTAACCCTAACAAACTTTTTCAGTTGAGCGGCGGCCAGCAAAGGCGAAAGCTTGCTCTTTGCTTTGGGGCCTTGGAACGCGACATTTTGGGAATGGCCGAAAAAGGCGCGGAATATAACATTTCAACGATGTCCAGGGCAGACTATATAAAAGCCTTGTGCCGCGTCTTTTTGCAAGACCCAAAAATTTCGGCGGACGCCGCCAAAAAAATAACGGACGCGATAAACTCGGAGCCGATGGACGAGCGGCTTGCCTGCAACTTGGCCCGCAACGAGCTTCTTGCCATAATCGGAACCTTTCCCGCCGAATGGGACTTGATCATCGCGCCCCACCCCAATCTTGGACCGGACGGAACGGTTGAAAAGCGCGGCTTTTTTCCGGGCCTTAAAGTTTACGCCGAGGACATCCGCTCCCCCTTTAACCTGGGCTCGATTTTTAGAACCGCCGAAGGCTTGGGAGCCGAAAAGCTTTACCTTAGCCCAGGCTGCTGCGACCCGGCCCACTCCCGCTCGCAAAGAAGCGCTATGGGCTGCATCGAAAGCTTGCCTTGGGAACGCGCCTCGCTTGACGACTTAAAAGAAGAAAACATTTTTGTCCTGGAAACCGGCGGAACCCCGATCGATGAATTTGAATTTCCAAAAGAGGGAGTTTGCATTATCGGCTCGGAGGAATTGGGAGCCAGCCCGCAAGCGCTTGCAAAAGCCTCGTATGGCCGCGTGACGATTCCGATGAAAGGCCTAAAAGCCTCGCTTAACGTCGGCGTAGCCTTTGGCATTCTTATGCAAAAATGGGTGGAGGCTCTGTAGAAACAGCCGCCGTTCCTACTCGTCGCGGTCTTGCTTGTGGAAGGCGTCGTAAAGTTGCTTTGAAATCTTTTGGAACTGGCTTTCGTTTGTAAGCTTGAATTCCTTAAGCACGTCCACGTCGATTTGGTAGAAGGCCACTTCCTCTTTTTGGTAGTGGGTCATAAGGTCTGCCAAGTAAACTACGTGAACCAATTTTTTCACTTCTTCGGGAGCGGAGTCGGGAGCGTGGTGGTAGCGGATCGCGCTTACGATTACGTCCGGGAAATTCCAGTTTTCGGCGACGCGCGCTCCGATTTCGGCATGGTTCACGCCGGCGACAAGCTTTTCAAAAATCTCGACGGAAATGTTCTTTTCCACGCTCATCTTGCGGACGCCGTTGATAAAGTCCGGATGGCTGGTTTCAAAAATGATTTTTCCCATGTCGTGAAGGAGGCCGCAAACGTAGGCGTCCTCAACGACATTGCGGTTGCCCGAGAAAAAGTTTCTGGCCAAGTTGTAGGAATAAAAAGCGACTTGATATGCGTGCGACCACAAATCCTCTTTTCCGCCGCTGACTTTGGCGAACGACTGAACCGCTCCGATGGAAAAAAGCAAATTCTTGATTCCGCGCAAGCCCACAAGCTTTACGGCGTCGTAAATGCTTGAGCAAGGGCTGGCCAAGGCAAAGGCCGCCGAGTTGACCATTTTCAAAAGTTCGGCGCTAAGCGAAACGTCGTTTGAAATCTGCATCGCGATGTCGCTCATCTTTGAATCCGGGTTGCTCAAAAGACGGTTGATCGCCGAGATGTTTTCCGGGAACTGCGGAAGCTCGTTTATGACCTTTACAAATTCTTCTGAAATAAAGTTAATCTCTTCCTGGGTCTTTGAGTTGAGCGGAAGAATGATGCGGGTTATTGTCTCGCCGTTTTCGCAAATTACCTGGAAATTTTCTTCGGTAAGTCCGATTTTTTCCAGCATCAAAATCATGATCACAAGGCCAAGGCCGGCGCCTTCCGAGTTGTCCAAGATTTGCTCCATCGCCTGCTCAACCGAAGTGTATTGCTGGGCGCGGGAAAGCTTGTCGTGAATGCGCTTGTATTCAAAAATAGTCAAGTCCGAATTGTTGCGGACTTCGATTTTTATCTTGTTGTTGCGAAACTGCAAAATCAAGCGGACGTAAAGGCCGGCCTTTTTTTGCAAGCCCAAAAAGTAGTTGATGTCGTCAAGCGTGTCGGTCTTGAAAGTTTTCATGCCAAGCTCGTAGTCGGCCTGGTTCGTTATGTCCAACTTTTTGAATTTAAAGTACACGCGTTTGGTGTTGGCCTTTTTTGCGTTGGTGATCAATTCGCTCAAGCAGTACGAAAGGTACTCGATCATCTGAGTCTGGTCCAACTCTTCCAAAAAAGCGCGCAAAATGTCGTCCATATACACTTCCATCTCATGGGGAAGGGTGTATGTGGTGAGGGAAAGAGGGATTCCCGCGTTTATTGCGGTTCTAACCTTGTTTCTGTCAACTGCTACTCGCTTGGGCTGAGTTGCCGGCATAATACGCTCCGATTGCTTTTATCCGATTATACTATCATAAAATGCAATAAATTTCAAGGGAAATGAGCGTCAAAACGAGCCTTGAATTTCTTCCTATATTTTGCTATAATTTTCTTTATGGTCTTAAAATTGATTTTCACTATCGCCCTGCTGGTTGCCGTGGCGATTTTTACGGGCTTTAACTTGGGAAACAAGTGCGACATTTGGCTTTTTGCGAAAAAATTCGACCAAGTGCCTGTTTTCATAACAATCGCGATTTCATTCGCGGCCGGCATTTTGGTCACGCTTCCGGCCGTGTTTTTGCGCGGCGAAAAAAAGATGACTCCCGAACAGGCCAGAGCCTTGGCCGAGCGCCTTGAGCAAAACGAAAAAAAGAGCTTGGAAAAGCAATTGCTCCGCCAAAAAAAATTGGAGGAAGCCAAGCAAAAGGCCCAAGCCGCGTCTGAAAAAAAGCCGCGCGCAGGCAAAAAAAGCGGCAAAGATTCAGAGCCCGCGCAAGATTCCGCCCAGCAGGAAAACAAATGAAGCTCCTTGCATTATTCTCAAGCCTCATGCTATTCGCAAGCCTCGCGTTTGGCCAAAGCGCAAAGGAAACAAGCCAAAAGGCCATGGAAGCTTCGTCGGCGGGAGAAGCGGTTGAAATCCTAAAAAAGCAAATTCCCCAAGCCAAAAACGCGGCGGACAAACGCGCTCTTTTGGCCTTTTTGGGCGGTCTGCAGGAACAGTTGGGCGCCTACAAGGACGCTTCGGCTTCCTACGCGCAAGCGGCCGGCATTTCCGCTCCCAACGTAGAGGGCTTTCCCAAAAAGACAAACCCGCAATTGGTTTTGGACGCGGTTAGATGCTCCCTTTGTTCCGGCGACAGCGCGACTGCCGACAACTACCTTAACTCCGCCGTCCGCAATTCCCAGGACGAAACGATTCAGGCTTACATAAAGCTTTACGAGGTTTGGAGCCGCCTTTGCCAAATCGAGTCCAATTCCCAGCTGGACGAAAGCGTCGCGCTTTTAAAGGCTTACTCGGACTTTCCTTCGATGAAGGCGGTTCAGCCCAGCGTCCTCTTGACGCTTTGGTATGTCACCGGCCAGGAAAGCTGGGGCAAAAAACTCCGCGCGGCATTTCCAAAAAGCCCTGAGGCGGCGATTGTGGCCGGCAACGTCCAAATGACGCCCGCGCCCTTTTGGTACTTTATGCCAAAAAAAGGAAGCGCTCTTGAAGCCGCCGCCGAAAACGCGGCCGAGTCGCAAAGCGTTCCGATGGAAAAATCAGACGACTCAAGCGCCGGCGCGGGCGCGGACGACAGTTCCCAAAGCGAGGGCTCGGAAAAAATTAAGAAGCAGCAGCTGGGCCTTTTTAAAAGCCGCGACAACGCGCAAGGCCTTTGCGACCGGCTAAAGGAAAAAGGCTTTAAGCCCTACATCACCGAGGAGACCCGGCCCAGCGGCACGACATACTTTATCGTGGTCGTTGACGAAAACGCCAAGGGCAACGTCGGCGAGCAGCTTAGAAGCGCCGGCTTTGAATGCTATCCAATCTTTTAGTGTTTGTGAAGCGATTATTTTTGAAAAAATAAAATATATATTTAGATAGAGGTAACAATTATGGAAAACAAAGATCCGCTCCTCTGCCACTGGGCCGACCAGATGGCCGACAAAATCATCGCCGAAAAAGGCGAGCGCGAATCCTACACTTGCGCTTCAGGCATCACGCCTAGCGGAACCGTTCACCTTGGAAACTTCCGCGAAATCATCACCGTTGACTTGGTTGTCCGCGCGCTTCGAGACCGAGGCAAGAAGGTCCGCTTCATTTACTCTTGGGACGACTACGACGTTTTCCGCAAGGTTCCGGCCAACATGCCCGACCCAGAAACTTTGGAAAAATATTTGCGCTATCCGATCACGATGGTTCCCGACACGACAGGCCGCGACGAAAACTACGCGCGCCACCACGAGGTTGACATCGAGACCCAGCTTCCGCGCGTGGGCATCGCTCCCGAATTTTTGTACCAAGCCAGCCGCTACCGCGCCAACCGCTACGCCGAAGGAATGAAGAAGGCGCTGCAAAACCGCGACCTTATCAAGGAATGCCTTAACGAATACCGCGACGAGCAGCACAAGATGAAGGCCCAGGACGTTTACTGGCCCGTAAGCATTTTCTGCGGAAAGTGCAACAAGGACACGACTACAATCACAGGCTACGACGGAGAGTACGGACTTACATACAAGTGCGAGTGCGGCTGCGAGGAAACCGTTGACATCCGAAAATTCCAGGGCGCAAAATTGGGCTGGCGCGTTGACTGGCCGATGCGCTGGAACGAAGAAAAAGTAGTCTTTGAGCCGGGCGGAAAAGACCACATCAGCCCGGGCGGAAGCTACGATACGGCCA
This sequence comes from Treponema sp. UBA4377, assembly GCA_002391235.1. Taxonomy (GTDB): domain Bacteria; phylum Spirochaetota; class Spirochaetia; order Treponematales; family Treponemataceae; genus Treponema_D. The sequence goes on from DGRX01000018.1 coordinate 77,120, forward strand.
AGCTTGTCTCAAAAAAAGTTTACGGCTGGGACGCGCCGATTACAATGCGCTACGACTTTGTAAACCTTAAGGGCGTTCCCGGAAAAATGTCCTCCTCAAAGGGAAAGGTAATCGCGCTTCCCGACGCGCTTGACGTTTACCAGGCCGAAGTCCTCCGCTACATCTTTGCCGGAACAAGGCCCAACACCGAGTTTGCCATCAGTTTTGACCTTGACGTTCTTAAAGTTTACGAGGATTACGACAAGACAGAGCGAATCGTTTACGGAATCGACAAGGCCAAGAGCGAAGACCAGTTCAACAAGGAAAAGCGCATTTACATCCTTAGCCAGATTGACGGAAAAATTCCCGAGACGATGCCATATCAAATTACATTCCGAATGCTCACAACCCTTTTGCAGACATATTCCGGCGACATCGACGCTGTGATAAAGTCCCTTGGAGACGTAAAACCCGACCAAGAAGAACGACTTCGCCGCCGCGCCGCTTGCGCCTGGTTCTGGATCCAGCACTCGGCTCCCGACTGCGCCCCGGACTTTTGCTTTGCCCTCCGAGACGACGGCTCAAAGCCCAAATTATCCGACGAGCTTTTAACCGCCGTCCGCCGAGTGCGCGACGAAGTCGTTCCCAAGCTGGACAGCTTTACGCTTGACAAAGAATGCCAGCAGGCCATTTACGACGTCGCGACAAGCATGGGAATGGAATCCAAGGCGCTCTTTGGCGCGCTTTACCAAACCCTTATCGCAAAAGACCAAGGCCCGCGCCTTGGCTCCTTCTTGCGCATAATCGGAAAAGAAAAATTGCAAAAGATTTTGGGCGCGCTGGGCTGAGACTGCTAGCCGACCAAAAAAGCGCCGCGCGGCTTTCAAGACCAAAACCGCGCGGGCTTTTAAAAGCCTAAAATCGCGGGCGACGGAGATTCTATGATTGGATTTTACCTAAAGAAAAACTTTTGCGACGGCTGGGACAACATTTTCTTTTTGATTGTCCCAAACATCATCACGACCCTTTACGCTGCGCTGGCCTTTTTTATCCTCAGCGTCGTCTTCAACATTGAATCGTCTTTCGCGCTGCCCTTGTCGTGCCTTGCCTTTATCGTCTTGACGGCGCTGGGAATGGTTTTGGTCATGGCCAACAGCGAGAACGCCGCGTCCATCGCGAACTTTCAAATGCCTACGCTCGCCGCGTATTTTAGGCAAATCCCAAAAGTTTTTTTTGACGCGGTTCGCTATGGAGCGCTTTTGGGCGCCTTGGTAGTCGTTGCCTTTATCGGAATCCCGGTTTATTTTTCGGCCGGAGGAGTCTTGGGCTTTGCCTTGTGCGCGACGCTGATTTTTTTTGAGGCGATTTTCGCGCTGGCGCTGCAGTGGTTCATTCCGCTAAGGGCGCTTTTGGGCCGCGGCTTTGTCCAAACGATAAAAAAATGCTTCGTGCTTTTCTTTGACAACACGGGCTTTAGCGTCTTTGTCTTTTTCTTCAACTTGTTTTTGCTTGCGTTGTCCTTTATGATTTTCTTTTTGGTTCCGGGAACCGCCGGAGTCGTATTGAGCGGAGTCAACGCCCTCCGCCTTCGCCTTTACAAGTACGACTGGCTTGACGCGCACCCGGAAAACAAAAGCCCAAAGCTCCGCAAAAAAATTCCCTGGGCCGCTCTGATCAAAGAAGACGAGGACAACCTTGGCCCGCGCGGCTTTAAGTCCTTCTTTATGCCCTGGAAGATTGATAACTAAGGGGTAACAAATGAGCAAAGCTTCGATTATCATCGAAAAAAATTTTAAGGTCGCCGACGTTGACGACAGACTTTTTAGTTCTTTCATCGAGCATCTTGGCCGCGCGGTTTACACGGGAATCTACGAGCCCGGCCACAAGGAAGCCGACGAGCAAGGCTTTAGAAAGGACGTGATAAACCTTGTCCGCGAACTTAACGTTTCGCTCGTCCGCTATCCGGGCGGAAATTTCCTTTCCGGCTACAAGTGGACGGACGGAATCGGGCCGCGCGACCAGCGGCCAAAGCGCTTGGACTTGGCGTGGAAGACAATCGAGTCAAACCAAATCGGCATAGACGAATTTTACGATTGGTCCAAAAAAGCCGGAACCGGAATAATGGGCGCCGTCAACATGGGAACAGGAACGCCCAAGGAAGCCGGCGAACTTTTGGAATACTGCAACTTTCCGGGCGGAACGGCATGGAGCGACCTTAGAAAGAAAAACGGCCACGCCGAGCCCTACGGAATAAAAACCTGGTGCATCGGAAACGAAATGGACGGCCCCTGGCAGATTTGCCACTTGGACGCGGTAGACTACGGAAAAAAGGCCCGCGAGACGGCAAAGATAATGAAGTGGATTGACGACTCGCTGGAGCTAGTCGCCTGCGGAAGCGCCTCATCCGCCCTTCCCACTTTCCCCGAATGGGACAGAATCGTCCTTGAGCAAACTTACGAGCATATCGACTACCTTTCGCTGCACAGGTACTACGAGAACCTTGGAAACGACGACGACTTCTTGGCTTCGTTTGTGGAAATGGATTCCTTCATCCACAGCGTGACGGCCACCGCCGACTACGTTAAGGCCTTAAAGCGCAGCAAAAAAACGATGAACCTTTCGTTTGACGAATGGAACGTTTGGTACCAGCAAAAGCAGCAGCCGCACGGCTGGGAAGAAGTTCCCGCGCTGCTTGAGGACCGCTACTCGCTGCTCGACGCCTTGGTTTTTGGCGGCTTGGGAATCACTTTGCTGAACAATTGCGACCGCGTTAAAATCGCCTGCCTCGCGCAGCTGGTAAACGTAATCGCGCCAATCTTCACGATGAAAGGCGGCAGCGTCATTCGGCAAACGATTTTCTGGCCCTTCAAGCACCTTTCGGTCTTTGGCCGCGGAACTGTGTTAAAGCCGGTGGTCAAGGCCGCGACAAAAGAAACCTGTTACGGCGAAACTCCGGTTTTGGCCACGGCCGTAGTTCACTCGGAAGAAAAGCAGGAAGTCACAGTCTTCTGCCTGAACATCGACAAAAACCAAGGCCAGGAATTAAAGCTTGAGCTGCGCGACTTCCCCCAGATGAAAATGATTGAACATATCGTTTTGACAGGGAACGACCTCAACGCCATCAACAGCTTTGAAAAGCCCGACAACGTCGCGCCCCGCTCCCTTCCCGTCGTCAACGGCGAAAACGGAGCCTTTAGCGTGAACATCGAAAAGCTTTCATGGAATGTCTTGAGATTTAAGTATTAAATAAAAAAAGCCGCTTGCGAAAGCAAGTCGGCTTTTTTAGGCGATTTTGTAACGCGGCAAAGCTGTCGTCACGAAAATCGCCAAGAAAAAAACGCGCTTAAAGCGTCGTTTTTTTCTTACTTTGTCATCAACATCGTCTTGGAATCCAAGTTTACGCTGCCAACATTCTCGTTTGAATGTTCCTTAAGAACGTTCAAGCTCAAGTTTCCGCCGGCGGCTTCGATGTGGGCCACGACGGCAAAGTAAGAAACGATTTCCGAGCGGACGCTGTCAAGCAACTTGTTGCTTTCCTTTGTGTCGCTGAACCATACGGTAATCTTTTCGTCCTTGGCAAAGTCGGCGACGGCGGCGATGTCGTTCTTGGAAATCTTGTCCAAGTCCAAGCCGTCGATTACCAAAGCCTTAACATTGATACCGCCGCTCTTCAAAGCGCCGATAGTGTTGATTACTTTGGGCAAAGTGAACGATTCCTGGTTAAAGTTCAAAATCGTGCGGTCGCGCATGATTTCGTCCTTCAATTCGGAAGCGTTTGAAATGTTCTTCTTCTTGGCGATTTCGCTGAACACGCTTGAGTACCAAGAAATCACGTTTGACGAGTGCTGGTCAAAAGAAACGTGAACCAAGGGATTTCCGGCCAAAAGCGAATCCATTCCAAACTGAACCAAAACGGAAGTCTTTCCCAAGCCTTTCTTCGCCGTCACCAATCCAAGCTCGCCTTCCTTAAGGCCGCCGTTGGAAGCGGCTTCAAAAAAGCGGATGGGGCTTGATTTATACAAATCATTCTTATCCATTACAAGTCTCCTTATTTCTGAGCGGCCTTGCGCTCTTCCTGGTACTTCTTCTGCAATTCGTCAGATACGGCGTTAGGAACTTTTCCGTACTTGAGGAATTCCATCGTGAACTCGGCCTTGCCCTGTGTTGAAGAGCGAAGGATTGTGGAGAAGCCGAACATTTCAGAAAGAGGAACTTCCGCGTTTACAGTAGAAGTGTTGTTCTCATCGGTTGTGTCGATGATAACGCCGCGGCGCTGGTTGATAAGACCGAACATATTTCCCTGGAACTCAGTCGGGCCAGAAATTGAAACCTTCATAATCGGTTCCAAGATACAAGGACCGGCTTTGGCATAACCCTCGCGGAAGGCGCCGATGGCGGCTGTCTGGAAGGCGATGTCGCTTGAGTCTACCGGGTGGTACTGGCCGTCATTGATTGTGCAGCGAACGTTGACTACAGGAGCGCCGATCAAAGAGCCCTGCTGCATCGCGCGCTTAAAGCCCTTGTCGCAAGACGGAATGTATTCGTTAGGAATAGCGCCGCCCTTGATAGAGTCGACAAACTCGTACTCTTTCTCTTCGCAAGGCTCCATAAAGCCGGCCACGCGTCCGTACTGTCCCGAACCGCCGGTCTGCTTTTTGTGCGTGTAGTTGAAGTCGGCTCTCTTTGTGATTGTCTCGCGGTAAGCTACCTGAGGAGCGCCTGTCTCAACCTCGCACTTGTATTCGCGCTTCATGCGCTCTACGTAAACGGCAAGGTGCAACTCGCCCATTCCCTTGATGATGGTCTCGTTTGATTCGGGATCCATGTATGTCTGGAATGTCGGGTCTTCCTTTGTAAAGCGGTTCAAGGCCTTTGACATCTGGGCCGCGGCGTTCTTGTCCTTGGGTTTGATAGACAAAGAGATAACCGGGTTGGGAACGTACATAGAAGCCATTGAAACGTTCAATCCGCCAGAAGTGAATGTGTCGCCAGAAGCGCAGTCAACGCCGAACAAGGCAACGATGTCGCCTGAGCCGGCTTCGTTGATGTCTTCCATCTGGGCGGCGTTCATGCGGACAAGGCGGCCTACCTTAAAGCGCTTGCGGCTGCGAGTGTTGTAAAGCTCGTCGCCCTTTACGATGCGGCCCTGGTAGATGCGGGTGTATGTAAGCTGACCGTATTGGCCGTCGTCCAATTTGAACGCCAAGGCGACTGTCGGCTTGTTGTCGTCGGAAACCAATTCGATTTCGGCTTCGTTGTTGTCCAAGTCAAGGGCAACGTTCTTAACTTCTGTCGGATCGGGAAGGTAGCGGATAACGCCGTCAAGCAAGGGCTGGATACCCTTGTTCATGTGGGCTGAACCGCAGAACACGCCTACAAACTGCTCGGCCAAAGTGCCTTTGCGGATGGCGGCGATGATTTCTTCTTCTGTCTCAGTTCCTTCAAGAACGTGCTCCATCAAAGTGTCGTCGAACATTGAAGCGGCCTCGACCAATTCCTGGCGGTACTTCTCAACGTCGTCCTTCATGTGGGCGGGAACTTCGGCATAGCGGAGCTCGTTTCCGTCGTGGCCTTCAAAGTAAATGGCCTTGCGGCTGATCAAGTCTACAACGCCTTCCAACTTGTCTTCCAAGCCGATGGGCAATTCCATCATGTAAGCGTTGAGTCCCAACTTTTCGCGAATCTGCATGCGGACGCGAAGCGGGTTGGCTCCCTGGCGGTCGCACTTGTTGACGAAGGCGATGCGGGGTACATGATAGCGCTTGAGCTGGCGGTCTACAGTGATTGACTGAGACTGAACGCCGGCGACAGCGCACAAAATCATGATGGCGCCGTCAAGAACGCGCAATGAGCGCTCTACTTCTACCGTAAAGTCTACGTGGCCGGGGGTGTCGATTACGTTGATTGTGTAATCCTTCCACTGAACCTGCGTGGCCGCTGACTGGATTGTGATTCCGCGCTCGCGTTCCAATTCCATTGAATCCATAACAGCGCCGACGCCGTCCTTTCCGCGGACTTCGTGAATCTGGTGAATCTTGTTGCAGTAGAACAAGATGCGTTCCGTTGTTGTGGTTTTTCCAGAGTCAATGTGGGCGCTGATACCGATATTTCTCATTTTAGAAATATCCATAGTATTACCTCTCAAAAAAAATTTCTTAAAAGTATAGTTAGACAATTATAGTGAATTCGGGGCTTTTATTCAAGTCATTGCCGATATTTTTTTACAGGTTGAGCGGAAAGGCCGCCGACACGCTAGCGTTCAGGCGAACGCATTTTAGGCGGAACAAAAAGCTCGCGGCGGCGGTCGGCTCAAACTTGCGCCTGCCGTCCTTTTGGCTGGCCGCAAAACCCGCCGACACGCAAGAAACAAGCCCGCGCTTTGGGTAAAACGCCAGCTTAAAGCGTTCGGTCCATTCCCGTTTTTGCCAGTCCAGCTCCGGCTGGAAGGAGGCGCCGCCGCTTAGGGCAAGGCGGCCGGCAAGGGGCCCGTCAAAAATATGGGAGCAGTAAAAAGAGGCCGATATTTTTGGAAGCGGCGGCGCCTTTTCTTGGCCGGGACTTTCTTTCAGGACAATCGGGCCTGCGCTTGCGGTTAATTTTGCGGAATCCCGTTTGCGGCAAAGCTGAACGCCAACGGCGGCCTTGGCCTCCAAGCTAGTCCGCTGGGATTTTTTTGAATAGTCCTTTATTTGCTCCTCCAAAAAAACGCCGGCTCCGATTTTTAGCCGGCCTCCGTTCCGCAAGACAAAAGAAAGCTGGGGAGCGATTTTCGCCTGCCAGACCTTTTTATATTCCCTGCCGTTGGCCGCCACCCAAGGGCTTTTGTCCGGCAAAAAAAGATTGTCGCTCGCAAAAAAGGCCGCGGCAAACGAAAAGCTTTTGGCCTCAAAAAGCAGTTCCTGCGCAAAAGCCGCCCGGCCAAGGCTCTTTTGGCCAAAGCTGCCCCAGCCCTCGGCTACGGAAAAAGTCGTCTTGCTTTTTAGGAACGGAATCTCGACGCAAAGATCCGAGGCCCACGCCGAACACAGCCCTGACCTAAAAACCGGAACGGCGTCAAACCAGTCGATTTCGGCGGCCTCCGACCGTTCCTCAAAATAAGAGCGGCTTGCCAAAAGCCCCGCGGTCAGCTTAAAAAAGTTCATGTAAAATAATCCGCCGCGGACGCTGGCCGCAAAAGGCGTCTTGTCCGTATCGGACGCGTTTTTTGTCGCGGCGAATTCCGCCTTTAAGGGCATAAAGCGAATCGTGTCCGAACCCCATTGCGCCGGAAGGGAAAGCGAAGCCGCGGCGTAAATTGAGTCCGCTTGCGGGCTTGAGTTTTTTGTCGGAAGCGAAGCGAGCAAGGCGCCCGCGTCCGACACGCCGAATGCGAATGGGCTCACCGCCGTGGAAAAGGGCGCGACCCTTTTTTGCGTGTAAAGGCTTAGCGAGCCGGCCGCGACCTTTGTCTTCAATGCCTTTTGCCGCTTTGAAAAATCCAGCGCTATGCTTGCGCGCCGCCTGTCAAATATTTTTTCGTAATCGCCAAAACTTTTCATTGGCCAAAAATCCCCGCCGCCTGTTTTTTTGCAGGAATTAAACAAGCGAAAGTCCAACGCGTCCCAATTCAACTTTATGCCGTGACTAAAGGCGTAGGAAGAATCAGCCGGAACGTCGCCTTCCATATTCTTTGGCGCGTTGTAACAGCCCGACCAGTAAAGGTTCACCAGCGGCGGCGGGGCGGCCGGCGCCTTTTTGGCTTGCGAACGACTCTGGGCTTGCGAGCGATTTTGAGCTTGCGCCGCGCCAGAGGCTTTCCTGGCCTCAACTGGGGCGGCGGCGGCTTTGACCGATAAAAAAAACGCTCCCAAAAGGAGCGTCATAAAAATTCTTTTTTCCATGCCTATAAGATAGACATTTTTATCAATATTTTGCGAAATTTTTGGAAAAAAATCAAATTTTTTTCGCTACCGGCCGCCGCCCTTTTGGGCTTTAAAAGCCTTGAGTCCTAGGCCTTCCACTTGTCGTATTTTTCGCATTCCAAAATGCGGCGCGCGTTTTGCACCCGTTCCGCCGTAGGAGAAGGAACTCCTTCCAAGCGGTATGGAATGCCAAGCTCCTTGTACTTTGCCACGCCAAGCGTGTGGTAGGGAAGAACTTCGACGCGCTCAACGTTATGCAGCGAGCGGATAAAGTCGCGCGTTCTTTCCAAATACTCGTCCTTGTCGCTGACTCCGGGAACCAAAACGTGGCGGATCCAAATCGGCTTTTTGATTTGGTCAAGGTAGCGGAACATTTTAATTATGTTGTCGTTGCCCTGCCCCGTAAGCTCCTTGTGCTCCTCAGGGTCGATGTGCTTGATGTCCATCAGCAAAAGGTCGGTCACTTGCATGAGCGCCTGGAATTTTTCAAACCATTCGCCTTGGTCGCTAAAGGGGCCGCCCGATGTGTCGATGCAAGTGTGGACGCTCTCTTTTTTTGCCAGCGTAAAGAAGTCAAGCAAAAAGTCCAGCTGCATCAGAGGCTCGCCGCCTGACACCGTGATTCCGCCCTTTTTTCCCCAGTAGGAACGGTCCTTTACCGCGTCCTGCAAAAGGCCGGCCGGAGACATTTTTTTGCCTTCGTCCATTTTCCATGTGTCGGGGTTGTGGCAGAATTTGCAGCGCAGGGGACAGCCGGCGGTGAACACGATGTAGCGCATTCCCGGTCCGTCCACCGCTCCGAATGATTCTATTGAATGGATGTATCCGTCAGTCACTTTGCGTTCTCCGGCTTGTAGTCGATTGGAACGATTTTAATTTGGAAAAGCTCGTTTCCGTCTACGTCGTTGTAGTTCAAGATGAACCAAACGGTCCTTTCGTAATAATATTCGTTGGAGCCGTCGCTTTTCAACGACTCAATGAAATTTTCCTTGATGATTTGCGGAGCGTCGTCAAGCAATTCTTCGTGGCCTTTAATCGTGTAGTTCAAAACCACCTTATGCCAAGAAGAAGCCGCCGAATCCAAGCTTGTCCATTCGTCTATTTGGGCCGGGCATTGCGCGGCGATAGACTTGGCGCAAGTTTCGGCGGTTTTTATGGACTTCCATTCCTTTAGCGCAAGCGGAAGGAAGGCGGCGACGATTGCGATTCCTGCAAGCCTTAGATAAAAGTTTACGTTAACCGCGCGGCTTTCTTTCGCCGCTTCTTCGGGTTCGGCTTCGGGAGCGGGCAAAGCGGGATTGGCGTCAAAAAACACTTGCGCGGCGCCTTCCAAGACCTGGCAAATTTTTTCCCACGAATACGGCCAAAGAATTTCCACAAAAGTGAACGTCACCGACTGCGTGTCGACTTGGACTCTGGCCTTGTATGGCTTTTGCGCGAATTTTTGCAAGGCCTCGCGCGTTTGGTCCGAAATCTCCGCCGGAGCGCTTACTGTAAGAATCTTGCAATTGCGGCCGTCGCACAAGCGGATGCGGCTGTTCTTTACCGTTCCAAAAACAAATTGGCCGTCGTCCGACAAATTGAACTTGTCTCTAACTTTTTTTATTCCCGGGAAAAGCATTTTTTCTCCTTGTTATTTTTAGTCAAAAAAAGCCGACGGCGAAAACCGCCGCCGGCTTTTATTTAATTACAAGCTAGTCGCTTACATCGAAGCATGGCAGGTGCGGGCGATAACGTCGTCCTGCTGTTCCTTTGTAAGGTTGATGAAGCGAACCGCGTAGCCAGAAACGCGAACCGTGAAGTTGGCGTACTCGGGCTTTTCGGGGTGAGCCTGGCAGTCCTTAAGCTTTTCAACACCAAAGACGTTGACGTTAAGGTGGTGGGCTCCCTTGTCAAAGTAGCCGTCCATAACGTTGACCAAGTTGTCTACGCGCTCTTCCTCGCTGTGTCCAAGGGCGTCGGGGTTGATTGTCTGCGTGTTGGAGATTCCGTCGAGAGAGTACTCGTAGGGAACCTTGGCTACAGAGTTCAAGCTCTTGACCAAGCCCTTTGTCTCCGCGCCGTAAGAGGGGTTGGCTCCAGGGCTGAACGGAGCGTGGGCGGGGCGGCCGTTGGGCAAGGCGCCTGTGGCCTTTCCGTAAACCACGTTTGAAGTGATTGTAAGGATGGAAGTTGTCGGCTCGGCGTTGCGGTATGTGTGGTGCTTCTTGATCTTTCCGATGAAAGTCTTAAGGAGCCACTTGGCGATTTCGTCGGCGCGATCGTCGTCCTGGCCGTAGCGGGGGAAGTCGCCCTCCACCTTAAAGTCGTAGGCCATGTTGGGCGCGAAGATTCTCTTGCCCTTCTTGTCGGTAACGTCGATGTCGCGGCGCAAAACCTTGACTTTGGCGTACTTGATGGCGCTGAGCGAGTCGACTACATGGCTGAAGCCCGCGATTCCCGTGGCGAACGTGCGGCGGACGTTGGTGTCGATAAGGGCCAACTCGGCGGCCTCGTAGTAGTATTTGTCGTGCATGTAGTGGATCGCGTTGAGCGTGTTGACGTACAAGCCGGCGAGCCATTCAAGCATCTGGTCGTACTTCTTCATAACTTCGTCGTAATCCAAGTACTCGCTTGTGATCGGGGCCAATTCCGGTCCAACCTGAACGCCGGGCGTCAAGCCGGCTTCTTCGTCCTTTCCGCCGTTGATGGCGTAGAGCAAGGCCTTGGCCAAGTTGGCGCGGGCTCCGAAGAACTGCATTTCCTTTCCTGTCTGAGTGGCTGAAACGCAGCAGCAGATTGAGTAGTCGTCTCCCCAAATCGGGCGCATGATGTCGTCGTTCTCGTACTGGATTGAAGAAGTGTCGATTGAAATCTTGGCCGCGTACTTACGGAAGTTTTCCGGCAAGCGCTTTGAGTAAAGAACCGTGATGTTAGGCTCGGGCGACGGTCCCATGTTCTCCAATGTGTGGAGGAAGCGGTAGTCGTTCTTTGTTACCATTGAGCGGCCGTCCTGTCCAAGGCCGGCGACTTCCAATGTGGCCCAAATCGGGTCGCCAGAGAAAAGCTGGTTGTAAGACTCAATGCGGGCAAAGCGAACCATGCGGAACTTCATTACGATGTGGTCGACAAGCTCCTGGGCCTGCTCTTCCGTGATGACTCCGTTCTTAAGGTCGCGCTCGATGTAGATGTCAAGGAAGGTGGCGATGCGGCCTACTGACATGGCGGCGCCGTTCTGCGTCTTGATGGCGGCAAGGTAGCCGAAGTAGAGCCACTGGAAGGCTTCCTTGGCTGTCTTGGCCGGCTTTGAAATGTCAAAGCCGTAAGAGGCGGCCATTTCCTTCATCTGGCCCAAGCACTTGATCTGCTCGGCGACTTCTTCGCGAAGGCGGATTACGTCGTCGGTCATTGTTCCGTCGCCGATGTTGGCGAAGTCCTTTTGCTTCTCTTTAATAAGGAAGTCAATTCCGTAAAGCGCGATGCGGCGGTAGTCGCCTACGATGCGTCCGCGTCCGTATGTGTCCGGCAAACCGGTAAGGATGTGGGCTGAGCGGGCCTTGCGGATTTCGGGGCTGTATACCTGGAAGACCGCGTCAGAGTGGGTCTTGTGGTATTCTGTGAAAATCTTGTGCAACTCGGCGTTGGGCTTGTAGCCGTACATTTCGCAAGACTGCTCGGCCATGCGGATTCCGCCAAAAGGCATGAAAGCGCGCTTGAGCGGCTTGTCTGTCTGAAGTCCTACAACCTGCTCCAAGTCTTTCTTTGAGCCGTCGGCGAAAATGTAGCCGGGCTTGTGGCTTGTGATGCCAGTAACGATGTCAGTGTCAAGGTCAAGAACGCCAGAGCGCTCTTTTCCGTCAAGGCCTGTTGACTTTTTGTTGTGCTCGGCCTTTTGCAAGCGCTGAAGCTCGTCAAAAAGTTCCTTAGTGGCCTTTGTAGGACCAGCAAGGAACTTGCTGTCTCCGTCGTACGGAGTGTAGTTAAGCTGAATGAACTCGCGGACGTTTACTTCGTCCTGCCAAAGACGGCCGGCTTTAAAACCGTTCCACTCTTCTCTCATAGAAATGCCTCCATAAAATATTTGAAAGAAACGCCTTGCAAGGTTTGCCTTGAACTCGCCATGCAGTCCTTCTTCAATTCTCTTGATTTTAAGTATAAAGCGCATTGTGAAAAAAAGCAATAGCGTTTTGATAAAAATTGAATAAAATTAAATTGAATTCAATCTATTTTGCTATACAAACGCGCGGAATTTTGCCGAAAAGCGGCCTCCCCGCGATGGGGAAGCCGTCGGCTCGTGTTTGTGAACGCAAGGCCTTAACTGCGGCGCGCAGCCGATGGCTCCACCTTAAAAGAACCGCATCAAATCTTCTATTGTCTCGCGACGGCGGATAAGCTTTACGCTGCCGTCCTTGCAGATTAGAACTTCCGCGGGGCGGGGGCGGCTGTTGTAGGTTGAGCACATGCTCCAGCCGTAAGCGCCGGCGTCAAGAACACAGGCAAGGTCGCCGCGCTTCATCTCTGGAAGCGGGCGGTCCTTGGCAAGAAGGTCGCCGCTTTCGCAGATGTTTCCGGTCACGGTTTGTTCCATTAAACTGTCGCGGGAAAGAACTTTTCCGTCGCGGATAACTTCGATGTCGTGCCAGCTGTCGTACATGGACGGGCGGACAAGAACGTTCATGCCGATGTCAGTTCCGGCAAAAGTCTTTCCGTTGTTATGCTTTACTGCGTGAACGCGGCCAAGAATCACGCTTCCTTCCGCGACGCAAAAACGGCCAGGCTCGCTTTTAAAAAGCGGCGCTCTTCCGTACTTTTCGACAAAGCCGTCCAGAATCGGCTCAAGGCGCTTTTTAAAATCTTCCATCGGAAAATCTTTTTCGTCGTCCAGCTTGTGGTAGGGAATGCCGTAGCCGCCGCCAAAGTCAACAAATTCCAAATCCTTAAACTGAAGGGCAATTCGCAAGAGGTTTGAAACTGCGTCAAGATAAGGCTGCGGATCCATAAAAAGCGAGCCGATGTGCTGGTTGATTCCTGCGATTGTAAGATTATATTTTGAAGCGGTTTCAAAAATCTGCGGAATGAACTCCTCTGAAATTCCAAACTTGGTTTTCTTTCCGCCTGTGACAACCTTTTCGTGGTGGCCGGCTCCGACTCCAGGATTTATGCGGACAGCGACCTTTCCGCCCTTGTTGAGGCTTCCGTAAAGCTCCAGCTGGGCAAGGGAGTCGCAGCTTGTCATGATTTTGTTGTCAATCGCAAACTGCATTTCTTCTTCGCTCACGTTGTTCGGCACAAAGAAAATGCGCTCCTTTGGAAAGCCTGCCTTTAAAAGCATTTGGATTTCGCCAACGCTCATCGCGTCGCAGTTGTTTCCTTCTTCCAAGGCAAGCTTAAGAATGTGAATGTTTGTATTGGCCTTTACCGAATAGTTTGCGGTGTAAGGATATTTTGTGATAACCTTAGCGACGGCGTCCATTCGCGAGCGCAAAATCTTTTCGTTGTAAACGTAGAGCGGCGTGCCGTATTCCTTGGCAAGTTTTTCCGGGTCGTTGCCTTCAAAAAAATTTGATTGTTCGATGAATGAGTTCATTGTTTCTCCTACAGCAAATGCGCGCGGATTTCTTCTCCGCTCAGCGGGCTAAGGTAGGCCGGCGCGACGTCGAAGACTGTCTTGCAGCCAAGGCTTCCTTCCTTGTTCATGCGGTAAACCGCGCGGGCGTAAGCTATGAGAACGCTTGAGGTGAACGCGGGGTTTGAATCCAATTTTAGGCTGTACTCAATCACGTTGTTGAACTCATTGTCCCAGCCGGTTTTTCCGGATCGGATTACAAAGCCGCCGTGAGGAATTCCTGAATGGTCGCGCTTCAATTCCTCCTCGCTGATAAAGTGAACTGTCGTGTCATAATCAGCGAAGTAGTTTGGCATCTCTTTTATTTCTTTTTCGATGCGGGCCTTGTCAGCGCCTTCTTCGGCCACAACAAAACATTCGCGCGTGTGCTTTTGGCGCGTTGTCAAGTCAGGATTGCTTCCAGAGCGAACGGCATCCAAAGCTGCCTGCACCGGAATCGTGTACTGCTTTCCGTCCTTAACGCCTTCTATGCGGCGGATTGCGTCCGAGTGTCCCTGGCTGACTCCCTTTCCCCAGAAAGTGTAGTCCTTTCCGTTTGGAAGAATGCAGTTGGCGTAAAGGCGGTTAAGGCTAAAGAGGCCCGGATCCCAGCCGCAGCTGATGAGAGCGGTATGCTTAAAGTCCTTTGCAACCTTGTCCACGTTTGCAAAGTGCTCAGGGATTTTTGCGTGCGTGTCAAAGCTGTCGATTACGTTGAAATATTTTGCGTATTCAGGAGTCTGCTTTGGAAGGTCGGTCGCCGAGCCGCCGCAGATGATAAGAACGTCAACTTCGTCCTTGTGTTTTTCAACGTCCGCCACATTGTAAACAGGAACGCCCGCCGTCAAAATTTTTACGGTTGAAGGGTCGCGGCGCGTGAAGACAGCCGTAAGCTCGCAGTCAGAGTTCTGCTTGATCGCGCCCTCGACGCCCTTTCCAAGATTGCCATAACCTAAAATACCGATTTTCATCTTTTTTCTCCTTCGCTTAAAAGCGTGATTTTATCCTTTAATGCTTCCTTCATAACCTCAACGAGGTTTTTTTGTCCGGAATACAAACAGGTGTCATGTTCGTCGCCAGTCAGCTCTCCCGTAAGAACGTAAGACGAATCCGCAATAAAGCGAATCCGGCCCGGCTCTGGCTTTGTCTCGTAGATTTTCGCGCCGCTAAGCTTGAAGCCCTTTGTAAGAAGGACGACTTTTTTTCCAGCCTTCACAAGGCCGCCAAGCTCGGCCTCATAGTCTAAAAGAAGGTCAGACGGAGCCATCATATAAACGCGCAGCTCGGTTTTTTTAAGCATTTGGCGGATTTTGTTCTTGATGTTTTTCGCGCCAATGATTGTAATGTAGCCGTCGCAGGAAACAACCTTTCGCGGCGAATGCTTTTCCAGCCAGGCCGCGCTTTTTTGCAATTCCAAGATTCTGTTTTCCGTAAATGTTTTTATTTCAACCGGGCGGTATTTTGTGGCTTCGCCCTGAACAAGATATGCGGCGCCCTTTTCCACAAGAGCGGCAAGGCCTGCGTAAGCGTTTGAGCGCGAAATGCCCGTGTCCTTCGCCACTTCATAGCCGGTCATGTCGCCGTGATTCAGGAGGGCTGAATAAATCGCCCCCTCCTGGCGGGTGAGTCCAAAATCATTCAAACTGTCTATAAAACTCATGTTTGGCATACTAGTAGTTCTATTTAATACCACTATAACCGTCTTTTTAATTTGTGTCAATCGCTTTCCTTGCGGAAAACAGCCGCTTCCATTACTTTGCGCAAAACGCAACAATAACTTGAAATTATTTCACTAGACGCAACATTGGCCGCGCGCTATAATTCCACCGAAAACACAAATAAATCACACAGGAGACAAAAATGGGTGAAAATTATTTTAACAAAATTCCGTGGCGCGAGGCGCGCTTGCAGTTGGGGCATTGCCGCTCTATGGCCAAGGAAGAATTCGCCGACGGAGTGAACGCTCTTAAAGGAAAGAAAATCGTAATCGTCGGCTGCGGCGCCCAGGGCTTGAACCAGGGACTTTGCTTGCGCGACTCAGGCTTGGACGTTTCTTACGCCTTGCGCGAGTCGGCCATCACGGAAAAGCGCCAGTCTTGGAAGAACGCGACTGAGAACGGATTTAAAGTCGGAACTTACGACGAGATGATTCCGACAGCCGACTTGGTCGGAAACTTGACTCCCGACAAGCAGCACACTCCCGTTATCACTGAAGTGATGCAAAAGATGAAGAAGGGCTCGGCTCTTTGGTACAGCCACGGATTCAACATGATTGAGGAAGGAATGATCATTCGCCCCGACATCACAGTTGTTATGTGCGCGCCCAAGGGACCGGGAACGGAAGTTTGGCACGAGTTCCAGCGCGGCTTTGGCGTTCCGGACTTGATCGCCGTTCACCCGGCCAACGACCCCGAAGGAAAGGGCTGGGCCTACGCCAAGGCTTTGGCCGTCGGAATGGGCGGAAGCAAGGCCGGCGTTTTGGAAAGCTCATTCATCGCCGAGGTTAAGTCTGACCTTATGGGCGAGCAGACTATTTTGTGCGGAATGTTGCAGGCCGGAACAATCGTTTGCTACGACAAGATGGTGTCGGAAGGAATCGCTCCTGAGTACGCGACAAAGCTTTTGATGCACGGCTGGAACGTTGTAAGCGAAGCCCTCAAGTGGGGCGGAATCACGAACATGATGGACCGCCTTTCCAACCCCGCCAAGATCAAGGCCAACGCGCTTAGCAAGGAAATCAAAAAGCTTTTGGCTCCGCTTTACCAAAAGCACATGGACGACATCATCAGCGGAAAGTTCTCCAGCACAATGATGAAGGACTGGGCCAACAAAGACCACGACCTTTTGACTTGGCGCGAGGAGACTGGCGCCCTTCCGTTTGAAAAGAACGAGGAGTCAAAGGAAGAAATCACAGAGCAGGAATACTTTGACAAGGGAATCTTGCTTGTGGCCATGGTAAAGGCCGGCTGCGAATTGGCCTTTGAAACAATGGTTGACGCGGGAATCAAGGAAGAGTCGGCTTACTACGAGTCGCTCCACGAAGTTCCGCTTATCGCCAACCTCATCGACCGCAAGCGCTTGTATGAGATGAACCGCGTAATCAGCGACACCGCCGAATACGGCTGCTACTTGTTCAGCCGCGTCGCCGCTCCGATGATGGCCAAGGACTTTATGCCCAACATCCACACGGACGTTATCGGAAAAGGCCTTGACGTAAAGGACAACAGCGTCAACAACACCGAGCTTGTCAACGTCAACGCCGAAATCCGCAACCACCCGATTGAGGTTGTCGGTAGAAGATTACGCGCATACATGACGGCGATGAAACCTGTTATCTAATAAAGCCGGTATTGTAAGGCTAACGACAAGACTGGTTACTGACTAGGAAGGCCGCCCTGTTGGGCGGCCTTTTTTTGTTGTTGCCGTACAAATTAGGAGAAAGAAAAACCAATGCTTCGAGCGCCTTCTTTTTCCAAACGCTCATTTTTACACAAATCCACAACTTCTTCATACGAAGGTCGCGCGCCCTTTATCACTTCGCTCATTTCGCATTTTCGAACCACATTGTCGATTTCTCCGCCGCTAAAGTCAAACTGATCCGCCAAACATTTCGCCTCTGTTAAAGGAAGTTCTGGCATCTTGCTTTGCCATATTTTAGAACGAACATCCAAAGTTGGTTTTTCATATTTTATCTTGAATAAAAATCGTCGCTCAAAAGCCTTGTCCATATTCTCGCATAGATTTGTCGTCGCAATCAAAATACCGTCAAGTCTCTCCAGCTGTTCTAGAAGAATATTTTGAATAGCGTTTTCTGTTTGAGCGGAATTGCCATCAGAAACATCTTTACGCTTAGAAATAAGAGCGTCGGCTTCATTAAACAAAAGAATAGGAACGTTTTTCTTAAGTCGCTTACATTCCTTGCAAAGTTTTTCATAGTTGGTAAATATTTTTTTCACGCGTTTTTCACTTTCACCAAACCACATAGATTTTGATTCTGCGATGTCAACATGGAGGATTCTTCTACCAGTCCTTTTTGCAATTTGAAAAACAGTTTCGGTTTTCCCTGTTCCTGGCGCCCCATATAAAAGAACAGCTATCCCAGTTGGCAACCCTTTCTGCTTAAGCCGGCCTTGCATCTTTTTAAAATTTTTCTGCTCAAGACTCTGGCAAAGCGCATCAATTTGATTCTGAACACTCTCGGAATAAAAGAGAGTCTTTTTTTGCAAATCTTTTGGTTCCAAAACATTTTTATCGCAAGAACAACTCTTGTACAAATCAGCATTCTTGCCGTACAAGAGTTCTATAGCCTTGCCACCTTCTGAAACAGTTATCTCATCCACAACGGGATTTTTTTCAATGTCCAAAAACCCCAGTTCCAAAAGAGGATGCTTTTCGTCCAAGAACAATCGCAATTCTGAAAAATAGTTCTTGTTGTGCCCATATAAAACATTTAGAGTCGCGCACAAGTATGATCGACACCCATCCAAATAATTCGCAACAACATTATAAAATAAAAATCTATGATTCGCATTTTTTACTATGCTTTGAACAGTTTTGAAAAAAGGCATCGCGCTCCACCGTTCCTCTTCTCTTTTCAACTGCGCGCATTTTTGACTTTTATGGAGAGACTCGTTTTGAAACAAATTTCCAAGGCCTTTAATTACGTTGCATATTTCATCAAGTTCATTTTGATTCTCATCTTCGGCCATGTATTTTTTTGCCTCATTTCCAAAAATCTTTTTTATGCCATCTTCCGTCAATCTAAAAGAATAAACCAAAATTTTTCTTCCACGAAAGTCCTCAGATTCAAGGTAAGCATCTTTTATAAAATCATCTCTTAAAAGAATATCATTTTTTTCCACGAACAAGTTTCTTTCCCTAACACTTTGACACTCTAAAGAAACCAGTTCGCACACCGGGCTCTCCCAACATCCGCGTTTTTGAGAGGGGCCTTTGATTTCAACGCCACAAATTTGAGAAATGCAAAAATAATAAAGAATAAATCTAGAATCATAGTCATCTGGATATATTTTTTTTATATTCGACACCGCTTCATTATTTTCATATCTTTTTTCAAGAGAAAACATCTGTCTTTTGTATTCTGTATAATTCATTATATTTCTCTCGACAATAAAAGACTCTTGGACACGTCGAATCTCGCTAAAAACTTTTTCGATTGAGTCCTTGTCATTTTCAATTTTTATTATTGGTTCATTATCAATTATGTTATTCATAATTGTTCCAGTAATAATATAACCATTGTTTTCTGGGTGTGGACTGACATTTTTTCTTACTTTCATAAAAACAAGACCACAATCTTCGAGGATTGAAATATTTTTACGATATTCAAGAATGTACAAAAAAGAATAATTTAAAAATTCCGCAATATCATGGAGATTCACTTCCATTGATCTTTGATTCTGCAAAACAAAAATCACAGCAAAGAAAATAGCGGAAATTTCGTCAACACCAAGATAACTAGAAACTTCTTGCAATTCAGTCCTAGCTTTATCCAAAAAATTATCTTCCAATTTGCTTCCCTGAAGTGTTTCAGAAAGAAAAATGATTTTTCCCAAAATAGAATCTTTATTGTGTCGCAACATAACACCCTCCACATAAAAAAATAACAGAAATGCTCTTTACTGAATTATCCAGCTAAAGGCCAGTCATGACGAATGCTTATTCTAAAACAAATTGATATAAACATGACAGGAATCGAGAAAAACACCACGCAAGAACTAAAAACCCTTGCCGCATTATCGACAGCTTGCAAATAGGCTGTTGAATTTATAAGAATTTGAATTGCGACTGCAACAGCAAAAAGGACAACACAAAAAACCGAAATTACCATAGCTGTCCCCAAAAGAAAAGTTGCAAAACCATCTAAAGAAGAATAATAATTCGCCTCCATGCGAATCTTTTTTCGTTCAGCATCAATTTCCGCTTGCGATATCTTCCCATCAGTTAATTTGGAGTCAACGCAAAAAGACTTGTAAGACATATCGTCCAATGCAAATTTCGCAGCCTTTTCCGACACAGAGCAAGCATTATATTTAACAGAATAAGCTAGCCCCAAAAGCAACACAACGCCTGTGATTATTCCATTGACGAAATTTCCTTGGCAAATCACATCAGATAAAGACAAAACAAACGGAACATATTCTTCTTCTACAAGTCCCACAATCGAGACTCGTGAAAAGGCGACGCCCATACCAACTGAAAAAAACGTGAAAAACAACAAAAAACTTGGAAAAAAAGCAAAACGCCTTTTTGAAAAAGTGAAAAATAAAAGGGCGACAGCTAATGCCATTTCAAGCCCCAAAATAATTTTCAAAGCAAGAGCTGAAATCTCAACAAACAAGAGCGCGCAAACAATACCGCTTCCAATAATCCTAAATATGTTTAACATAATTTCCTCCTAAAAAGAACGTCTGCTTACTTTAACAGCGGCAACACTTTGGGCAAAATGGCTTCATCGTTAAGAAACTTGAACATTTCAAGTTTGGCATGCAAATCCCATTCAAGATCTTCAAGATACGCATCTTGTTTTTTATAGCCAAAACGCTTTACAGGCTTCATTGCGGCGGCATACAGGCGCTTGAATTCTGCTTTGTTTTGGCTTTCGATGGCCTTGACAAAACGCGCTTTTACAGCTTCTTGGGTAAAATAAAGCTTCTTCATAGGTCAAATCCTCCTTTGTCACCTGTAATAATAACAGGCCAGGCTATCAAGGAGTGATAGGGGAAAAAGTATTTTTGAATAATTTTATTTTTTCATGTTTTCTATTGTGTATTTGCCAGCTTTGTATCCCCATACAAATATTTCAACAGGAGTATCCAAAGCATTTATAAGAGGCTTGACAAATTCCAATTGATTCTCAAAGTGATTGTCTTTATAAACAAGCGGAGCGATAATAAATTCATTATTATCCTCCTTTTCAAGAGGAAGATTAAAGTCGGCGCAAAGTTTTTCTTTGTCAATTATTTGGGAATATGTATAGGCCTCTAAAACACATCGTAATAAAGTTTCTTTTGAATCATCTTCCAAATAATCTTTTTTCAGTTCCAAAAAATAAATTTTCTTGCTTTTAGGTTTTGAGCCATTTTTGACGCTTAGCAAATCTATCTTCCCAAGACCTATATCATCTTTTGTGCTTTTTAGCGGAACCTGATAATCAAGAATTTTGCCAAACACAGCAGGCTTGTCTTTGTACTGACAATACATCGCATGCGCGATTTTTTCCTCTCGCCTTTCGCCTTTTGGCCGTTTTTCGAAATTGAAATCGGATATTCCATTATGACTTTTTGTTTTATAAGGGTCCTTGCGAGTTACTTTTATTTTACTTAAACCTTTCTTGAATTCGTCAATATGTTCAACAAGATAATCAACAATAACTTTAGAATAGTTTTCTTTTGTGTCCTTTGTTTCCCCGGTATAATTAATGCATTCAGCCTTGTAGAGTTTTTCACATTCCCTTTTCTTAAAGCAAGAAGAAACCATTTTTGTTACTTCGGCTTTTGTGTAGGTTATAGACATAATTGTGCCTCCTGTTTACAATAAGCTGTTGTGCTGTTTTTTTTGCTGAGACTAGACATCTCCCTATTCTTTTATTTTAATCTGATTACATTTATTCCATCCCAATTAAATTTATATATTGGTTCCTTTTGTTTTCTCATTATCAGAAACAAATCCGATCTAACCCCATCATATTTTTCTTTTACTTTCTCTATCTCCTTTATCTCAATTTCAATTACTATAAATTTTATTTTATCCGTAAAACCAAGACGATTAGCCCACTCTTTTAAATTTCCAATAAACTCATCTTTCTTGTTTATATTTTCATTATCGTAAAACAGTTGATAAACAAGAACCGGTGTTTTCCCATCACATTTATAACACGCAGAAGCAGTTCTATGCAAAAATTGATATGGAATAGTGTCATCTAAAAGATCATCATTATATGTCGCGTTTATATTTCTTATATATTTAAACCATTGATTTTTTATATTCCTTTTATGCTCTGCTTTTTCCTTATTCCATTCTGCAATGGTTTCATAGTGACCTTCAGAATACTCTGTATATTTAGCTTCTATTGCAACTTTGTATTCTTCATTAATTATCATCAAATCTGTCATTGATGGGCTTGAATATTGGAGTTCTTCCCCGTTATTCTCACAAGGTGTTGGATATTCGAAAAAACGATTTCCAAAAGATAAATCAAAACCTTTTTCTTTACATTTTTCAAAAAAACCTTTCAATTTTTTGTTATTTGGATTCCAAAATTGTGCCAACGGCAACGATGAAGTTTTATACGAATTAACTTTTGTCGATGCCATGCATGTTAATACATCTTTATAATCCCCATTACCAAAATAGTAATTTACCTCGCTCATATATTCCTCCATACTCCCCATTATACCACCAAATTTCCACCCAGACAATTTTTTCCCGCTAATCACTCTTCCGACAAATAATCATCCATATCGGCGATCTTCTTAAACTGGTCCTCAGGCATATGAACAATATTGTGCTGCGCTCGTGTTAACAGAGCTAGGTTTTCTTTGCGGCAATTGTATCCGTCATTTATTTTATGGTGAACGTCATATCCGTCGCCAATCCTTTTTCCAAAAAAGCCCATAGCAATCAATTTGTAAACCTCTATGTCGTGATCTAGATTGTATTCACCCTTTGGATCCAAACGCAAATAGCCATTGCCGTTATTGTCGTCTTGAAAAATCACATAATATCTACCGTTAGAATAAAACGCCACCCGGCCTTCCGAGCTAACCGCGTATTTTGTATAGCCAGGATTGCTCAGCAATCTCCATTCCTCGCCAGAAGCGGAGCTTTCCAATTGTTTTTTACTGTAGGATTCTTCTGCTGACTTTGGATTGTATCTTATTTGCGACTTAGTTTTGTCAAACGCGTCGTCCCTCAACAATTCGGGACCTTCGCTTTTCATTCTATTTTGATACTCTTCCTTTTCTTCATCTCGTTTCCATGCAATTTTTCTCAACTTGGAACATTTGTTTTTAAACGCATCATTTGAATAAATGTAGTCAAAATTAAAACTAAGCTCATCAATATCATCCGTCATGGCGTTGACAACTTGCGACTCTCCAAAACTATAAATCGATTTCTTTTTCATAATTAAGAATAAATCATTTTTATGGAACGAAAATTTTTCCGTCACTTCGCGCAAGTTCAATATTGGAGTAAAGGCAATATAAAATTGAATTTTATCATTAAAACGCAAATCGTCTTTTGCAAACGACATCAATTTCTTTGCGACGCACTTTTGGTGTTCGATTGATTTACTGTCAAAAGAATCGTAAAAAAGCTGGTACAGCAAAATAGGATTTTTTGTCTTATAACAAGCGGAAGCCGTTCTATGCAAAAACTGATAGACGACATTCCCATTTATTGAGTCTTTTGAAGCAGCGTCAAAGTCACAGTAATTTTCAATGAAGGAATACCAGGCTTTTAATACATCTTCTTTGTTTGAATTTGAATTCTTTTTTTTCTTCCATTCTTGGATGGTTTCATACAAATCTTCGGTGAATTTTCCTTCAACAGCGATTTGCTTTTCGCTCGCGCCATTCGTATCGTCATAACGAATCATCAAGTCAGTCATCGAGGGTCTTGCTTTTTTTATGTATTGATTGTTGAATTGAGGTTTTACAGGATATTCAAAGAATTTTTCTGAATTGTCATATTCCTGTTCTGACCAGCCGATTTTATTCAAAATTTTATTTATATAAAATGAGTTTTCCGGCTTCCAAAATTCGGCAAGCGGAATCGATGAAGTTTTATAAGAATGAATCTCTGTAGCCGCTAGGCTGTCCAAGACTTTTTCATAAGCAGTTTCAATTGAACCAAAATAAAAATTTGTATTATACATATTTTCCTCCATAACAAAATTCAACCTATAAATTTTCAATCACCCGCATCATTCCCCGTACATTCCTCTCCCACTCGTCCACAAGCCATTTTGGCTCAAGGGGTTGGGCGTACATGCCGTGGCTCAAAAGCCAGCCAAGAATCGGGTAGTCTTGGTTGCTTGTAAAGGTCATTATTGTTGAGCCGTCGGGCTGCGGCTCAAACTTTTGGTCGTCGGTCCATTTGTAAGTTTTGATGTAGTCCAACGTTTTTTGCGAAGTGATTTTTATTTTGCAGCGCAGGGTTTCTTTTCCGATGTAGCGGCGGAAATTTCCTTTGGCACGCTTGGTATATTCAAAGTCTTTGGGCAACTCAAAAGTTCGCGAATCAATTTCAAGCTTGTGAATGTCGGGCAAATTGTAAAAGCGGACTTCCTTCACTTCTTGTCTTTGATTGTAGGCATACAGGCTCCACATTCCCTGACTGTAAATAAGTTGCCAGGGCTGAACCACAAAGTCCGTGTCATAGCCGCGGTACTTAAAGCGAACGTAGTTGTTGCCGGCCATCGCGCTTTCCAACTTTTCCCAAACCTCGTCATCGATTTTTACCGGATCCATTCCCAAAAACAAAATGCGGTTTGAAAGTTTTTTTGACTTTAACTTAGAATCTTCATCGATGTTGTCGGAAAGCGAAGCGAAAACTTCTATCGCCTGTTTGTAAATCGGCGTGTTCTTTATCAGCTTTAAAAGATTGGCCATAAGGCGCGCGGAAATAATTTGCTTTTCGGAACTGAGCATCGCGGGAATGCGGAACGAAGGCCGCGTGTAATAAAAGCCCTTCTCAGTTCTGTCATATTGTAGAATCCCTTCCGCTCCAAATTTTAACCGCAAGTCGCGCAAATCGCGGTTTACAGTCGGAATCGACGCTTCCGTTTCCCGCGAAAAGTCTTCCACGCTGGGATAATGCATATGTGAAATCATATAGTCGATTTTCAAGATTCTTTCGTAGCCGTTCAAAAATTGCTTTTTAACGCTCTTTTTTGCCATCGCAATTCTCCTGTTCACAACTATAATATTAAACAGCTAGACTATCAAGGAGTGATAGGCAAAAAATTTAACGAAAAAACTTTTCATCTCTCGCCTCCAAAAAAGCATCAAAAACCTCTACTTTTAATACACTTCAATGATAATAAATATAATTATACTCCCTAACTAGTATACTGTCAATCTTCTATTATATCCGAATAGATATTATTAATACACATATTAAAGTCCATTTCCCCATAAACTTAAAGAATGAAAAGCAAAGAAATTCAAAAACGATTGGCGGAAAACCTTAGGAAACTGCGCAAAGGCAAAAAAATGACGCAGCTAGACCTAGCCGTTAAATGCGACCTGTCCGAGGCGATGATAAAAAACATTGAGCTTTGCCGTTCCTGGCCTAGCGAAAAAACTTTGGCTCAAATTACAAAAGCGCTTGGCGTTGACGTTTACAGGCTTTTTCTTCCGCTCGCCATTGACTTTGAAAAAGCAAGCGAAATAAAACTTTCAGTTCAAGACGAGGTTGTAAAGTCTTTGCGCAAATTTGTTGACGAAAAATTAAACTCTCTGACTCTATGACAAGCCGCCAAAAAAACTTTTAAATTCCTCCTTGCGTCGCGACAATTTTTTTTATATAATAAAGTCGGAAGCTTTATGGCAACTTTACAGACAAGTTTTTTGGGAATCCAATTTGAAAATCCTTTTTTGCTTGCTTCCGCTCCGCCAACTTCAAAAGTGGAAAGCATAGACAAGGCCTTTGAAGCCGGCTGGGGCGGAGCGGTTTTAAAGACAATCACGCCCGACGATTTAATAATGAACGAAGCCAGCCCCCGCTATCAAGTTCAAAAACACAACGGAAAAATCATCGGCTTTCAAAACATAGAATTGTTGAGCCACAAAAGCCTTCAATATTGGCTGGACGGAATTCGCTTCCTAAAAAACAAGCATCCCAACAAAGTTGTCATCGCAAGCATTATGGCGCCCCAAGAAAAAGAAAAATGGCAGGCGCTTGTCCAGTCAATAAACGAAACTCCTGCCGACGCTTTTGAGCTGAACTTTTCCTGCCCTCACGGAATGCCCGAAAAGAAAATCGGAATGGCCATCGGAGCAAGTCGGGAGTTTTCAAAAAACATAACCGCTTGGGTCAAAGAAGCGGCAAAAAAGCCTGTGTTTGTAAAACTAACGCCAAATGTCACGGACATAAGCCGAATAGCGCTTGCCGTTCAAGAGGCCGGAGCGGACGGCGTGACCGCAATAAACACTGCGCAAGGATTTATGGGAGTGGACTTGGACAACCTTGAGCCGCGCTTGAACATCGACGGCCTTTCAACTTTTGGCGGATGTTCCGGGCCAATAATAAAGGCCATTGGCTTTAGATGCGTGGCGCAAATCAGGCAGGCCTCAGCGCTTCCAATTTTGGCCAGCGGCGGAATCAGCGACTGGAGCGACGCGGCGCAATACATAGCGCTGGGAGCGGACGCGGTTCAAGTTTGCACGGAAGTCATGCTCAACGGATACGAAATAATCGGCAAGATGAAAGACGGCCTCTTAAAATACTTGGAGTCAAAATCCTTTGCCAGCATAAACGACATAAAAGGCGCCGTCGTCAAAAAAATCACCAGCCACGAAAAGTTGAACAAAAATTGCCTCGTCGTTCCTTCAATCGACAAAAGCAAGTGCGTCCTTTGCAAAAAATGCGTATCACGTTGCTCGGAATCCGAAAGCGGCGCCTTGTCGGTTCTGGACGGCGCCATAAAGGTTGACAAAGGCCTTTGCTTAGGCTGCTCCCTTTGTTCCCATGTCTGTCCTCAAGGCGCCATCGCCATGACAAACCGCCTTGAAAACGCTCGCCTTATGCGCTAGCATATTTTCATGCAAAGCTCATTTGAACAAACGATAAAAAATTTCTTGCCTTCTGACGACGGCCGCTTGAACAGCCTTTTAAAGTTTTCGGCACTGGCGGAAGAAATGGACAAAATCAGCCGTAGAACAAAACTGGCCGACGGTTCCAGAAGGCAAAACGACGCGGAGCATTCTTGGCGAATCGCGCTTATGGCGCTTATGTTTAAAGATTATTTTGACGAAGAAGTTGACGCGACTCGGGCGGCGGCCATTTGCGTGGCGCACGACTTGGTTGAAATTTACGCTGGGGACACATTTGCATACGACGCCGCCGCCAATATCGGAAAAGAGGAACGGGAAGAAGCCGCCGCGCAAAAACTGTTCGGCCAACTTCCTGACGACATCGCGCGAAAGCTCCGCGCGCTTTGGAACGAGTTTGAGGAATTTAAAACGCCTGAATCGCGCTACGCGAATTGCATGGACCGCTTGGAGCCTTTTTTGAACAACTCGCTTTCTTTGACCGGCGGAACCTGGGCCGAAGCCGGCGCGACAGTCGCGATGGTGGAAAAGCGCATCGGCCCTTTAAAAGAAAACATGCCGCGCGTTTGGGAATGGGTTCAAAAGAACATCGCAGTCGGCCTTAAAAAAGGCTTTATAAAAGAATGAGCCCGCGCGCAATGGCTGCAAGGCCATAAAGCCGACCGCAAAAAATATGCCAATAACGCTTTCTGACTTTTACAAAAACAAGTTTGGCCGCAAAGTTTACAAGCTTGCCGTCGACGCGGGCTGTACCTGCCCCACCCGCGACGGAAGGCTGGACACGCGCGGCTGCATCTTTTGCTCGGCCAACGGAAGCGGCGACTTCATTCCGCCAAAAAATCTTCCTATCGCGGAACAGCTTGAGCGCGCCAAACTGTTGGTGCAAAAAAAAGCGCATGGCCGCGGCGGCCCGCGCGTTCCGGGCGTTGAAAAAGTTTCCGCAGAAGAAAAAAGTTTGCAAAGCCAAAAAGCGCCGCTTCTTGGCCAACCAAAAAATCTTGGAAATTGCCAAAAGTTATCGCAAGACCAAAAAGCGCCGCGCCTCTCCGCCGGAAACGCGGCTCCCGCTCCCGCCTACATCGCCTACTTCCAGAATTTCACAAACACATACGGCGACCCGCTAGTTCTAAAGCAAAAATACTTGGACGCGCTCGCCGCTCCTGACATTGTGGGCGTGGACATAGCGACGCGGCCCGACTGCCTTGGCCCCGAAATTCTAGAAGTAATAAAGGAACTGTCGCAAAAAACTTTTGTCACCGTAGAGTTGGGCTTGCAAACCGCTCGCCAAAAAACGGCGGACTGGATGCGGCGCGGCTACCCCACAAGCGTTTACTTTGACGCGGTCGCCGCGCTAAAAAAGGAGTGCCCCGACATCCACATCGTGACCCAATTGATTTTGGGCTTGCCAGGCGAGGACGACGACGACATGCTAGAGTCAGTCCGCCGCATTGTCGCCGCCGGCTCGGACGGAATAAAGTTTACGGTCTTGTATGTTTTGGCCGGAACTGATTTGGAAAAGGAATGGCGGGCGGGCAAATTTGAATGCCTTGCAAAAGAGAAGTATTTTGAACTTTTAAAAAAGATAGTTCCGCTATTGCCGCCTGACATGGTCGTGCACCGCTTGACCGGCGACGGTCCAAAAAAGATTTTGCTCGCCCCCGAATGGACAAAAAACAAGCGGCAAGTCCTCAATGAACTTGCCGCCCTGCATCTAATGTGAAGAATAAATTAAGGTATTGAAAAAATAAAAAACGCTGGCAAAACGGCGCGAAGTGGACGCACGGACACTGGGAGCCGTTTTGACCGCGTTTTTTTGTTTTTACAATTCTTCCTTGTCTTTATTATCCTTTTCGCGAATCTCGACGCGGCGGATTTTTCCGCTTATGGTCTTTGGAAGCTCCTCGACAAATTCAATTATGCGGGGATACTTATAGCTGGCCGTCTGGCTCTTGACGAATTCCTGCAATTCAATTTCCAGCTGCTTGGTCGGCTCAAAGCCCTTGTTCAAAACAATAGTGGCTTTTACAAGCTGGCCGCGCTTTGCGTCAAGAACGCCAGTGACCGCGCATTCCAAAACGGCGGGATGCTGCTGCAAAACGCTTTCAACCTCAAAGGGGCTGATGCGGTAGCCGGAGCTTTTTATGATGTCGTCCGCGCGGCCTACAAACCAAATGTAGCCGTCCTCGTCCATGTAGGCCGTGTCGCCGGTGTGGTAAACGCCGTTGTCAAAGGCCTCCGCCGTAAGAACGACGTCCTTGTAGTAGCCCGAGAACAAACCAAGAGGATGGGATTTTTCAACATTGATGACAATCTGGCCGGTTTCATTCACGCCGCAAGTTTCGCCGTTGGGTTTTGCGATGCGGACGTCGTAGCCTGGAGCGGGCTTTCCCATGGAGCCGGGCTTTGGCTCCATTCCCGGAAAGTTTCCGACGATGACCGTCGCTTCTGTCTGGCCGTAAGCCTCAAACATTTTGATTCCGGTCTGCTCGTAAAAGCGGTTATAAACTTCGGCGTTCAAAGCCTCGCCGGCGGTGACGCAATATTTTAGCGAAGACAAATCGTACTTGGAAAGGTTTTGCCGGATCAAGTAGCGGTAGACCGTAGGCGGCGCGCAGAAAGTGGTGATTTTGTAATGCGCGATTTTTTGGAGAACCAAGTCCGGCTTAAAGGAATCCATGTCGTAAACAAAGACTGCGCTGCCGGCAATCCACTGGCCGTAAAGCTTTCCCCAAACAGCCTTGCCCCAACCGGTTTCGGCGATGCTCAAATGCAAGCCGTCCTCGACAACGTTCTGCCAAAACTTGGCCGTGACGATATGGCCCAACGGGTAAAGGAAATTGTGGCCGACCATTTTTGGATAGCCCGACGTTCCGCTTGTAAAATACAAAAGCATGATGTCGTCGTTTGTCGTTCCCTCGGAACCGCTGATGCGCTCAAAAATCGGAAGGCAAAATTCATACTCGCGGTGGAAGTTGACCCAGCCCGGCCTGTCGCCGCCGACAGTGACCAAATTTTTTACTGTCGGAGATTTGGGCATCGCGGATTCGATTTCCTTCATCAACTTGTCGTCGTCAACAGAAACAATCATCTTAATCGAAGCGGCGTTGTTGCGGTATTCCAAATCCTTTTTAAGAAGCATTACAGTCGCGGGAACTGCAATCGCTCCGATTCTGTGCAAGGCTAAAATAAAAAGCCAGAACTCGTAGCGGCGGCGCAAAATCAGCAAAACCGCGTCGCCCTTGCGGATTCCGTGAGCGGTCAAAAAGTTGGCCGTCTTTTTTGACATGTCGGAAATTTCTTTGAAGGTAAAAATCTTTTCTTCGCCGCGGTCGTCGCACCAAACAAGCGCCCTTTTATCAGGCTCGTCATTTGCATAGCGGTCCACGATATCGTAGGCAAAGTTGAAATTTGAAGGGATCTTGATTTTGAAATGTTCCTTTAAATCCTCGTATCCGTTGAATTCTCTCGGCTCTTCCAAAAATTCTTTATATAATGAAGACATATTTTCCTCTATAAAATTAGACAAAAAAAATTGATTTTAGTTGCGTTTTATTTTATACTATATCTTATATGAAGACAACACCCGACTACAGCGTCATTCATTCCGACGACGACATAATCGTATTGAACAAAAAGAGCGGCCTTTGCGTGGCCGCCGACCGCTACGACGAAGAAGCGCCGCGACTGGACCTTTTGGCGCAAGAAGAATTTGGAAAGCTCTTTGCCGTCCACAGAATCGACAAGGACACAAGCGGAATCGTCGTCTACGCTAGGAACGAAGCCGCGCACAAAAACCTTTGCGACCAATTCGCCGCAAGGAAAGTCCATAAAATTTACCATTGCCTTGTTCGCGGCCGCCCCCTTTGGCAAGACCTTAAAGTGACGCTCCCGCTAATGCCCGACGGCGACGCCCGCCACAGAACGGTTGTCAGCAAGACGCATGGAAAGCCTTCCGTGACAGAATTTCATTTTATTGGCGCATGCGGGCCTTTTTCATGGCTGGAAGCGCGACCGCTCACTGGGCGCACCCACCAAATCCGAGCGCACCTAAACGCCAACAATTTGTCGATTGTCTGCGACCCCCTTTACAGCGGAAACCAGCGCGGCGTTTATCTTTCGGAACTAAAAAAGCGCTGGAACGGCGACCCGGAAATGGAGCGGCCGCTTATAGACCGCCTTGCGCTCCACGCTTGGAAGATTTCTTTTACGCATCCGGCAAGCGGCCGGCAAGTTGAATTTATCGCCCCCTACCCCAAGGATTTGGAAGTGACGCGAAAGCAGCTGGCAAAAATTTTTGGCGTGGATCCGTTGGCGGACTCTAACGCGGCGGAGGGCCAATCGTGAAAGCGCGCGTCACATTTGTCTCAGTTTTTTTTCTCTTGGCGCTAACCGCAACAACATTCGCGCAAGAAAGCCGCGGACAAAGGGTCGACGGCTGGGTCTTTAACATTGAACCTGTTTTTGGCGCGCGGCTTGGCCAATGCAAGGAAATTGTTTGGAACAAAAAAAGCGGCGGAGATAGATACAAGCTTAGCGAACTTGTTTACGACATTCTTCCCGCTTGGTATGTAGGCGCCAATGTCGGAATGCAATACAAACGCTTTGAACTGAGTTTTTTAAGCAAATTTTACCTTTCGTCCAAAAGCGGACATATGGAAGACTCGGATTGGCAAAACACTTCCGACACTTCGATGAAAACGGACTTGTCACGGCACAATCTATTCATAAGCTCAGAAAGCGGCCTGCCGGGCTATGATTTAGAATTGGCCGCCGCCTTTAATTTTTACCCCACAAGCTTTTTGACCTTGGCGCCGACTCTTTCTTTTGACGCGCAATACATGAGCTTTAAGGCAAAAGACGGAACAGGTTGGTACGGCTGGTACAACAACTCAGGCCCCAAAACATATCCATACGACGACACCAGCCATAGGGATATCATAAACTTTGACGGCAAAAGAGTGATGGATTACGAGGTTTACAATCTTTTTGTATGGAGCGGAATCAGGGCAGACTTTATTCCAGCATCTTGGGCCAAAATTTCCCTTGCTTCAGAACTGGCGCTCTTTTGGGCCATGATAGACAAGGACCATCACAGAACAACAGGCCGTTACTATGTAGACATCACTTATTCCGCCTTTTACGCATTTAGGCAAAGCGTTAAAGCGGAATTCAAAATAAAAAAGTTTTTTTCAATTTGCCAAAAAACATGCTTCACCTTCACCGGCGAAAGCAAAGGCGAAATGTACATAAAGCAAGAAGGCGAAAGCAAATACAAAAAGGCCGCGTCCAACTCCGGCAGCCAATTAATTTGCGTCGACTTGGAGCTTTCGGCAAAATTTTCGTGGTAGTTAGCGGCAAGGCTTCGCTTGCGAAAAGATAGCAAACGCGCTACAATAAAAGCGCACAAAAACCTTAGGGAGCGTAAAATGAAAAAAATCATTACAATAAGCCGTGAATACGGAAGCGCTGGAAGCGCCATTGGAAAGATTGTCGCAGAAAAGCTCGGTTGGAAATATTACGACAAGCAGCTCATCGACCTTGCCGCCGACGAAAGCGGACTTTCGCCAAAGTTCATCGAAAAGAGCGAGCAAAGCCTTTCAAGCGGATGGCTTTACAACATGATGCTTGGCTCAAACTATTCCTCAAACTATGCGACGGCTACAACGCCCAACACGCTGCCCTTGGTAGACCAAATCTACAACGCGCAAAGAACAATAATACTCAAGGTTGCCAAAGAATCGCCGTGCGTAATCGTTGGCCGCTGCGCGGACTACATTCTTCACACTAGCGAAGAATTTTCGGACAGCGACATCCTAAAGCTTTTTGTTTACGCAAATCCCGACGACAGAATCAAGCGCGCGATTGAAGCTTACGGCATTCCAGAAAAAGACGCAAAAAAGACAATCGCTCAGGTCAACAAGCGCCGCGCCAACCACTACAACACATTCACCGAATGGACTTGGGGAGCGTACGAGCACTACGACATGCTCATCAACAGCTCTTATGCCGGCATCGAAGGTACGGCTGGCCTAATTGTGAACGCGGCCAAAGCCTAAAACTTAATCCTGACCGTTTTTATCCTTCGCTGGGATTGGTCTTCGACCACAAAAAGCGCGCGGCCGATTCGCGCGGCTTCCCCGGAGGATGGAAGCGCGTCAAACTTTTCCATCAAAAAACCGGCCAGCGTGTCAAAGTTTTCGCTAGTCAAATTCAAGTTCAAAATAGAATTCAAGTCAGTCAAGCGCATGTCGCCGGGAACCAAAAATTCTTTTGACGAAACAATCTTAATTCTGTCTTCCGCCGGCACTTCCTGATGCTTGTTTCCGGCGTCGCTCATTCTTCCGAACAAGCCGCGCATCACGTCGTCAAGGGTAACGATTCCCGCGGTCGAGCCTTGCTCGTCAAGCGCTACGGCAAAGGAGCGATTTTCTTTTTTTAAGGTCTGAATCAACTCAATCACAGAAAAAGTTTCCGGAACATAAAGCGGCGCGGTCATATAGTCCACTATAAAAAAGGCGCCGGGAAGATTGCGCTCAAACAATACGTCTTTGTAATACAAAACGCCCGTGACGTTTTCTTTGGAATCCTTGTAAACCGGCAAATGCGAGTAGCCGGAATTCTTGAACGCTTCCACAACTGTCGCCCTTGTGTCGCTTTCTTTTATGTAGGTTACGAGGGAGCGGTGCTTCATAATGTTGTGGACGGTCAGGTCGGAGATTTCCAAGATTTTATCCAGCATGTTTTTTTCGGACTTTTCCAAAGCGCCGTCATCCGCTCCGGCCTGGATCAAAGCCTTAAGCTCGCCTTCTTGGATAATCGCGTCGTTTCTTTTCCAAAGAACGTCGACGATAAAAGCCGTTCCCTTTGAAATGTTTGAGAAAACCCAAACGACCGGCCAAAAGCCGTTCTTTAAGAATTCAAGCGGAACGGAAGAGCGCGCGGCGATTTTGTCTGTTCTATCCTCAAGGCCCGCGACAGTTTTTGGAATAATTTCGCCAAAGACTGTTACAAAAAAAGTTATGGCAGCGGTGGCGATCGCGACGCCCTTGTTGCCCACCAACTCAATCGCAAGCGCGGTGGCGATGGAAGACGCCAACGTGTTGATGAAATTTATTCCGATAAGAACAACCGTCAAAACGCTGTCCATATCCGCGCGCAGGCGGGCGACTCTTTTCGCTCCCGGCGTTCGTGAGCGGAGCATTTTTCGGACGCGAATGTTTGTCATGGAAAGAAAAGCGGTTTCGCTTCCGGCAAAAAAAGCGATTAGCCAAACAAGAAAAATCAAAAGGCCGCTTGTCCAAAGAATTTTCGCCCAGTTCATTCGTTGTCCTCCGAATCTTGGTAGTCCTCTTTTTCGCGGACAAGAAGAACCTTTTCTATTCTAAATCCGTCAAGCTTTTTAACGATAAAAATCCAACCGTCAAAAACAACCTTGTCGCCGACTTCGGCAATGCGACCGATCCTTTCCATAATCCAGCCGCCGACGCTTTCGTTTATGTCGGAAAAAAGGTTCACGCGCAAGGCCTCGTTTATATCCGAAAGGCGCGTCGTCCCCTCCAACTCAAACTCATTCGAATCAACGGGAATCGTTGACGAAACGTTGGCCGCCTTTGAAAACTCCGAAATTCCCGCGCCAAACATTTCGGCGGCGATATCTTCCTTTGTCAAAATCCCTTCCGTGCCGGAATACTCGTCAACGACAATCGCCATTGTCTGCCGGTTTTCGCGCAAGATTTGCTGGGTAGACGACATGTTTTTTGTTTCAAGGATAAAAAGCGGAGGACGCATCACGCTCCGCAAAGAAAAGCTTTTTTTGTCGCCGGAATAAAAAAGCAAGTCCTTTATGTACACCGTTCCAACGATGTCGTCGATGTCGCGGCGGTAAACAGGAAAGTGCGAAAACAAAGTCCGCCTGCTAAGCTCCAAAACTTTGTCGTAGCTGTCGTCAATATGAACAAAGGTGATTTGCTTTCGGGGAATCATAATGTCCTGCGCTTCAAGGTCGGTGAACTTAAAGACGCGGTTCATCAAATTCTTTTCGCCGTGCTCGATGATTCCGCTTTCGGCGCTGACGTCCAAAAACGTTTTTATGTCTTCAACCGTAAATGCCGTTTGCTCGTTCTTGACTTTTATTCCCCTCAAAAAAAGAACAAGGCGCGAAACCGCCGTAAAGACCAAGACGACCGGCCTCATCACAAATACAATAAACTGGACAAAGCCGCTAAGACCGTAGGCGATTGGATCTGGATGCCGCGTGCAAACGGCCTTTGGAGTGATTTCGCCAAAAAGCAAAAGCAGCAAGGTTGCCGCGAAAGTTGTGATTGCGATTGCTTTGCTGCCAAAAACTTTTAGAGCGAAGGCTGTAAGAATCGCGCTGAGCATTACATTGACCAAGTCGTTTGAAACAAGCAGCGTGTTTATCATCAGCTCCTTGTTCTTTAAAAGCCTGGCAACTCTCAGCGCCCGTTTGTTTCCCGCGCGGCATCTTACCCTTAGCCGCAATTTGTTTACAGACAAGAAGGCGCTTTCGCTCACAGAAAAGAGCATCGAAAGCGTTATCAGCGCAGCCGCAGAAATTACTAACGCGGGAATCGATATGTCGGAAACAGACGGAGGTTCGTTCATTATTCCGCGCGGTTCTCCGCAGTGGCTTCCGCTTCTTCAGCCGCTTTTTTCTCTTCCATTTCTTTTTGGTTGGCCAAAATTTTTTCTTGGCGCTCAAGCAAAAAACGGCAGCGCTCGGCAAGCGGCGACTTGTCGTCCAATTCTATCGCCGACTTTAAATAGCTGATGATTTTTTCCGAACTTTCCACGCCTGGAGAATCTTTTCCAACAATGTAAGCCGCGGCAAAATAGCTGCGCTGTTTTTCTTCAACAGAAAGGAACTTTGACTTTAACGGCTCCAAGTAACAGTCAACGGCCTTGTCAGGCTCGCGGCGCAAATAGCAGTCCATCGCCTTTGTGGAGGCGCGGGCAAGCAAATACTTTCCAACCAAACCGCTTTCGTTCTTTTTGTCAAGCTTTATGACTTGGTCGCACAAGCCGCGCAGCTGGTAGCGGTAATTTGCCTTAGTTTGCTCGTACAGTTCGTCAATTTTTTGAACGCGCTCAAGTCCTTTGGCCGCGTCGATTTGCGCAAGAAGATTTTCGATGCCGTCAATGTTTTCTCTGTCCAGCTCGACAATGTTTTTCAATCCTTGGGGATCGTCAACCGGCAAGTAAGTTATGTTTGAAATTACATAGCCTTGCTTTGTCAAAACCACAACCGCGGGCGTCGTGTCCACTCCGTAGATGACGGCGGTCCTCATGTCGCGCTCGTTTTGCGCCTCGTCAAAGCCCTCAGACTTTCTGGAAAAACGCTCGCGGCTATAGTCTATGCGGCAAGTTTCAAATTCACCGCCAAACAATTCGTTGTAGCCGCCGGCTTGAAGAATGTCGTTGACGATTTTTTCGTTATGGCCGCCGTCTTCCATCTTTGTAAAAAAAAGCAAAATCTTTTTTTCGCTTTTTTGGGCCGCGGCCAAAACGCTGTCAAAGTCGCTGTAAACGCCGTAAGCGTCTGGCGCGGATTTTTTTGAGCAGCCGCAAAACAACGCGGCCGCGGCCAACGCCGCAAGCGCGACAAACAACGCGGCGGCCTTGCAGGCCTTTGAATTTTTTTTCATCATAACATTCCTTACTTAAAGTAGCTTACGCCGGCGGCAAAAAGGTTCTGGCAAGAATTTTCAAAATTGTTTGTCAGAGGATTTCCCGCGACGTTTTTAATCAAGTCGGCGCTGGCTCCATTCAAGTCGTTGCCAATCGTTCGCTCGCTGTGGCCCATCTTTCCAAGCACGTGTCCGTCAGGGCTTGTCATTCCTTCTATCGCGTACATAGAGCCGTTGGGATTGTCCGGCTCGCAAATCGCGGGATTGCCCTTTTCGTCAACGTACTGGCTGTAGATTTGCCCCTTGCTGAACAATTCCTTGGCCAAGCGCGGGCTGATGATAACGCGGCCTTCTCCGTGGCTGATTGGAACAAGGTGAATTCTTTGGTCGATGACCGAAGCGTTCTTGGCCCAAGGGCTCATCGCGCTTGTCATTCTTGTCCTGACTATGCGCGAAATGTGGCGGCCGATTGTATTAAAGGTGAGCGTAGGCATTTCGGCGCTGGGCTCGCGGATTTCTCCGTAAGGAACAAGGCCGGTCTTTATCAAGGCTTGGAAGCCGTTGCAAATTCCAAGAACAAGGCCGTCGCGCTTTTTAAGAAGGTTCATAATTTGGTCGGCCACGCGAGCCTCGCGCAAAACGTTGGCGATGTACTTGCCCGAACCGTCCGGCTCGTCGCCCGCGCTAAAGCCTCCGCTAAGCGCCAAGATTTGCGCCTTCTTAAGCGCCTTGGCCAACTCGTCAAGCGAGTCGCTAAGCGCTTGCGGAGTGTTGTTCCTAAAGACCAAAATTTTTGTGTCGGCTCCAGCCAAATTAAAGGCGCGGGCCATGTCGTACTCGCAGTTTGTTCCGGGGAAAACCGGAATCAAAACGCGCGGATGTTTTTTGCAAATGTTAAAGCTGGGATTGCTTCTGGCGTCGCTCAACGACGAGTGAACGTCCTTGGCAAAGTCAGGAAGCTCTTCCTGCTTTTCCGCGCCGCTTGTTTGCGGGAACACTTCCGACAAAGTGTTTTCCCAAGCCTTTTGGGCGTCCGCGAGTTTTATCGTTGTGGTCGTGGCCTTTGTCTTTCCGACGACGATGATTTTTGGCTCGGCGATTGTCTTTCCGATAAAGGACAAAGTTCCCTTCGCGAAAGCCTCGCTTTCAAGGCCTTCGTCTGTTTCAATCAAGATTGAACCGTAGAGCGGAATGAACAATTCCTTGGCTTTTGCCGGGCGAACGATTTCGGCGCCGATTTTGTTTCCCATCGCCATCTTGGTGACGGCCTCGGCGATTCCGCCCGCGCGAACCGGATAGAGCGCGCGGATTTTTCCAGCCTTGTTCAAATTGTAAACGACTTGCGAGTTTGCCTTAAAGGCCTCGTAGTCGGGAGCTAGCAATTCCGAGTACGGAAGCTTTACAAGGTAAATGTTAGAGCCGGTTTTTTTGAAGGAACCGCTTTGCGCGTTTTGAACTTCGTCATGGCCGACGGCAAAGCTTACGAGCGTGTGCGGAACGTTGAGCTTTTCAAAAGTTCCGCTCATGCTGTCCTTGCCTCCGATGCTGGCAGTTCCCATCGCGTTTTGCGCGGTGATGGAACCAAGCAAGGCGGCGGCCGGGTATCCCCAAGTTTTTGGGTCAACGGCGCGGCCAAAGAATTCCTGGAACGAAAGCCGCGCTTTTAGCGGATCGGCTCCCAAGCACAAAAGGTTTGCCAAACTTGAAATGACGGAAACTTGAGCTCCGTGCCAAGGGCTCCATTCACAAACGCGCGGGTCAAAGCCGTATGCCATAAAGCTTACGGTGCTAGTTTCGCGCGGAGACATTACAGGAATCTTTGCCGTCATGCCCGCTTCGGGAGTGGACTGCCAGCGGCCGCCGTAGGGGAACAATACCGAGCTGGAACCGATTGAGCCGTCAAAGCGCTCGCCCAAGCCGCGCTGGGAACAGCAAGCCAAGTCGGCCATGTTTTGAATCCAAGCCTTTTGCAAGGCGGCGGAAGTAGTTCCCGCTCCCAATTTTTTCGCGGTGGAATCAAGCGGCTTTAAAAGCGGAGAAGACGCCGGTGCGGTTGGGCTTTCGATCAAGGCCTTAGCCTCATGGCGCGCTCCGGCCGCGTCCAAGAATTCGCGCGCTATGTTTACGATTACTGATCCGCGCCAAGTCATCACCAAACGGTTTGTGTCGGTGACCGTGGCGACTACGACAGCGTTAAGGTTTTCGGCGGCCGCGGCCTTGATGAATTTCTTTACATCCTTGGGACGAACGACGACGGCCATTCGCTCCTGGCTTTCTGAAATGGCAAGCTCTGTTCCGTTGAGGCCTTCGTACTTTTTGGGAACGGCGTCAAGGTTGATGTCCAAGCCGGGCGCCAATTCGCCGACGGCCACGCTGACTCCGCCCGCTCCAAAGTCGTTGCAGCGGACAATCATAAGGCTTACGTCTTTGTTTCGGAACAAGCGCTGAATCTTTCGCTCCTCGACGGCGTTTCCCTTTTGGACTTCGGCGGCGGCGGTGGTGACGGACTTTTCCGTGTGGACTTTAGAAGAGCCTGTCGCTCCTCCGATTCCGTCTCGGCCAGTTCCGCCTCCAAGCAAGATGACAATGTCGCCGGCCTGCGGCGTTCCGCGGACAACGTTTTCGGCCGGAGCGGCCGCGATCACCGCGCCAAGCTCCATGCGCTTTGCCGCGTATCCGGGATGGTATATTTCGTGGACTTGGCCAGTGGTCAAGCCGATTTGGTTTCCGTAGCTCGAAAAGCCTTGGGCGGATTCGCGGCAAAGCTTTAGCTGCGGCAATTTTCCCTTTATCGTTTTCTTCATCGGAACGGTCGGATCGGCCGCTCCTGTGACGCGCATCGACTGGTAAACCCAAGAGCGTCCCGAAAGCGGGTCGCGAATGGCGCCTCCAATGCAAGTGGCCGCGCCGCCAAAGGGTTCGATTTCGGTCGGGTGGTTGTGCGTCTCGTTCTTGAACATCAAGAGCCAGCGCTCGGTCGCCTTCTTTGAGTTGGGGTCGATTTTCTTTCCATGCTTGTCCGTCGTGTAGTGAATGTCGATGTAAATCGAGCAAGCGTTTATTTCTTCGCTGACCTCAAGGTCTTCCAAAAGGCCGCGCTTTTTAAGATGCTTGATTCCGATCACGGCCATGTCCATCAGGGTGACGGGCTTGTCAGAGCGGCCGGCGTAAAGGTCGGCGCGCATGTCGGTGTATTCTTTGAGGGAGGCCTTGATCAATTTTTCGTAAGGGCCTTTTTCAATCTTTATGTCCTTTAGTTCCGTCAAGAAGGTCGTGTGGCGGCAGTGGTCGCTCCAGTATGTGTCAAGAACGCGGATTTCCGTTTCGGTCGGATCGCGGCCTTCCTTTGCAAAATAGTCTTGCAAGAATTTAATGTCGGCGTAGTCCATCGCCAAGCCCATCTTTTGCAAGTAGGCCTCAAGCTCCGCCTTCTTGTATTTGATGAAGCCTTCGACCACAGGAATGTCGCCGGGCGTTTCCGTCTTCATCTTTAGCGTCGCGGGAAGCTCTTCGTTGGTCAAGCGCGAATCGACGGGATTCACCAAATAATTTTGGATTTTCTGAAGGTCTTTGGCCGCGATTTTTCCGGTCATCAAAACGATTTTGGCGCAGCGAACGCGGGGAGGCTCCGTTCCCGTTTCGACAGTTTTTTCCAAGCTCTTTCGCAAAAGGCTTAGGCACTGCTCGGCGCTGTCGGCCCGCTGGTCGTACTGGCCGGGAAGGTATTCCCAAATGATTTCCGTTTCGCCGGCCTTAAGGTTCAACTGGTTGTAAATAACGCTGTCGGATTGCGGCTCGGAAAAAATTCGCTGAACGGCGCTTTTGGCGACGGCCGGCATGACGTTTTCAATGTCATAGCGGTTAAGGTAACGCACGCTCTTTACAGAACTAATGCCCAAAAAATTTTTAACGTCGGAAAGAATGCGTCGGGCTTCGTTTTCAAAGCCTTTTTGACGCTCAACATAAATACGGAACATTGTTCCATTATATAGAAAAAGGCCGCGCCGTTCAAGACGCGACCTCCATTCTTAAGCCAAGGCGCTCATGTCCAGCTTGTCAAAGCCGGTCAAAAGCAAGGCCGCCGTCTGCTTGATTTTTTCAAGCGAGCCGGGCGTGGTTCCTTCTATGTTGAGCGGCATTACAGGATCGTGCAGGCTTAGGCGCAAAAGCATCCAGCCCTCCGCTCCGTCGGCTTCCGGGCCGCCCTTAAAGGAAATGCGCACGCCCTCAAAGGACTCCGGCATAATGCAGCCGGCGTCGCGGGCGCGTTCGGCAAAAGCGTCCAAAACCTGCTTGCCGTATTCCTTAAAGTTTTCGTCGTTAATCTTAAAACGAATTTCCGCTTCTTCTCCGGGAGGAGGAAGGCGTTCGATAAGGCTTTGCAGTTTCTTTCCCTCTTTGGCTGCGTTTGCCAAAGCGATTACAAGCTGCACCGCCAAAAAGGCTCCGTCGTCCAAAAAGTAGTTTTCCTTTAAGGCGCCGTGGCCGCTCGTTTCCATCGCCAAAGGAGCGTTGACTCCATCCGCGCAAAGCTCCTTTTGCTTGTTGATTACGTTCTTGTAGCCGCGCATGTAGCGCAAGTGTCGCAAGCCCAAAACTTTTTCCAAGAAGAAAGTAAGGCGGTCGCTTGTGACGCTGTCGGTGATGATTGTCGCTCCCTTGTTGCGGGGAGCCAAGATCGCGCTTATCAAGGCGATGATTGAGTCGCGGTTGACTTCGCTTCCGTCGTCAAGAACGGCTGACATTCTGTCAACGTCGGTGTCAAAGATAAGGCCCAGGTCGGCGCGGTTTTTTAACACCGCTTGGCGGATTGATTCCATTGCCTCTTTGTTTTCTGGATTGGGAATGTGGTTTGGAAAGCGGCCGTCCGGCTCCAAAAATTGGCTTCCGTCGATGTTGGCTCCAAGCGGCTTTAAAACTTTTTCGGCAAAGAATCCGCCGGCGCCGTTTCCAGCGTCAACGATAATCTTTAGGCCTTCAAGCGGTTTTTGCGAATTGTTCACGCCGTTCATTATCGAAGTTCGCAAGTGCTGCGCGTAAAGGTAAATCAAGTCAAAGTTTTTTTCTTCCGAAACATCTACAGTGACCACCTGCTTGTCCTGCGCGATTTTCAGAATCTCGCTTATGTCGTCATGCTCAAGGCCGCCGTCCTTTGTAAAGAATTTTATTCCGTTGCGGTTGAACGGAAGGTGGCTGGCGGTAATCATCACCGAACCGTCAAAGTGGCTTTGCTCAAAAACGATTGACATGAACATCGCGGGCGTCGTCGCCAAGCCGCAACACTTTACGTCAACGCCGTTGTTGACCAAACCAGACGTTACGGCGATCATAAGGTTCTGCCCCGAAATTCTAGAGTCCATTCCGATTCCAACCGTAAGCTGGTCGGCGCTCTTGTTTGTCTTTGCGCTAAGCCACTGGGCAAACGCCTGTCCGATTCTGTTCGCGATGCTGGGCGTAAGGTTTACGCTTTCGCCCTCAACGCCTTCCAAAGCCACTCCGCGGATGTCGCTTCCGTTCTGCAATTTAAAAATTTCTTCATCCATAATCCCAGCCTCACACAATTCTTATATTACATGTTTTAAGATTTCAACAGCAAATGACGTAATCCCGGCGATTTGCTTTTCGTCGCTTGGAAGCGCGAACAAGCTTCCCGCGTCGCATTCAGGATTTCGCCTAATCGTCTCTTTTTTTTGCGCGATGTAAAAATCCAGGCGCGACAAAATTCCGTCCGCAAAAAAATGCGAATGCAGGCGCAGCTCTTCGTCGGACTTTTGGGCGCTTCCTTTTGTTTGCGCCGACGCGATTTTAAAGAACAAGAAAGCTTGGTCAAAAATCTTTTGCCTTTGCGCCTCGCAAATGTCAAGGAAATTTTTGTCAAAGTATTTTTCGCTTTGGACCAAAGTGTAAATTTGAAATAGCGGCTCGTTCTCATGGCTCTTGATGTAAGAGTCAACGGATTTTTTAAAAAGCTTTTCGGAATTGGTGGAATTGATTTTTGTGAAAATTTCCTGCTCAAACAAATTCACCCGCGCGTAAAAGTCGGAACAATAAGAGCAAAGCGCCGCAAGAATTTCTTCCTTGCCCGCAAAATAATTGTAAAGAGAAGCCTTTTTAATTCCCAAATCTTGCGCGATGTCTGCAAGCGAAGTCTCGCCCATTCCGTTTTTAAATGCGGAAAAAAGCGCCGACTCCACAATGCTTTGCGCGGAAACCGCTTTCTTTGGCATGACTAACGACCGTTAGTTTATTTTACTGATACCAGCGAACGTAGTCAACTTCCATAAGGCATTTTTTGACGTCTTTTGGAATGTCGCCGCCAAGCGTTCCGCCCATCGCCACGTTCATAATAACGTAAAAGTCGCGGTCAAAGGGCCAAAACTTTTGCGGGTAGGCAGCGTCATGCGGATTTTCGTAAGTCAAGAATTCCACGCCGTCGTAAATCCAAACGATTTTTTCTTCGGTCCACAAGACGCCGTAGTTATGCCATTTTTTGTCGGCGGGCTTTACGTCCACTCCGGCGTTGGCAAGCGCGTTCCCGCCGCTTCCCGCAAGGCAGTGGCAAGTTCCGTAAGCTTTTGTTCCCCAAAAGTTTTGCGCGTATTCCATCACGTCGATTTCGCCGCTTCTAGGCCAGGTTCCGTAATTGTCGCGGTTGGGCATAAGCCAAAGCGCCGGCCATGAGCCTTTTTGCGTCGGAAGCTTTGCGCGGAATTCTATATAGCCGTATTTAAAAGTTTTTTTCCACTGGCTTTTTAGGCGGGCGCTGGTCCATTTTCCGTCGTCGCCTTTTAGCGCGACTATTTTTAGCGTTCCGTCCGAAACATAGGAATTGGCGCGGTCTTTGGTGTAGTTTTGCCGCTCGGCGTTTCCCCAACCATGGGCGCCCGTGTTGTAGTCCCAATATTCGGGATTTGGCTCGTCGCTTGTTCCGTCAAACTCGTCGGCCCAAACCAAGTTCATGTCCTTTACAAATTCCGGCGACACGCTCTTTTCCCGGCCTTGGCACGAAGAAAGCAAAATCGCGGCCACAAAAATCACGGACGCTGGCAATAAAAAATGTTCTCTTTTCATAGAGAACATTTTAGCGCGGTTTTCGGCTTTTTTCCACAATTTTTTGCGGAAGATTTTAGGCCGCTTTACTGAACAAAGTTGTAGGGCGTTTCCTGGTAGAC
The DNA here is from genome assembly GCA_002391235.1 of Treponema sp. UBA4377. GTDB lineage: Bacteria > Spirochaetota > Spirochaetia > Treponematales > Treponemataceae > Treponema_D. The sequence goes on from DGRX01000018.1 coordinate 120,203, forward strand.
GTAGTAGTTGAGCCAATTGCGGTAAAAAAGCGATGCGGTAGAGCGCCAGGTTGAAAGCGGCTTTTGGCTTGGATCGTCGCCGGGAAAATAGTCCTGGGGAATTTGTATCGGAAGGTTCTTGTTTTTGTCGCGCCAGTATTCGTCGGCCAAAGTGTTTGTGTCGTATTCCATGTGGCCGGTCACAAAGACGGCGCGGTTGTTTTGCGTCTTAATTATAGAAGGGCCTTCGTCCGACTGCGCCAAAACCACAAGGCCTTTTTGGGCGGCGATGTCCTCGGCACGAATCTGCGTGTGGCGCGACTGGGGCATCAAGAAAACGTCGTCAAAGCCGCGCAAAAGGGAATCGGCCTGCCCCTCCGGCTGCCAGTTTTTGAAGACGCCGAATTTTTTTTGCGGCAAAGGATATTTTGGCACGCCGAACAAGTGGTAAAGGCCGGCCTGCGCCGCCCAGCAAATGTAAAGGGTTGAGAAAATGTTTTCCTTGCTCCAATCCATTATGGCGCAAAGCTCTTTCCAATAGTCAACTTGCTCAAAGGGAATTTGTTCCACCGGAGCGCCGGTTATGATAAGGCCGTCGTAGCGGTGCTTGAAAAGCTCGCCCGAAGGAATGTAAAAGCGGTCAAGGTATTCGTCGGAAGCGTTGCGGTAGGCGTGGCTTTCCATTCTGATGAGCGAAATGTCCACTTGCAGCGGAGTGTTTGACAAAAGGCGCAAAAGCTGCGTTTCGGTCGTGGACTTTGTGGGCATAAGATTTACCACCGCGATTTTTAGCGGGCGGATGTCCTGCGTGGTGGCGCGGCCTTCTGTCATTACGAATATGTTCTCGCTTTCCAGCACTTTTTTTGCCGGCAAGTCGCTCTGGATTTTTATAGGCATGGAACATATTCTAGCGCAAAAAAAAAGTTTGCGCCATACAGAAAAGCGTGTTATAATGATAGAAGTTTTTTATTGCAGGCGATAGGAGGAGATTATGTCAGATATTTTAAAGGAATACCGCTACGACGGAAGCGAAAAGCTCAACCTAAAAAAGGTTTGCCATGATTCCGGCGGCCGCAAAGACCAAAAAGCCAAGCTGATAAAGCAGACCGAAAAAAACTTGCAGGAAATCGCCGACTTGCAGGAAAAGCTCTACGCCGAGTCAAAGGAATCCGTATTGATTGTCTTGCAGGCCTTGGACGCGGCCGGAAAGGACAGCACGATAAAGCACGTTCTTGCCAGCGTCAATCCGCAAGGCATAATCGTCCACAGCTTTAAAGGCCCCAACTCCACCGAAGAAAGCCACGACTTTTTGTGGCGCTACCACAAGCGCCTGCCCAGCCGCGGCATCATGTGCATTTTCAACCGTTCCTACTACGAGGAAGTCTTGGTCGTCAACGTCCACGAATTTTGGAAGGGCTACAAAATGCCCAAACGCACGCTGACAAAGGACTACATCAAGAACAAGTACAAGGACATTTGCTCGTGGGAAAACTACCTTTACGGAAACGGCTACCGCATCGTGAAATTTTTCTTGAACCTTTCAAAGGACGAACAAAAACGCCGCTTTTTGGAGCGAATCGACCGCAAGGAAAAGAACTGGAAGTTCAGCCCCAACGACATAAAGGAGCGCGCCTACTGGGACAAGTACCAAGAGGCCTTTGAGGACGCGATCAACGCCACCAGCACAAAGGACTGCCCCTGGTACGTTTTGCCGGCCGACCAAAAATGGTACACGCGCTATCTTGTAAGCGAAGTCTTGGTCCAAACCCTGCGCGACATAAACCCCAGCTTCCCAAAACTGCCCGACGACGACAAAAACCGCTTGGCCGACTGCAAGGCGCTTCTTGAAGCCGAAGGCGAAACGGTTCCCGCAAAAAAAGAGGCTAAAAAAGAAAAGGCTGAAAAAAAGGCCGCCGCGCCAAAAGAGAAAAAGCCAAAGAAAGAAAAGAAGGACAAAAAAGAAAAATTGACCGCAAGCGCGGCAATTAAATAAATGCCTTGGAGGAATAATATGGCAAAATCAGGTTTGACAGGATTGAATTGGATTGTAAAAATCCTTTTGGTAATCATCGGCGACATCTACGGAATTTTGCGCCGCGTCACAAGCGGAAGCTTGATTCCAATCGTAATCGGAATCATCCAAATCGCGTCGTTGGTTCTTACAAGCTACAACCGCCTTGTTGGAATCGTTGCCTGCGTTTTCTGGATCATCGACTTGGTGACAGTAATCGTCAACAAAGAAGTCACAGTCTTGGCGGACTAAGGGCGCCGTGTTCAAGACAAAAATAGTCGCCGTTTTTTTTGCGGCGGCCTTTCTCTTGTTTTCAGGCTGCGAGCGGCGAATACATGCGCAGTCTGAATTCGTTTTGGGAACGGTATGTTCCATCAATTTATACGAAGATGGAAGCGCGGAGCTTTACGGAAATCTTTTTGCCCGCCTGCGGGAACTCAACGACATCTTTAACAACTATTCAGACTCTTCAGAAATTTCGCGGGTGAACCGTGAAGCCGCCGCCGCGCCGGTCCCTGTAAGCCAAGACTTTTACCTTGTCCTAAAAACGGCGCTGGACTTTGCACGACTTACAGGCGGCGCCTTTGACCCGACCGTCGGCCCGCTGGTAAAGCTTTGGGGCTTTGGAAAAAGCCCGCGCGTTCCCAGCCAAGAAGAAATCGAGGCCGCGCAAAAACTTGTCGGCTGGCAATGCGTAAAACTAGAAGAGCGCGCCGTCCGCTTTACCAAAAGCGGCGTCCGCCTAGACCTCGGCGCAATCGCGAAAGGCTACGCGGCCGACAGCTTGGTTGACATTTTGCGCGAGCGCGGAGCAAAGCGCGCCTCGCTCTCACTAGGCGGAAACGTTTATGTCTACGGAAAAAAGCCCGGCGGCTCCTTGTGGAGCGTGGCCATCCGCGACCCTTCAAAGCCGGGCCAAAACGCATTTATGCTAAAGACGCGCGACGCGACGGTCGTGACAAGCGGCGCCTACGAGCGCTTTTTTGAGCAAGACGGAAAAACCTACGGCCACATCCTTGACCCGGCCACAGGCTTTCCGGCCCAAAGCGGCTTGGAAAGCGTGACGATTGTAAGCCACAACAGCATGGTCGCCGACGCGCTAAGCACAAGCCTTTTTGTTTTGGGAATGGAAAAAATCCCCGAGATAAAAAAAAGCGCGCTGGCCGGCGGCTTTGAGTGCGTTTTGGTTGACGCAAGCGGCAAGGCTTACGCAAGCAAAGGCCTCAAAGGAGCGTTGAGCGCGCTTAACGGGCAAGAAATCGCTTTTTGCGATTTTTAGTTCGCCGCTTTCTTCTTAAAGTACAACAAGGTCGCGAACAAGGCGGCTAGTCCGATTACCCAGCTGATGATTCCGCTGGCGACAATTCCCAAGCCTTGCGTAAAGCCAGCCACTATGTAGGTGACGAACGAAACTGCGGCGACCAAAAGCGCGTAGGGCAGCTGCGTTGAAACGTGCTTTACGTGGTCGCAGTTGGCGCCGGCGCTGGCCATAATCGTCGTGTCGCTGATCGGCGAGATGTGGTCTCCGCAAACGGCTCCAGCCATGCAGGCGGAAATGCTGATGATTCTTATCGGGTCGCTTGCGACCGGGAAGGCCGCGATGCAAATCGGAATCAAGATGCCAAATGTTCCCCAAGAAGTTCCGGTGGCAAAGGCAAGTCCGCAAGCGATTGCAAAGATAATCGCGGGCAGCATGTTCTTTAATCCCTGCGCGCTTCCGCCGACAAGGCCGGCGACATATTCTTTGGCGCCAAGCGAGTCGGTCATGGCTTTAAGGGTCCAGGCGAGCGTCAAAATCAAAATCGCGGGAACCATCGCCTTAAAGCCGTCGGGCAGGCAAGCCATAATCGACTTGAACGAAATGATTCTTCTGCAAATGTAGAAGACAACCGTAATCACAAGCGCGGCAAAGGAACCGAGCACCAAGCCAACCGAAGCGTCGCTTGCGGCAAAGGCTTCGACAAAGTTAAGGTAAGCGGGATTGGCCACCATCTCCCCTTCGGCCTCGCCGGCAACTTGGGCGGCAAAGAAGCCGCCCGTGTAAATCATTCCCAAAACGCAGAAGACAATCAAAGCCGCGATCGGCAAAACCAAGTCGATGACCGAGGCCTTGGGGTTTTCGGACTCCTCGTATTCTTTTTCGGACTTGTCTTCCATTTCTTTTTCGGCCTTGGCCATAGGTCCAAATTCAAAATTGCGGGCGGCCAAGAAAAGCGTCATCGCGATTGTAAAGAAGGCGTAAAAGTTAAAGGGAATGGCCCTGCAGAAAAGCGCGATTCCGTTCTCGCCCTCGCTCACAAAGCCGGAGACTGCGGCGGCCCAAGAGCTTATCGGAGCGATGATGCAAATCGGCGCGGCGGTGGCGTCAATCAAGTAAGCCAGTTTGGCGCGCGAAACTTTGTACTTGTCAGTGACCGGCTTCATGACCGAGCCGACTGTAAGGCAGTTAAAGTAGTCGTCGATGAAAATCAAGATTCCCAAAAAGATTGTGGCGATTTGCGCGCCGGCCTTGCTCTTGATGCGCTTTTTGGCCCATTCGCCAAAAGCCTGCGAGCCGCCGGCCTTGTTCATAAGCGCGACCATCGTTCCCAATACGACAAGGAAAACCAGAATGCCGACGTTCCAACTGTCGCTAAGCTGGGCGATCATTCCGTCCTTAAAAATGTGGTTGAAAAAACCGGTAAAGCCCGCGTCCGTTCCCACTGCGTAAAAAGCGCCGCCGATAAGGACTCCGATAAACAAGGAAGAATAAACTTCTTTGGTGAGCAAAGCCAACAAAATGGCGACGATTGCCGGAACAAGCGACAAAAATCCAAAACTTGCTTCCATCCCGTCCTCCTAGTTGGCTGCCTTTGAAAGGTCGGCTAGCAAAGGCTTGGTCACGCCAGCCTTTTCCAAATGCTCGATAACCGCAATCGCGTAGTGAACCGCGTCCAACGAATCCGCCGCGCAATAGGTCTTAAGCTCTTTTAGCGCTTTAATCGCATCATTGTTTGTCATAGAAACTCCTTTTTATTTTTTGGGAACGCAGCCAGCCCGCAAAACGCAAGACCGGCGCGCCTTTAAACATTATGCGCCAAGTCGGTCCGTTTTGCAAGAGAATTTTTTTTGCGCGGAAGGAACGTTGAAAAAACTTTCAATAATAAACCAACAAATATTCGCCGCGCGAAGTAAAGCCCAGCAACTTGTAGAGCGCCAGGGCGGCGGCGTTTTCTTGCTTGGCGTAAAGGCAAAAACTGTCAAAAGCCAAAGACGGGCGGGAATCGCCGGGCTTGCCGGAATCGCTTGCAATGCCAAAGGAGCCCGTCTTGCCGGAATCGATGGAGCCGCCGCCCGCATTAAGGCCTTGCGAACAATTTTGTCCGCCCGAATTTTGGCGCTGGTCGTCAAGCCCGCTTTCAAAGAGCGCGATTATTTGCCTGACTAAAAAAGACGCGCGGCCTTTTTTGCGCTCGGAGGGAATTGTGTAAACGCCGCCGAGCATGCAATGGCGCAGGCCGCACGCGGAGACGCGGGCCTTTGCGATCGGTCGGCCGCCGTCATAAAGCGCGAACGTAAGGCCTTGGCCAAGCTCATGCTTAAAGGCCGCCGCAAGGGCCGCGTCGCTTATGTCAAAGGAGTCGGGAACGACTTCCTCGCGCTGGTAGCCCAACTCAAGCGGGAGCAGGCTTTCGTAGTCCGCGGCCGTAGCTTGGATTACGCGCAAGCCGCCGCCTGAGTTTTGGGTGTGGACAGCCTTTTTGTTTTGCGACGCCTCTTGGTTTTCCTCGCCGCTATCTTGGGAGAGCGATTCAATACCGCTGTTCGCGCGAGCTTGGCCGCTAACCATCAAAAAATACTTGTTGGTCACGCTGGGACGCATCGGACTTTTTTTGTTCTTTAGGATGTTGCGCAAAAAGATGGCGCCGGCCGCTTCTCCGTTAACGCAAAAGGGTTCGCGGCTTTCAAAAAATTCCATCAAGGGACGCTGCGCCTCGCTGCAAACTTTTTTGTCAAAGGCGCTTTTGTATTTGGCAAAGGGCAGGCAAAAAAAGAGCGAGCGCTTTTTTCGCAGGGCAAAAAGGCCGGCGAGTGTTTTGGTCTGTGAAGCCTCATCGTTATATATGACGCGCCAGCAATCCGTCGCGCCCCGTAAAATTTCCGAAGCGAGGTTGACGCATTCCGATTCGTAAGGCTGTAAAAATAAAAGGGCCTCCTCCCCCTGTTCAGGAAGAAGAGGCTTGATGACGATTGGCATTTGTTAGTCAGCCATCTTTTTGTAGTTGTCAAATTCGGCGAGCATCTGGGCGTCCTTGTTCTTGTCCAAAAGGCTCACTACGACGGCGACAATCAAGTTAAAGACAAAGGCCGGAAGAATTTCGTAGATGTCAAAAATTCCGCCACTAAGATTGTGCCAAGCCACGACAGTAACGCCGCCAACGACAAGACCCGCGATGGCGCCCTTGTTGGTGATTCCGCGCCAGTAAAGAGCCAGCAAGATCAGAGGGCCGAAGCTTCCGCCAAAGCCCGCCCAAGCGTAGCTTACCAAACCAAAGATTGTGCTTGTCTGGTCAAGCGAAAGGACAAAGGCGACGGCCGCGATCAAGAAAACCGTCACGCGGCTGATTTTAAGGACAGTCTTTTCGTCGGCGTTGGGATTGATTAGGCCCTTGAAGATGTCCTGGCTTACCGCGCTAGAGGCGACCAAAAGCTGGCTGTCGGCTGTGCTCATAGAGGCGGCCAAAATCGCGCACAAGAAAAGGCCCGCGATGAAGGCAGGATACATTTTCATCATTGTCACGCTGAACACAGTTTCCGCCGCTCCGCCTAATAAAAGTTGCGGTAATAAATACGCAGTTCCCAAACTTCCGATGATGAACGTTCCGATGTAAGAAACAATCATCCAAGTGATGCCGACGCGGCGCGCGGTTGTCACTTCCTTGTTGCTTCTAATTCCCATAAAGCGGACGATGATGTGGGGCATTCCAAAATAACCCAAGCCCCAAGCCATGGCGCTTACGATAGAAGTTACGCTGAAATTTTTGTTGGCCGTAAATTTTTTCAAAAGCTCTTGTCCAAATTCTCCGTTCATGGCGCGGGCGCTAAAGTCATGCGCTTTTGAAATGGCGTCGGCAGGACCTCCCAAGGCAAAGACGAGGACAACGGAAGAAATCACAAAGGCCACAAAAATCAATGTTCCTTGAATGAAGTCCGTCGTGCAAACGGCAAGGTAGCCGCCCATGATTGTGTACGACAAAATCACGACAAGGCCAATCGCAAGGCCCGCGTTGTAGGGAAGCCCAAAGACGGAGTTGAACAACTTTGCGCAAGCGACAAAGCCGCTGGCAACATAAATCGTAAAGAACAAAACGATGAAGACAACCGACACGACAGAAAGCACGCGGCTCTTGTCCTTAAAGCGGTTGGTCAAAAATTCCGGAATCGTGATTGAGTCGCCAAAGGCGATTGAACACTTTCTCAAAGCCTTGGCCACAAAAAGCCAGCTGAGGTATGTTCCCAAAATCAAGCCGAGCGCGGTCCAAAAAGTTTCCTTAAAGCCGCCAAGGTAGCAAAGTCCGGGCAAGCCCATCAAAAGCCAGGCGCTTGAATCCGAAGCCTCCGCGCTAAGGGCGGTGAACCAAGGGCCCAGCTTTCGGCCGCCCAAGAAAAAGTCCGAGGCGTTGTTGTTCTTGCTGGCGCTCGAAAGGCCTACAAAGACCATCGCCGCAAGGTAAATGACAAACGCCAACAATTTTGCGATTGTAACTGAATCCATTTTTTAAACCTCCATACGATACGGTTTTATTTTGAAGCCCAAAGGCCGTGCAAGTTGCAGTAGGCGTAGGCCTTTACAAACTTGTCGCCTGACGTCAGCGCAAAGCTTGCCTTTGGCTCTTGGCCAGGCTTTAAATTCTTTATTTGAATTCCCTGCTCCGACTCGACGGCAATCCATTCAATGAAGTGCTTCTCTTCCATCGGGTGCGCCACAGAACCGACCGCGACGGCAACCTCGCTTCCGTTCACAGTCGCCACAGGAACATGCTTTTCAACAGCGGCGTCCGTAGTTCCGGCAATCAATTCCGCCATTTCCTCATCGCAGCAAAAAGTTCCGCACGCGGAAGCCTTTATCACCGCAATCACCTTTCCGCATTTTTTGCATTTAAAAAATTTCACGTTCTCCTCCAAAAAGCGCCAACGCTCAAGCGCTTTTTTTCATTCTATTGGAATTTAACGGAATGCGCAAGGCGCAACGGCAAGAAAGATTTTTAGGCAGGTTAAAGATTATTTTGGCGGGGGCGGCCGCCCCCTCGGCTCCAATTCGTCGCGCGCTCCTCATTTGCGCCTACCCCCACTGCGGGGAGCGCCCCCGCAACACCCCCTCACCTTCCCAAAGAGGAAAAGGCCAGGATTTTTTGCTTGATTTCGTTGCTGATGATGTTGGCGTCGCGGATTAAAAGGCCGTGAACGATTTGGTCGATTTGGCCAAGCGGAAAGCCGGCCAGGTCGATGGAACTTTCTTCCATAAAGAAGAAATGCGCGGGAACGCCAAGGACGGCGCAAAAATCTTGGAGCAATTCCGCGCTCACAAAGGACGAGCCGCTTTCAAGGGCGCCAATGTGCTTTACGCTTACGCCGGCCTTTTCCGCAAGCTGCTCCTGCGAAAGCGAGCGCTCCTTTCTGTATTTCCGCAAATTTGCCCCAAAAATCTTTTTTATGTCCATCGCCGCAATTATAAACCCAACCTTTAAGGTTAGAAACCAAACCAAATATCCTATTTTTATGTCTATACCCTAATAAAAGGTTGTGTTTTATTTTGAAAAATAACATATAAAGTGAAGGAAAACTGTTCTTGAACATGTATATTACACCCTTTGCGGTTAATTATTGTTAAAATAGGACAGCTAAAATTTAACTTGCGCGTGATTTTCTTATTTTAAATCTTGCGCTAGATTTTAATCATATGGAGGCAATAATGATTGACAAACAAACATGCAGCGCGATAATTTTAGATATTTTCTTAAAAACAATGGGAAACGGATTTACCAAAATTCTATTTTTAGAAAATGAAAATGACCGAGGCGAAAATACAAATAACTTTAAGCAAAAGATTGTCAATATGAAAAAAGGCGATCAAAAAGCCTTTCATTATGTGTATAAAAAAATAGTTGCAGGAACTAGATATTTCTGGGATTGGAGTGAAAGCGAATATCTCTGCGAAAGACAGGGGTCTGATAAATATCTTATTTTTGGCGTTGAAATATGGCCGGCGTTTTCAGCAAGCATAAATTTCTTTCAAAATTTAGATGAAGAACAAATATTTAACTGTCCAAAAGAAAATCTCATTGCTTATATTTTGACAAAAAACTTGGCCAGCAATATACAAAATATGCTTCGAGAAGATTATTACGCAGATTCTTTTCAAAAAGCCCATAATTCCGCTCTATCAAAAGATAAAAAATTTGAAAATTGGGAAGAACGTTGTTTCAGAAAGGAATATTACAATTCATTTTCAGACACTTTAAAGCATGCAATAAAAAACAAAACATTTTACAAATGGCCGATTGAAGAATTTAAAAAAATAACAACGGAGGAAAATTTTGATTCAATTATGCAGATGTATTTTGGAGAAGGATGCTCTAACATTGAAAAAATGAAATACGAACGAGGTGTTCGAAAATGGACTACATTTGAAAAATTGTTTAAAAACGAGCAAAATAAAAATGATGATGAAATGGCAAAATTAAAAAAACTAATAGAAGAAAAACAATTATTGCCAGACTTCCAAATTTTTCAGTCAAGAATTTTTGCAGCATATTTTTGGGAAAACTTGCGTTCAACCCTTCCAGACTATATACAAAAAGAAAACGCAAAGAAAATATGGAAAACCTTCTTTGAATTAATAGAAAAAGGAAAGATTACTGATTTACGAAGAACATTTAAAATCAATTTGCAATTATCGCTATAATATCATATTTCTAAATCACCCCTAATAAAAGGTTGTATTTTTGCTATTTAGGGTGTATAATAGGTGATATTACAATTTTTGGAGGAATTTTTATGAAAAAGATTTTTGCTTCTATTTTTTTGGCAAGCCTTATAGCGCTCTCCATTCATGCTGAAGAAAGATCAGTCAAAGTCTTTCGTGACAATATCACTTCAGCCTTATGGACATCACCATCAGATATGGGTTATCGCTTGGTTACCCATTACAAATCTTTCGTAATATTAAAGCTAGACAATTACCTTGTCTTGACTATATTAAAAATAAACAAAGGAAAGCCTTGCGCTATCAAAGCTGGAGAAATCATATCTCGATTTGATTTAGAAGAAAGCAGAAGAAGCGGACGCGGCGTCCATGTTTTTAGAAAATGCAAAAAAGATGAAATTCAAAGCCTTAACAACATTTACACAATCAACTTTAATGAAAACAAAGAATTCAGAACAAATGAAATCGCCAGATATGAAGTCATAATTACATACGACACAGACAAGGGAGAAGTTTTGTCCTTTGATCAGCTTGGAGATTACACGCTTAGTCTGGAGGAATAAAACATGAAGTCAAGGACAATAATCGCGCTGGCGGCGGCGTTGACGCTGCAAATCTCCTGCCTTTTTGCGGAACCAAACTATATTGAAATCAACTCAATCTCTGACGCGACATGCATAGGCATAAAATCCTTGGAAGATTATGAGAATCTCATAAACCAAAATAACGTTGCCGCCGTATTTTTGTTGTCTGCCGGCGGTCGAACCGACGACCTTGCTTATTCAACTTTCTATAACTATAAAGCACAAGGATACGACAGGAACACTAGCGCAAAAGTCGCCAGCTACATCGCATACATAAACATCGGAAACACTTATTTTTCATTTAATCTAGGAAACTACAAAAAAATTTCAGACTGCAAGGAAGGAAAAATACTCGGCTTTGAAAACGGAGCGGAATATTACGAAGCCAAAACTTTAAAGCTTCCAAACGCGGAATTATACAACTACTACAAGAAAAACACTTTCGCATCTTCCGAAGACTGCGTTGACGCAAACGAAAAAGGCTTTCAAACATCCTATGAATATTACAATGCGAAAGAAAAGGGTTATGAAAACTACAGTGAATACAAAGAGTATCTTGTTTGGAGCGGAAAAGGATATAAATCCAAAGAGGACATGCAAAACTCGATAAAAAAAGATTACCCAAGTTCCACAGATTATTACGACGGGCAAGCCAATGGATTTGAAAATTACGCCGACTACAAAACAGCGAAAGACTTGACTTTGTCCACAAGCGACGACCTTAAAACCTACAACGCTGTCACCAAGGAATTGGACGTAATCGCAAAAAACAACGAAAAATTTTCCAGAAATCAAAGCGCCTTTTATTTTTTTATAAAAAGGCTTGAAAAGGGAAATTACTCACCAAGAGTATTGGCCGCGGCGCTTAAAGACATTTATTATCAGAGCGACGAAGCGCTCCGTAAAACAGTTGAGTTTTTTATCGACAACAACCATGAATTGACAGTAAAACGACATCAAAAAGCGGAAAACCGCTACCAACGTTATGAACAAAGCCCATCGCCAATCACAGGCGACGAACTCTTTTCAGAAAGCGAGCTCAAGGCCTTTATTGAAAATGCAAATCTAAAAGAATTAGGCAGCTTTAACAAAGAAAAAGAAATCTTTACTAAAAAATAACCCATCACACGGAGGCAAACAATGAAAACAAAATCAATCTTTGCAATCACAATCGCGGCGGCATTGACGCTAACAAGCTGCGAGACTATGGACAATCTGGCTTCTAAGCTTGACAACATAAGCCAAAAAGCAGGTCCAAAATACACGCTCCCTGCTTCATATGACGAGGCGTATTCCTACAGAACAAACTCCGCATACAAAGAAATCATCACTCTAACACGAAGCAAAACGCTTGAATCCTTGCGCGTTTCAAATCCGTCAAAATATGTTCAAGAAGCATGCGCGAAAATTTCGGAATTAGCCAAAAACGATTTTGAAAAAGCAAAAATGGCGCATGACTTTGTAGCCGTCCTAATTTCGTATGACGCAAAAAATTTTTGGGCAGGGACAATTCCACCCCAAGACTTTGCCAACGTTCTAAAAACAAAGCTAGCTGTCTGCGAAGGATACGCCAACACACTCAAAAAATTTTTGGACACATTGAAAATTTCTTGCGAAATCGTCCACGGTTACGCTCGTGGAGTAGGAACATCGCCAGCGTCGCAAGAAAATCCAAAAGCCTCAAACCACGCTTGGAACATCGTAAAAATAAACGATGAACATTATTTAGTTGACTGCACTTGGGACTCTGGCCATATGGAAGGGCGCGTTTCAAAACAGGCTTACAACACCGATTGGCTTTTTGTAAAACCGGAACATTTTATTTACAGCCACTACCCTGACTCTGCAAAAAAACAGCTTCTTGATTCTCCGCTTTCCGCAGAGGAGTTCACGTCGCTCCCCGACTTTCGACCAATATTCTTTGACATAACAAACGGAGCAAGCGTTCCAAATAAGATACAAGATTGCAACGGTATTTACAGTTGGGAACTTGAGGCAAAAGACGGCTATAACCTTTCTTTTGCAATAGCCAGTCTTTCTACAATGCGTGAATTGCAAGACCGAATTCTAACAAAAACCATCGATGGAAAAACATCCGTGACTTTTTCGCTTCCTGAAGCAGGAGATTATGAAGTTCAAGTTTTTTATTGGAAGCAAGGAGCGAAATCTGGCGCAGGTTGCGGAAGTTTTGTTTTAAGGACCAACGAAGGAAGCGACATTCTTTATCCGACAATTTTTCCAAACAGCGGAAAGAACGCCTACATAGTCGAGCCGCTTGAAATGCCACTCAAAAAAGGCGAGACGCAAAAATTCTCAGTTCATGTGGAAAACAAAAAATTCGTCGCCGTCATTTTCGGCCGTGATTTCATACAACTTGAAGGCGACGAAAACGGAAACTTTACAGGCGAAATTGAGATTCCGCAAAACATAAAGGACCTGTCAATCGCCATTTCCAATTCCGAAAACCGCGGCTACGAAGGTCTTGCAAGATACAAAGTGGAATAAGATTTTTACACCATTTAGCAATAATACGAAATCTTAAAAACCTGAGGCATTGTCAAACCCGCCCGTTTGGGAAAATTCCAAAATCAAATGTTTTTCGGAATCGACCAACTCTTTGAGGTAATTCAATTCTTCTTCCGTGTAGCCGTAAATGTCAGTCCACTCTTGCTTGGGGAGCCAACAAGCGGCGCGCTTAAAGCATAATTTTTCGTCAGGGGTTTCGATGGAAACTTTAATGCGGCCGCCGCCACCTCGGCTTCAATTCGTCGCCCTCTCATCGGGCCGCTCCTCATTTCCGTCTACCCCCACTCCTAGGGGCTCCGCCCCTAAAACCCCGAGGAAAAGGCCAGAATCGCAGATTGGAATTAAGATTGTTTTTTAGACTTTTTGGGTATATAATGGTTATGATTGCATTACCCGGAGGAATGACTATGAAAAAATTTTCAATACTTGTTGCAATCATGTTTTTTGCAGGGATAGGATTTTGCGAAATCGACCCAAAACTATATGAAAAAATGTCTGACGAATATTGCATCGCAGATGTAGAAAATTGCCTGATTTGGGGCTTAAAAGATCAAGCCGCAGAAATATTGGAAATCGTGGCGAAAAGAGGGAATCCAGACGCTATTAGGCTTTTAGAAACATACTACGCCGATTATAGAATGGATTTCCAAGATGAGATAATTACTGATAAACATAGTATCGACGACGCTGTGAATTGTTTTATTTGGGGATTAAATGACAAAGCCGCGGAAATACTAGAATTATTGGCAAAACGAGAAAACGTTCATGCCATGAGGCTTCTAGGAATTTATTATATCGAATACATATCGGATTCAAAAACAGAACAAGATTTAAAACAAAAAGAGGGATTTCATTGGTTAAGCAAAGCTGCTGAGAAAGGAGATCCTGTAGCAATGAGTCAACTTGGGTATTGCTATTTATTTGGCTTGCAAACCGATATCGACACAAAAAAGGGATTCGAACTATATAAAAAGGCGGCAAATCTTGGATATAATTCAGCAGAAGAATATCTTTTGCTGAATTATATGAATATAGTTAACGACGGAACAGAAGAAATTACAAATGACATCTTCCAATTAATACAAAAAAAAGCGGACGAAGGAAACCTAAAAGCTTTGACTACTCTAGGCTATATGTACTATTTAGGCAGAGGTGTTCAGGAAGACAAAAAAAAAGCTGTAAACATATACAAAAAATTGGTGGAGCAAAAATATTCATTTGGATATACGAATCTCGCCGTTTGTTATATTAAAGGAGATGGCGTTGAAAAGAATTACAAAAAAGCAGAAAGTCTTTTAAAACAAGTGACAGAAGGAAAAATAAGCGATCCCCCTTACTATATGTCAAACGACATAGGACATGCATTTTATCTTCTTCAACTTTTATATTCCGACAATCAATATGGTATGTTAGACTCTGAACAAGCAAGATACTGTTCTGAAATGGCTAAAAGACACGGTTGGTATTGATTATTAATATTTCATTGAATCAAAACTTAAGGAGGCAAAAATGAAAATTTATGTTTATGTTGACTACGAAAATATGAATAATGCAAAATCTTTCCCAAAAATTGACGGAAAATATTTTTTCTTTATAGGCGCAAACCAAACAAAAATACCTGCTACGCTAGCCATGGCAAGCAATGAAAGCAATGTAGAGTTTATACAAGTAGAAGGTACGGGAAAAAATGCTTTAGACTTCTACATCGCGTACTATTTAGCAAAAAACGATTCTGAAAAAGATGTTGTTCATTGCATATGGTCAAAGGACAAAGGATTTGATCCTTTGATTAATTTTATAAATAAAACTAAGAAGTCAAAAATTGCTAAAAGAATTGTAAACATAAACGAAGTACAGAAAAAAACAGCAGAAGTAAAATCAAATAAAAAACAACAAAAAACAAAATTGAATGAAAACATTCAAGATAAAACCAAGAAAACCATAGATAAGTTAAAAACTATTGCGGCATCAAAAAGACCAAAAAGCGAAAAGGCTTTAAAAGCTTACATTCAAACATTTTCAGCAAAAGATAAATGGACAATTGTTGACATAGATAACATCATGAACGAATTACACAAAAAGGGAATAATAAAAAAAGAGAAAAACAATAAAATCACATATTCACTATATTAAAGGAAGCTCAAAGACGAGCGAACGAACTAGCTATGGATTGGGGCGACGACGACGATGACTGGGAATAATATAGTTTAGTAAAAAAACACGGAGGCAAACAATGAAAACAAAATCAATCTTTGCAATCACAATCGCGGCAGCCGCATTGACGCTAACAGGCTGCGAGACTATGGACAGCATAGCGGAACTATTTTCTGACGGCGGAAGCGTCTCTCAACAATCAAACGACTCGCAAGCGGGCAGTCCTTCAAGCGCAAAAGAGCCAAGATACACAAAAGACAAAATCGACGAAAGCATCTGGGATTTATCCAAATTGGACACCGCCCGCAATGTTGACTATATGTACGAAGTCGAAAAAAACGTAATACTTGAAATGAACATGGTGCGGAGCAATCCTAAAAAATACGCCGAGCTTTACATCGAGCCACGAACAAAGCGCTTTAGCGGAAACATTTACAACGGAAAGCTTATGACGCAAGAAGGAGCGGCTGTCGTAAAGGAATGCGTAAGTTTTATGAACGCGCAGCGCGCCCTCCCAGTCCTTAAGCCCTCAAAAGGATTGACACAAGCGGCAAAAGACCATTCCTCAACCCAATCATTGACAAACCAAGTCGGCCACGCCGGAACGGACGGCAGCGACCCATTTGAAAGAATGGAAAGATACGGCTCGTTTATGACCGCCGGCGAAAACATCGACTACGGCTGCTCTTCCGCCCGCGAAATAGTCGTCTCCCTCTTGGTTGACGACGGCGTTAAAAGCCGCGGCCACCGCAAAAACATTATGAACAAAAGTTTCACGACAGCAGGCGTTGGCTACGCCGACAAACACAAGGCATTTAATTATATGTGCGTGATTGATTATTCCGGGGAATATAAGGAAAAGGAATAGTTTTTTTGATATAATAATTGTTAATCACTTACAGGAGAAAATTTTCCTATGAACAAAAAAGACTTTAAATTATTTCTGTCGCTAACTCTTTGGGCTTTGGCTCCTTCCATTTACATGCTCATAAGAATGAATATTGTGTCGATTAACAGCATTGACATAAACATTCTTGGACAAATGGAATGGTTCGACTTGATTGACGAAATTATCGTGACAACATTGACTGTTCCGCTTTACTTTTTGCTCAAACCGGAAAAGAGTTCAAGCCTTAAAAACGGCTTGGCTTTTCTTATTTCATTTGGAATTTACGCCGCATTTACAATCGCAATCGCTCTAAAAGTTGAAACGATAGCTGGATTTATGAACGCCGCTTCAGCCACACAATACTTGTTTTTGGAATCTTTTTCCATGCTGATTTCTTACGTCAGCGCGTTCATGATTATTCTGTTCACGTTGAACGACGACCACAAAACCGTCGGAACATTGATAATTCTTAAACTAGTTCTTTTAGCCTTGTTCGATTATATTTTCATCTCTAAGTTCAAAGACATTGGAGCCTCATATTCAGAAATCATCGTCCATGCCGCTATCGCGATTGCCGCCTTCGCATTGGCCATCCACAGAAAATACATCGCTTTTGGGAAATGCGAAATTTCTTGGATTAAGGACTGGGGCAAAATCGGAGCGTTTTCCGGAATCCAAATTTTCTTGGACAATTTTATTTACGCTATTATGATTTGTAAAATGGTGAACGCAGTCGCCGAATCAGGCAACTATTGGGTGGCCAATAATTTCATTTGGGGCTGGCTCTTGGTTCCAGTAAATTGTCTTGCTGAAATAGTTAAGAAAAACAATCTTGAAAAATTGACAATGAAAAACACTTGGCGCTACGCAATCGCGATTGGCGCTTTGTGGATTATCACCATGCCGCTTTGGAACTGGTTCATCTCCCGTCCGATGGCTTCAAACTCAACGGCAATTCTTTCAATCGTTTTTCCAGCGATTCCATTTTACTTTGCTTTCATTCCATCTGTCTTGATTGACGCATGGTTTATTTCAAAGGGAAAAACAGTTTACACGATGATAAACTCAATTGCCTGCAACATCGGTTATTATGGAATTCTATTCATTTTATTCAAAAAAGGTGTTTTCACCGCCAACATGAATTTCATAATCCTAATGTTCGGATTTGGCTTAATTTTCCATTTGCTTGTGTCAATTCTTCTATATCAACTGGAACAAAAAAAGGCCAAACAGTTTTCCTCGCAAAGTTAATCAGAGGCCCGCCCGCCGCCCTTGCATCTTTCCCCGCCGCGCAATACAATTCCCCCATGCCGCAACAAAATCTCGCGCAAAAAATATACGCCGCGGTTCGCTTGATTCCCAAGGGAAAGGTGGCCTCGTATTCGCAGGTGGCAGCTTTGCTTGGAAACTGCAACTTGCGCCGCTATGTGGGAAACGCGCTGCACAAAAATCCAAGCAACTCAATCACGCCCTGCCATCGCGTCGTCAACGCCAAGGGCTTTTGCTCCGGCAGCTTCGCTTTTGGCGGAAGCGGCGTGCAGCGGCAAAAGCTGGAGGCCGAAGGCGTGACATTCACTAAAGGCCATGTTGACATGGAAAAGCACGCGATAAGACAAGACGACTTTGACGCGATGAGCGCGCGGCTGCAAGAAATCAGCGCCAAATCTTAGCGCGGCTTCGCTTTAGCTCGGAGCGAATCTTTTTTAGCTTTAGCTTGCGTTCCTTGCTGGCTTGGGTGGGCTTGGTCTTCTTTCGTTTTTTGGGAATTTTGAGGGCGGTGACAATGCGGTTTTCCACGCGGCTTAGCGCGATCTTTCGGTTGAGCTCTTGGTAGCGCTCGTCGTCAACGTCCAAAAAAATGCAGTCCTGGCTGTTTATGATTGCCGCGAGTTTTTGGCGCAGGCGAATCCGTTCCTCATCGCTGATTCCGTTCAAGCCGCTAAGCGGGAGAGACAAGTGGACTTTTGTGTTGACCTTGTTGACGTTTTGCCCGCCCTTCCCGCCGCTGCGCGCGAAAGTCAATTGAGAATTTTCAACTATCGATTGGTGTATCTCGCTTGCGTTCATTCTTTTGTCAAATCCGAAAATTTTTCCTTGGCGATTGCCCAAGCCTCGCGGTCAAACAAAACAATCGAGCAGTCAAGGCCTTGGCCAAATTCTTTTATGGTCTGAACGGCAATCTCAAGCGCCTGCCCTTTTGGATAGCCGTAAACGCCCGCGCTTATCAATGGAAAGGCGATTGACTGGCAGCCATTTTGCTTGGCAAGCTCAATCGAATTTTTGTAGCAGCTTTGCAAAAGCGCGCGGGCTTCTTGCGGCGAATGTTCGTAGTAAACCGGGCCCACCGTGTGAACCACAAAGCGCGCCTTTAAATTGTGGCCGCCCGTGATTTTAGCCTGGCCTGTATTGCAGCCGCCAAGGCCCATGCATTCCTTTAAAAGGCCCGCTCCCGCCGCCGCGTGAATCGCTCCGTCAACGCCGCCGCCTCCCAAAAGGCTTTGGTTGGCCGCGTTCACAATCGCGTCTCCGTCAAACTTGGTTATGTCGCCAGAAATGATTTTCAATGCCGTTTTCATGCCTACATAATAGTTGATTTAGCGCTTTTTTGCTAGCGTCTTGCAAAACCTCCGCAATAATCTACTATATAATTATTTCCTTAACTAGTTTTTTTAATTTGCCGATAATGAAAGAGTGAAAAAGTCTTTGCGCCTTTTGACATTAATCTTCTTCTCTTTTGCCCTGCCTCTTTTTGCGGAAAACTATTATTGGGCGGGCGGCGGCGCGAACGCAAACTGGACAACTGCTGGAAACTGGCGGACTGGAAGCGAAGCGGGAGACGTCGCGACGACCTACCCGAAAACTGGCGACACTGCCTTTATCGCGGGCGCCTACACCGTGACGATTAACGAAGACATAACAGTTGCCGCTTTGAACATAAAAAAATCCGGCACCGCGCAATATGTCGGAACTGACTGGACGACAAAACTTACCGGAAGCAAAAAGCTCACGTTTGGCGCGATGGACTTTAACCGCGCGTCTTCCACCGACGGCGTAATAGGAACGCTGGAAATCGACTGCGAGGCGGAGTGTACAGGAATCTTGTACACACATTCTGGCACAAAGCTTTTAATTGACGGCGGAAATAAACTTACAACAGCTACACTGACCCACTCCGCCACAGACAAGGTTCCAAAAAGCCTAATCCAAGTTGACGGAACGCTCCAAGCCGGAGCGATTGACTTGCAGGGCGACCCTAACGTCGGCTGCAACTCCTTGACTGTCGCATCCGGCGGAACGATAACCGCGACAAATCTAACTTGGAGCAAGGCAGGCGAAAATTACACAAACGGCGGAAACGCGCTGGACAACGCCGGAACAATAACGCTTAGCGGCGACTTGACCGTAAAAGGCCCTGTCGCGAATACAGGAGCGATAAACGTTGGCGGAAACGCAAGCGCTGTCTTGAACGCGACTGGCGACTTGGGAACGATTTCCATTGGCGGAAATTTTGAAAACTCAGGAAGCGGAGATCTCGCTATCACAGAGCTTCAAATGACCTCAGCGACATCGATAACAAATTCCGGCGCGGGTTCCACAACGATAGCAAAATTGGCCGGCGCGCAAGCGGCAACCTTAAGCGCCTCAACAGGCTCGATGACGGTTTCCAGCTACGACGCGACAAACGTTCCGTCAGTCACAGCCGCCACGGACAACGTTTCTTTGGGCGGCGGAACAGTCGCCGCGCTTACGGTGAACGCAAGCGCCGAGGCAGTGGTCGCAGGAGACCTTACAGTAACAGGCGGCGTAACAAACAACGGAACTTTGACATCAAACGCGAAAATCACGATGACAGGCGCGAGCGCAAGCTTTGGCGGAACAGGCTCGGCCACAATCGCGGACTTTGCCTACGCTCCGGCTGCGACAAGCGGAACGGGCCTTTTAGTCGCCGGCGACAACACGTTCACAAATTTCACTTGCTCGACAGACGGCGCGAAAATTACGATTAGCGGCAACAACTCATTCACAACGCTCACAGTAAAAAGCGCGGGCGGAACGCTTTCAATAAACGGCGCGCAAACAGTCGGAACGCTTGACCTTGAAGGAAAGACAGGCGCAGGAAACCTCTTGAACGTAAACGGAAGCGGAAGCGTAACGCTTCCTTCCACGCAAAGTTCCGGCCAATACTTAAGCGTCGCGCGCGGCGGCGTTTCCATTTTGCCAAGCGCGTATTATTACAACGCCGCCGATTCAAGCTTTACCACTGCGCCGGCTTACGGATCGGACAACAACTGGATTATTTTGAATCCGCTGATGGAATTTGTTTGGACCGGCGCGAACGGCACAGATTGGGGAACGGCATCAAACTGGAACTACAACTTGGTTCCAGGCCTTGCCGCGGCAACCGGCGGAGTCGACACAAGAAACTATCCGGTAACGATTCCAGCCGTGACGAATTACCCCGACGTGTCGGACGCAACAAACTACTCCGTAAGCGACCTGACAATAAACGCCGCCGCCGCAAGTCTCACGCTGTCATCCACAGGCAACGTAGCAGCAAGCGGAACGCTCACCAACAAGGGAACTATCGTCTACTCAAACACAGGCCGCGTTACAGACGGAACGGCTTTCATCAACGACGCAGCCAACGGCGGAACGGTTGAGTTTGCCAGCGCAAGCGGCGCGGCGGACTTGTCAACCCCAACGGCCGGCTATTACAACCTTACAATAAACGGAAGCGGAAGCTTCACCGCAAACGCCGCTCTCACAGTCGCGAACGCGCTCGCGGTGAACTCAGGCGATGTTTACTTTAACAACGGAGCGGGCGGCGCGACAACAAGCGCCGCGACGGCAACATTCGCCACGACAGGAAACGTTTCGCTCGGAAACACCGCGGGCGACAGTTTTACCGTCACAGGAGCGCTCGCTCTTCCCAACAGTTTGGGCAGCCTTACTCTTGCAGGAACAATCACGGCTGGCGGCGGCATAACGCTTTCAAAAGACGCGGCGCTCGCGGCGAACACAACTTTCGCAAGCGCGACAAGCCTTGGCGCTCCGGTAAATTTAACGGCCGCAACCGCGCTGACAGTAACGACAAACGCCGCCCTTACAACAAGCGCGGCTGCCCCGCTCACTCTTACAAACGCAAGCCTTGCAAACGCCGCCGCGGTCACTGGCGGAAACATAATTTTTGAAGGAACGGCAGCCCAAACATTCGCGCCAGACGCATCGTCCACTTACCAAAGCGTCACGGTCAACAAGACAAGCGGAAACTTTACGGCAAGCCAAGCGCTTAAAGCCGCCAATCTTTCAATAACGCAATGCGCGGGCGCGACTTTCAGCGGCCTTGTCACAGTTTCAACAGCCTACGCCGACGCGACAACGGCAGGAAGCATAGCTTTCAACGCCGGTTGCGCCTTCACATTTGCAAGTCCGGCCGCGACATTCAACACGCCAATGCTAATGCTGGACGGCGCGACAAACCCATGCGCCTTTACAAGCGGCGTGCTCCACACTACGGGTCCTACAACTTTGCGAGGCGCGCTCAACGCGACAGACGCCGCGGTCACTCTTGGCGCCACAACGCTCGCCGCCGACACGACAATCGACGCAGGAAGCGGTGCGGTGACGCTTGGCGCCATAAGCGGCGGCAAAGAACTCACTTTTAAAAATGGCGGAACATTAAACCTTACAGGAACAGTCGCCGCTTCCAAAATAAACATGACAGGCGCCGCGCCGACGCTCTCAGGAAACGGAACCACAATTCCCAACCTTGTCTACGAGCCAAGCGACACAACCGGCGCCGGCCTCAAAGTTTCGGACGGCAACACCTTTACGAATTTCTCTTGCTCTAAAGACAGCGCGAAAATAACGCTAAGCGGCGCAAACAGTTTTGGAACTCTTACAATGACTAGCGGCGGCGGAACGCTTGTCGTTGACGCGGCGCAAACTGTAACAACGCTCGCGCTGGCTGGAACAAGCGAGACAAGTCCATTAACGATAACAAACGCCGGAAACACGGGAAGCATAACAATTGCGACAAACCAGCATACAGGAAATTTCCTAAACATCGACCCAGACAAGGTTTCAATAAATACTGGATACTACATCGCCGACAATTCAAAATTCATCAACTCAACTCAAATTTACGGCCAGCGCAACCATTGGATATTGATGAACAAGGCGATGGCGTTTGAATGGACGGCGGACGCTGCAAGCGAAGACTGGGGAACTCCCGGAAACTGGAACTACAATCTGGTTCCAGGCTTGGCGAACGCCACAGGCGGAGTGTCTACAAAAGGCTATCCCGCGCTTATTTCAAACGCTCCCGTCAAAGCATATATGCCCGCGACAGGCGCAGTTTCTTACTCTGTGGGCCAGCTTACAATAAATGACGCAACCTCAAGCCTAAGGATTTTCTCAGCTTCCCTAGCCATAGAAACACAGGCGGGCGTAAGCGACACAGCCGATGGAACGCTGACTAACAAGGGAACAATTTTCTACACATCAACAGGCCGCATTACAAACGGAGCGGCTTTCATAAACGACACTTCCAACGGCGGAACCGTTGACTTTGCCGGAACGGAAAGCGCGGCCGATTTGGCCGCCGTTCAGTACCACAATTTAATCGTCAGCGGAAGCGGAACATACACGGCGGCAGCGGCTCTGACCGTCTTGAACGACCTTACGATAAACGGAACTGGAACCTTTACCGCAAACGCCGCGGCGACAATCACAAACGCGCTCGCGGTTATCAACGGCATCGTTAACTTTAACAACGGAGCGGACGACACGACAACAAGCGCCGCGACAGCCGCATTCACGACAACAGGAAACGTTTCGCTCGGAAACACAGCAGGGGACTCCTTTACCGTCACAGGCGGAACGCTCACCTTGCCTCAAACTTTGGGCGGCCTTACTCTCGCAGGAACAATCACGGCTGGCGGCGGAATAACGCTTTCAAAAGACGCGGCGCTCGCGGCGGACACGACCTTCGCAAGCGCGACAAGCCTTGGCGCTCCGGTAAATTTAACGGCCGCAACCGCGCTGACAGTAACGACAAACGCCGCGCTAACAACAACTTCTACCAACACTCTTACGCTCACCAACGCAAGCCTTGTAAACGCTGCCGCAGTCACAGACGGCTACATAATTTTTGCGGAGACAACATTAAAGCCGCATCAAGTATTCACGCCAAACACCGCTTCGACTTACCAAAGCGTCACAATTAACAAAACAAGCGGCGGCGAGTTTACGGTAAACCAAGCGCTTAACGCGATAGACTTTACCGTCACCGAAAACGGAACATTAACGACAAGCGCGGCGGTCAACGCGACAAACTTTACGATAAGCGACAACAACGTCTATGTGGCCAACGCCGCGCTCGCCGCCGGCAGTCTTACGATTACAAAAAACGGCAACGCGACGTTTAACGAGCTTGCGACGGTAACGGCCTCCTACGCCGACACAGCGGCGGCTGGAAACGTCACATTCGCCAAGGGCTGCGCCTTTACATTTGCAAGTTCGGCAACAACATTCAACACGACAGGAACGCTTACGCTTAACGGCGCGACAAACGCTTGCGCGTTTACAGGCGGCGTGACCCACACAGACGGCCCTACAATTTTGTCAGGATCCGTCACCTCTGCGAACAATGACATTACTCTTGGCGCCACAACCCTTGCCGCCGACACGACAATCAACGCAGGAAGCGGAGCGGTTTCAATCAACGGAACGCTAAACGGCGCCTATAACTTTACTTCAAACGGAAGCGGCGCGCTAACTTTTGCCGGCGTAGTTGGCGGAACAACGCCTCCGACGCAGTTGACGGCGGCCGGCCCTGTCGCCATAAACGCCGCTACGACAATCAACGGCCCGATAACAATTAACGGTCAGACCACAGTAACAGCCGCTTCAATCACAACGCCAACTGATCCCGCAACCGGCTTGCAGCATTACAAGAACGACCTTAGCTTTACCGCCAACTGTACCGTGACAGGAACGGTTCAAGCGGCGGCCAATGTAGCCACAAGCGGCGCGGCAAAGGCGACGTTCAACAACGACCTTTGGCTTTACACAAACGCCGGCAACGCAAAAGACTCAACCCTTGGCGGAGGAAGCGCGTCTCCTTCGCTTGACATTAAAGGAAACCTTTTCATCGCAAAAAGCGGACAAGAGGCAACCGTCGCTTCAGCAGTAAGCGGCGCGAAAAACATTTTGCTTTTGCATGGAACGCTAAACGTCAACGCGGCGCTTTCGTCAACCCAAGACATGATATGGCTCGGAGCAAATTACAGCATTAACGACACAAACGAAACTGCCGCCTCGCAAGTCGCAGGCCTTTTTGCCTACAAGCACGCTTCAAGAAAACGCGCCGCGTCATACACAGATCCATTCCCGACAGCATGCCCCGACGGTAGTTCTTTTGGCGGCAGTTGGACCGGAGCGGTCGCCGCCAGCGCGGGAACAGCAGTCAGCGCCGGCCAAAACTTTTACGCAAACGGCCTTTCGATCACAGGAAGCGGCGCATGGTCGCTTTTGTTAAAAGACAACGACAACCAAACATCCGCCTTCGCCGAAGTTTACAACGCCTCAATAACAAACTGCTCGGCCAACCATAACGTCGCGGCGGCGGAAAACGTAACCGCAAGCGGATGCAGCAACATCACGACAAGCCGCCCTGTAATTTTCCAGGCCGACACGGTTTACGACGACGTGGTTCACATTGCGTTCAAAGATTCCGCGGGAAACTCCGTCACAATAGAAAATTCCGGCAACGAAATATCCGCCGCCGCCGCAAGCATTCGCAATTCCGCCGGCGGCTACGCCTCCACTTACATTGACGCGGACTGCCAGACAAGCACAGACGGAAGGGGCGACATTGCGGGCGGCTTTTACATAAAGTCAAGCAACAAGTGGAATACAGACGCTTACGGAATTTCAGCCGGCGCCGCGCAAAGCTCAGACCGCGGATCAACCGGCGCGCTTCCAACGCATAGAACGACAATTCCTTACTTGAACTTGCCCAAGGCTTTGACAACCTTGTATGAAACCTTGCGCGACTCAAGCAAAAACAGAATAGCTCATTACTACTCCGCCACGCCTGACACAAGCGCCGCAAGCTCCGCCGCCGGAAAAACATTTACCGCCGTCGCCGACAACTGCGCGCCGGTATTGATAAAAGTTTTGACCGGCCAGGAAATCCACGAGCCGCCGGCAAGCCAAAAAGACTGCGACGCGCACAACTTTGTAGAATTTGTTTACAGCGAGCCTGTAGACATTGCAAGCGTTAGCGGCGGAACGACAGTCGCCGCTTCCGACGTGAACGTTCAAGCGGTGACGGATTTGGGCCACGCGACTGGAACGGCTGGAATTACTTTTGCCGGCCTTGCCACAACCGCAAGCGGAAGCGTAAACGCCTCGCTAAAAACAGGAAGCGGATCGCCTCACTCGCTTTACAGAAATTTCTCAGCCTCAGCCGGAGCCGCCGCGGCTAACCAAGCGGCCCGCATCCGCGTTTCAATCGCGGGCTGGGTTGACGGAACGGTATCCGGCGGCTACAAAAATTGGGCGGGCTACATCAGTTCCGCCGCGACGCCTTCAGGAACGATAACTAGAATCGCAAACGCCAACATCAAGGACAAGTCGCCCGCGCAAAATTCCCTTACGACAGTCTCAACGACAGGACACCAGCTTCCAACCTTAAGCGTTCAAAGCTCCGACGGCGGAACAAACGAATTGTACGGCCCTTGGGACGCAACGCCGCCGTCATTCGCTCCCGTCCGCATAAACGGAACAACGACATGGGCTCCTCCCGTTTATGACGGAAGCCAAGAATTTGAATACGTAGGAGCCAGTTACGGAACCGGAACATTGTCCGCCATAGAAGTGCATTGGTTTGACAACCAACCCACATATTCAGAAAACCGCCAATGGTTTAGCCGCGTTGGCTGGGCCGACGCAAACTCGCCGACGCAATACTCAACAATCGTAAGCTACGCCGCCGACGTTCGCGGAGGAAGCCGCCCGGACATCGGCTCCGCCGTGACAAGCGCCAACGCCACGACTGGCGGAATCCGCTACTGCAGCCTTTACAACGCCTACACCGCGTTCAAATACTCTGTCGTAGGAAGCGGAACATACAACGACTTTACGCAGACAATCCAAGGCGGAGCGGAAAGCTCCTTGTTCACTTACGCAGGAACGGCCACAGGCACACATACAACTGGCGCCGAAGACGGCCTGTACTGCAAGCTGCGACTGGACGACACGACGCTCCAGCCAAACACGACTTTCTTAATGCAATTTGATTCAGACGCTTGCTGCGTCACGGACTTGGCCGGAAACAGAATTCAATGCGGCAGCATAACGATGAAAAGCGTTGACAGAACGCCGCCGGAATACTTGATGACAGCCGTTCCCCTTGGAACAAAGCAAATGCTGATAATCTTCTCAAAGGAATTGAACGTCGACACGCTCACCTTGTATGACGACGCGACGCATCACACAGACGTGTCCGCGCTGGACTACATTCCTCAAGCGCTTGAGCTTACAGGAGGATCGGGAACAATCGCGATTGACCAAAGCGTTCCCGCGACCTGCGTCTTTAGGAACAACAAGTCAACCGGCATCGTGGTGACGCTCAGCCAAAACGCCGTCCTCAACGACATAACCGGAGGAATTTTAGTGAACGCGATCGGAGTGAACAAGTACGACCCGCTCGCCGGAATTCCCGCGACGATCACATACATACAAGACTCCATCGGAAACTATCTTGTCCCCGCAAAAAAACACGCGCTCAGCGACTTTGCCGTCAACGCGGTCAACCCGCAATACGCGTACGACAACACGCTTACCGATGGCGGAGTTTCAACCGACTACAGTTTGTACGTAGAAGGAGCGTGGGCCGTCCGCGACTGGAACGCGGAGCAAGGCAACTACGGTACGCTTTCCGCCGCCAAAGAATACATCATGCAAACAACTTTGTACGACGGCACCAGCGACAACACAGGCGGAGCGGCTGACTTTTTGGGAACGTCTCCGGCGCAAACAATCACATCTTTCTTTGACTCCGCCCCAGACGCAAATTCTGTGTCAACAAAGATAAACGAAAACACAAGTCTATCTTGGAGAATTTGGCATCCCAATTTCACCAGCGCGGTTTTCACCTCGCTTGCCCCTGTCAACAACGCGCCGCAATACAACCTTGACGGAAGCGCGAACGACTCTGGAATTGTATTTGACATTCCGCAAAGCGTTTCGTCCGCCAATTGGAAGGGCGGCGACCAAGTTTCATTCCTCTTTAAGATGGGAAGCTTTACGGTTGACCACTTTGCGGACGGAACCGCGTATCCTCTCTACGCCGTCCGATTGAAGGACCCCAACAACATAGCTTCGCTTGACTTGTGGTCATTTAAAATCAAGACGACAAACCAGCAGCGCGGCGGCGTGAGCATTTTGAACAATGTAATTGACTTGAACAGCGGCGAGCATACAGTGATTCAAGTTGACATGAAACAATCGGGCAACCTTAACGTAATCGTGATGACGCTTGACGGAAACATCGTGACATACTTGCGCCACGGACAGACGGATGCCGGCACCCACTACTACAATTGGAACGGGACCAACAACGGCGGATCAAAGGTGGCCAGAGGCCTCTACTTTGTCCGCGTCATCGGTCCCGGCATAGACGAAACGCGCAAAGTTATGTGCGTCAAATAGGAACGGCCAAGGCACGCTGCGCTTAAAGCCTTGACTCGTTCCTTTTGCGGGTGTATTTGAAATCATACACCCGCAATTGCGGCGCAAAAATTGCCGGCAAGCCTAAAATTGTTTGCTGGCCGCATAAGCGGCAACATTCGCGCGCACATGGCTTGCGCGAACAGCCGTACTTTTTTTACCTTGGCTTGGCCTTGCTGACAAAGCAGGCGATGCCTTCCATCGGATACTTTTCGCGCAAGTCCTTGGCAAGACCGACGATTTTTTCGGCCTCGTCCTTGGAGCAGTAAACGACAATCATTTCGTTAAGCTGCGGCCAAACCGAGTCTCCCAGTTTTGGATTGGAAAAACCCGCTCCGGTAACGCCTGAGATTTTTGTGTAATGGGCGCCGATTCCTTTTTTCTTAAAGCCGTCCATAAAGTCTTCGTCAACGGCGGCGGAAAAAATAAGCTCGACGCGCTTTAACTTGCCGCCGTTTTCGCCGGCCTTTTCTTTCTTGTCTTTTTTGTCTTTCATTTTCCGCCCCCTTTATTTTTTCTCTTCAAGCCGCTTTTGCTTGGCCTCAAGCTTGGCCGCTTTTTTGGCAGCCAAGCGTTCGCGGCGGCTGTTGAAGATGTGGTAAACCGCCGGCATCAAGAACAAGGTCATAAGCGAACCGAATGTCATGCCGCCGAATACCGTAAGCGAAATCGGCTGCATCGAAGCGCTTCCTTCGCCAGGGAAGAAGGCCATCGGCATCAATGAAATTACGGTCGTAAGCGTTGACATCAAAATCGGACGCAAGCGGTTTCTTGCCGCCTCTACGCAGGCCTCGTCCAAAGAGTAGCCGCGCTTTCGCAGCAAGTTGGTGTAGTCAACCAAAACGATGCCGTTGTTTACAATCGTTCCGACCAAAACCAAAATTCCCATTACGGTGACGATGCTAAGCTGGTTGCGGGTCAAAGCGTAAATCGCCATAACGCCGATAAAGGAAAGAGGAATTGTCAGCAAAACGATAAAGGGATCAAGCAACGACTCAAACTGACTGGCCATCACCACAAAAACCAACACAACGGCCATCAAGATAATCGCCGAAAAGTTTGTTACAGCTTCAATCATGTCTTCGTAGTCGCCGGAAATGTTTATGCGGACATTTTCGTCGGCGGGAATGTTGTCGTTGATAATTTTTCTCAAGCCGCTTTGAACCTTGTCAAGAGAAACTCCAGAAATAGGCTTTGCCGTTACGTGAATGATGCGAGACTGGTCTTCGCGGTAAATCGTTACAGGAGCCAAAGACTGCTCGTAGTGGGCAAAACTTGAAAGGGGAACTCTAAGGCCCTGGGAGTTGACCGCGGAAATCTGGTCAAGGTCGGCCAACTTTGAAGTGTCCTTTTCCGAAAGCCGAACGATAACGTCAATGTCATCGCCCTTGTCGGTGTAGCGGCTGGCGGTAACGCCGTTAATGGCGCCACGAATTTCAGCGCCGACGTTGTAAATGTTCAAGCCAAGCTCATACATTTTGGCGCGGTCAACTATGATTTCCGCTTGAGGAAGGCCTTCCTCCAAATCGCTGGTGACTTCAGTAACGATGTCGGTTCCCTGCTCTTTTAAAAGCTTTTCAACCTTGCGGCTTGTCTCGCGCAAAATATCCAAGTCGTTGCATTTTATGTCAACGCTGATTCCGCCATTTGAGGCTGAGTTCATGTTTGTGGCGAAAGTCATGTTGGCGCCGGGGAACATGTTGAAGTATTTTCTAAGTTTTGCCTTGGCGCTTTTTTCGTTGTCCCAACCAGGCTCCCGCTCTCCCTCTTCGTAAAGGGCAAAGACGACGCTAGAACTGTTGGTGCCGTTTGAGGCCGACATCATTCCGGAGCCGCCTGTCATGATGGCAGTATACTTTACGCCGGTCAATTCCTGCATGGCGGTGGCCTGCAAAGATTCCGCCACTTGGTTGGTCACTTCAAGAGTGGTTCCCTTGGGCATTTCAATTTTTATCTGGACAGTGTTGGAAGCGGCCTCGGGCATAAAAATGAAGCCTACAAATTTTATCGTTCCGATGGAAAGAACAAACAAAAGAACAAGGCTCAAAATGCAAAGCTTTTTATGCTTGAGAACAAAGCGCACGCCCTTTGCGTAACCGTTGTCAAGACTGTTGAAAAAATTGTTGAACAAGCGGTCTATTCCTGCAAAAACGCCCTTTCGTTCCGAAGCCTTGCTTATCTTTAGATAGCTTGAAGTCAAAACAGGAACAAGCGCGATGGCGACGATAAGCGAGCACATCAAAGAAAAGATGATTGTCCAAGCCAAGCTGTCAAAAATCTGCCCCATCATTCCAAGCTTTTTGTGGAACATAATCATGGGCAAGAAAATGCACACGGAAGTCAAGGTCGAAGCCGTGATTGATGTCACCATTTCTTGCGAACCCAAAATGGCCGCAACCTTTGGCTTGGCTCCCTTCTGAATGTATGAGTAAATGTTTTCCAAAACCACGATTGAGTTGTCAACCAACATTCCTATTCCCAAGAGCAAGCCGGCCATGGAAATCATGTTGATTGTGATTCCCTTGAAATACATCAAGAAAAGCGTGATGCAAACTGAAATCGGAATGGCTAAGCCGATGATGATGGTGCTCTTTACGGAGCGCAAGAAGACAATCAAAACAAGAACCGCAAGCAAGGCTCCGATGACTACGGACTTGACAACTTCGCTGATTGTCTGTTCGATTACGTCAGTGGTGTTGTAAACCTCGACCATGCGGACATCGCTTGGAAGGTTGGCCTCAATGCTGGAAAAAGCCCTTCGCGCGTTGTTGGCGGCAGTGACAGAATTCTTTCCGCTCTGCTTTTGAATCATCAAGATTACGCAGGACTCTTCGTCAACAGAAGCCAAAGACTCTTCGTCCTTGTATCCTTCGTAAACGTCGGCGACGTCCCGCAAAAGAACAGTCTTCAATTCCATGCCGCCGCTCAAGCCGTAAGTGCTGGCCTTGTATGAAATGACAGTGTTCTTCAAGTCTTCCACGCTTTGATACTTTCCGCTTGTCTTAATTGAATAGTTTGTGTCGCCGCTTGTAATTGTTCCGCCGGCGCTCTGGACATTTTGCGCGCCAATCATTTGAGCGACAGAACTTATGCTAAGACCGTAAGCTTCCAAGCGGTCGCGCGGAATGTCAACGTTAATGGATTTTTCACGACCGCCCATAATGTTGGCGCTGGCAATTCCGTCAAGCTGCTCAAAGCGAGGCTGAACGATGTCTTCGGCGTAGTCACGCAACTCCTCAGGCGTGCGGTTTCCTTTGAGAGCCAAAACCATAATCGGCATCATCGAAGGGTCCATTTTCATGATGATTGGAGAGTCCGCCTCGTCCGGCAGATAGGAGCGAACAATGTCTATCTTGTCGCGAATCTCTCCTGTAGCCGCGTCAAGGTCGGTTCCGTATTCAAGCTCCAAAATTACAAGGCTTGTTCCGCTTGAAGAACGAGACTGCATCTTTTTTAGTCCGCTTACGCCTGAAAGAGACGACTCAAGGGTTCTTGTGACGCTTTGTTCGATTTCTTCAGGGCCTGTGTTTGGATAGTTTGTGTAAACTATGATGTAGGGAATGTCCATGTCCGGATACATGTCTACCGGCAAGTTGAACACGCAATATATTCCGAGCGCGATTATAACCAAAAAAGTTAAAAGGGTAGTTACCGGCTTTGAAACGCACTTTTCAGAAAAAGTCATTTTCTATCCTCCAAGACGGAAATGATGTTGACGCTGACTCCGTCGTTCAAAAGGTTCTGGCCTTTGACTACGATTTCGTCTCCGGCGATAAGTCCTTTTGTTATTTCAGTTTTGTTGTCAACCAAGATTCCCTGCTCAACCGGACAAAGCTTTACCTTAGCCGGAGTGTCGCCGCTCTTTTGGGAAGAGACGACGAACAAATACGGAACTCCGTCTCTGCGGACAATGGCTTCGGCGGGAACAACAATTGCGTCCTTGACGCTTTCTGTAATAAGGCGCACGCGGGCGTACATTCCGGCCTTTATTCTTGAATCTGAAGATATTAGGCGAAGCTTGACGCTCATGGTGCGGCTGGACTTGTCCAATACCGGGCTAATCTCAAAAACTTTCGCCTTGAACTCAACGCCGGGATAAGCGTCAAATGTAACGTTGGCGGTTTGCCCCAAGCTGATGCGGCTGATAAAGCGCTCGGCTACGCTTACCTTGATTTCAAGCTCGTCGGTAGAAGCGATTTCGGCGATTACAGACGCCTGCGAAACCATCGTTCCTATTGTAGGAATGAACGAAATGACGCGGCCTGAAATCGGAGCCTTTACAGGGCTCGCGCTGTAGTCCATGCCGGGACGGCTTGCGTCAACGTAAGCCAAAACTTGGTTCTTGCTTACCATTTGTCCCACGCTCACCATCGTGCGCGAAACTTTTCCGGCCATGTCGGGCAAAGCCGCCACCGAAGAAACGGCCGCGACGTCTCCGCCAAATTCCAAGTATTCGTCAAGGTTTCCGGCCTTTGTCTTGTAAGTGTTTACGGCGAACAAGGCCTCAACCTCGCCCTCTTCCTTTTTGTCCTTGCCGTCATTCTTCTTGCAGCCGGCAAAGAGCAGAGCCGCCAGCAAAGCGGCCGCCATGATTTTAATTCCAGTCTTTTTCATATTTTCCTCCAATCCTTATTCTTTATATGATGACAAGTCTGCGTTCAATGTGTATTCCAAATCCATCAAGGCCGAAATGTAGTTGAACTTTTGGTTAAGCTGTCCAAGCTTGGCTTGGTTCAACTGGCTTTCAGAATCCCGCAAGTCCAAAAGCTCCGTGGTTCCGTTTCTGTAAGAGCGGGCGCTTGAATCGTAGGCGCGCTGGGCGAGAGCGATGTTGCGGCCCATCGAATCTATTTGCTCGCGCGCTTGGTTCAACGTGTCCACGGCTTTCTTTACCTGAACCTTTTGGTTTTCAACGAGCGTTTCCATCTTAAGCTCAAGCTTCTTCAAGTTGTCCTTTATGTCGGCCGCCTTTTGCCGGTTGGCTCCAAACGGAAGCATGTCAGTCAAATTCCACACGAGCGAAGCCGCGAATTTTCCCTGGTCATTCCATTTTGAGTCGTCGCTCACGAATGTCTTCATCGGCTGGTAGTTGTAGCTCAAAACCAAAGCCGGAGTGTAGCTTGAAAGGTTCATCGCGGACAAATTAAGCCTCAACGAATCGATGGCTCCCTTCAAGTTTTGATAGTCCAAGCTGTTGACGGAATATTTTTCCAAAAGCTCGTCGCTTGTGACATTGACGTAAGTCGGCTCAATGGAACCCTCAAGCTGTATTTTTGTTCCAACCGGAAGTCCGATCATAAACACAAAATTGTCCATCGCCTGGTTCAAGGCCTGCTGGGCGCTCTCAACTTCGGGCTTTTGGTTTTCGTAAGTGACCTGCGCGTTTAGCAAGCGCAATTCAGGAATCAAGCCGTTTCTGTAGTTGGCCTCCGCTTGCGTCGCGCGCTGGCGGGCGTTTTCCAAAGTCGCTTTCTTTACGCCAAGGCTTTCCTGCTGGAGCAAAAGGCCGTAAAACAATTTCTTGATGTTCATAAGAGTTTGCTTTTGGCTCTGCTCCCAAGTGATTTTTCCGCACTCGTAGTCAACCTTTGCGGCGCGTATTTTGCCAATGTAGGCCAAGCTCAAATTGAGCGACGCGCTAACTTCGCCGACAAGCGCCCAATGGTATTTTTCTTTTTCGGTAATAAGCTCTTGCGGAACGTAAGGCCGCCCTCCCGGCAGCGCCGACGCAATCTGGTTCAAACCGTTGGCCATTTGAATCATGTTGTTGTTCAGAGTCAAGTCCACTTCGGTCGTTCGCGCCGCCGAAAAGCTGGCTTGAACCTTGGGCAAAAAAACGTTCCAAGAATACTGGGAGGCGCGTTTTTTCATCTCCAAGTCAATCTCGGCGCTCTTAAGAGTCTTGCTGTTTTCTTTGGCAAGCTCAACGGCCCGTTCGACCGTAAGCGTCATAACTTTTTCTTGCTCTTGCTCCTGCGCAAAGGCCGGAACAAAAATCATTGCCGCAAACGCGAGCGACGCGAAAAGTTTTTTCATGCTATATCTCCATCATTCTTAATGTACTTGATTCCACATTCAATCATTTCAAAAACCGTCGAAACATAAAAGTCCAGCCACTCAGGCGGAAAATTGTATTTCGTTCCCATCAGCATAAAGCCGACGGTCAGTCCAGAAACCCATTTTACGAACAAGACTTCGTTGTTGTTCACCGGAAAGTCAAAAGCCGTCGGAGCGATGCCGGCAAACGCGATTGACTTGAAAAGCTCGGCGGCCTTTTTTTCAAAAGCCTTCGTGTCTTCCGGAGCCAGCGCGGCCTCTTGGAAAATAAAATATCCGTGAAGCATAATCACTTGCGGACGCATGGCAAAGTAATTGGCCTGCGTTCTCATCATTATGTAAATCGCCTCGTCGGGATTTTTGGCGGCCGCTGACTTTTCCTTCAATATCGCGCAAACTCTTTCGGTCTCCTGAAAAAGCATGTTCATAAGATAGTCGTTTTTGTTGGCGAAAAAAGAGTAAATGCTGCTCTTTGCCATTCCCAAGGCCGCCGCAATTTTTTCAACGGTTATTTTTGAGGAACGGTTGTCCTGCATCAATTGGACAAAGGCGTTGAAAAAACGGTTTGACTTTTCATCGCTTTCAAGCTGAAGCTTGCAATGCTCGTCCAGCTCGCTTTTGCGCTCGCCAGAGATTGGATTCCTCTTCTTTCCCAAGCCGGAATAAATCAATTCCGAAACCTTTGTCTTGTACTGTTCGATGTCGTTGATTTTCACAACGTCTTTCATCGAGCAAAAGGCCAAAATCAAAAAGTGCAAGAGCGTATGCTGGAAAAAGCTTGGAACCATGTTTTGCGCGACATAGTTTTTCTTGTC
Source organism: Treponema sp. UBA4377 (assembly GCA_002391235.1). Taxonomy (GTDB): domain Bacteria; phylum Spirochaetota; class Spirochaetia; order Treponematales; family Treponemataceae; genus Treponema_D. Next base: position 154,923 of record DGRX01000018.1, read on the forward strand.
CTTAAAAACGTCTTCGTTTATGACATTGATTCCGTTGTCCAGCAAAACCATGTTGACGCCTTCCGTCAAAAGCTCGTCGCTCAAGGATTCTTGCAAAAAATATGACAAATAGTTGGGATAGTTTTGGCAAAAGTCAAAAACGCAGCGGACCGCTTTTTCGACGCCCTTTAAGTTATATGGCTTTCTGGAATCGTCCAGCTGTGAAATCATCAGCGCGAACGCCTCAAAGAACTTTTCGCGCATTTTTTCCATCATTTCCTCTTTGTTTTTGTAATGCCTGAAAATCGCGGTCTTAGAAATCCCCGCCTTGGCCGCTATTTCGCCCAAGGAAATTCCAGACATGCGGGGCTTTTCGTAAAGCCCAAAGGCGCATTCGAGAATCTTTTCTTTTGTGTTAACCTGCCTAGGCATCCGCGTTCCTTTTTTCCCAACATTACCGAACATTCGGTAATGTTAACGAATGTTCGGTAATCAATCTAGCGCGCGCAAACTTTTTTGTCAAGCGAATTTCCGCGCATTTTATATGACAAGCAAAGCCCGCGAATTTGTCACCACGCCAGCCCAGGGCAAACGGTCGTGAAAAGAGCCAAAACGCGGAAGTGAAAAAGTCCGCCCGCCCACTTTGAGGCTGCCAATGCAGACTCAATCGTGGGTTAGGGCGAGGCTTTTGAACTGGGAGCGTTTTGATTTTTTCATAATATGTTTGCCCTGTTGCCGACCGCTATTTTGCCTTGAAAATCGGCCAAAAATGCGCTATTGCAAAGCCTGCGACTGCAGGCGCTTGAATAAACTTCCTCTAGCAAAAGCGCATGAAATGCGCTAGAATAGAGCGCTATGAAGACTTTGACGATGCTTCCGGGAAGGCCGCTGGGATACGGCGCTATTGTGACGCCGCAGGGAGTGAATTTTTCAATTTTTTCCAAGGACGCGACAAAAGTGTCCTTGTGCTTTTTTCACAGCCCCAGCGCCCCAGAACCATATACCACCCTTGACTTTGACCCGTCCATAAATAAGACGGGATACGTTTGGCACGCGCTGATTCCAGAGGCGGCCGCCGGCGACCTTTACTTATATAGAATAGACGGCCCCTACGAGCCGGAACGGGGACTTCGCTTTGACTACAGCCGCTATTTGCTTGACCCCTACGCCAAGTGCTACAGCGAAGGCTCGGTCTACAAGGCCTATTCGGAATCCTCTACGCGCGGCTTGGACACAATGTACATAAAGGGCCGAACTCCGATGAAGGCCCACCTCTTCCCTAAATGCGTCGTGATTGACGACTCGGAATTTGACTGGGAAGGCGACAAGCCGATAAACCGCCCCTTGGAGCAAAGCGTGATTTACGAAGTCCACCTTAAGGGCTTTACCGCCAACAAAAACTCAGGCGTCCAGCACCCCGGAAGCTACAAGGGCTTTGCCGAAAAAATCGACTATTTAAAAGACTTAGGCGTCACCGCGGTGGAACTGCTTCCAATCCAGGAATTTGACGAAAACGAAAACGGCAACACCAACCCCAAAAACGGCGAGCGCCTCACAAACTACTGGGGCTACAGCACAATAGGCTTTTTCGCGCCCAAAAACACTTACGCCTCGGACAGAAGTCCCGGCGGCCCCGTAAGGGAATTCAAGCAATTGGTAAAGGAGCTGCACAAGGCCGGAATCGAAGTCATTTTGGACGTAGTCTACAACCATACAAGCGAAGGAAACGAGCGCGGCTACACCTTTGAATTCAAGGGCATTCAAAACGACCAGTACTACATTTTGCCGCCGGACAAGCAGTACTACATGAACTATTCGGGCTGCGGAAACACCTTCAACTGCAACCAGCCCAACACGATGAATTTTATCGTAGACAGCCTGCGCTACTGGGTTCAGGAAATGCACGTTGACGGATTCCGCTTTGACCTAGCCTCAATCTTGTGCCGCGACCAATGGGGCCAAATGGCGGGCTTTCCGCCGCTGACCAACATGATCGCCGTCGACCCAATTTTGGCCAACACAAAAATAATCGCCGAACCCTGGGACGCGGGCGGCGGCTACCAAGTCGGATACTTTCCGGGAGGCCGCTGGTCCGAATGGAACGACCGCTTTAGGGACGACATACGCCGCTTTGTCCGCGGAGACGAATTCACGTCCACGGCGGCGGCCACTAGAATCACCGGTTCAAGCGACTTGTACTTTCACAACGGAAAAAGCCCCGCCGCCTCTATCAATTACGTTTCTTGCCACGACGGCTTTACGATGAACGATGTCGTAAGCTACAACGGCAAGCACAACGACGAAAACGGCGAGGAAAACCGCGACGGAAGCGACAACAACAATTCCTACAACCACGGCTTTGAGGGCGAATGCACCAACGCCAAGATCGAGGCCTTGCGCAAGCGGCAGATAAAGAATTTCATCGCGATTTTGATGCTTTCGCAGGGAGTTCCGATGCTTTTGGGCGGAGACGAGTTCCGCCGAAGCCAGAACGGAAACAACAACGCCTACTGCCAGGACAACGAAACCTCTTGGTTTGACTGGTCGTTCCAGCAAAAGAACAAGGAAATCCTGGACTTTACGCGCCGAATGATAGACTTGCGAAAAGCGCATCCAACGTTCAGCAGAAAAGACTTTTTTGGCGAAAGCGCGGAGGAAAAAAAGCGCGGCGTGGACGTGGTTTGGTACGACTTTGACGGCCGCATGCCCGATTGGTCCAAGCTGAACCGCTTTTTGGCCTGCGTGATTTACGGACGCGAATTTGACAAGGACTTTTACCTTGCGGCCAACACCGACACCCACGACATGAACTTGATTCTTCCCACGCCCGAAGACGGAAAGGCCTGGGCCCGCGTCGTGGACACTTCGTTTCCGGCCGGAGAGGAAGTCGCGGCCGACGGAGCGGAGGAAGTTTTGCAAGTCCAAAACCGCTACGTGATTCCCGCAAATTCCTTTGTGCTTTTGATGGCGGTGGCAAAAAAGTAACAAAATTCACCGATTTTGCTTGAATTTTATATGATTTGCTGATAAAATTATAATAATATTTGCCTAAATTACAATTCCGGAGGAAGAAATGGAGTTTGATTCAGAGAAATTTAAGAGCGCCTTGGAGGGCCGCCTTAAGAGACAATACGGCAAGGACATTTCCCACGCCAACATCCACGACTTGTACGACGCGGTAGCCGCATCGACCCGCGAGTTCATCTTGGAAAACTGGATGGCGACCCGCGCCGAATACGAAAAAAAGCCCGTCCGCCAAGTTTACTATTTGTCGGCGGAATTCTTGATGGGCCGCGCGCTTTCAAACAACCTCATCAACATGCAAATCAAGGACGCGGTAAAAGACGTCCTTAAAAACATGAACATCGACTACAACTTGGTCGAAGACCAGGAGCCCGACGCCGGCCTTGGAAACGGAGGCCTTGGACGCTTGGCCGCCTGCTTCTTGGACTCGCTCGCAACCTTGGACTACCCCGGACACGGATACGGTATCCGCTACGAGTACGGAATGTTCGAGCAGCACATCGAGGACGGCTACCAGGTTGAGTATCCCGACAACTGGCTTCGCCACCGCGATCCTTGGGAAACCAAGCGCAGCGACTTGGCCGTGACTGTCCGCTTTGGCGGAAACATCGCCTACGGAAAAACTCCCGACGGACAAAACCGCTATTATATAGAAAACGCCGAGGAAGTCACGGCGACTCCCTACGACATGCCTATCGTAGGATTCGGAACAAACACCGTAAACACGCTGCGCTTGTGGGAAGCCACCAGCCCCAACGGCTTTGACTTACAGCTCTTCAACAACATGGACTACAACCGCGCCGTCGAGCGCCAAAATTCCGCCGAAAACATCAGCCGCGTCCTTTATCCTAACGACAACGGCCCCAGCGGAAAGGCCCTGCGCCTAAAGCAGCAGTACTTCTTCTCCAGCGCGAGCTTGCAGGACTTGGTCCACCACTTTGTGGCCAACTACGGAACAAACTTCCGAAAATTCCCCGAGCTTCACGTAATCCAGTTGAACGACACGCACCCGGTTGTCGCGATTCCGGAACTCATGCGCATTTTGATGGACGAGTACGGAGTTAGCTGGGACGAAGCTTGGGACATTGTCACAAAGACATTCGCATACACAAACCACACGATTCTCGCCGAGGCCTTGGAAAAGTGGCCGATTGAAATCTTCCAGGGACTTTTGCCCCGCATCTACCAAATTGTCGAAGAAATCAACCGCCGCTTTGTGGACGACCTCCGCAAAAAGTATCCCGACGACTACGACCGACAAAACCGCATGTCAATCATCGGAAACGGAAAGGTCAAGATGGCTTGGCTTGCGATTCACGCTTGCTTTAGCGTCAACGGCGTGGCCGAGCTTCACACCGAGCTTCTTAAGACTCAGGAACTTAAGGACTGGGCGGAACTTTATCCGGCCAAGTTCAACAACAAGACAAACGGAATCACCCAGCGCCGCTGGCTCTTGAACGCCAACCCCACGCTCGCCGAATTCATCACAAAGAGAATCGGCCACGGCTGGGAAAAGGATTTGACAAAGCTCAAGGGCTTGGAAAAATTCGCCGACGACGAGGAAAGCTTGAACGAGCTTGTAAAAATCAAGCATGAGAACAAGCAGATTTTGGCCGACTTCCTCAAGCACACGCAGAACGACTTCCTTGACCCGGACAGCATTTTTGACGTCCAGGTAAAGCGCTTGCACGAATACAAGAGACAGCTTTTGAACGTCCTGCACATCATGTACCTTTACAACCGCTTGCTTGACGACCCCAACTACAATCCGCCGGCCCGCACCTTTATCTTTGGCGCCAAGGCCGCCTCTGGCTACCGCCGCGCAAAGAGCATCATAAAGTTGATTAACACTGTGGCCGACCGCGTAAACAACGACCGCCGCGTTCGCGGAAAGCTTCGCGTTGTCTTTATCGAAAACTACTGCGTAAGCATCGCCGAAAAGATTTTCCCGGCCGCCGACGTCAGCGAGCAGATTTCCACCGCGGGCTTTGAGGCTTCGGGCACCAGCAACATGAAGTTCATGGTCAACGGCGCCCTTACCTTGGGAACGCTTGACGGCGCCAACATCGAAATCGTGCGCGAGGCCGGCGAGGAAAACGCCTTTGTCTTTGGCCTTAAGAGCGACGAAATCATCAAGATGGAAGCCGAGCACAGCTACAACCCGCAGGAATGCCTTGCCAGAAATCCGGCCTTGAACAAGGTTGTCGAACAGCTTGTTGACGGAACCTACGACCAGTCGCGCCAAATCTTCAAGGAATTGCACGATTCTTTGGTTTACGGCGTCGAAGGCCAGCGCCCCGACGTTTACTACGTTTTGGCCGACTTTGGCGCTTACTGCCAGGCCCACGAAAAAGTCGTGGCCGCCTACGCCGACCAAAAGGCTTGGGCAAAAAAGGCCCTAATCAACATCGCCAATTCCGGCAAGTTCTCAAGCGACCGCACAATCGAAGACTATGTCCGCGACATTTGGAAAGTTCAAAAGGTTGAAGTGAAGCGCTAAACAAAAAGCGTTTAAAGACAAAAAAGGGCGGCCTCAAGGCCGCCTTTTTTTGTCGCAGACTAGCTCGGCTTGCGCTCTACTTTAAGCTCTTGATGTAATCGGTGAGCCAAGCGCGGTCGTACATTTTTTTCGCGTCCTCAATCGGATAGTCAGGCTCGACGCCTCCGTCAATTGTATAATACTTTCCGTCCCTGACCGCGGAAAATTTATAGTTGCCCGAAAAGGTAAAGGAAGTTCCGTCCGGCGTTATGCAGGATTGAACCACGCACGCGCCGCCGCTTGTCTTTCTTCCGACAAGTTTGGCCGCCTTGCTTTCCTTAAGGCAGCTGGCCATAAGGTTTCCGCAAGAGAAAGTCGCCGCGCTGACAACACAATAAACGTTCAAATGCCTGGAGGCGAGCGAGTCCTTGCTTGTAATCGCGCCGTCAAGGTCAATGTCGGCGCGGTAAGTGTTGGAATACTCCGAGCCGATTTTGCTGTTGGCGATGTCCAGGCGGGCGTATCCCTGGATCCAGCTCAAAAGGTACATGGCCGAGTCAAGGCTTCCGCCCGTATTGAGGCTGATGTCAATCACGACATTTTTTATCGGGCTTCCTTGCCTGGTTATCAAAGAGTTGGCGTAGTAAGCGATGGCCACTGGATCGCTTTCTTTTAAAAGATCGTCCATTTCATCTTGGATTTTTTCACCGTAGTAAAAGCTGTGGTTGTCCAAAAAGTTTTCAAAGCTGTCAAACGTCACATAAGCCGTGTCGCCAATCTCCATGTAAGGAACAGGGCTGCCAGAGCGGTCTACGACATTCGTTCTGGAACGGGCGTTCTTGTCATGCTCCAATCCCTCAAGGAAGGGCTTCCAGTATTCCGTCTTGGGAACTTCCTTGTCCATCATAACGCGAGTTTCAAAAGACTTTCCTACGTAGGGACTCGGAGACTTCATAACGCAATGCATGTCGTCAAGGTAAATTACAATGAACTCTTTTAAAACCTCTTCCGCGGCCTTGGGCTTTCCAGCCAAAAATCTTTGCTTCAATCCATGCTTTTCAAAAAACTCGTCATAGCGGGCGTTTTCCAAAACCTGGTCCGTAAGGCCGTACTTTATTTCAAGCATCATAATCAGCTCTTGATAGTTAAAGAGCGCCAAGTCCGCGTCATAATTTTTTTTGTCGCTCTTGTAAAAAAGCTGCTCGATGGTTTTTCCCTTGGAATTTTTTGACTTGTCCGCAAAAGGTTCGTCCGCATGCAGCAGGAACAAATTATTGCCGTTGTAGGCCAAGCACAAGCCGTATTCGCTAAAAAACAAGTCTGATATAGTTGAAATTGGAAGGAAGAAAATTCCCTCATGCTTGTACATTGGAATTCCATATTTTTTATAAAGCTCTATTCTAAGTTGACCGCGCTTTTTAGAGACAGTCGCGTTTTGAGCCTGGCGTTCCAAAAGATCCACGCGGAGAGCTCCGTTGGCTCCTTTTTGATGCGGATAGTTTGTCAAAAGGTCTCCGCCGTTTTTTGCGGCCGAGAACCTGCAAAGCATGTCATAATCGGAAAAAGTCACGCTTCCGTCGTTGGCGTCAAAACGCGCGTAGGATCCGTTCTCCCTCGTAAAGACGGCAGTGTTTCCGTTGACCGAATATGTGTGGTCATGGCCCTTGTCAGCGTCCACAAATTCCAACGCCTTGTCAAAAAAATAAAAGGCCATCTCCAAATTCATATAAGGAATGGAATTTTTTTCATTAAAGAAAACAAGTTGGATAGGCGCGTCCCATTTGCTGTCAGCCGCCAAAACATAGAGGTCCACCTCTTTTACGGAAACAGCCTCAACCTTAAGGCCTTTGCCCGCTCCCTCCTGCGCAGCCAAAGGGAAAATGGCCAAAAGCGCCGCCGCAAAAAAAATCTTCTTTATAATTCCCATACAAACTCCTTCCCCGCATTTTATTGCCCGCCTTTTGATTTGTCAAGAATAGCGCTTGACAAAAAAAGCGAAAACCGCTAATATATTCGGGCTTACGACGCAGGGTGGAGCAGTTGGAAGCTCGTCGGGCTCATAACCCGAAGGCCGGGGGTTCAAGTCCCTCCCCTGCTAACTTGTTCCTTTTTATGGAAGTCAATGGCGACCTCAATTTATGGGGTCGCTATTTTTTTTGGAGCATACAATGGCGTTGAATCCAAATATCCACAAGGTTATGGTCATCGGCTCGGGGCCGATCATTATAGGGCAGGCGGCGGAATTTGACTACGCGGGAAACCAGGCCTGCCGCGCGCTAAAGTCGCTGGGCTTGGAAGTCGTTCTTGTAAACTCAAATCCGGCCACCCTTATGACGGACAAAAGCATGGCGGACGAGATTTACATCGAGCCGCTTACGCTTAAGACGGTGGAACGAATCATAGAAAAGGAAAAGCCCGACTCCCTGCTTTCGACTTTGGGCGGCCAGACCGGACTTACGCTAAGCATGGAATTGGCCAAAAGCGGCTTTTTGGATTCCCACAAAGTCCGCCTCTTGGGAGCCGTTCCCGAAACGATTGACAAGGCCGAAGACCGCCAGCTCTTTAAGGACACGATGGAAAAAATCGGCGAGCCGGTTATTCCGTCAAAGGTCGTGACAAACTACCAGGACGCGATAGACTTTGTCCACAACGAAATCGGACTTCCGGCAATCATAAGGCCTGCCTTCACTCTTGGCGGAACTGGCGGCGGCATTTGCAACAGCGAGCGCGAGCTTGACGAGATAGTAAGAAACGGCTTACACCGTTCCCCGATACACCAAATACTTGTTGAAAAATGCATCGCCGGCTGGAAGGAAATCGAATTTGAAGTGATGCGCGACGGCGAAGGAAACGTAATCACAGTTTGCTCCATGGAAAATGTTGACCCTGTAGGCGTTCACACTGGAGACTCAATCGTCGTCGCGCCGACCTTGACGCTGGCCGACAAAGAGTATCAAATGCTTAGAAGCGCCGCGCTCAACATAATCAGCGAGCTTAAAATCGAAGGCGGCTGCAACTGCCAGTTCGCGCTAAACCCAGACTCGTTTGAATACGCCGTTATCGAAGTGAACCCCCGCGTCTCGCGCTCGTCAGCATTGGCCAGCAAGGCTACGGGCTACCCGATAGCAAAAGTCGCGGCGCTCATCGCGGTCGGCTTTACGCTTTCGGAGATTCCCAACTTTGTCACAAAAAAGACAAAGGCATGCTTTGAGCCGGCGCTGGACTATGTCGTCGTTAAAATGCCAAAGTTCCCCTTTGACAAATTCGTTTACGCCAAGCGCGACTTGGGAACGCAAATGAAGGCCACCGGCGAAGTCATGGCGATTGGCCAAAGCTTTGAGGAGGCGCTTTTAAAAGCGGTTCGCGGAGCGGAACTAAAAACATCCTCACTCGACCTTCCTGCGTTTAAGAACGAAAGCAATCAAAAAATAATTTCCCGCGTCGGACAATGCTCGGACCAAAGAATATTCGCGATTTACCAAGCGCTAAAGCGAGGCCTTTTGTCGGTCCAAGAAATCCACGACATCACAAAAATCGACAAGTGGTTCCTATGGAAAATACAAGGAATAATTGAAAAGGAAAAAGGCCTCGGCGACAAGGGCGGCCTCCTCTACCCGCCGCGCTCATTTAAAATGGTCGACACTTGCGCGGGCGAGTTTTCCGCCGAAACGCCCTACTTTTATTCCACGACTGGCGGCGACAACGAGGCGGAGGAATACCTTGCGGAGCGGGAGCGCAAAAAGACAATCCTGGTTCTTGGCTCCGGCCCAATCCGCATAGGACAGGGAATTGAGTTTGACTACGCGAGCGTCCAATGCGTCCGCGCCTTAAAAGAACTTGGCTACGACGTGGCCATCGTGAACAACAATCCCGAAACCGTTTCGACCGACTTTGACACGGCCGACCGCCTTTACTTTGAGCCGCTCACTGGCCCTGACGTGATGAACGTAATCCGCGTGGAAAAGCCGGTCGGAGTCGTCGCGGCCTTTGGAGGGCAAACCGCGATAAACCTTACAAAGTTCCTCGACTCGCAGGGCGTTCCTATTTTGGGAACAAGCGCGGACTCGATTGACCTTGCCGAAGACCGCGAGCGCTTTGAGGAACTTTGCGACAAGCTTGGAATTTTGAGGCCGCGCGGAGTCACGGTATTCACAGAATCGGAAGCCTTGGAGGCCGCGGCGCGAATCGGATACCCAGTCCTCTTGCGGCCCAGCTACGTTCTTGGCGGACAAAACATGATCATCGCCAACACAAGCGCCGACGTAAAGGAATACATGGCGATAATCTTGCGGCAAAAAATTGAGAACCCGGTTTTGATTGACAAATACATGGAAGGAACGGAACTTGAAGTTGACGGAATTTGCGACGGCCAAGACGTTTTGATTCCGGGAATCATGCAGCACGTAGAGCGGACAGGAATCCACTCCGGCGACTCAATCGCTGTCTACCCAAGCTGGTCAATCCCCGAGCATTTAAAAGAAAAAATCGTCAAGCAAACAACTGACTTGGCGCTGGCTCTTGGCACAAAGGGAATCGTGAACATTCAGTACTTGATTTGGAACGACGAGCTTTACATAATCGAAGCCAATCCGCGCTCCAGCCGCACCGTTCCGTACATAAGCAAGGTTACAGGCATTCCGATGGTGGCCCTTGCGACGCGCGCGATGATGGGCGAGCGCCTTTGCGACATGGGTTACGGAACAGGCCTCTACCGCGCTCCAAATTACTTCGCCGTAAAAGTTCCTGTCTTTAGCTTTGAAAAGCTTACCGACGTTGACACCGCTTTGGGACCAGAGATGAAGTCCACCGGCGAAGTTTTGGGAATCGCCCCCACGCGCGAAGAGGCGCTTTTTAAGGGAATGGTCGCGGCCGGAATGAAAATCATTCGGCCAAAAGAAAACGAAGGCGACGATTCATGCCCGCGCGGCGTTTTGTTCAGCGTAAAGAAAACCGACTTGCGCGAGATTCCGGCTTTGGCCAAGCGCTTTTACGACTTGGGCTTTGTTCTCTACGGAACAAGCGGAAACGCCGACACTATAGAGCGAAGCGGCCTTCCTGTAAAAAGAGTTGCGAAAGTTCACGAAGACCCAAACGACAACATCATAACGCTTCTTGACAGCGGAAAAATCGCCTACGTAATCTCAACCTCCGCAAAGGGAAGAAACCCCGACGCGGAAAGCGTAAAGTTCCGCCGTCACGCGGTGGAGCGCGACATAGAGTGCCTTACAAGCTTGGACACGGCCACAGCGCTTGCCGAATCTTTGGCAGCCGGCTTTACCGAAGACAAGATGGCGCTGGTGGACATCAAAAAGATTTAAAGTTAGAATAATAGATAGCGAGGAAACTATGTATTCAGAAAGCGATGTTTTGGATTATGTAAACGAGGAAGACATTAAGTTTATCAGGCTTGCGTTTTTTGACTTGAGCGGCGTTCAAAAGAACGTTTCGATTTTGGCAAGCCAGTTGGAAAACGCTTTTAAAAACGGAGTCAGCTTTGACGCTTCCGCGATTTACGGCTTTGAAAGCCCGGAAAAATCCGACTTGTTCCTGCACCCGGATCCGACAACTTTGTCCGTCCTGCCTTGGCGGCCCAACACTGGAAAGGTGGCCAGAATGTTTTGCAACATCCGCTACCCCGACGGCCGCGCCTACGAAAAGGATTCGCGCGCGATTTTGCAAAACGCGGTAAAGGCCGCCAAAGACTCAGGCGTTGAATTCATGTTCGGAACAGAAATCGAATTCTATCTTTTTAAGCTGGACGAAAAAGGAGAGCCGACAAAAATTCCTTTTGACAACGCGGGCTACATGGACATCGCTCCCGAAGACAAGGGAGAGAACATTCGCCGCGAAATTTGCTTTACCTTGGAAGAAATGGGAATGCAGCCTGAAGCCAGCCACCACGAGGAAGGCCCGGGCCAAAACGAAATCGACTTTCACTACTCCGACGCGGTTACCGCAGCCGACAACGCCGCGACCTTTAAGTGGATTGTCCGCGCCCGCGCCGCGCAAAACGGCTTGTACGCCGACTTTAGCCCAAAGCCGATTTTGGACAAGGCCGGAAGCGGCTTTCACATAAACATTTCTTGCTCGGACTCGTCAAAGACAAAAAACGCGCTTGCGGGCATTTTAAGCCGCGCCCAAGAAATTTCGTTTTACCTTAATTCCACCGAAAATTCCTACCAGCGGCTTGGAGAGCACAAGGCGCCCAACATCATCGCGTGGGGAAATGAAAACCGCTCGGCCTTCATACGCGTTCCATCTACAAAAGAAGAGCCAAGGTTTGAAATCCGTTCCGCCGACAGCGAATGCAACGTTTACTTGGCCTTTACGCTTTTGATTCACGCCGCGCTTGACGGCATTAAAAACAATTTGGAGCCGCCTGCGGAAGCCGCCGAAAACTTGTTCGCGCAAAAAAAGTCGGCGCTTAAAACGCTGCCCAAAAGTTTGGCGGAAGCGAAAAAGCTGGCAAGCCAAAGCGATTTTGTAAAGAAGGCGCTCGGTTTCTAAAATGGCTTTTGATTCGCTCAGCGTTTTGCTGGTTGCAAAAGATTCAAAGATTTCTCAAAACGCCTGCGCCTTGCTCGCGCCGCCAGCGTTCGACGCGCAAACGACTAACGACTTTAACGAAGCGCGCCGCCTTTGCGCCGAGCGGGTCTACAACATCGTAATCGCCGACTACGCGGACGGCGAAGGCGCCGATTTTGCGATTGACATTTCAGGCTCCCTTGGCGCGGTTCTTTTGCTTGCACCGCCGCAGCTTTTTGAGGAAGTAAGCTACCGCGTTGAAACGAGCGGCGTTCTTACGGTGAACTGGCCGTCCGACCAATTTTATTTTTACAACATGATTAAGGCCGCGATTGCCGTTCAATACAAGGCGCAAATTCTTTCAAGCCAAACGACAAAGCTAAAGGTCAAGATGGAAGAGATACGCCTTGTGAACCGGGCAAAAATGCTTTTGA